>PRDH01000001.1:0-7241 GCA_003345545.1 Candidatus Thorarchaeota archaeon
AGGGAAGTCATTCTGAGCTCTGGCGAGTATGATTTCAATCAAGAGAACTTCGAATACAGCGAAGCGGCTGGCCATAGTTTTCCGAGGACTATCACTATCGCCGCCCCGGAAACAACGAGTGTTCGACTTGATGTTGCCAAGGTTCTTGAAGCAGAAAGCATGCTTAGCAATTTCAATATCGCACTTAGGGTCATTGCCAAGAACATTCTCCACATGAAACCAGGCTACTTCAGATTGAGCTCTGACTTCAAACTAAAAGTGACGCACAATGGTAAAAGCTTTGAGGAGAATGGCAATGCGCTGCACGAAATAGTCACTTTCAAGCAGTTGGGTCCGAAGTAGGCTGCAAGTCATTTGCCTTTGATTGATGTCAGGGTGTCTATGCCCTTCTTCACTTCGTGTGGGGACAGAACCTCACCAGTAAGAAGCTCATTGAGAACGCCAAGATGCTCGTCGTCAAGGACATAGTCCTCGGTTTCAAGCACGTTCAATGTTGCGCTATGGTTCCAGTCTGCGTCAGCATCATCAATAGAGTGAAGGGTGACCACATGATAGGGACCAGCACGTCCGACCATCAGTCTAACATTGCTGTAGGTCACTTCTCTCATTTCACTACCAACGTATCTCTTTGCGTATGCCTGAATTGCTGCAATGAAGGCGCCGAAGAGGTCTGGATCGACTTGGATATTGTCAAGACCTATTGATGCTTGATTCATGCCCCCATCGTCAAACACGATAATGCCCTTCATATGCACGACTCCCTGTTGGTTCCGTGTAGAATCCTGATGAGCTTCCAGCTGGTCATTGATTTAACGAATTTGAATCCCGGAAATACAATGGCGAATTGCTTGCCTCCTAGCTCAGAAGTGCTCCAACTTCACGCGCATATTTCCGCATTTGAGTGACAGCTAATCCCATTGATGTCAGGTCTCTAGCAGACCCCATCAACAGAAAATCTCCGGCATGCGAGAGAACAACAAATCCCTGTTTGCCTCTAACAACGACCTCATAGAGTTCATCGAGGCCGAGCTTACCTGCTGCCATGTCTCCGGTCATAAGTAATGCCGCACTCACTGCAGCCATTAGATCTGGATCTGCATCAGAGTCTTCAGTTGCAAAGTAGGCAAGTTTCACGCCCTGCTTACTGACAACTGCAATTGCATCTAGGTCGGCATAGTTCGTGAGCCCCATCAGCAGCTCCACTAGTTCTTTTTCCTTTGCTGGGTCAATTTGTGATGACATCGCTCTTTCCCTCTTATTCGATTATTCTTCATAATAGAGAATCATTTGGCAACCAATTTCTTGCCTTTCTTGGTCTTCGATTCAGTCGGCACGCCTTCTCCTTCCGTTTCGGATTTGAAAAAGGTTATCAAATCACTGAGGCGTTCCTTCATCTCAGCCTTAATAGGGCTCAATATTGCATCAGGTGTTCCCCTAAGTAGTTCAATACCAAGCACTCTTCCATCTTTCACGATGACTCTTGGTATGAAGCCTTCAGCCATGAACGTTCCCTCAGGGGGATCTCTGACTTTCTCGATGCGCCTTTCGACTTTTTCCTGTCCAAATACTGTGGTCCTATGCTCTGCTACAGTGTAAAGGTCGTTGTAGACGACTACGAGTTCTCTCTTGTAGCCCTTTGGCGGGTCCACTGTTTCCAATTCCCTGATCATCTCTGCAATCTCGCCCTGCGCAACTGCTGGTCTTGCAGAAGCGACAGGGGTCTGTATGGATGGAGCCTTGATAGACGGGGCGGCTGCCTGAGGTCTTGGTGTTGGAATGGCTTCATGCATTGTCGACGCTACTGGCCCAACCTTTGCTGTTTCACGCATAGGCCTTGGCGGAGGTGCTGATGCGGGCTCGGCAACAGGTTCTCTCTTGGGCTTAGGAGGTGTTGGGGGAAGCGCCTTTTCTCCCGGTTTCACTATTCTCGAAGCCGCTGTCGACCCATTCAATGCTGAGAAAAAGGTCGGGGGCTCCTCGCCCTCATCCAAAGGACGGACTTTGAAATTGAATCCGTACTCGGTCCTGAGATTGGTAGCAACCCTTGCTCCGATGAATTTCACTCTCACACCCGCTTGGCTTCCTTTCCAGAGATAGATACTCTTGGTTTCATCGTCAACAACGCAAAGAACGAGTGTTGAATCTAACCCGTCCTTTGACAGCTCTATTTCGTGAAGGGTTCCATCTTCCAGAACCTCGTAGCCTACTACCATAATCTATCACAACGCCATTGTTGAGCTTGTATGTTGCAGTGCGGCAACTCAGGACATATACCTTGCGTGTATTGCCAGCCTACAATTCTATCACTTTTTGTGCTATATGATTGTTATTGTGCTGGATATGATGAGCCAATGTCTGGTATTTCCATCCTGCAGCACCATTATCATCGCCACAACTAGCCACATGTCAAGTGACTGGCACTGAATCAATCCTTGAGAATGACGGCATCCTCGGACCTGAATGAGAATGATACAGTCTGATTCTCATCCTCCCTCAGTTTCTTCACGAGCGCTTCGTCTTGTGAAAGAGCTACAACGTGAGCACCTTGGAAATCCAATGTAATCTTAAACGATCCCACTTGGGGAATTATTGATATCACTCGACCCTTTGCTGAATCCGAATCCATGTCACTTGATATTGTGATATCTTCTGGTTTGATGCTGAGTCTCAGTGTTTCTCCAACTGTCAGATCTTCTCGTCCATCTAGTACGATCCCATTGATGTCAATGAACGACTTTCCATCTTTTGTTTCTTTGACCACACCCTCCAGGACATTTCCGCTTCCTAGGAACTTCGCCACAAACTCAGTTGCAGGGCGGTCATAGATCTCTTCAGGAATTCCTACTTGTACCACCCTGCCATCTTTAATAATCGCTACTCTGTCTGATATTGCAAATGCTTCATCCTGACTATGCGTGACGTAGATGGTCGTAATTCCTACTCTTTTCTGTATACTCCTAATTTCAGTCTGAAGCCTCTCTCTAAGCTGGGGGTCAAGAGCAGAGAGCGGCTCATCAAGCAAGAGAAGCGCTGGCTCTTTCGCCAAAGCACGAGCCAGTGCGACTCGCTGAGCCTCGCCCCCGCTTATCTCGTCGATTTTCCTATCCAACAAATGCTGAATCCCGAGTAGTCCTGCCAACTCCTCGACTCTTCTTACTGTTCTTTCATGAGGCCATTCAGCCATATCCGGTCCAAAAGCAATATTCTGATAGACAGACATGTTTGGAAACAGTGCCACAGATTGGAAGACCATTCCTACGCTTCTCTTCCGTGCTGGCAAGCTGATGACATCCTTTGAATTGAAGAGAATGCTGCCCTTGTCTGCCTCAATGAATCCTGCTATCATCCTGAGTGCGGTCGTCTTTCCTGCCCCACTGGGGCCGAGGAGAGTAATGAGTTCTCCGTCCTTCACTAGTAGATCAATGGGTCCCACACTAGTCCCATCCGCAAACACTCTCACAAGTCCTTTCAGTTCGACATTCACCATTTGAGTATACCTCCGACACTTTCCTCAGAAACCTTTTCCATTGCAAGAAAAGCCACTATGCACGCGACCATTAGAATGAGTGCTGAAGCTCCAGCTTCAACGAACTTCCTAACGCCCAGATTATCATAGATGGCGACTGCCAGAGTAAAGTTTTGAGGAAGGGCAATAAACAGGGTTGCTGACATCTCTCCAATTGCCATTGCAAATGCAAACACAGCTCCGACAAGTATTCCCGGAGCTAGGAGGGGCAGTTCTACAAAGAATAGTCTCTGAAGGCGTGAAGCACCAAGTGCATCTGCTTGTTCGATTAGAAGAGGGTCGATACTCCGTCGAGAAATCTCAATCGACCTTGTTGTAAAAGGGAGTCCGATGACTGTCTGTGCAAGTACGATAATCGGCCACGGATTGATGTTGAGACCTGTCGGAACCGCAATTGCAGTCATGAGCCCATATGCAACTGTGATTGATGAAATCCCAAGAGGAAGCAGAACCATTATTGAAGACAAGGGGCGAAGAAATCGCGTCTTCGATCCATGAGCGTAGGCAAGTGGAATTCCCAGTCCCACTGACAGCAATGTCGCTAGGCTGCTGTAAAAGAGCGAATTGATAAGAGGTCTAAGTCCTCCTCCTGCCTCCCCACTGAATATGTACCGGAATCCATCCAGAGTATATCGCTGAGCTATCGGGTCAAAGAACGCAGCTCTAAAGATGGAGGCGATTGGTCCCACAACTAGGATGAGCATTGCAGCGAAATAGAGGATGATCATGATGACCTCGGTCGGTCTGTAGCTGCTAAGACTGCTTGTCTTGATAGAGGATGTAGGACCTCGTGCTCCATCTGAGGACCTTGCCAATCGTGAATATGCCAAAGCAAGAGTGAGCGTGAAGAGAATTTGAATCAGGACCAAGGAGCTTGCTTGTCCATAATCTGCCCACCTAAAGGCATTCCAGATTTGAACTTCAATTGTCCTATAGGAACCATGACCGAACGCGAGAACAATCGGAAAGGACATGAAACAGAAGAGAAAAGTCAGAATCGTCGCTGCAATCAATGAAGGCATTATGTGAGGAAGCGTTATTCGCTGGAAACGCTGTAATGAGTCTGCACCTAGTATTTCTGCGGCCTCCTCGATTTCTGGATTCATTCTCTCCATAGATGCTGATACGAGAAGTATGACAAGAGGTACATTGTAGAATGTGTGGGCAAGTATGATTCCTGGAATGTCCGTCGCCAAATTCAGAACTGAGCTACCTGATCGAAGAGCCCACATCAGAAACGAATCAATCACTCCATACTGACCAAACATCTGAAGAAAGCCGATGACGACTACAATTGGCGGAAGAACGAATGGCGTTATTATTAGTGCTCTTACTATGTTCTTGCCCTTGAACTTCAATCGTGCGAGCAGCATGGCTCCGGGGAGTCCTACTAGGAGCGACATTATAGTGCTCAGAATAGCCTGGAATATTGTGAATTCCAGATATGGCCAGTTGAAGATAACGGTATCCGTGAACGTCATTCCAGCTCCTGCCGTAAGACCGCGAAAGATCACACTGACTACAGGATAGACAAGGAGAACCGTAAGCACGACAAGTGGCGTGGCTAGTGCAATGTAAGTCCCCTTGTTTCGTGGCGCCACCAGTTGTCCCTCTTAACCTGGAATCATCACTGCATCATACTGCTGAAGCCAGTCTTGCAGATTCGAAGCAATCTCTGTGCTATTAAAGAGCGTATTCAAAATGCTCATCTCATCGGGATGGATTGCGTAATCATACACTTCAGGGAGAGTAATGTCGTACCGGACAGGAAACATCCACTGGTTCAGCGCAATCTCCTGTTGAACAGCCACATTCAGGCAATAGTCAATGAAGGCTTTTCCCAGGTTAGGGTTTGGCCCATTTTTGACTAGACCAATGCCCTCTATCTGCATCCATGCCCAGTGTTTGTTCTCATAGAATAATGGTGCTATGGAAGTATCGGGGGCTGTCCCAAGATAGTTTGCGGAATACGCGGGATCAGTGCCGTAACTCACCAAGAATTGCTTTGTCGGATCTGTAGACCACAGTGACCAGGCATCTGACCATCCCTCTTCTACATCAATATCGTCCTCAACAGTATCCCACCAGGATGTCCAGTCCTCATGAAGTATTTTTTCGTAGACTGCAATCTGTGAGAGCAGGAACGAGAGCCCTGGGCTGCTGAAATGTGGATCCTCAGTCACAAGTGCTGACGCGAGCTCATGGATGGCTAGGTCTGCGAAAGTCAAGTTTGCAAGTTCTGGATGAGTTGTGGTGTTAATCTTGTTCATAGAGTAGACCAGTGTGACGAGGCCGAAATCAAAGGGCGTGAGGTAGTGTTCTGGATCTAGCGAGTCAACGAGTGTTTCATTGATTAGACCAAGATTAGGTGAAACATAGGGCTCTAGAACATTGCGCGCTGTTTCCTGAAGTACTAGTATGTTATCTATCCCAATCACGACGTCAGCTATCGGGTTAGCCTCTTCTGCATTTAGTTTCGAAACTATGAAGTTTGCATCGCCACTGAGAATCACGAAATCGATGTCGATTCCGTATTCTTCCTCAAATGGGGCAAAGGCTCGCTCGAGAACAGCTTCAGCCCCTTCATCTCCCCAGTCCATGAAGCTGCTGTATGTATAGACGACAAACCGTGGCCGCCAAAACGTCACCACGCCGTAGGCTGCAACAACAATGACAACAATCAGTACTACTGCCCCAATGAGTTTTTGAGGATTCCTGCGAACTGGGTACTCTGACACGCTCACATGCTCCTTTGAAGGGAGCTGAAGCAAAGCATTCTTATAATGGTTCTTATAACGCTGTTATAATCTATTCGAGATGACCTATGCGTGAGACCACCATGTGAAATTGTTCAGAGAGAGTTTCTTCCTGCTGTCAGGACTCAGCTAGCTAAGGCTCTCAAGAAGAGAGGGCTATCTCAGATGGAGATTTCCTCTCGTCTGGGTGTCACCCAAGCAGCTGTCAGCAAGTATCTGAACCAGACCGATCCGACTACTGAGCTGAGCAACGAGGTCAGTGAATTGGTTCAGAGACTTACAGATATGATTCAGAATCCAGAAACGAAGGCCGATGCAGTTGTCAAAGAACTCTGCTCAAGCTGCATGTACTCAAGGCTTGGCTCTACCTTATGCAAGATGCACCAGAGCGCGGTGCACTCTCTCAAGACGGCAAATTGTCAGATTTGTTCTCAACTTCTTGGAAGGACTGATGATGCTCTTGTGGAACGAGCATGCGTCATAAGCGACATGCAAGATGCCCTACGGACTATCGAAGCCTCTACTTCCTTTGAGAGAATTGTGCCTCAGGTGCGCGCTAACCTCGTGACATGCACACAAAATGCTTCGGGTACTGGAGATGTGGCAGGAGTTCCAGGACGGATTGCCATCATCGGCGGTCGCGCAGTTGCTCTCATCGGTCCACAATTCGGAGCATCGCGACATACCGCTGAAATGCTTGTGAATGCTCGAAGCATGTGGCCTGGGGTAAGGGCATGCATCTGCGTTAGCGGCCGAGCTGACGTCGTCAAGGCGGCAATCAAGATCGGTTTCCAAGTGACGGGCATTGCAGACTCGGAGAGTGACGCAGCCAGGATTCTTGCCAGTCTGAGGAGGCTCAGGAAACGAGCAGGTAGGACATCTGAATTTCCTGGAATTCATGTTCCCGGTGGGTTCGGTATTGAACCCATTCTGTATCTCTTTGGACCCACTGCTCGGGA
>PRDH01000001.1:7856-14585 GCA_003345545.1 Candidatus Thorarchaeota archaeon
AAACAAACTTCCGAATTCAATGAACTTCTCTCACGTAGCTTACCCGGGATCGCTGGCAGAGCTTGCTGCACAGGTGGTCGATCGCAGACTCACTGGAAAACTGCTGGAGTACTATCTCAAGGATCTCCTGATTGGAGTGGGTGTCGTGGCGAAGCAAGATGACAAGACAGCAAGGTTTGTTGTTGATGTGACAAAGGCAGGCATTGGGCATTCAAGTGCGGTAATTTCAAAGACTGCAAAGACTGCCACCGCTTGGAAGGTCAAATCAGTGGTCACTTCGATACCAAAGGATCAGATGGGAGTGTACTCTCCTCTGGCAAAATGGTCCTCTGAGATTTCCACCGACATTCCCGTGACTAGACTACTGTAGAGCTACTCTCGAACTGGTTCTTCCATCAAGAGAGGTAGCGCCCAGTTCGCGAAGGCAAAAGTACCTCCTATTGACCAAATGCTCGCCATATTCACGTGCCAAACAAGGAAGGGTATTGTATTGATACCTAGTACTAGAAAGGCTCCTCCTGTCACTAATGCAAACACTACGTCCATAATCAACACTGGTTTGAGCGGATATCCCTTTCTTCTTCTATAGAGAGGTATGAAGACAGCCAGACCAAGCAGGAATGCAAAACTGATAAGTTCCTCAATACGGATCGAAGCAAAACCAAAGAGTTGCGAAATCTGGGTTGCTTCGCCCTCCGGGGTAGTCATCACAACTCTAACAGTGTGTTCCGTCTTGCTATATGCGCCCATATCTATATAGAACGTGTATGTGCCAGAGCTGACATCAACCGTAAGATTCTGATATCCCGGTACGACGACGTCATCAACAAAGACGGACACATTGAGCGTACTCCATTTGCTGTCTACATTTATCGTAAAGGCTGCATATCCAATTGTCACTGCAGCTGTCGTGGCGAAATGCAGCGTTGGAGGTCCGTAATTATCGATTACAAGGACCATGGTGAAATTCCAAGTATGCCCGAATCCATCATGCGCTCTGATTGTCACGTTGTGGTCTCCGTCAGAGAAATCAGTTGTATTCAAACTCACCGTGTTATAGCCTGATATGAGTGTCCGGTTAATGAAATCACTGGCTAGTATGTCATCAACATAAAGTGAGACTGTGACATTATCATAGGGGCTCATGACCCTGATGCGGAATTCGGCAACTCCTGAAATAGACTCGTAATTTGCGAGACCCGAAATCCAAACGCGTACATAGTCTAAGAAGAACAGATTCAGAGTCTTGTAGGCGGACCCTCCTTCACCAGTAATGACCGTAATGCGAATCAGGTGTCCCCCATTCTCATATCTCGATGAATCGATTGAGTAGTTGTTTGCGCCAGGAAGAATCGAGGTTCTGTTGAACTCCTCAGTGATAATACCATCTACAGTAATATTGAGGTACAATTGTGGATGAGTCGAGGTAATATTCAGCCAGAATGCAGTCAAACCAGTAACTGTAGTGTCGGTCGCAGGCGCAAGAATGACCAAGACCGGTATCGCATGGTTGTTTACGTCGAAGACAAGATGGTACGTTACACGTGCGTTCTCGCCTGTCACGTTGTATTCAAACAGCAACATGAAGTCCAATGGACCTTCTGATAGCGCAAGGGTGTCTATTGAGATAATCTGCACTTTGATACCAATATGGCTGTTATTGAATTGAGAGTATGGAATGATGCCGTTGACAAAGAGTGTGAAATTAAGTGGTTCGTATTCCGATCCAATAATAAGGGTAAGATTGAGGATTCCTGCGACAACTGTCTGGTTAGCAGGACTCTGGTGGCGGATTGTCATTGGTACTCCGTCATTATCCACAATATAGACGAGGTAGAACGCGTAGGAAAAGTGATTTGCCAGCACATCATATTGGAAGTAGAATGTGAAATTATCATAACCCTCTATGAGATTGCTTGTGTCTACGAGAACACTCACATTGCCTGTGCCAATCAAAGACGGATTGTAGGATGTGAGTGGCTGACCATCAATGAAGACCGTAAGATTCAGTTCATTGTAATCTGATGATATATTCAAATCAATACTGACAATTCCGCTGATCCTGCTCACATTGGCCGGCGAGTACACTGAAACCTCTATGTTCGAGCCATCATTATCGACGAAGTAGAGCAGATAGACTGACTCCTTTTCTGAGAGGTTCTCAAAGAATACCGTGAAATTCAGCATTCCTTCTGCAAGTGTTGTCGTGTCAATTGTTATTGCCTGCGTCCAACTGGGACTTGCTGGAATACTCGCGTGATCGTATGCTGGATAGATTGCGTCCTCTATGAACAGAGTGAGGTTCAGTGTGGCAAAATCCGAGGTCATGTCTAATGAGATGTCGAATGTCCCTGAAACTGAACTACCATTCACAGGACTTGAAAGTGTAGCTGTGATATTTGGAGAGTCATAGCCCGCTGTCCTCAGAATGTCGAGTTGAGCGCTCACGGGTTCGTTGTTCTGCGCGTTTGGTGCCAATGTCTGCACCTGGGTGCTTCCCAATATCATGAATGCGACGAATATGAGCGCGAAGAGTCTACATGTCCTTCTCATTCTGGTGTCTTCCTAGAATCTGATAATCACTATCGGGCGGATGGGGGCAATGAAATTGCACCGCTTTTAAGCGTAGCGCAAGTTACAGGGTTGTACATCATGGTTTGTTGAGATTAGTGGGATTCGTCGCTGTCTACTTTGAAGATTCCGATGATTCCTGTTATAAGCAGATAGGCTCCCGCTAGTGGAAGAACAACCAGAAGCACACCTGCTCCACTAGCGAAACCCACGAAACTCGGGTAACTCACAGAGATTGAAACGCCTACAGAAATTGCACACGCCAATGACCATATCAGCATTGCCACTCCAACGGTGAATCTCTGAACATCTGTGATTTCCTGTTGAGTACTTTCCTCGTGACCCATATTGAATACAACCCTCAAATTCCCTTGCAACCAAGAGAATAAAAGTGTTACAGAAATCTCTGAAAGGCGTGAGAATATGTAATGTTTTAAGACACTCTGCTTACACCTACAACGCATCTCAATGGTGGTATCCACTGCATGACTCTCAACGAAAACACAACTCCTACCATCAAGATATGGTCTCCTTCTGAGAATCTTCCTGAGCGTATTCAGAAGCTACGAGATCACTTCTACTCATTCAATATCAGGAAAGAAACAAATGAACCATATTCCTTCACGACAGGCACTGACTGGGATGAAGTCTATTCCATGCACGACTGGGCGAATGAACCTGCACTCTATCCCTTCTTTCCATCCGTAAATCAGACCCTCAAGTCCATGGCTGTGAAGGTTGAACTGCCTGAGGACCATTGGAGACATGGGCTCGCGAAACGTCGTGCCATGTTCTTCCATGAAGTCATGACAAGGTACATGCCTACGCTGATTCTTGACGGTGAATTGATTGTCGGCTTCAATTTCAACACTGCATTATCGAGGTCTCTGACCGAATCGCAGACCAAAGCCCGGAACAAAGAGATGAAGAAGTACTTCAAGGAGGCAACCCGGCTGAATGCGGTTGGAGTAGGGACTGCTTCAGCTGTACCCGGTCATCTGATCCCGAATTACGCGAAGGTAATGAAGATCGGGCTTCGCGGAATTGCGGATGAGTATGGAGGGCTTTTGAAACGTGACTTGTCGGCAGAGCATCGAGAGTTCGTTGAATCGCTTATCCTGAGCTGTCTGACAGCTCGAGATGTCGGTCTCCGATATGCCAAGAAGGCTAGCGAGCTAGCCCGTGTTGAAACAAATCCGTCTAGAAAGGAGGAGCTGGAACGGATCACGATGATATGCAATAGAGTCCCTTGGGAGGCTCCTACCTCATTCTGGGAGGCGCTGCAGTCTCTCTGGTTCACGCACATGCTTGTTATGGCGGCTGAGTCTTACCCTGGTGCCGGTCTCTCTCACGGACGCTGGGATCAGTACATGTATCCATTCTACAAGAAGGACATTGAATCTGGAGCCATGACCCGAGAAGAGGCAAAGGAACTGATGCAGTGCTATTGGTTGAAACACAACTACGTGTACGACTACCAAGGGCGTTTGGGTATCAATCAGGGAATCAACTCGAGTTTTGGCCAGCTAATGACACTGAGCGGCTGCGGGCCCAACGGAGAGGACTTGACCAATGATTTGACTTGGCTAGCACTAGAAGTCATTGAAGAAATGAATCTCCTGGAGCCAAAACCCAATGTCCGACTTCACAGGAATACCCCTCAGGACTTTCTTGTTCGAGTAGCTGAAATGGTTGCTAGGGCTCAGGGATCGCCGTTTCTGATGAATTTCGACGAGCACAGCATCGATGGTATGGTCTGGCAGGGCGTTCCTCGCAAAGAGGCCTGGGACTATGGCATCGTCGGATGTCTGGAGAATACGATGCAGGGTAATGATCGGTCCGACACTGTCGACGTCAATTTCAACCTCGTCAAGGCAGTCGAGTTCGCCTTGAACGACGGAAGAGACATGGCAACTGGGACCCAAATCGGGCTCAAGACTGGTGACCCTCGCACGTTTTCTACTTACGAGCAATTCATTGAAGCTGTCAAGAAGCAGATTGTTGAGTTGATACGGCTCCTGACACAATGCGGCAATATGGCTGATACATTGCGTGCCAAGTATCAACCCACACCCTACCTCAGTGCGCTCATGGATGGATGTGCTGAGCGCGGGAAGGATGTGAACGAAGGTGGTACAGACTGGAACTTCAATACGCTTGAGGGGATGGGAATCGCTACTCTTGCTGACTCCGTTGCTTCAGTCAAGAAGATGGTGTACGATGAGAAACGAGTCAGCATGGCAGAGCTCCTCGAGGCAATCAAAGCCAACTACGAGGGACATGAAGAGCTTCGCCAGCTGTTGCGGTCAAAGGCACCGAAATTTGGCAATGATGATGATTACGCTGACAGCATTGCCAGAGATCTCTCTATGTTCTGGGCAGAAGAGGCATTCAAACACAACAACCCATACACAGGTCGAAAGTTTCGTGCGGGCTACCTCTCTTGGAATTACTACGTTCCACTAGCTCCACTTACAGCAGCGACTCCTGATGGTCGCAGACGAGGTGAGTTCATGTCTGGTGGCGTTGGAGCTGTCCAAGGAATGGATACTAAGGGTCCGACTGCTTCCATTCGATCAGTGGGAAAACTGGGCCTTGAAACGATACCCAATGGTGCAAGTCATACGATAACACTCAGCCCCTCAATGGTCAAGACGCCCGAACATATAGAGAAGTTGGCTGCTCTCCTGAGAGCATACAATGAGGTAGGTGGAACTGCTCTTCAGATCAACGTCATTGATGGCAAGACTCTTCGGGACGCTCAGAAGAATCCTGATGCCTATTCGAACCTAATGATACGAGTGACTGGCTACAATGCTTTCTTCACACAAATAGGAAGAGAGCTACAAGAAGAGATCATTAAGCGTACGGAGCACACACTCTGATGAGCACAACAGGATTTGTGACCAATATCCAGCGGTGTTCCACTGAGGATGGTCCAGGGATTAGGACGACAGTGTTCTTCAAAGGGTGCCCCCTGAAATGTCTCTGGTGCCACAACATTGAAGCTATCGCCCCCGACCCGACGGTCGTCTGGTATTCGGTGAAGTGCATTGGAGACCAAGCATGCGTTCGGGCATGTCCAGAGTCAGCACTCGAGCTCACTCCTGACGGAATGAGGATTGATAGAAACCTGTGCAAGGTATGTGGCGAGTGCGAGGAGGCTTGTCCTACTGGGGCCATCAAGGTGATGGGGAATCTATGGACTGCTGGGGATCTGGTTCAAGAGCTGTTGCGTGACAAGGTATTCTTCAATACATCAAATGGCGGCGTGACCCTCTCAGGGGGAGAGGCAACCTATCAGCCTGCCTTCGCGATTGAAGTTGCTTCAGGACTTCAGAAGGATGGAGTTCATGTGGCCTTGGACACCTGCGGCTATTGCAGCGAGAAAGTTATCCGGGGCATTCTTCCACATGTAGATCTGATTCTGTACGATCTCAAGGTCATGGATCCCGCGAAGCACAAGGAGTACACGGGAGTTTCACTTGACCGCGTGCTTGCGAACGCACATATTGTAGCTAAGAGCGGAAAGCCTGTCTGGATACGAACTCCTGTGATCCCTGAACACACCGATGACGAACAGAACATCCGCTCTATTGCTCGCTTTATTGTTGAGAATATGCCCAATGTGGAACGATATGACCTTCTTGCCTTCAATAAGATGTGTACAGAGAAGTACGCACTATTCGATATGGTCTATCCCCTCAAGGATGCAGATCTAATGACTCAAGAAACAATGGAACGACTTGCTGGTATTGCGCGCGAAGAGGGTGTATCCAATGTTGCATGGTCGGGGATGACTAAACACTTGACGAGAGAAATGAAAGCTAGTGAACAGGAGGTAAGGTCCTGCGGTGACTGAAGTACTCGACAAAGAACTCATTGATGCAATACAGGTCTTCTTGACACCGAAGTTCATGGTGACAAAGGACTCGAACAATGAACCCAATGCAGCATTGGTGATGACCTGGACTCTCTATGAAGGTAACACGCTCGTCTATGGCGATTTCATGACAGTAAAGAGTCGCGAGAATCTCACCAAGGGAAATCGCCAAATGTCGATTCTTGTGTTTACCAGGGGACTGGATAGTTGGCTCATAAAAGCAGACTTCGAATCATTTCACCGGAATGACGAGATCTACGAGTTCATTGCACAGA
>PRDH01000002.1 GCA_003345545.1 Candidatus Thorarchaeota archaeon
ACAGACTCATTTGGAGGGAGTGCCAGTCCGAGATTGATCACAGCCTCCGTATACCGATCGTGTTCGACTAGCACAGCGCTTGCTGATGTTTCATTCACGCGGGCAAGAGTCAATTCTGTCGCATGAGAGTCGATTCTGAAACTCAATCCCGAAACCGAGCTGCCTCCCAGATTCACCATGCGGGCCCGAACAGATACAGTTGTCAAGCCATCGTTGTCCATGACAGCTTTGATTTCAACTGGGTCAAGTAGAATATCACTTGTCTGTGCAATCTCCGATGCGCCCTCTACAGGGACCAGCAACATCGAGAGGACAACTAGTGTCAACAGAAGGATACTCGTTCCTTTCATGATCCAGCACCATACCAATTTCCGTGTGTATCTATTCCTGAAGTACTGCGTCAAGATAAGAGTTGTTTTCAGATGAGATGGTAGGGCGGCGTCGAGTGAATACCGCCCTGTTATGCAGTATGGCTACCTCTTTCGTACTATGACGACGAGTACTGCCAAGATAGCGACAGCGCCAATTCCGGCTACGAGGACAAGGTCAATCGGAGATGCGATGCTAGGAACACCATCTGGATAGAGTCCGATTGAAGGGTCATGGAGAATGCTTCCATTGTCGAAGTAGGGATAAGCAAGATAGACAGCCAGACCAACTCCTGTAGGAACGTAGGATGCGTTGACAGGAACAGCCTCTGTGGCGCCGCCGGGCCAAGTGATGACAGCAGTATCAAGCCAGCTAAAGAATCCTTGAGCCATGCCAATATCGTAGTCAATGAAATCGATTCTCTCAATATTGGTGTGATTCATCGGCTCAAAGCGTGTTTCGTTACCGCCTGGCGTTGTCCAGTTCATCGTGGAATCAATAGTGGCGTTATGGAAACGCTCACGGGTTTCGAGTCTATGGCGGTGCATCTGAGGATTCTGATCGCCCATCATGACGCGTTCTCTCTGAAGCGTCTGAAGAGCCACCATTGAGTCTTCACTGCTGAACGGGAAGTTGCCAATCTCGATATCGATCTTTAGCTCCGACCCGCCAGCGACTGTGTAGTTCAAGTGATGGCCGTGATCATCCGTGACTTCTCCAGTATAGTCCTCAAGATAGATGTGACCCCAGATCTGAATTGTTGTGTCTTCGAACCTCATCAAGTCGCCCGTCCCGTTAAGTCCGGCAGGTGCAGCCTCGGGCATCATGCCAGTTCGGAGCCCGGATTTTGTATACTTTAGCCACACTTCAGTTGTGACATCGCCGTCCTGTATTGTACCAGTAGTCAATGTCCATTCATACGCTGCCAGAGGCGCGAAGAATAGCTGTTCACCTGTTTGGAAAGCGCCATCCTCATTCAGGTCCTCAAATTCAGCGAGCATGACAAAGGAGGTCATGAATTTGGCATTCGTGCCATTTTCATCGACAGTATACCAGAAATGAAATTGGGGGATCTCACCATTGGCCATAATCGTGATAATATCAGTATTGATCCAGACGGTTCCATCTGGATCTCGCATATGATTGGGCGGTCCTCCTGGACCATACATTTGTGAATCAATATTCTGTGCACTAGCCCCCACCGACATTGTTCCAACGAGAACAACCAGCAGTAGAGTGCTCATGAGTAGTTTCTGTATGTTTCTCAGCACTAGTCACCTACGAGTGCCTTCGAGCCACCACATATAACCACTATTTCGTGTTGAGCACATGGAGAGCTGAATTCGAGATTATGATGTCCCTTTTTTGCCAAAGAAGCTTTATGGATACTTGTAATCATTGGATGAAGTCTTACTAGACCACTATAAGGGCAGCAGGTAGTCCTTGCCACCTCACAGTTATTAGGGCTCACGAGCATGAGGACACGAAGGAAAGGAAGTAATGTAAGATGTCGGCAGATCCAGAACATATGACGCAGTACGACTGGTTCTCACAGGCAAGGATTCATGAAACTATGGGCAATGACGAGAAAGCCCTAGCTGCATATGAGGAATCAGTCAAGATTGATCCGCAATATGCCAAAGCCTGGTTCTACAAAGCAAGACTTCACTATAGGCTGGGGCAGATGCCCCTCGCGAGGGAGTGCGCTAGGAACGCCCTCAAGCTGAAGCCTGAATGGGAGAGCCACGTAAAGAAGTATCTGCCAAAACTCTGATGCTATCTTACAAGATTGCTGATGATGCATCAGGGTATAGAAGAACGTAGACAGCCTGATTGAGGGTCAGTATCTTTCTGTCGACCCACGCCATGACCATGTCTACATTTTCCTTCGAGGAAACCTTCACGAGCGCCTTTAGCGTTGATTCTCTGCAGCACTCAAGTTCCAGAAGTTCCTCGAGCGTTTGAACAAGAATCATCTGCCGTACGTCAGGAGTGGTCTGAGTCAGCCAATAGAGAACGTTCTTTCTGGTCTTTGAATTCACATTGGATTTTGCTGCAACTTCAGTAATGGCATCAGAGAGCTCTGAGATGATGTCACTATCTTTGAGGTCTTTGAGTTCTGCTTGGATGAGCCTTACAATAGCCTTCGTATTCTTTGGAGACTGACTGAGAATTTCAACTAAATCTGAGCGCGCCCGTATGGGTCCAAGTTCGTCACTTTTCCTCAATTTGTTCAGTACTCCGTCTTGCATCATATGGCGTGGCAAGAATCAACACTTCCAAGTCGCTAATATGTTTGTTGCGTGGGTACTCAACAATGATACTTGCAGTTAAAGAAGTCCGTCTTCACAGCAGGTTGGCGAATTCTGTAATGGACCGTGTCACGTAATCAGGAGCTGTGTCAGGGCCATATTTCGCTATCATATCTTGTATGGATTGATTTCGACTGTTAATCCAGACAGTCTTGAGATGGACTCTCTTCGCGCCGACCATGTCCGCGTAGTATTCGTCACCAATGTAGAGGATTTTCGATGGACTGACGCCAAGGTCCTCAATCACTCTCTCAAAGATCAGGCTCATAGGTTTGTACGCTTTCACAGTACCACAGTCGACTACAGCCTTAAAGTACTGTTGTAGATTCAGTTTTTCCAGAAGCCTTGTCGCATTTCCCTCAAAGCTGTTCGAGAGCACGCCCATCTTGACACCCCGTGAATGCAGATCGGAAAGCATCTCCACGACACCGGGATATGGTTCTGAGAGCTCGATGTGAAGTGCTTTGAAACGTTGAGTCGCTTCCTCCACAAGTGACAGATCCGCATTGCTATCGATGTCGCGAAGGCTGTCGCCCATGGCGCTCTTTACGATATCGAAAGGGGTCCTAAAGGGGCCCCCGTCAGCAACGTCCTGAATCGCCTTGAAGTATCTCATGACCAGATTCTTGAGAAACGCTGTCTTGCGTTCGTCAGAGACAATATTGGACTTGCGCAGCAGCCAATCGCTTGCTACCAGCGGATAGCGGTGTGTGTCCAGTAGAGTTGAGTCTAGGTCAAAGACAAAGGCCTCAAACTGCTCATCGTCAAACATGATCAAGAGTGCCAGGTCTCCAAATGGTTACTCGCCCTTCGCAAGGTAGATACCGTTCGGATCCAATTTGTGCATGATATCAATCTGTTCTTGCGTAGGCTTGGGAGTTGTAGGCACACTGTCGGGAACAATCAAGTCAAACATCACATTGTCCAAGATGTCTTGAACGGTGTATCCTGGATGAACTGACATCAAACGTATCTTCTTCGTCTTTGGATGAAAGTCCATCTGACACATGTCAGTAATTACGACCTCGGGTCCATTTCCTACCATGGACCATTTCTTGCGTGACCCCGGACCCTCAAGATGGCCTGGCGAAGTCATGTAGTCCAGTTTTTTTAGGAATTTCCGTTTGTCGTGAGACATCATGATTATGAGACGTTTTGCAGATGATGCGATATCATTCCCTCCACCGCTTCCCGGCAGCTTCACCTTGGGAGCATCATAGGGGCCGATGTAGCTCGTATTCAGATTCCCATACTCATCTATCTGTGCAGCACCTAGGAATCCAACATCGATTCGACCAGCCTGAAGAAGGAATCCAAGTGTTTCTATCAGCCCAATAGAGGCCGAACAACCATAGTAGTATCTTGTATCAGCCACAGAGAGAGGAACTTCGCGGGGGCGAGCATCAATAAAACCGGCCTCAGAGATCAGGATTGACCTTGGCGCATGGGTTTCCTTGGCCAACAGTGCCGCTAAGAGCGGCATCCCTGTGCCACCAAAGACATTCTCACCATCTCTGACATGACTAGATGCACAGGCAATCAAGAACTCTGTCTTTGTATACTCTACCATTCTTAGTACCCCCATGGTCGTGTTGCATGCAGCTTCTGCAGGTGGTCCCAGCCAATGAGGTCAAGATAGCCAAAATGGTCTTCAACACCATTGACGTAGTTGTTGAGATACTCTTGCCAACCTTCCTCAGTCTTTGTGAGTTTGTGGAACATCATGAGATGCTCCAGGTCATAGTCATAGTAATCATGACACATCATAGGGTGAGCAACATACGGAAGAATCACCACATGACTCACATACATCGCAGGAATCTTGGTCTGATCTGGACGTGTTCTTATCTCGGCTTTGTCAATCAGTTCTTCTGCCAAGATTATCAGTTTCTTCCCGCAGCGAGACCCTTCAAGATCTTCGCCAACAATGCCATCGATCTGCGCATTGCCTGACTGGTCTACTCGTTGTACGTGCACGATGCTGAATTCGGGTTGAAGTGATGGGACGAGACAGATCTTCTCTCCGGTGAAAGGGCAATCAATAACTTTCAGTTTCTTGTCCCCGCGATATCGGGCAAGGCGGACCATATCAGTTCCCATCATACTTCGTACAGGCATGAAGGGGACATTCAGGGCTCCCCCGAGAAAACGCATCGCCATAGCCAAGTTGCTATAGTCCTCGACTTGGAGAGCTCCCTCAGACACCCTGCGACGGATGTTGTTAGAGAGACCTAATGCCTCAATAGCTGAGAATGCAATCTCAAACCGTGACGCCACTCCAGCTCCTGCCATAATCTCGAGGTCGACCTCTGAGCCGCACGTATAGATGGTCAAATTCCTCTTCTTCTGTCTAACGAGTTCGTGAGCAAATGCAATTGGAGGTCTCTGATAGCCGAAACCGCCCCAGAAGAGACCATCACCATCCGACACCAACCCTACAGCTTCTTTGAGTGTAATCCGTTTGTCCTCAACCTCTGCTTCAGTCAAGACGCCTCACCTTGAATGGGACTGTATCTGTTTGGTCCGTCGCGTCAAAAGCACTGTTGCCTTTTATCTTTCTCCGTTTCGCTTTCACCATCATCCAGTGAACATCAGCATAATCCCCACAGCGATGATGATTATGCTCAAGATACAGATGCAGGTCCAAGCAGATGACCTCGAGGGAAAACCACCCCCGCCGGAGAAAGAGTCTGGTGGCTCGCCGATTGACACTCTGAAACTAAAACGACCTCTCGATATGTGGATGTTCATGTCATCTTCCATTGGAAGGGAACCGATTCCAGGGGTGAATGCATAGATAGAATCACATCGAGGACATCGAACGTGAATGGATCCCTCGACGGCTTGGGGTATCGAGTCTGTGAGCAGCGTTCCACAATATGGGCATGCAGGCAGTTCGGTCATGCCAGGACCCCTTCCGAATAGCCTCTGAAAGTTCTTTCTCTCTTTAGCCAAATAGCCAAGAGAATAAGCCAGAGAAACCAAACAACATCATCAGGGGCAGAAACATCAGAATCCCGATCAAGCAACAAATGATAGCACAACACGTTCCGCCTGAAGATTGCTGTTGTGGTTGCTCAACTGTCCATGGCACTTCGCTCTCATAGATTTCACCAGGGGATGAGCCATCGTGTGACACTGATGATTCGCGAGGCCCTTGGTCTGGTAGTGAAAATGCTCCAAAACCGGGGAGGTATTCGAAGAGCCCTCCACAGTTACGACATCGCATCTGCACCTTCTCGTCATATTCCTGTTGTCTGCTATCTGCTGGTACGGTTGACCCGCAATATGGGCAAGTAATATTCTCGGACATCATGACCCGCTCGCTTGTTATACTATGTGCATCTCTGTCTGGAGAGGTTTTAAGTCTGATGAGGAGAGACCCAGCAGTCTTATACGTGAGCAGACATCAACGATAGTCATGTCACTCAGCCAAGAGATGTCCAAAATGAGTAGACCAATGATGATTGGATTCCTTGGGCCCTTCATTGCGCTTGTGTGCATCATAGTCGCGATTCTCCTATCGCCAGGCTTTGACTGGTTTGTAAATGCACTCAGTGATCTAGGGCACTATACACGCACAGATCTTGGCCCGTACAAGCTCATTGGAGCCATCGTTTTCAACGGTGGGCTCATTATCACGGGGCTTCTCATGCTCTACTACACTCTGTGGTTTCTAAAGAGGTCTACCGATATGGCAACCAAGATTGGCATTCTTCCGCTTGTCATTTCACTCTGCTTCTTGGTTTGCATAGGCATTTTCTCTGAGAACTTCGGGGACTTGCACTATTGGGTGTCCGTCGGATTCTTCCTCACGTTTCCATTCTCAATGTGGCTCATCGGTCTAGCCTGGTTGAGATTCGCTCAGCTACGATGGTTCTGTGTGTTGTCATTGATCATTCCATTCCTCTCTGTCTTCATGTGGGCAGATTACCTGAATGGCACATCAATATGGCAGGAGGCGATTCCAGAGATTATCACGGCCTTCTCTGCGATTGGCTGGCTCTGGATCATCAACTTACTCCACTATCGGGGCAAACTTGAGGGAGTCATGCCACGAGCATAAGCATTTGGGTAAGTAAGTTACATTATTGCTCTCTAGTATAGGCACTCGCTACAACTTGATGTTCCTCTGCCAAGACAACCAGCTGTTTTCGCCCCGCCATATGTAATTCCCCATTCCTGCATGTGTCCCAATATTGGAGCGAACTCTTGCCCCTTCCCAGTAAGGGCATAGTGGACTCGTGCTGGCATCATGGTTACATCAACGATGCGCTCAACAATTCCCTCTCTCTCAAGTTCGCGAAGTCGCTGGGTTAAGACCTTGGGGCTGACCCAGCTAATCGCCCTATGCAACTCCCCAAACTGAGCACCCTGCGGATTCTGCGAGGCAAGGAGTTCCTGGAGCACCAGAATTGCCCATCTCTTGCCTAGGATTCGAGTGACAAGAAAGATGGGGCAGTTCTCTGCAGACTCCCGTGTACGGACAACATCAGAACGCATGTGACTCATCGCCAGTTATACTTACTTTTTGGTAACTACTATACTTATTATAGTATGTGGTGGCCATAAAAAACAATAGACAATTCCGCTACATACCGGAGTGATTGAAAATGAGCAAGAGTCCTGCGGATACAAGAGAACGAAAAGAGAAACTGAAACGTGCTGTGAAAAAGCTCCATGAGGGCGCCTCGATGCAAGATGTGAAAGAGGAGTTCAAGGAGATTCTCAAGGACGCATCTCCCTTAGAAATCTCGAAAATAGAACAGGAGATGATAGAGGAAGGCATCCCAAGAGAGAGAATTCAAAGCCTCTGCGATGTTCACCTCGAGCTATTCAAGGATTCGCTTCAGGAACCGAATCCGGATCTTCCTGAGACTCATCCCATCTACATTCTGATGCAAGAGCACAAAATCATCTTGAGTACGGCTATTAGACTGGCTGAGCTGGCACAGGTCTGTGGAGGCACCTCGGGACAAGTTCCTCCTCGCGAGGCAGTCTCGGGGATAATGCAGTCTATAGAAGTCTTGAGGGAGTCTGCAAATCACTACCAGAGAGAGGAGAATGTTCTCTTTCCAATGCTGGAAGCCCACGGGATTACGCAGCCGCCCGCCATCATGTGGTCTGAGCATGATACAATCAGGGGCATCGAGAATACGCTCTTTGGTCTCTTTGAGAAGGGGCCGAGGCTTGATTCGAAGGCAATGGAGACACTCAGATCATCTGCTCTTTCGCTTTCAGAGACTCTCTCGAGTCACTTCTTCAAGGAGAATAATATCCTGTTTCAGACATCGCTCAAGCTGTTCTCCGACAGAGAGTGGAAGAAAGCCAGAGCTGACTTCGACGAGATTGGCTATGGAGTATTCAAGCCAATGACGGTTAAAGGCGAGAAGAAACGCAAAAAACAGACTGGTAGCATTGATTCGGCTGGTGTGATTGAGTTTGAAACTGGCACCATGACGAGAGAGGTGTTGGATGCAGTGCTGAACGCTCTTCCAGTCGATATCACCTTCGTAGACGACAAAGACAAGGTTCGATATTTCAGTCAGTCTCCCGAGAGAATCTTCGTAAGGTCTAAGTCAATAATCGGCAGAGAAGTGCGCAAGTGCCACCCGCAGAAGAGTGTTGACAAAGTCGAGCAGATTCTGAACGACTTCAGAGCTGGCACGCGCGACAAGGCAGAGTTCTGGATCAAAATGGGTGAAGCGCTCATCTACATTAGATATTTCCCTGTGAGAGATGCAGAGGGCAAGTACTTGGGATGCTTGGAGGTAACCCAGAATATCGCGGACATGCAGAAGATAAAAGGAGAAAAACGGCTTCTTTGAACGGCCGACGAGTGGCACCTCGATTGTGAGGACGAAAGAGCCCCTAAGGCTCTGTTCCTTCTTCCACAAGATATGGAAGACTTGATATCCGCTCGCATCGGAGAATACACGAGGAATCATGGGAGTCGCAGTGGATAGCTTCGTGATGGCAATCGAGATAGCAGGCTCGGTTGCAGTGCTGGCTCTTATCTTGAGCCTCATCACAAGACTACGAACTGAACCGAGAAAACGTGGAGTGTTCGGGCGATTGCCTCTTCTTCTGCCAGCTGTCACCTTTGTGATTTCACTCATCATTGTGGGACAACTAGGGATTCTCCCTATGGCCGAATACAAGGGTGCGAATTATATTGGCGAAGCAGCTACTTCTGGTGATAGATTTACTTTCAACGTGCACGAATCAAATGTGGTGTATTCCGAGAATGTCGAGTTGACGATGGAGAAGTACCTCATACCTGGTGAGTCCATCATTAACACCATTGATTTCTATCTCCTCGGCAGTCTTGTTGAAACAGTCTATGTCAATCTTGCTTCCACAGGAGTAGAAGACATGGTTACGGAACAGAGACTCCTTGATTTGGACCCAGGGCAATATGAAGTGAGAATCCACAACACCTTCTATAGAGACGGAATCCCTGATGTACTGAACCATTGGGTCGAATTCGCATTATTGCAGTCTATGCAATCATCATTCCTACCTCAGTTAGAGATTTGGAGCACTATTCAATTCGGCGTGAATATTGGGTGCTTCTTCCTCATACTTGGTGGAGTGTGCATCGGTGACTCAAGTCGACCGCGGCACGTTGATGAGAGAATTTCTGAAGAACCGCAGACAGACTATGGTGATGGGAGCCCTGAATACGGCAAAGGTTGCTAGCCGTCATAGAGAGAGATGATTGGGCCTAATTCATCAGCATACTGAGCGACTCTGCTAATCAGCAAATATCTGACAAAGTCCTTTAATCCTTTTTCTTGCAAGGAATTCTGCATCTGCCCGATGGAATCCCTTTGCATAGAGATGGTCTAGTATCTCTTCATGCTTAGCTTGGACCCAGAGTATGGCTTTTTGGGTCTTTACCCCGTTGAGAGCAGCATCCACCACGTCTTGTCCGTAGCCCTGTCGGTAGCTGAATGAAATGACCGTAGCATCCGGGTAATCATGATCATGCTCGTATCTGGCAAAACCGACAACCAGATTGTTTGTGGGCTCTGTCATGAGGTAACAATTCCCACCCCGCAGCGAGAACTCAATCATGCGGTAGTCGCGGAGACCCCAGTACGTATCAGGAGTGAGATGCATTATCAGAGGTATATCCTCTAACCGGGGAATCTTCACATCAAGAGCCTTTGCGAATGTCTTATCCTCAGTGGGCCCATCAAGCCTCAAGACAAGAGACTGTATGCCATAACCAAGTCGTTCAGCAAACGGAATCGCAGCAGGATTCTGAAGCTTCAGAGCCATCGCGAAGTGGGTCAGGGCGGGATTGCGTTCCAGAAGAGCGTGTTCCGACTCTTGCGCAAGACGAGTTCCAATGCCCTTGCGCCTCCATTCTGGATCTACTACAAGCTCCCAAATAGCGCCCCAGCCATAACTGTCTAGAACCATACTGATAGATACACCCACCAACTCATCTTCAACAGCTGCGACCCTCCAGAGAGCCAAGAGGTCACCAAGTATCTTGCTCCTATTCCACCACCTTGAAAATCCATCATATGTCAAAGAGTCTACATTGGGTACCCCTGTCTGATATACGCGATAGAACGAGGACATTTCCTCCAATGTTGGGGGACGAACTATTGTTTCAATCAAATCAGATGACCTCACAACGAGTGATATGATTCATTTATCCTATTCTCATTATGGCAATGAAAGAATCCAGACTGGCATTTATATGCTATCAAACTCCGATAAGTCTGACTTCTACTCGAATTCCTTCTGACTGTCAGTTGTGCTGCCTCTGAGAACTGGAGGAAGCAAGAAACTGTGTTTCGCGAAGCTCTGTTATCCGGTCTGACATCTGCTCCTCTCTCTAGACCATTCGAAATCAGGACCATAACAGGGGGCAAAAAGGAAGAAAGAGAGGGAATGGCCCCAGTCCTGGGGTCACTCTGACTATAGCAGGTCATCGAGAACCTCAAGAAGTTCCACAACTTTGATCTTTGATCCGACGCTGGACAGGTTCTTGCCGGTTTCTTCCTCTTCCTTCTTGAGGGCCTTGATGCCGTCATTGAAATTGGTTATGCAGAACGGACATGACGTCATCAGGATGTCCGCACCGGTCGAGGCAGCCTCTTTCAGGCGCGCCTTCGCGGTGGACAGAGCCATGTCTGGGAACTGAGCCTTGACACCGCCTCCAGCACCACAGCAGAATGAATCACCCTTGATTCGATACATCTCTCTCAACTCAAGTCCGGGAATTGCACTGAGGACGACACGTGGAATCTCGTAGTGTGCTTCCTTTGCCTTTTCGGCAGCCCTGCTATCAGTAAGCCAGTTCTTCGAGTTCTGGAGAATGTCCTTCTCAATAGCGATACCGACATGTCGAATGCTGTGACAGGGATCGTGCCAGGTGACCTTCTTGTTGTAGGGATTCTTGATCTTAAGTTTACCCTGTTGGAGAAGGTCATAGACGTACTCAACGGTGTGCCGTGTCTTGAAGGGGAGCGGCTTACCACTGATTCGTGGGTAGTCATTCCTGATGGTCTTGTAGCAGCCAGCGCACGAGAAGAGCAGGAGGTCGAAGTCCTTGAACGTCTCTAGGTTCTTCTCCATCACCTCCTCGAAGGTGGCCTTTTGACCAGTCCTCAGGATGGGTGAACCACAACAGACCTCGTCTGAGATGATGGTGAAGTCGACACCGAGCTTCTTCAGGATAGACGCTGTACGGTCAGCAACATGTTGCTGACGGTAGGCGCCTGTGCAACCCACAAAGTATCCAACCTTCACATTCTTGTCGATATGATCTGCATGCTTCTCCTGAGCCCACTTGGTGCGATCACTCCTTGCCTCATTGTAAGGATTCCGCATGTCATCGTTGCCGACCATCTCCCGGAACTTTGCATGCTTGGGCAGAGGATCTACACCAGATTCAATGATAGCAGCCCTCAGTTCTTCCGTCACATGAACCGTGTCAATGTAGTTGGGACATTGAGTCTCACACATGCCACAGGTGGTACATGCCTCAGCAATCTCAAGGAATTCCGGACTAGCAGCAAGCTCTCCATTCAGAAAGGCGCGAGCCATCCACTGCTTTCCGGAGTTGAAATACCCCTCCCAGCCATAGTAGATACCAGCTGGGCACCCCTGAAGCATGCCGGTGTACTCCTCGGTCTTTCCTTCTCTGTCAGGTTCTCCAGAGTAAGCATACTGACATGCACGACAGTGAATACAGCGTGCATTGACTCTGCGAAGATCTTCTAGACTTGTCATCTCAATCTCTCCTCCGTGTTCTACCTAGCATTAAAGATGTTACGATTTGTAACTTTTTCAGCCCCCTACTTTCCCTTCTTGCATGGATTGGGCAGGTCCGTTACGCTCTCCCATGGGATTGCGAGACGACCTGGGTGTAATATTAGATTCGGGTCCAGGACCTTGCGGAACTTGACCAGCATCCTGTAGTACTCCTTGGCTCTGGAGAAGGTCTGCGGAGCATGCACGAATGGATCTGGTCGATAGTTGAGCCAACCCTTCTTCAGGAAACTCTTTGTGGTCTCCAGATTGAACTCGCGTATCTTGTCATAGATACCAGCCTTTGTACTGTCAAAGCAGAGTATGGGCATTACGATTGCCTGTCGCGCATGGTCTATGGACGCGACCCACATTGTCGGTGGAAATCCATGGCTCTCCATTGCTGCACAATACTCCTCCATCATCTTACTGGACTCGAGCCATGGGCAATACCATGTGATGAACAGGAATCCGGCTTCCCAGAGGGAGTAGGGAACAGCAATCTTGTTGGGCTTCTTGAGCCGCGAGGCAACCTGTTTGGGATGAAGCTGTTGTTGGGGCGTAACACGTTTCTCACGGACTTCGTAGTCCTTGTAGATCTTGTCAATGCCCTTCAGGGTGAAGTCGAGCTCCTCTTGGGACCAGGCCCAGACCTCATAGTTCATCCACTTCCTGTCAAGCCCAATCTTCTTGTAGAACTCATAGTCAAGCGGCACATTGGTCTTTGGCCAGCGTGTCTGGACGAGCTGGAAATTGCCGCCTTGGACCATCACGGTCCGATCGCTGATGCCCATCTCATGCCTTGATATCTCCCAGGCTGGCTTAACGACGTCATCCCATGATTCCCCGCCATACGCGACGACGGTCTTGTAGTGGGGATGGGGAACCATCTTGATAGCACACTTTGTGATGATGCCCATGGAGCCCTGAGAACCAAGGAAGAGACCATCAGGGTTCGGACCGATACCCCAGCGATAGAATGGCTTTGCACCAGGAAGAGCCCATGAACCCGTATGGAACATCTCACCAGTGGGTAGGACTACCTCCAGACCCATAATCATGTCTGCCTGTGGGCCATATACGCCAGTGACCAGACTGAAACCACGCTCGATAGCATCTCCCAAGACAGTGGCTGCAGGGGGCGCTCCGTCGGGGATTGGTGGAGCCCAGTCCGGGTATTGAGTCTTGAATATTCTCCAGGCATCGCCAGATCTCACACCAGGCTCTACTACCATGACCCGATTCTCTGTATCCACCGTCATTTTGTCCATGCGGGTCATATCCATGTAGATGCCGCCTGGTTTGATTGCTGGGAGGGCAAAGCCGCCGCTCAGACCTCCAGCTGCAGGCGTGACAGGGCACAGGTTCTCATTTGCGACCACGAGGATCCTGGACACCTGTTCTGCATTCTCAGGTCTCACAATGACCTCAGGCAGTTCAGCTTCAAGACCCATGATGCCTCGTGCCATGTAACTGTGACGAAGTGGCTCGCTGGTTGTGACGTACTTGTCGCCACATATAGCGACCAGCTTCTTGACCACTGCGTCGGTGACCTTGTTGTAGTTGCTCACCTATAATCCTCCGTTATCAGCCGCCAGGGCTGAATCGTGAATTGTCGATAGCAGGTAGTCGCCTGAAAACACCATCATAAATAGGCATCGGCTAGGAAGAATCAATCAACAATACTATTGAGATGGTTGACATTCAGCTACCATCGTTACGTAGATGTCACGAGTTATTATGGTCTGGAGATCTATGTCAACATCAAGGAGTTGCTGGTGTGAAGATAGGAATCCATATCGAACCTCAGATGGGGTACACTTATGACGATATAGTGATACTTGCTAAAGCAGCCGAAAAGGCAAACTTCTACAGCTTC
>PRDH01000003.1 GCA_003345545.1 Candidatus Thorarchaeota archaeon
ACAGCAGAGGGCGACTTGAAGCCGTGATGATGGAGGGTGACCAGGGTATGGTCATTGACCTCTTCAAACCGGACATTCACGAGGGTTTCGGGCTCATCGCCGTGAACCCACGAGAATTCCAGCTCCTTATCAGGAATCATTTTCTTGAAAACCACAGGACCCCTTCCTTCAGCCCACCATGTGTATATTCCAGCGTACTGCCTATCCACAACCGGCCGGTCTGCTCTGATGAAGTGCTTCAGTTTCTCAGGATTCGTCCACACATCAAAGGGCAATGAAGGTGGCGTCTTGCAGATGACACTGAGCCGGACATCTACAGGGTCGTAACGCGTGATTCTGAGCGGATGATAATCTTCGTAGTTAAATCGCAAAGCAGGAGTGCCCAATTCAGCAGCACTCTTGAAATTGGCTAGGAGCAAGTTCCAGTGTTCAGGTAGATGATAGTTTCTCGCTGAAACTGGTACTGCGCCATGGTTGACCTGAATCATTGTGCCAGGACCTATTGGATTGAACCGGATGACCAGGAGGGTATCCACTCCCATGATTCTCCAGCTGAGAAGGAGAATCTTCTTTTGCTTGACTTCCTTTATCTCCCACTGGTTCGCTATCTCAGGAGTAGTGGGCGCATTCGGTCCAAGAAACCTGATTGCACCTCCAACGCGAATATCGGCACTTATCTCATTCCCCAGCCAGAGGAGCATCATAATCGGATCAAGGAATGACGCCCAGACTTCGTCTAGAGGTTTGGAGATGCGTATCTGAAGGTGAATCACTGGAAGTATGTCTTCCTTCGGTTCGGCCATGGCATCCACCTTGTAGCAATTTGACAAGACGATTCACCCTTATCTCTGTGATGGTAAATAACTATTATCATGAAATCGAAGGTACTTTCGATTCACATCTTTCTGAGAAGACACCAATGACAAGGGTAATATCCGACCTCCTGTATTCTAGGTAGCGAATAGCTAAGTCTAGGCTCGAGGTGGAGAGGCATTGAAGATACGGGTCTTGGTAGTAGACGATGATGAGGACCTTCTTTTTCTTGCCACCAAGTTCTTTGAGAAAGAAGACCAATCGTTTGAATTAGTTGGGGCCAATACTGACCAAGAGGCTCTTCAGAAGCTTGAGGAGGAGGACTTCGATGCGATTGTCTGTGATCATTATCTCGGCCCCAAGAGCATGACGGGTCTTGACCTTCTTGAATGGGTCAGAGAGGGGAATCCTAGTATCCCTTTCATTATCTTTACTGGGCGAAGCCAAGAGGCTGTTGCCATACGGGCTCTCAATCTTGGTGCAGACTACTATCTGAAGAAAGGAACCGATGAAGTGCGCGAGCTCTTCAGCCGAATAGCATCACGAATTAAGTCGGAAGTAGAACAGAGGAGGTCTGGAGCGGCACTTGAAGCCGCATGCGCGAATCTTGAGAAGCGCGAAGCAGAACGCACGGCTGAACTTGAGGAGATGAATGAGCGGCTCATTCGTGAAATAGACGAGCGCCAAAAGGCAGAGAACTCACTGCTGATGCAACAGGAACTGGGAAACACTCTTTGTCGTACTAGAAACCTAACAGATGCACTGGATGCGATTCTCAAGAGTGCAGTGCAGCTTGAAGGTGTTGATAGCGGAGGGATCTATCTACTGGATAATCAGACAGGCAAATTCGGTTATTCATCAAACCATGGTCTTTCTGCCCAGTTCCTTCACAGGTTCTTTAACGAGAGCAAAAATCCATCGATCGATAAGCCAATCTATTTGTCGAAGGCAGATATTCAATCATCTACTATCGTTGAGGGGAGGGACGAGAGTCTGACCGCAGCGGCGATTATTCCAGTGTATTCTGAAGACAAGACGATAGCAATCCTGAACTTGGCGTCGCACACCCACAGCGAGATACCTGAGAGGGTCAAGAGCGCACTAGAGGCGGTTTCGATTCAGATTGCAGCATACATGGCTAGGTTCAATGCGGAGAACATGATCTCAGAATCAAGAACCGGAGTGGAAACAGTTACAGAATTGCTCGATGACATGTTTCTAGTTGTAGGCAAGGACTCCGAGGTTCTCCATGCCAACAGCGTATTTCTTGAACGATTTGGATTGTCCCTGAGTGCCCTGGCAAAGAAGCACTTTCATGATCTTTATGAGAGAAAAAGAACGGAGGAAGTCACATCGAGCCTGCAGCAGGCATTCAATGGCAAGAGCGTGACCCTGGATATTCCCTTGTGCCTTGATGGCGGGAATGCATTGAGAGCCATCACCAGAATAGCTAAGGCAATGCGCGATAACCAAGAGGTACTCTATGTAATCGTGCATGAAATCAAGTCCCAATAGTCATAAATAGTCAGTTGGAAATGAAAAAGTGAATGCAAGTCTACTCTGGTACGCCACATTATCGAACCCGAGGTTGTCGAAATAGAATGGGTGAAATTAACGGTCTCGTGAAGGGACCTGTGACGAGGCTCTTCGAAAAGGTTGCTCGATGGATAGGACTCTCATCGAATGCAGGTCCTGTTCTTGCGGCGCTCTTCCTCGAACAATATGGTACAGCTGAGAAACTCAGCTCAGAAGATGTTTGTCGAATCACCGGCTATTCCAGAGCCAACGCAGGCCTCATAATCTCCCAGCTGGAAGCCCTCGGCGTTATCGAGGGAGCAAGAGACTATGACCAAACAGGTCGAGGTAGAAAGCGTGTTCTCTACTCAGTCAATGGAAGTTTCACAGAAGTTTTCGAGTTAGGAGTCATCAGTATTCAGGATAGACTTGATGGAATGACGAGGGACCTGGATAGCATAGAGAACCTTGACTCATCCTTCAAGCCGTCGATAGCTCATTTGCTCAAAGAAGTAAGGACTGCAGTAGAGAACAGGCGAGAAGAGCTGCAAGTGACTGTTTCCAAGTAATGTAATCCCTTCGGTCTGCAGCCAGTTACTCATGACTATGACTAGTGGTCTGTCTGATAGAATCGTTTCGACACGCCGGTCGATGCAAGTAGGTCAAAAGCGACGCTATCTGTTTCATGCAATTCTTCCCGACTGCCTCACGCTTCTTCACGCAGTTCCAACATCACGGTGGCAGAAGAGAAGTCACTTGCTTGTTTGTCACACTCTTACGGTCGCGTTCCTGTAGTTAGCAACGCTTCCACATGTCTGGGGTCTGCAATACATAAGGAGAAAAAGAACCGGGGACAATGTCATTTAGGCTGATCAAAAGAGGCTCTAGCTAGTGGCTCGCGAACGTCAAGACGGAAGCAGTATGGATTTCGATTCTCTCGAAGAGCTGCTCAGACACCGAGTCCTCCTAGAGTCTTTGAGTGAAGGCTTCGGAGTTGTTGACGAGAAGAATGCCTTCTCCTATGTTAATAGAAGATTCGGTGAATTGCTGGGTTACTCGACAGGAGAGATGATTGGTAGGCCAATATCTGAATTCCTCGATCAACACAATCGCAAGGTTCAGCTTGAACATATCTCCAAGCGTGCGCAAGGGCTGACGTCCAAGTATGAACTACAATGGATATCTAAATCGCAACGCATGATTCCGACACTTGTCTCAGGTGTGCCTATCATTGATAAGAAGGGCCATTTCAGAGGGTCATTCGCAGTAATCACTGATCTGTCAGGTTATAGAGCCGCAGAGAACAAGTACCGGATGCTGGCTGAGCAGTCACTACAAGGACTCACGATAATTCAGAACGAGAAATACGTGTATGTCAATCCGGCGTTTGGCAAAATTGTAGGCTATACACCGGAAGAGATTGTTGCCATGCCATCTGACGTCGCATGGGACTTGATTCATCCCGAAGACAAAAAACTCCTTCTCAGGATTGCTGAGAATAGAGATTCAGGCAAACCTGTACCGATGCCTTATGTATACCGATTCATCCACAGAGACGGGAGCGTCAGATGGGTTGAGGCATTCTCAGGGAGCATCGAGTACGAAGGAGCACTAGCATTACAGGTTCTTATTATCGACATAACCGATGTGAAGGAGTTCGAGGAGAATCTCAAGAGGTCCGAGGCAAAGTACCGGAATTTGGCGGAGCAATCACCTCAGGGTATCACTATCATGGCAGAGAACAGGGTCCTCTACTACAATCCCGCGTTCAAGGAACTTGTCGGATATGACGATGATGAACTAAGGCGCATGTCTGTAGATGACACATGGAATCTGGTTCATCCCGATGACCGAGAGGACCTCACCAAAAGAATGCGAAACAAGATTGCGGGAAGAGGGACTGCTCCAAGATACGAATATCGATACGTGAGGAAGAATGGAGAAACTCGATGGGTAGAGAGCTATTCCAGCCAGGTCGAATATGATGGACAGCCGGCAATTCAAACCGTGATAGTCGATATTACGGGGAGACGGCAATCAGAGAGGGAGTTAAGATCTGCCAAGGATAGAGCCCTCCTCTATCTTGATCTCATGGGTCACGACCTGACACAGCAGCTACAAGTGATTCTCAACAGTGCGGCGCTCATGATGAGTGCGACAGATGAGAGTGTCCAGAATTCATTCTACAAAGTCATCGGAGATGCGATAAAGCGTTGCTCAAGGATTATTCAGGAAGCGAACTCTACAGAGCAGCTCCTTTCAGTGCCGCTCATTGAGAGATCCCTGACGCAGGCAGTCACTACATGTATTGAAGCCATGTCCCATGCTGAGAATATCACTTTTGAAACACTCATCATGGGAGGAAACGCCGAAGTAGTGGCGGATGAGTACCTCGAACTCATGATCTCCAATATTCTGATGAACGCAGTAGAGCACAATGTCAAGGAACGGAAGAAGGTATGGATTCGCCTCGAGCCATCGGGCCCAGACTATCTCCTCTCCATCAGTGATGACGGACCTGGCATTCCCGATTCTACCAAAGCTGGGCTGTTTGATATGTCACGGAGATTCGGGGGACTGGGTCTCCACACAGTGAACCATCTTGTTGAGAAATACGGGGGCAGAATAGAACTCCATGACAGAGTTCCAGAAGACTACTCGCACGGGCTAGAAGTGAGGATATGGCTTCCGAAACTCATTAGGCAGGAAGTTGAGTGATTACCCTTTACTGGCATTGCTCACTCCTTCCGGTCAGTATTCTGAAGGGGCGTCAGAAAGCCAATTGCCATTCAGCAATCATCGCATTCATCCGTTGAGAACTCTGATGTCATCATCACTTCTTGCCCCAAGACCAATTTCCACTGCGCGTTTGATCTGAGGGATACTCCAGACGTCCATCTTCAGTTTGTTATCCGCACCGCAGCATTGGATTGTACGAACTCCTTCAACATCTATGGCCACCATATCCCCGCTGGCCAGTATCAGATTCGGTGTAGAACAAGTGCCTGATGCAGGACCACCAGTGATGAAGCAAGTCCTCGCATCCATTACGATCAATTCGGGTTTAAAATACGATGCGATATCCGCAATCTTCGGTTCCAAGTCATGCACGTGCATTCTAATCCGTTCTGAGTGCTTCAGCCAACCGACGAACAGCTTCATGCTCCCTGTGTATCTCGCCAGGAAATGGGTCTTCAGACAGGGTGCAAGAACCGTCTTCCCACGGTCCAGAAGAGGTCTTCCGATTGAACCGCTCTTCATGTATTTCCCTTGCGGAAAGTCCACCTTAATCCAATCATGCTCATCAAGGAAAATCAATTCAGCATCGAGTTCTTGGGCAACCTTCGTAAGGCCTATTGATTCAGCTACTCCGCGTGTCGAGACTCGCATAGTTGAGCTGTCTATGATTTTGAGTTTTCCAGCTCCAGTTTCGAGAATCAGTTGCCCAAGCGCTCTGATGAAGTTGGGATCGCTTGAAGCAGGATAAGGATCTGCGGTATTCAAATTTGGTTTAATGGTCACAGTGTCATCCCTGTTGATGACCTTCTCAAACCCGCCAATCAGCCTGACAGCTTCTTCGACAGTGTGCTTCAGGTCACCAGAGAATGGAATCTTGCTTACAAGATACCGGCCATCGGCCATATATGGCGAATTCGTCATGTTTGCTCTTCTGCCATATAGATCTCAAACATGAAATGCTTTGCTGTAGAGCTCATTACTTCACCAATTCTCCGCAATATCAGTAAGGCTACCTGAAATCAGGATAATAGCGTACCATGATCATCACAAAGGGTTTCCTATGGCAAGAGAAAGAGGCTACTCGTTTGGACTGCTAATCCCGATTGTTGTCTTGTTTATCGTCATGTTTGGAATAGGCGAACGATGGCTACTGGTACCGATTGCTGTCCTGTTGATAATCTTCATCGTGGATGCAATTGAAACCGGCCAAATCAAGAAACGAGAAGAGCAGACGGATCATTGGAAAGCTCCGCAACCTGCAACAAGCGTGTCAGGATACGAATCTGGCCAATCCGCCATGGGAGTAAGACCCATCTACGACCAGAAGAAACAGAAGGAGCAAGGAGTAACTTGCGGAACACTGGTTCCAATCATCATTGTGGGATGGTTGTACTGGGAGTCGCGGTCTTGGGTCTTCCTCATTCCCCTCCTTTTCCTTGTTATCGGACTACTGGAGAATCTGTCGAAGGGTGTGAGAGGAAAGTCAAGAATCAAAGAGGAAATAGAGAGAGAGAAGGTAGGGACAGTGGCAGACCTATCAGACAAGACTGGTTTGTCTGAGGAGAGGATACGGCAACATATAGTGACTGAAAAAAGAAGCGGCTCAACAGACATCTGGTTTGATCCATCATCCGGTGAAATCACCCATTCGCCAGTTCGTGCAGCGGATGAATCCATCAGGTCGTCAGTTGGCTGTCTGTATTGCGGATTTGCCCTGAAGCCTGAAGATAGGTTCTGCCCATTCTGTGGGGCACCCATCAAGGCCACCCAGTGAGCCTTCTGTCTGCCTCTCAAGCGACCCCTTTTGTTGATGGAAGCACAAAAGAACAGATTAATATTCTCTTTATTATTGTTAATAGTATGTTTCTAGAACTTGAGAAAAGAATAGTTGAAGTGGTCCAGCGAGTTGTTCCTTGTGTGGTAAGCGTATCTACAACGCTTCTGGCAAGAACACAGCTCTCTAACATAGTTCCTGTTGAAGGTCAGGGCTCCGGTGTTATCCTAACAGATTCCGGTTTCATTGCAACCAATGCTCATGTAGTGGAAGGCGCGCGAGACGTTGAAGTGACTCTCTATAATGGGCAGACATTCAAAGCTGTTGTTGTCGGAGAATCCAAGACGCGGGACCTGGCAATTCTGAAAATCGAGACAAAAGGACTCGTTCCGATAGAGATGGGAAACTCGAGTTCACTTAAGGTCGGGCAATTCGCCATCGCTGTTGGGAACCCGCTTGGTCTAGGTTCTTCTGTGACTCTAGGGATGGTCAGTGCAATAGATAGGACGATTCAGGGTGAAGGCTCATTCCTAGAGGGGTTGATTCAGACTTCAGCCCAGATTAATCCAGGCAATAGTGGCGGCGCCCTAGTAGACTCTACAGGAAAGCTCATCGGAGTTCCGACGGCAATGATTCCATGGAGCCAAGGAATAGGCTTCGCCATCGGTGTAGATGCCCTCAAGGATGTCTACGACGAGCTCATCGAGACTGGCACTGTAAGAACTCCATGGATGGGCATTGTTGGTGTTTCATTGAACAAGGGGATAGCATCTCATTATGGACTTGCGGTGGACAAAGGAGCACTGCTACTAGAGGTGCTCAGAGGTCCTTCGCGCGCTGCAGGTCTTCGACCAGGTGATGTCATTGTCGCTATCGACGAGGTAGAGGTAAAGAGCATGGAAGACCTCAGAAAGAAAGTCGTGCGAGGAAAGGTCGGACAGAAACTACGAGTGAGATTGTTCAGAGACCGCGAGATACTGGAAACATATATTCAACTGATATCAGCTCCCCAGTGAATCAGAAACCGACCACGACAAGTACAACTCCAAAAAGTGTTGCAATGATTCCGCCCACTGCGAGTGGCGTCAGTCTCTCTTTGAGGATTAATACTGACACGGGTATTGCGAAGAGAGGTGCTGTTGACGAGATAACAGACATAATTGCTGCACCTACTGAAGCGACCGCGGTAACGAAGAAAATCGAGCCTACACCCATTCCGAAGAAACCGGCAATACTCACCCGAACGACCGCCTTTCTTGTAGGTCTTGTCATCCCTTGATGACGTGCAAACGCAAACAGAGGGATGAATGCAATAGAACCAAAGACGACACGTACAAAATTGCCGCTGATTGGATCAACGCCCTCAATACCGACTTGCAGGACGATTATTCCAACTGCGTATAGGGCTGAAGTCGTAATTGCCCCGGCGATTCCCCATAGGTCAAGCCTGTGTGGAATATCGTTGTCCTTTCCGTTTCTATTCTGTTCATTCGACAGTAGGATCACGCCGAGGACAGCAACAGCTACTCCAACAAGCCTCGAGAGGATTAGGGGCTCAGCTAGAAAAACCACGGTGAGGAAATATGTAATGATCGGAAAAGACATGGCAATAGGGAATGCATAGGAAACCCCGATTCGTTGCTGGCTCCAAAGATACACCGTATCTCCAATCACTGCTCCCAGTATGGAAGATAACGCCAAAAAGGCAACGGCTGCAAGCGGCAGAAATATGGAATCAACTCCAGGTAGGAGAAATACCATGAAAACCATGAGCGGCATCGCGACCCACATCTTGATCGAACTTGCGGCGACCGGTCCAATTTCTCTCGCCTGAGAGCGATAGACAACCACAGACCATCCGTAGAGGGCTGTTCCTAGAAGTCCTATCATGCTGCCCATGAGAAGCTCCGGGGTGACCTGCATGAATGGTCGTGAAAGAGAATCGCCCTAATACTCTATTGGAAGGACAGAGGATCAACGAGGACTTCATTCCGCGCGTATGTGGTAAGATTCATATGGAAACTCACAATCCCCGAGCGACAGGTGTTTACACATGCTCACGATACCTAAAGGGGAATAGAACCCGAGGACGGACTTTTCTCACTCGGGTCAAATCAGGCCTGAGTGAACATCCTGGGCTTTTCGGACACCGACACTCTCGCCCACTTGTGGGGAGGTATTGGAAGTTGAATCAAAACCCTGTAGAGATACAAGACCTTTCAAAGACATTCATCAGCGTCAGAAGACGAGCAATAGTTATTCCTGTCGAAAAGACGAGAGTAGAGGCACTAAGGTCCATCACAATGGACATTCCGAAAGGTCAAATCCACGGCCTTCTGGGGCCCAACGGAGCTGGGAAGACAACGCTCATAAAATGCCTTGCGACTCTCGTGCTGCCGAGTTCCGGAACTGCCAGAGTGAACGGGTATGATGTCCTCAAGGAGTCCACATATGCTAGAGCATCGATGGGTGTATGCCAAGGTAATGAACGCTCAATCTACTGGAAACTGAGTGCGAGAGAGAATTTGATTTTCTTTGCCAAGCTATATCGAATGTCACATGATGAGGCAAAGGAGAGAGCCGACGAACTTCTGGGAAGAATGGGGCTACTTGACAAGGCTGACGAGAAGACTGAGAACTTGTCACATGGCATGCGGATGAAGATAGTATTCGCCAGAGCGCTGTTGCATGACCCTCCAATCTTGCTGCTCGACGAACCCACTCAGGGGCTTGATCCCACATTCGCCGCAGACCTTCGCAAGTTCATCAAGGAGCAACTCAGGGATAGAACCATTCTGCTGACGACACACTACATGCACGAAGCAGACATGCTATCCGACAAGATTGCACTCATAGATGAGGGCGAACTCAAGAGCTTTGGCACTCCGAAGGAACTCAAAGAAGAAGTCAGGGACTACGATAGTCTGCACATGAAGCTAGTGGGAACGCCCGATATCGAAACAATCAAAGGCATGGAGATGGTCATGTCGGCATCCTATAGCACCCGAAACGGACACTCAGAGCTCGTCGTGACAGCCCAAGACGGCTATGAACTTGCGTACCAACTTCTTACGCTCATGCATAAGACACCAGGAGTCAAGGTCGAGCACTTCGAGGTCAAAGAGCCAACACTAGATGACGTATTCATGAAACTGACCGGCAGGAGGATCGAGGACTGATGCTGACCGAAGACGCTACTCCTGAGGCTGAAAGGATCAAGACACCGTATCTTGCAACGTTCAAGCCTAGATTAATGGACTGGAGCGCGGCCAAGGTCTTCGCTCTGAAGAATCTCAGGATTGCGATACGCTACCCGACTAATTTCCTGATATGGGGAATCCTCCCCTTGTTGTGGTACGCCCCGTACATTCTCATGATGATAGCAATTGCGGGGCCAGGTACGAGCCAGTCGTTCACAGAGCTGTCGGGCTTCGATGACTTCATCACATTCTCAATCATCGCTGTCTTCGTCTATCAGTATGTTGACAAGAGCATCTGGTCCGTTGGGAATAATTTCCGCTGGGAGCAATTCTCGGGCACTCTTGAGCCGCTCTTCGTGACTCCTGTGCCACGAATTAGTATCCTAGTGGGAGCTGCGTTCTCGGACACCCTGCAGTGCACGTTCTCAGCAACGGTCCTACTGGTGATCTCCTCGGTGCTCTTCGGAGTGAGCTACGCAATCACTATGGTAGCTCCCATAGTGGTGATGCTGACCATGATGGTCTTTGCCCTTTACGGATTCAGCTTCATGATAGCTGGTCTTATCCTCGTATTCAAGGATCCAAGTGTGTTGACGGAGCTAATATCGAACATTACGTATGTCCTTTCACCGATAACATACCCACTACAGGCATTGCCAAGCGCAGCCAGATTTGCTGCGGTGCTTGTCCCATCCACGATTGCGATCATAACCATCCGCGAACTCGCAATCACAGGTCTCTTTCAACCGCTCTCATTCCTTCAAGCCTTTGCATCGATGCTTGGCCTAGTCATAGGATTCTGGGTGCTGGGTGTGCTGGCGTTCAGATGGGGCGAGAAATGGACAAAGGAGAAAGGGAGCATGGGAGGTTTCTGAGATGGAGCACGAAGAAACCGAGTCGTTTCGGAGAATGTGGGCTCGTGCAGGCTTCAGAGCTGAAGCCAAAGCTGCCTGGGCCATCGCGATTAACATATGGAAGATAGAACTGAGCTACCCGCTAAGCGTTCTCTGGTTCATTGTTATGCCCTTTCTATGGTTCATCCCGATGCTTATCACGGGGTCCGCTGTTGCAGGAGGAACTGAGTCTGCAGTACTCAACGACCTAGTAGGTACAAGGGACTGGGTGACTTACATCGCCATAGGGACGTCCATCATTGGTTTGACAATCAGCATCATGTGGGGGACTGGCTTCTCCCTTAGAAGAGAGCAGAATTCCGGCACTCTGGAAACGCTCATGAGCACGCCTATAGGTAGAAGCACGCTTGTCTGGGGCTCGATGCTCCACAATCTGTCGCATGGAGGTCTTGGAGTCATCCTACAGCTTGGTGCGGCAATCATATTCTTCGGGGTCACCATCAATGCTTGGGGCATATTTCCAGCCCTGGGTATCATTGCCCTTGCAGTCATCGGTCTACAGGGTGTGGCCTTTGCAGTCACTTGCATCGTCCTACTGGCAAAACAAGGTTGGATGATTGTTGAGTTCATCTCGAGCGGACTTCTCCTTGTTGCACCAATGTCGTATCCACTATCTGTGCTGCCGCCCATACTGCAGTATGTTGGCATGGCGTCGCCCCTGACATGGAGCGTTGAGGGATTCCGGGGTTTCTTGATGAACGGCCTGGCATATCAGGGCGTGGTTCAAGCTGTGCTCACGCTAGTCATTCTGGATATGATCTTCTTTGCCTTTGGTGCTCTGATGTTCAGGTACACAGAGCGCTATGTCAGAGCGAAGGGAGCACTAGAGCAGTTCTGAGAAGAAGAAGATTGCGATCAGACAACCCGTATGACCACAGATCATCCAGGCAGTTTCTTCTGCACCAAGGTGATGACTTAATGGTTGAACAGACTCATAGTGTTATTAGGTAGGAATTTCGCGATAGGCACACATGCAGACCACTTCAGACGCCTACCTCATTGGCATCATACTAGCAGTGGTAGCTACAATCTTCTTCTCCGTCACGAATGTCATCTACAAGAGAATGAGCGATGACATCAGTGTCATGGACATTATGGTCTCTCGAATGTGGGTGAGCCTGCCTGTTTCCTACTCCTTTGCTGTGATTGCGGCTGGATCGTACCGAATCGTGATTCCATTGGAGGCGATGTTTCCTCTTGCCTTCTCAATGATTATTGGTATTGTGATTGGGGATGCAATGTATTTCCTCAGTCAAGAACGCATTGGCGTTACACGAGCTTTTCCAATATCAATGAGCTATCCCCTTATGGTGTATGCCTTGACAGCGTATTTCTTGGGAGAACCAGTGATTCCGCAGAGAGTCGTTGGAGCCTTTATTGTAGTTGCGGGAGTGGGTCTAGTCGCCAGAACAGCAAAGAAGGAAAACTCAGAGGAATCGCCACGATGGGACAGACAGGATATGAGGATTGGTCTCGTCTTAGCATTTCTCACCCTTGTAGCATGGGCGCTAAGCGACTCAATCTTCCAATTTGGTCTCATTGGCGTGGGAGCTGCTGAAGCGAACTTCTTCAGGACCCTCTTTGCGTCTGTAGCGCTTGTTCCTTTCTTTATTCTCTCTTTGAGGAATAATAGAGCTCTTCCCCGCAAAAGGACTATTGCCTATGCCACTCTAACGGGACTCGTTGGGATGAGTTTCGCAATTCTTGCGGGGAGTTATGCCGTTAAGTTCTTGGGCGCAACTGTAGCGTCAATCATAATCGCATCCGGACCTGCCCTAACATTGCCGCTCTCGGTGGTCTTCCTGGGCGAGGCAGCAAATAGAAGCGTCTTGGTCGGAACACTGTTGACAATCATCGGCATCATTCTTGTTACAGTGGTAATCTGAAACACCTAATATAACGAAAAGGATAACGAAAAGGCCACGCTATCTCCGATACGAATTCCGCCCGCAGGAAGTTCGAGCCAGCATTGAGAATGAGCACAAAACAAGGATGGCCGATTTGGAAGCTAGAAGCTTTTTTGGCGTAGATGTCAATACTCTAGAACAGAGTCGAGTGACATGTAATAGGAGTGTAGTCCTCATTCTTCAATACTCCGTTTCTCCTCTGGCAAACATTTCCTTTCTCCTCTTTATAGCTTTCATTGTTCTCACAGTGATTTGCTTCGCTCGGTTCGGTGGCCGAATTCCAGAAGAGGCAGTTCATATGAGAGTACCACTGGCGCCTGATAGGAAACCATTACTGGGTGCCGCTCATTCACGAGAAGCCTCTGGTTCATATTCGAGAGATGAGCAAGGGCCTGTGAAGGCAGTACGGGGAGGAGAATTCATAGGCAACCGGATGCGATTCAAGGTCAAGGTGCTGAATGAGTCAGACTATACAATTACGGATGTGAGAGTGTTTCTCATCTCATACCCTGCTGAGTCTCTTAAGCTAGTCACTGACCATGATGACGCCTCTCACTCAAAGATTGAACCGAGCGGTTTTCGAAGTCCTACGTTCGATTTTCTGCCGACCCATGACTGTGCTCAGGGAGAGATCAGGGCAGGAGTGTCATACATTGACAGGAAGGGTCAACCTCACACGTTGTCTGCCAAACCCTTTGCCATTCGGTCGGTCTGCGACCTACCCATACAGAATCAGATAGACCCAAAGGAGTTCGCACTCAGGCTCAGGAAACTGGAGTGTGGCGAGATCGTCGTAAAGGTCACTGATTGGACACCCGAGGAGATGTATGAGAAAGCTCTGCGTATCGTTGAAGATGCAAACTTCTACGAAGTGGAAAGTAGTACTAAAACAGCAGATGGTGTCATTCATGCAAGAATCAGCGGACTTGCGAAGGGAAAGTACACAGGCAAGAGCGATGCAGTGGAGCTGTATGTCACAGGGCCTTTTGGTAAAGAGGGAGCAAGCTGCAAGATATAAGTGTCAGGCGAAGACCAGGCGATGATCTTGCCTGCAATAGATGACCTGCGAGAGCGCCTGAACGCCTGGCTATGCCCGATGTGTTCAAGCCCATTGACGCTGGAGAACGTTGAAGACCTCAAGGCGGGCAAGGCCGTGGTCTGTCCATTCTGCAGTGTTTCGATAGGACGTTAGTCAGACTGCTGGCCTCATTTGCAGAGCGTCGTGCGTTATGACTTCCAGTACTCGTCGCTATGATACTCGCGACTGCGAGCAGTAGATCTCGCGATTCTCTCTGCACCTGACCCTCAGATGAAACGTCCAAGGATGACTATTACATCAAGGACTATGCGAAGCCTCGACTCAGACCCGCGCCACCGGCGCCGAACTTGATCTGAGTGTATCTTGCATCCTTACCGGGTTCCTCTCCGGTCAACTCACGCTTCAGCTTCTCATAGCAACTTTCGCAAGTTGATTCAAGTTGGAACTTAGATCTATTGAGTTTAAGTGAGTCCTTGCCGAGACCTTCGATGAAGTCCTGTGGTACAAGCAAGTCCATGTCAGGTGCTGCGTGTATTTTCTTCAGAAATGTATCGAAAATGCCACCACCCACCACCAACCAGAGATGGCTGGCAGTGTCAAACCAGAGATCAATGGCGTGACCCAACTTGAAGCCGTCTGTATCAACGACCTTACGCTTCGCTAGTTTCGAGAATTTTATGTCGGTCTTTGCCAAGACTTCTTTATCAATCGTTTTGCATAATGAGTCGCTATCGATCTTAAGGTACACCTTATCTGAGATGCTATCGATATCGGACACACTACAGACAGGGTCGATATCAGGACGTGCTCCAATCGCCTCAAGGAGCTCCTCAATCCTTCCGCCTCCTAGAATAATGTACTTCAAATCAAGCCTGCTGCCAGTGACACTGAAGATTCCATCGGAAACTACGCCAATCTTCTCACCTTTTGAATCTATGACGTCCTTGTTCCTAATCTCGCTGTACTTCAAATTGCAACACTGAATCATAGTAACCACACACTATAATTCACAATTGTTAATATATAAGCTTTCGCCTTTTCTCAAGGAAGGCGAAACTTCTAGAAATGTCACGTCAGAAGGAATGTAGTAAGATCCAATCTAGGGCTCATGAGAACATTCAAGAAATCAGTAGACTTCTCGGGGACTCTCTCGCAATCTGTCCGGTAATTGACCGCCTTCACCAACGACTTCAAGGTCGTGGTCTCGGCCGACTCGGCCACCATCATTGCATAGGAACCCCGATTTGGTAATTCCTCGTGCCAGACGCTCAGCGGCACGGCGAGAAATCATGCTCTTCCCAGCAGGAACAGTCATTACGAGCTTCTTCTGATTCCCGTCAATTGACAGAAGAATGGCATTATCTGCAGAGTTGCGTGTGGTCTCAAAGAACTGAGAGGTTGACTCATTAAACTCAAGGTACACTGGCATAAGGATTCTAATCCTCCAATGGCTATGATAGTTCTATTTCTCAGCTGAGTGCATATTAATGAATCTCGCGCGAGTTCTAAACCATTCCTTGCCTAGAGCAAGTGAGCTGTGCCACAATGTGGGCAGACAACAGCGTCATCAAGACTGCCCGGTAGTGGCAGGGGTGCACCGCAGTTCTGACACTTCAGTTCCTTCATCTGAGAGCGCTCCGCAGGTGTGGGTTTCAGTCTAAAGACCCTCTCTGCAACATCTTGAATGGTCTTTCCAACCCTCTGAGCTGCACGGGCAATTTCACTGCGCTCAGGATCCGTTACAGAGCCTAGGCCAACCGCTTGGAAAACACCACCAATAGCTCTTCCGATTTTGCCGATAGCTGAGCCCGCTTTCCAGGCAATGACATCGGGTGTGTGCAATTCATAGACCTCAGAATCAGGGTGACTTGGAAGTTCATATCCGCTCTCCCAATCAACTCGTTCAGAAGTTTCGGGTGCAAGAGCAGTACCACAACTTGGACAAGTGAGTCTCCAGTCAGGTTTCTTGAACCAGCCTCTTTTTATCTTCTTCTCGCCAATATCGTACCAGCATCTTTTGTGAGCAATCTTCCCGCAACTCGGGCACGCAAAGAGGTGGTACATATCAGGACTCGCTTTGGCCTTGGTTCCAGTGTGAACCTTTAGATAGGCCAAGTCATTGTCTGTCCAGTTTAGCAGATAGCGACCACAGATGAAGCATACCTTTCCATCGAGTTTGTTCATTTTTTCAGGAGTGATTCGCATAGTAGATTGCCTCACTCTACCGAAGGTAAACGAGGGTATATGAACCTTACAACTAGTGGCAAATCCAGATTCGAAACTGACGAATTGTGAAATCATGGACGCCGAAACTCTATTAGCAGGCTTTGTCACGTCGTTGAAATCAGCTTCTTGCTCTCAGAGGAGGAATCAAAGATTAGCAACATTGCGCTCGTTGTTGATTTGGACGATATCGATGCAAAAAATGCGTATGCGACGGGAGGAAAAGCCTCGAATCTATCTTTGCTGTCGAAATCAGGTTTCAGAGTACCCAAGGGATTTGTAGTGACTACTGAAGCATATTCCAAGTTCATCGAATTGAATAACCTGAGCAGTCTGGCCAGTCAGTACCTCAAGGACGTCGCTCAGAGAGAGTCGGAGAGTTTTGGTCAAATCGCCGCAGACATGAGAAAACGGGTCGAAGAAGCAACTCTACCAGATGATCTTGTTGCTGCAGTGAAATCGGCATATGTGCAGATGGGTTCAGGACCTGTGGCCATCAGATCTTCTGCAACTGCGGAGGATTTGCCTGACGCTTCATTTGCCGGCCAATATGATACTTCGCTCTACATAGAGGGCATCGATGATGTTCTGAATCATATCAAGCATTGCTTTAGTTCGATGTGGACTGAACGAGCAGTTGCCTACCGTGAAGAGACCCATATTCCTCACGAACAGGTTCGATTGGCTGTAGTGATTCAATCAATGGTGAATGCAAGATGCGCCGGTGTGTTGTTCACAAATAATCCTCTGTCCGATTCCAATAACGAAATGATAATTGAGTCCAACTTCGGTCTTGGCGAGTCTGTGGTATCTGGATATGCAGTCCCCGATAGATATGTGGTGTCGAAAGGTACTTCCAGACCGAGGGTGTATTCCCTAATCAGTCGGGAAATAGGCTCTAAGGACATCATCGTTGAGAGAGCATCGATTGGAGAGGGTGTTAGGCGGTCAAGCATAGGGTTTGAGATGAGCCAACAATCATCGCTAGATGATCGGGAGGTCATCAGATTAGCTGAAATGGGAGATTCGATTGAGGAGTTCTTTGAATCGCCTCAAGATGTAGAGTGGGCAATTGACCAGCAGGGAGAAATCAATCTCCTGCAATCCCGTCCAATAACAGCTAAGGCAAGAATAATGGGCAAAGAGAAGGACGAGATCTTCTGGACTCGAGGATACGCCGACGATTACTGGAACGATCCCGTAACGCCTCTATTCTACAGCCTGCTTGGGGACCAGATAACATACATTGTGAACATCGAAGCCAATGCAGTAATGGGCTACAAGAATATGCCCGATACGCTTCTCAAGCTCTACAAGGGACATGCCTACTTCAATCTTGACGTGCTTCGCACTAAGGTCGTGAACGAGATGCCGCCATTCATCAGATCAGACGATGTGATGAATTACTTTCCGGAGGGAGCTGGACCGTACGGCAAGGATACCATGAGGAAACTCCCCTTTGCCCTCCCAACGAGAATCATGGCCGAGATTCGAGTGATGCTACTTGATGGCGATGGTAGCATGACAAAGACAAACTCGGTCTACGAGAAATGGACAAAAGAAACCTTCGATCCAGCATGCAAAGTCTTTGACTCAAAGCTGGCAAGCCTAAAGGAAAAAGGCACCCTAGAGGACTATATGGAGATTGCAGATGAGCTTGACAAGACGATGATGCGTCACTTCAGAATGGTGAGGTACGGCCTTCCTGTTCATACCCTTGGCATGAATCTGATTACTAATTATCTGCTGAAACGATGGCTGGGCGAGAAGGCTGCAACCACGCTGTATCCTATCCTTCTCTCCGGTCTCAAACACAAGACCCGCGAAACCAATAGGAGAATCGATGAACTCGCCGCAATCATTCGAGATAGTCCTGAACTCACGAGTATCCTACAGGACATTCCTTCTCATGAGCTTTTGAGTCATTTCCGAAGACATCCTGAGGCTAGTTCTCTGTTTGTAACGAAGTTCGACGAGTTCATGGTTGACTTGGGTGACCGTGGATTCACGAGAGAGCCATACTTCCCGAGATGGAGAGAGCATCCAGCATATGTTTTTGATATATTGAAATCCCTTGTGTCTGAGGGTCCAAGAGATCTGAAGGCGGGAGAAGAAGGACTGGCACGTAAGCGTGCGAAAGCCGAGAAACTCGTGGTAGAGGTGATCGGTGCTCAGAGATATGGCCCTATCAAGAAGATGCTCTTCTCAACGATTCTAGGAATGGCAAGAACCTATGTTTGCTTCAGGGAGAATCAGAGGTTCAATCTTGACCGCTGGATTACTCGTGAGCGAAATGCATACCTTGAGATTGGCAAACAACTGGTCAAGGAAGGTTACTTTGAGGAGCCAAAACATGTGTTCTTCCTCTTTCGAAACGAGTTGAGAGGAGTTATCAGAGGCAAATCCAAACTTGATAGAGAGAATGTCAAAAGCCTTGTTGCGGAACGCTACGAGGAATTCTTGAAGTGCGAGAACATTACGCCCCCGAAGTTTCTGCATGGCGATAGAGAGTTCGATGACCCTATACCGACCTCTGCCGAGGGTTTCAGGGGCATGCCCGCAAGTCACGGATTGGTGACGGGGTATGTACGTGTGTTGGCGAGTGTTGAAGAAGTTCCACAGGTGCGAGCTGGAGAGATACTGATCGTGCCGCGAACAGACCCTGGGTGGACTCCAGTCTTTTCCAAAATAGGGGGCCTTATCACAGAAACTGGAGGAATTCTCTCTCATGGTGCAGTGGTCTCACGCGAGTTTGGCATTCCCGCTGTCACTAATGTGCGGAATGCCTGCCAGGTATTCAAAACAGGGCAAAGAGTGACAGTAGATGGAAACAAGGGGATTGTGCTTAGGCTTGATTAGGAGTGACCAACATGGAACCATTGACCCATCGACCAACATCGAGACATCATGAATGGAATGAGAGCTACTACTTCATCTTCTATGACAAGGACAACAACATTGGTGGCATGAGTAGATTGGGTTTCAAACCCAACAAGAAGGAAGGTATGACCTTCTTTTTCTTGTTCTTACCAAATGGCTCAGTTGGAGCCTTCCATGCCAATGATGATGCTCACGCCTATCCACGAGCGCTGAAGGTCGAAAACGTTCATTATGACTATCAGGGTAGCGGCGAGTGGCACTACACATACGAAGGGCCGATGCTGATATTCGACCGACCAAGGGATTTTGCACAGGTTCAGGAGAATCCGGAAGTCATCAGTGATTTGGTGGGTGCAAGAGTCGATTTGAGATACAAGGCTCTCAATGAAACCTATGAATACAGTAAGCACATGACAGCCAAATCTCTTGAGATTGGAAAGAAGACTGGTGACATGCATTGGGAGCAAATTGGTAAGGTCAGTGGCAGTATTAAAATCGGCGAACGATCATTCACTATTGGGGAATGCATCGGGCAAAGAGACCACACATATGGAATTAGGGACTGGACTGGAGTAGGCAACTGGTTCTACTTCGTAGTCTGGTTCGATGAGAACCTTGCGCTGAATCCCGCTGCAGTTGTCTTGGATGATGGGCGAATCGGTTCAGGTGGCTTCATCTACAAGAATGGAGAGAATATACCAATTAAGACCATCCGAATGCTCGAACACTTGTACGAAGAAGATGGTGTCTTCCCAATTTCGACAAAACTCGAAATAACTGATCAAAATGGCAAGAGGTATGTCCTCAGGGCTGCTCCGGGATCTATCGTGCCCGTGCCATTCGAGGGGAAAGATGGCAGTCTGTCTTATCTCATTCAATCCTTCGGCTCATTTCAGCTTGACGACTTGGTTGGAGGATATGGTTCCTACGAAGTCTTGAGAAGAGCATCAAAGTAACGGAACACGACATGCTCGAAAATGTTAAACACAGGCAGCTATAGAGCAGGGTGGCGAGAGTAATGTTCGAATATGTCCAAGAAAGAGACCTATCAAGGCGACTTGAGCCGAGAACCATGGTCTATGTAATCACACATGGCGAGTATGATAGGGAGAACACGGGCAAGCTGTCTGAAAGAGGCAGAAATCAGGTCACGGAATTGGCCCATTCTCGTTTAGTCGTTGGCATACGAACGTTGTACAGCTCCCCTGCAAGAGAAACTCTCGAGACATCAGTAATGCTGCGGAAGGAATTCGAATGCACGATGGAGAAGAAAGAATGTCTTGCAGATGTGAAACTGGGCTTTGGCTGGCAAGACACAGAACTGCTTAGAGAGAGAATTTCCCCGATGTGGAAAGATGAGAACCTTCGAGTCGAAAAAGGCGAGTCATTGGCCGATGCTCGGGACCGAATTGGGGAATGTTTGAATGAGATTGGCGCTAGACATCGAGGGGACAGTGTTGCTGTAGTCAGCCATCCCTTCATTGCAACTCTATTCTATTCACTTGTGACTGCAGCACCTCTTGATATCAATGAGTGGCTCATGACTGGATTTGCCTCCTGCGCAACATATGAGTATGCAACCTCTGGATGGTCGCTTCTCATGCCATCTGATAATAGCTTTCAGAGTAATCCATCATCAGTAGCTGATTGGTTGCCAGATAATGTGTTCGACTAAAAAGAGAAAAGGTGTTGAAGCGCGACCTGAGCGATCGAACTTCAACAACCATCGTTATGCACTATCTACGTCGATACATCGCACAGACTATGATGACCAAAGCAACGACTCCGCCGACTATTATGTAGAGTGTTGTTGGATTTCCGCCTCCAGTGGTCGTGGTAGTAGTTGTGGTACCTGTTGTCTGTAATGCACTCGTATATGCCACAAAGACAGGATCGCAGAGTATCTCTTCGCCACCCCAGTTCTCATAGCCCGATGTCATGAAGAGCATCGACGCGTCTACGTTGAAGTTCGTCACAGAAGTGCCCGAACTTGACTCAAACATGACACTAAAGGCTCCTATCGGTGCGGTGGTTGATCCGGAGGTGTAGATTGTCGTATGATTATCGCCACCCCAGGTATATGGCAGCCCGCCCATGGTGACATTCGCGAAGGGAGTGTCCTCAGCCCCAAACTGGTAGTATGAAGCCTCAAGACTGGCACCGTTGGTGTCGGTCACAGGACGCTGACCCGCAGTATACGTTGTAGCCGTTCCGGTTGCAAGAACTCCGAAGAAGTTCACAGCCAAACTACGTCCCTCGAGAACTGAGTTGTCAAAGTCGTGGAGTGTCCATTCACCAAACCGTTGATCCACCTTGAATGTCACTGCGTGATTCCATGTCTTGGGATCATCCGCATCGTATGAGGTCATATCTGCTGCGAAGGTGATGTCGAACGCCATCTCATCGATGGTAGCCTGAGTCACCCAATAGTCGAAACTCGTTGAGTTAAGACCAATGGAACCCTCATATGTTTCTCTGAAGTCCCAAGCACCTCTCAGGGCAGAAGAGTGCTCCACACGAAGCGGGTATATGGTCACATTGACATTGGAGATAGTTACGCCAAAATTCACGACAGTGTCAGGATTGACAATGACATTGCCCGTGTTGTTGGTCGCACCGAATGGCCTCCTTAGCTCAACCTCGCCCACGCTGTCGATGAGCACGAGATGAGTCACTTCATCAGTAACTACCTGACCTCCGATGATGGTGAAATCTGGAGCACTCTCTGTTGGCCCTAGACCGTCATTGAAGATTAGGAGTCCTGCATATTCAGCACGGAAGTGTGCTAGAGTTGCCTGCGTATCGGACACAGCCACAAGAAAGTTCTGCGTCGTCCCCCAAGCAAACCACGTCGTTGACCATTTGCCTCCCTCGATACCCGGTAGGTTATCAAGTTTCAGAGTTCGATTCACGGACAACCATGATACGTACTCGTAGCCTGGCACAGGAATATCATTACCCATGTCAGCCCACAGCAAGTCCTGTATTGCAGCCATTTCGCCTGTATTGAGTGAACTACCATCAGAGGCATGATACCAATAGAAGGTTTCATTGGCCTCATACCAGATATTCATCTCTACGACGCCCATCCAGTTTGTCGATAGGAACTCATCACCCGGAGCGCCAGGACTTGGGTCAAACCCAACTCCGACCGCCATTCCATTAATAGTGATGTTGCCCTCATCACTCCAATATCCAGTCCGCAATACGAAGTACTGATCTTCGGTGGTGTAGATGTTTCCGTCAAGGTCGATTGCACCATTGTCTGTCACTGTCCAGATTGGCGGTGTGTAGGACGGAACTACGCCAAGACGAAGGTGACGTGGGCTCCAGAGCGTATTGCTCGAAATGTCAGCTTGGCGATACTCATCTGTCCAAGCGTCTACAAGTTCGGCGTATTGCGCAGGGGTGAGTTGCCCGCTGGTCACCAAGAATGCAGGATAGTCCCAAGCAGTTTCATTCCAGAAGCGAACATTCTGAATGAGTCCAATCTTTACGGTTGCGGTCTCAATGACCATTGAGGGTGCTTCCGCGTTGAAGTTGAATAGTACCTTCAGAGTGCTCAGGTCCTCGCCCAGAACAGCCTCAAAAGTCGACACAGTCAAGTCATTGCGAGGTATCACTACACTCCAGAGCAATGTACCACCTCTAAGATACATTGTGACTCTATAGTGTGAACTTGTAGTAGCATTACCAGTTTCGAAATCAATGACCATGGTGTGTGTTATCTCATACCTCCAATAGTGAGTCTCATTGCCGTCCATTCCAGAACCACTCACCTCAAGAGTGAAGTCCTTGACTTTCTGAGTGAGATTGAACAATGCACCTGCCTGGGGTTCATAGATAATTGATCCATTGAGTTCATTGATGTTTCTATGGACTATCAGCGTTAGATTGAGGGGTTCCCCCTGCTGGGCAATACTTGCAATATTGCCCTCCATGTCAAAAACAAATGCTTCGATGAATGCTGAGCGGAATGCCAGTTTCATTGTTTCTTTTTCAGTCACTTCAGGTCTCTTGTAGATAGGATCGCCATTTGCGTCAAGGACTGTCACCAGATCCATCTCAGGTCGGATGGTTCCGCCAAAGCCAAAGCTGGGATCAAGGTCAGTTTCATTGGTGAAATAGCCTCCCCACTGAATTCTGTGACTGCCGTCAAAGATGCCTGTGTATTCATCATTGAATACAAAATACTTGCTGATACTGATCGTCGAATTCTCAGTGACCGTCAGAAACGGGAACCACATACCAAGACCTCCGCCTAGGTCAAGCCAACTCCACGAAACATCAGGATAACCAGCAAGGACATATGCGTCCGTCGCGTTGACCTTCAAAAAAATCCATGGGTAGAGATCCACTTCGGTTTCAGTCCACGCTACAGTATTATCAAAGAGTACAGATTCACTGACGTTCAAACCCAAAGGCATTGTCCAGTTTTCTTTCACAAGATAGTCTGCATCCCAAGTCACTTGTGTGAACGGGATTAGGGTTGCTCCGATTTCTGCAGAAGACTTCATCCTAACAATGAATGTATCATTGACATCAGCGTAGTGGAGAATTCGATTGCTCTCGTCGATAATGTCGGCATAGTAATAGTCAGGCAATGAGAAGTCCAGTGGATTGACGGGCTTTCCAAAGCCAATGGGTGGTGTTGCATACTCTCCACGTGTTGTGGATGCTAGCCAAGATGGTGTTACTGGCCTTCCTTCTGTATCAACAGCCTGCATACCCGTGTAGAAGATGCTGGGCACTATAGCTTCTTCATAGGTGATGGCAAAGACTACACGGTAGAAAGCGGGCTCTTCAGAATACTCTGAGTCCACACTGTCCAACGTTATGAAGTTAGCCTGCCTAGGTTCTTCAGCTCCGGGAACGTATACAAACGCCATGCTGTTCCATCTATCAGATGTAGCGTTATACTCGAGACCAAAGAAAGGAGCTCTTGGTCCTTCTCGAACGCCCCAAAACTGGACTGAATCAAGTTCACTTCCAACCCCAAGGAATGCCTTTGGGATTGTGATATTCACGAACAGGTCGTTACCGACAGCTATTCGATAGTTATTCGTGGCGATATCTGTCAGGTTGTCAGCATACCCAATCCAGATGCGCGGCTGTGGACCGAAAATCCATTCAGAGTGTTGATCTACGTTACTGAACTGCGTAACGTTATCCTCAACACGCCAGGCAATATGCATTAGTGCTTGACCTGCTGTCTGGGCTGCAATCGGAGTGACAGCACCTGCAAAACTCACCAGAAGTACTGAGATTATTGCGATTGTGCTTATCTTCTTCATTATTTCCACCTCACCAAGAACCAAGCGTGCTGTAGTCGTCCTTCCCAGTATGTCCTAGATTCGTACGAGGAGTTCTAAGAATTCGATCGGAGCGAGATGCTGGTTCTCGTTGTCTTGGTGTCTTCATCGTAGGTACTTTCCTAGTAACCTCTGATGGAAAAAACCGACGAACTGCAGTATAATGTATGCAACATCAGTATATAGTATAATTGTGAATGAATCGTACACCCATTATGTACATCATAGCTCGTCAAAATAGACACGGAGAAGCTCTGCGACACTCCTGGCTCGAGATACTGTGCCTCTATCTCGGTGAGGCATTGATCCATCGAACATGTCAGATATTGTGCCGAGGCAACCTCTACGGACAGTGCTGAGGACAGGCCGGAAGAATTTCTTCTCAGCCTTTGCTTTATTCTCAGGAGTCCTGCCGTTGACCGTAAGCCATGCAGATATGTAGGGACCTATCAACCAAGGATGCACACTCCCTTGATGCGTCGCGGCTGCTCTACTTCTTGGACCACCTGTATAGGCACGAGCATACCTCGGGTCTGTTGGGGACAGAGTTCGGAGACCGTAGGGGGTGAGTAATTCCTTGGTCACTGTCTTCAGCACTGAGTTTGCTTTCAAACTGTCAAGAAGGGGGTACGGCAGACTAATCGCGAATATCTGGTTCGGTCTTATCGACTTGTCCTTCTCTTCATCGGTGACAACATCGTAGAGATAACCTAAATCCTGACCCCAGAAGGTCTGAACAAAAGCTTCTTGGATCCAAGAAGCTACAGCCTGGAACTCGTATGGGTCTCTTCCGACAAATTCACACATCTCACCCATGGCCATCAGTGCATTATACCACAATGCATTGACTTCGACGCACTTCCCGATTCTAGGGGTTGGGCACCAGTCATCGACACACTCGTTCATCCACGATACCTCGACACCATTTATCCCTGAGATGATGAGACCATCATGATCCTCGTGAATGTTGAACTTCGTGCCAATTCTATATGCGGTAATGATAGAGTCCATTGTATCCCAGATTATGCCTCGGAGGAACTCCATATCATTTGTTGCTTGGATATAGCGACGAACAGCCATGATGAACCAGAGTGATGCATCAACCGAGTCATATTCGGGCTGAATACCTCTATCTGGAAAATCGTTGGGAACAAGACCATAGCGTGAGTATCGTGCGTAATTCGTAAGAATCGCCCGTGCATCCTGAAAACGGCCGATAGACATAGTGAGGCCCGGAAGAGAAACCATTGCGTCGTGACCGATATCAGCAAGCTCATGGTATCCGGCGATTATTGATCTCATGTTTGTTGAAACCCGGTCGACGATGAATGTGTCTGCATCAAGGACAAGCCATTCTATGTCCTCGTCACGCGCCTTAGAAGACATTGAAAATGCACGGTCATTCAGTATCTTCCTCCGTCGGAGTTCCTCAAATCGAAGTCGGGCAAAGTCTTGTCGTTTCGCTTTTGCCAAAGGGCCAAGACTCGACATGAGGTCCTTCTGATCTCGGCCGACTGCAAAGAGGAAGGAGAGGAAATGCTCCCCAGCATTCAGAACCGTGTGAAAGACGCCGGGGATGATCATTTGTTCTTGATGTGGCAGACCCATTGCTTGATCGCGTCGATATACCTGAGGTGCAGTAGTACGAATTTCGCTGGGCATGAATTCAGCATCTGGGGTATACGCATACATCCACGGGCTGTTCGGGCGTTCATCGAATGCAAAATAGGAATGACTGTCGGCAACTTCTATCTCTGGAGTGAAGTCAAGAACTGGAGGTCTTGCATGGAGGTCTCTGCAAGTCTGTAGTGGTGTAACTGTGAGGACTGTTTCTTCAGTGTTCTTTATTTCATAGTTCACGACTACCAGATTTCTTCGATATGCCATGAAAACAGTCTTCTCAAGCTCGACGCATCCTGTCGAATAGATCATCTGAGGCAGCGGATTGAGTTCAAATCGCTTGAGATACTTGTAGCCTCGATGAGTAACACCCTCGGTAGTCTGCTCGGTGCTTAAGTTACATTCCCCTTCGGAGTTCACCATAGCTTCATCCAATCGGGAGAGGGTGAGCCATCGATCCACCGGAGGGCTCATCGACGAGACCAGAAGACCGTGGTAGCCGCGAACATTCAGACCGACAATAGTGGAAGATGTGTAGCCTCCTAGACCATTAGCATAGAGCCACTCGAATGTGATAGCTCTATTCAGTTTTAGGTCAGCATCTTCCAACGTTATCAATGGATGGATACCTCAGAGTCGATTTCTGTTCACTTACGAGTTCTGACCACGGGTACACTTTAAGGGTTGTGTCACACAGATTTGGTATAGACAGTCACCGTCATAAGTAGCTGAAATCGAATTCCGATATCGTCTAGGAGTGCTCAATTTTGACTGACAATGGCTGTAAACCACCAATGGCTATTAGCGCAGTCGATACTGGGCAATCAAGCAGACGATGGCTAGGGCTGAGCGGGAACCTTTGGAGGCTGGCGGCGGTCACAGGAGTTGCCCAGTTCTGTATGAGTCTATGGGCTTGGCAATTCGGTATCTTCCTCGCAGGCGTTGTTGAGAAGTGGCAGATCGGCCTCACATTCTCAATTGGCACTTTTGCAATGATTGTTGGCTATGCAGTTTCGGGCACCGTTTCAGACCTCATCGGACGTAAACACGCAATGACCTTCGCCTTTGTACCAATGTTCGTGGGGCTACTTGGGTTGAGATTGTTTCCTGTCTGGCCTCTTATACCCCTGGAATACGGAATCGTATTTTTCGGCTGGGCATTCGTCATAATCATGAGCAGAGCCATGCCTGCAGATGAGATTGCTCAGACAAGCGGAGAAAACTCCGCACGCATCTTCAACATGACCCTACTACCAGCATTTCTGGTTGATGGTATCAGTCCCATCATTGCTGCGATTCTGCTCGATGCAGGCTATGTGGCCGGAGACCTCCATCTATTGGCTTCGCTTGGAGCATTAATTGCAATTGTCGCAAACAATCGGATTGTAAAAGAGTCTCTTGGCAAAGAGCTGATGGAGCGGGCAAAGGCTGGACCAGTTATCACATTTCGAGGGTTGGGGAAGAACTTCTGGATCTTCACATTGGGTATGCTCGGATTCGTCTTCATTGGAAACCTCGCATTCCCATACGTGGGGAACCTTGTTGTCGAGGATTGGGGTCTTAGCGATTCAGCATATGGGTATGCTTGGGCAGCATATTCCTTCACATGTGTGATTCTTATGTATAATCTGAGTGGCCTTGTAGATAAGAACGTTCGAGTCGCACTGATTCTGGCACTCTGGAGTATTGCAGTCATTTTGGGCATTTTCGCCTTCAGCTCAGGGGTATGGGCACTCGTCATTCTCAATATCGCTTGGGCAGTCCCCTTAGTGATCTGGACTGGAGCCGAGAACAGCCTTGCCGTGAACGGTGTCAGCAACGAAATGAAGGGACGAGCTCTTGGAACATATCAATTCATGTTGAGTACCACACATCTCTTTGGTGCGTTTTTCGGTGCGATTCTATGGGACTACTTTGGAAGCCTGCGCACGGTCTTCAGCATTGCGAGCATTGGCGGACTAGTCATTGTAATTGGTCTGACATACGCACTGATGTCAGTGGAGATTATCAAAGAACCTCGTGCAACATTAGAACTCAACAAAACCGAGTAAAGTTCTCATCAATCCTTCTTACGCTTCCTCAAGGACTCGATTCTTGAGATGTCTCTAGTATCAGCGTATTTCCCCAATAAGTGACCGGACTTCTTTGCTTTGGTTTCAAGATAGGCACGATTATACTCAGATGGCGGTATGACCAAAGGCAGCCTCTCATCAATCTGTACTCCTGCTGAAGTAAGTTGCCGGATCTTATCAGGATTGTTTGTGAGCAGCTTGATTGAACGGACTTGCAGGTTCTTGAGAATGCTCGCAGCTATTCTATAGTCACGTTCATCCGGTTGATAGCCCAAATGTATGTTTGCATCGATAGTATCCAGCCCGTGATCCTGAAGTGCATATGCTCTAATCTTTTCGGTAAGCCCAATATTGCGACCCTCTTGACGCAGATAGAGCACCACACCAGCACCCTCTTTCTCTATGATCTTCAAGGATTCAAGAAGTTGGTCTCTACAGTCACATCTCTTGCTCCCCATCACGTCGCCTGTCAAGCACTCTGAGTGAACGCGGGTGACAACACCCCTCTTGCCTACAATGTCTCCCTTTATGATTGCAGTGTGCTCTTTGCCATCACAGGGACTCACAAATCCACAGATTTGGAAATCTCCAAACCTGCTTGGAAGGTCGGCAATGGCCACCAATTGAACACAGCATTGATCTGTGACGCAGACTTGCCTTGCGCTCTCATCAATGAGCTCAGCAATCTGCTCATCGGATAACTTCATTCCTTCGAACCCAAGATTCGAGTTTTCGTTTCAAATATAGAGATTTGCCTTTGGTCTTTCCGGCATCGCTAAATATGGGCGTCCAAGCATAGAGAGGAGGAGTCACATGACTACAACTCCATGGTGAATCCAGGATGAAGCGCAACCATAAAGCTGCTGTTGAAGAAATGCAAAGACTGCTCAAGCAGAATACCAAGAGATACGCGTTCAAGAAACTTGAGAAAGAGGTCATAAAGACAGGAGCGTGTGTTGAATGTGGAGCATGCGTTGCTGCCTGTCCGGTTGATGCAATATCAGGAGAGCGCACTGATAGGAAGTATGTTCCCATCCTAACCGGCGAATGCATATCCTGCGGCATCTGCTACGCTATGTGTCCAAGGTCCTTCGTTCTTCAGGACCAGCTGATTGGTGAAGTCAAGAACTCATGGAAGTTGCAGTCAACGAGAGATCATATGCGACAGGATGGAGGAGCAGTCACGGCCATCCTTGGATACATGCTTGATGAGAAAATGATAGAAGGCGCAGTGGTCGCTTGCCGGTCATCAGATACTCCATGGTTGCCGGTTGCAACAACAATCACACGGAGAGAAGATCTCTACAGGTGCGGGGGAACGATTTACACCCATGCGCAAGTTATCGATGAAATGCTGCGGGGTTTCAAGAAAAATCTCTCATCTCTTGCCGTTGTGGGCACAGCGTGCAATATCGACGCCATTCACAGAATGGAAGAACATTCCGAAGGTCTATTCAATGTGGACAGAGCAGCATCCGTTTTCAAAATCAGCCTATTCTGTATGGAGTCTTTCAATTATGGTGATCTCGTGGCATTTCTCAAGAAAGCAGGAATTGAAATCGAGAATGTCAGCCATTTTGCCATCACAAGCGGCGAACTCAAGGTCACCCTTGGGAGTGATGTACGCAGCTGGCCAGTAGCCGAATTAAACACTGCAGCGGCTTCCTCGTGTGCCTTTTGTCAGGACTTCACCGGAAAATACTCAGATCTCTCCTGTGGGAATATTGGTTCAGATGAGGGGTGGACGACTGTTTTGGCAAGAACCGATAGGGCAGCAGACATCATCAAAGGTGCACTCAAGAAAGGGATTGTAAAAGGCGAAGCACTTGATGCTGAATCTCTTCAGGCTGTCATGAATTCAGCCCGGTTCAAAATGAATAAGTACTACCGTCTTCAGACTGGGCATTAGCGCTATCTCGAGTTCCATTACAGGCATATATGAAAAAAGCTGAAGATAGCCTGGGAATAGACATCTACTCCTGAATAGTGTTGAATCTCATTATCTCTCTGATCACTTGACCCTCGTTCGGAAGTACAGAACGAGGACAATCAGTAGCGAGAGACCTCCCAAGAGAAACACAGTAACATAGACTGGTAGAGGTCCTCCGCCATAGCTCATCGCTGAAACCGTGATGTTTGCCCATGGCGTTTCTTCGATGTTGTTGACTGATGAGTTGTCCTCTGCGAATACCCTGAACCACACTATTTGTCCATGAGCATACTCCCCTAGGGGAGCACCGAAGACGTCACCGATCTCAGTGCGTTCCATGGTCCTGTTCTCGAGAACGAAACCAGCATCTTCTGGATTTCCAATACCCCAACGAACTTCTATGGTCTTGATGTGATTCAGGTCCCAGACATATGCTTGGACCGTCAGATTGTTTGTCGTCTGAGTCGTTAGTGATTGAATCACTTTGACATTAGCAATGATTGGGTTGTGTGCATCCGGTGTCACATGAACCTGAATGACTGCGAACGATGTGGAATTGAAGAAGTCGCTTAGAGTTAGATTGTAAGCATAGTCGCCAACAGCAAGGCCATTGACGAATATGGTGAAGTTCTGACCTCTCCAAGTTCCATTTTCTAGGATTTCGTCATTCCTCGTGAGATTGAACCATAGGGGATTACTCTCTTCGACTCTCCAAGTGATATTATAGCCAGTATAACCCTCCTCGTAGGTGAAATCATCAGCAGGCTGGATGACTGGTGCACGAATGTCCTTGTATATGGTAACATTGACCGAGTCTGTGGAGTTAAGTCCAAAGTCATCAAATGCAGTCAGTTCGATTGTGTAGTTACCTAGAAATAGACCATCCAAGGTGACGATAATATGTTGCCCCCCTGGGTCTGAGAAACTCCAATTCGGTTGGATTATATCAACAAACGAATGAAACGCTGAAACATTGCCATAGCTCGTATCATTATAGTGAATTATCGCTCTCACTGTATAGTTCTTGGGATTACTATCATAGGCAGTCCAATTGATTCGGTGTCCTTTAGAGCCGAACTCGAAGAGAATGTCATCGGGGGATGACAGCAACGGGTTTGTCAGGTCGAGAGTGACCGTCACGTTGACTGAGCTTGTTGCGTTCCGACCAAAAGTATCATTGACGAAGAGCGCATAGAGGTACCAGTGGCTGGCATTAAGGCCATCAATATCTACAACAATATTCGCTCCGTTCCAAGCACCACTAGCTATCTGAGTATAGTTAGAAGTTGATTCATTGGACGTCCGCGTCACATTGTAGTAGTCCGGATTTGATTCAGTCACATTCCAATTGATCTCGTGACCGAAGCTTCCCACTTCGTATGTAATGTTCTCATGCTGCTGGATAATTGGAGCGGTCTCGTCAAGGATGACTCTTAGTGCAGTCTGCGTAGAAGCTGACTCATTTGCTATGTTGTTCACTGTGACTTCGAAGTTGAATTGCATGGGCAATGCTGTAATCATGTGTCTCGTGTAGAGATAGATTAAATTCACGGTAAGCTTACCGCTGACCCAAACGCCACTATCATAGCTACTAGCATTAACAGTGACAGTGTAGTTCTTGGGATTGGCATCAAATGTGTCGTAGATGAGGGTCTCGCCCACACTACCGTTTTCGAATTGATAGGAAGCAGGACCTGTTATTGTTGGAGCAGCTGGTTCCATCACACGAATCTGAGCGAGAGGAAGACCCACATTGTTGATGGAGATGACATATGGCGAAACTACGAACCAAGTCAACATGAGAGCGATTATGAAGCGGCTACGATTCGACGAGACCATATGACCAACATCCTATGCATCCTTGTTACACATATCGACCGGTCGGACTTCAGAGTGCGGTTTTATACCCTTCGGTAGTTCAACTGCTCCACGATATTTCGGCAGTGCATTTATCAAGAATAGGCTGATAAGACCATTTGCTTCTAACAGAGCAAGACCTTCGTTAGCTGGGACACATTGAAACAGGGGAAAAAAGACAGTGCCTAAGGCAATCTTCTCGATTTGGTGGGACGACCGTCTTGGACCCATGGTTGGGCGTTCATACCCTGAGGCACCACCGCTTTCCAGTGAGGAGGCCGTCACAGTCTTTATGGGTCATGGAGCAAACATGGAAATTCAGGTAGGATATTCCAAGATCCAGAGTGGCGTTGTGATATCATATATGAGACCACCAAACTGCATAGCCGTTCTCTTAGATGATGGAGAGAACAGCGCAACGATCGAGAGAAACATCTTGCGACTAGCGCCCACTATTGATTTCAATAGCGATACCTGGGACAGAGAACTCGAAAAGGCGTATCGTGGTCTTGAGGATCTGATTACTGAAACCACTGGCGAGGAACTACTCCTGAATCCGAATGTGAAGCATCTCGTTGCAGACATGATGGATGGCCGACTTGCGTCAGTCACACCAACACATGTACTGAAGGCAACAATCAGATATCCAGATGCACATGAGTATCTAGGCAACGACGATGAAGAAGTGTTGAGACTTCTCAGAGACCTCGAGGATGAGGAAGTGCTTGAGTCCCGTACGTATGGCCGAAGAGTTGAGTGTCGCCAGTGCGGCGATTCTGATTTGATGATTAGCCTTCTGTGTCCTTCATGCAACTCTGAGGACATACACAAGGTCTACACAGTGTATTGCCCTAAGTGCGGCAATCAATTCCAGACATTGTTGGCCGATGATCTTGCAGTAGTCAAATGCTTGAGCTGCAAACAACCAGTGAAGGTCAGCCAGCTCTCTGTCATCGATGTCGAGCCGCTATGCAACAAATGTGGTACTGCATCCAATGACCCAAAGATAGTGTTCAAGTGTGGGACATGCGGAAAGCAGTTGAAAGGGGCCGATCTACTATCGGGCACTGGATTGGCGTACTATTTCAGGAATGTGTAGGACCAGAAAATCACAGATGGTCCCTAGCTATCTTCCTTCTTCTTACCTTTCTTTATTGTCTTCTTCACCACAGTTCTAGCATCTTTCACTATCTTCTCTGCGCGTCCGTCACTGAGTCCATCGATCTTCTGTGCAAGCCTTTGCGGTGTTTCACCAGCGAGTTGGACGGCAGATTCGTAACCAGCCGCCTTAAGCTTCTTCTCCAGAGCCTCGCCGATTCCAGGAATTCCTTGAAGGGACATATTTGACTTGGAATCTTCACCGAGTATTTCACTCATATCACTATCACTCAATTCAGTGCCCGCATCGATTATGTCGATCTGACTCTTAATTGAATCAAAGTCATGTGATCCAACAAAGGCGTCAACTGTCTTTTTCACCTGACGGTCATCAAAGTCAAAGGCCAATTCCTCAATCTCTATCTCCCGTCCCAGAATCGCTGGAAGATGCCCCGTAAGGTACAGAGCTATAAGAGATGAGAATATGGCCACTTGTCCACCGAATACGGTCAGATAGCTAGGAATATGAAACTGTATCCCGAATACAAGGAGATTGAGATCAACAGCTAAAAACAGTAGCACATAGCCCAAGAAGAAGAACCAAATCAGGGATAGCCGAATTCCCTTTGTTCGGACAGAACCAAGCTCTGGCCAAATCAGACACACACATAGCCCAAGAAGGTAGCCCTCGAAGAACCTTTCAGAACTGAGTAGGATCTGAAGCAATGAGAACAAGTCCGTATCCTGAAAGAAACCAGTGTATAGAGTGGAACCAAAAATCGTCAATAATCCCATCATCAAAAGAGCAAAACTGAAAGCGGGCTTTCTACCCTTAGTGTCAGCAATGACACCTGCAACTACTATGCCAAGGATGAGAATAAGCGTTTCGAGTAAGGGCAAGTTAACATATTGACTCAATGATTCAAAAGAGGAGTCTCCTGCAAAATGCTCCTGAAAGCTGAGTTTCATCACCATGTACCAAAGTATGTATGAAGCCATGATCAATACAGTAGGGGTGAAATATGTGAGAACACTCCCAGATGCTGCGAGGCGCGCCCTAGGTTGTCGCCAAGGCTTCATGCCAATTGAAACGATCAGAAGCACAATCGCGATAACTGCTGGCAGGGTGAGATAGGAAGAGCCCAGAAGGATGCTCATTTGCTCAAATAATGCATAGAGAGTGACGAGGATTATTGTGACGCACAGGAATACTGCTACCGTGCGACCCCGATACTTAACAATGATGCCTTGATTGACACGAACAGTCCAAAGAACCAAGAGAGAGGCCAATCCAGCAAATGAAGATAGTACTAGGAGCAACTCCACAGTTTCCAGTTGCTGCAAGGTGAGTGGAGCAAGTCTAAGCAATGCAACTATTGGCGTGACTACCGCGGCAAGGACTACCAAGAAGTCAATTCTTCGTATTCGATCTGCAAGAATACCCGTCAATGGAAGTGCAAAGACAGCAGCGAGTGCACCGAGCCCTAGTAGTCCATAGTGTTCCAGGAGTGTCAGACCAAAGAGTGTACCTGATATCAGTTTCAGTATGATATAGATATTCAGTGCTACAGGACCAGCAAACAGAATGAAGAGACTGGCAGTCTTTGTGGGGAACTCACGATACTGAAGCATATATCTCTCTCCAAGGAATGAAATACCCTGAGACTGATGGGTTATGGACATTTCGACTTCTTATTTATATCGAGAGCCTTTTCAATGTACCAGCAATGAACCTCAGCGATATCTTAATGTCCTCTCAGTTTTCCCTAAGATACACGGAGCGAGAAAGTTTGGTTGGAAAGCTTGGTGTAAACGAATTCATGGTCTTGACTACAGGAGGTACTCCGATTTTCCACTACTCTACAACAGACACTCCAAAGCTTGATCATCTCCTTTCGGGATTCATTAGTGCAATAACAAGCTTTGCAACTGAATTTGGCGAGCGATCCATTCAGAGCCTATCATTCGAAGGGTCACAACTTCTCTATGAGCAACACGATAATAACTACCTCTGCGTCTTCCTTGTAGAAACAGGTTCGTCAGAGAAGGTGCTTCGCGCAGTACTGCGCGAGCTGAGCAAGAAATTCATGTCGCGATATAGAGACGAATTGAAGATGGATGTCCCAATTCTAGATGTCTTTATGGACTTCGAACAAGTGGTCAAGAGCGTCTTGTCTCACTATGAAGGAGTCCTCGCAGAAATATCAGGTTTCAGCAGCTTTTCAGTCCCTGAAATCAAGAAAGCCGATTTGGACATAGCAACCGAGTCAGAGGGTTTTCTGGACGAATTCCATCGTGACTTTGGTACCTCAGGCAATAGAGTTCTATCTGTAATCGATGGCAAGAAGACGCTATATGATATGAGCCGCGACCTCGGAATCACTCCAGTAGAAATCCGAGATGTGGTCGAATACTTGGCAATTAGAGGATTCCTAGGCATCTCAAGCCTCTGCCCGCTGATCAAAGGAAATGATGCGCGCTTTGAAGCCTATCTAGACATTGTTGGCCTTCCAAGCAAGGACTATCAGCTTCTTGAGAGAGCAAAGAATCTATGCAACGGGAAGAGGACACTTGTAGAAGTCAGTGAAAGACTCGGAGTCAATCCTGAGCGGCTCTACGATGTTCTTGAAAAGATGGGAGAGGAAGTTGAATGGAGACTCGTTGAAGTCTCCACTTCTTTGCACACATTTTCACCCTAGTTCACTTTCTTCGAAGTGATTAAGTAGGTCTTTGTCCACTGCGAACCACGATTCTAGGAGAATACTCCATTGGTCAAAGAGATCATTGTGCTGCAAGAAGGAGGAATACTTCTCTTCCACTATAGCATCGGTGGCACAAAGAAGCTAGATGAACTGGTCGCAGCATTCCTATCAGCAGTCGATTCGTTAGCGCAGCAAGTAGGGCGAGATAGAATCACAACGATTTCGTTTGCTGCCAATAAGCTGGTTTGGGAAAAGAAAGGCAACCTGTTCTTCATCGCAATGATTTCTGAAGAGAGCACCAATGAGATATTCAGGATCATATTAAGAGATCTCGCCGAGCAATTCGTGAGTATGTATTACGCGGATTTGATGAACGAGTTCTTTGACTTGGGGAGATTCAAGTCATTCACGGATGTTGTGGAAACAACACTCCACAAATTCGATGGTATCCCTGGATTAGCAAGGCGGTACAAGACAATCTTGCTACCATCTGAAGAGCTGAATATTCTGGCGAAAAAGCTGGTTGAAGTAGAAGTCAGTCGAGATGTCCTCAGAGGGTGTCTCATTACTTCTGATGGGTATATTGCCCTATCTCATCTTCGCGCCTATGAAATCGAGATTGTTCTGGATCTCATGCCCATTCTGCTTCGGGATGTTGAGATCAGGGAGCATGCAAGTCTGGAAAAACCAACAGCTCTTCTTCTCATCAGGACTCATAACAAGGGCGTCGCGGCATTCATCGTAAGACTTGGATTATCTGAGGAGTCGTACTACGAACTAGTGACGCCATTCTTAGCCTATGCTTCGGAAGCTGACTTTGAAGGTGCGAGGAAACTTGAACCGGAGAAGACAGAGAGTCAGATCTCATTCTACAGTTTTGATAGAGTCAAGCCGATTGCCAGTATTGATGGCATTGAGCACGAGCTGAATTCACTGCTTAGCGCAGCCTCCGAGAACACTCGTTCAGGCGCAATCAAATTGAGAGAGGCCCTTCCAGAATCACCACTCGTGGCCGAGATTCAGCAGATATTGGCCTTGCCTAAGAATCAATTAGACGAATTGCTCGCCAATCTAATAGCAAGAAACATGATCAGAATCATGAAAGTATTTCCAACTCTCGACGAGCGTGATGAGAGGTTTTCAATGTTTCTGGAGGTCATTGGAATTAAGAAGAAAGACTTTGATGTCGTCAACACTATCTGGAAGTACTGCGATGGTAGCCTTTCAATACAGGAAATATCAGAAAGAACAAGCATTCCTGCGCCTAGGATCATGGAAGTCCTGCGCGAACTAGGCAACAATGTTACTTGGTCTAACGACCGGAGGTTAATTCATGTCAGGTAAGATCATTTCAATACACAGTTTTCGTGGAGGAACAGGGAAATCGAACATTGCTGCAAATCTTGCAGCATATGCTGCGTTGCAGGGAAAAAAGGTAGCAGTCATGGATACTGACATGGCATCACCAGGTATTCATGTTATCTTTGGCCTAGGCCGAGAGAAATTGAAGTATACGCTCAACGACTATCTAAGGGGTTCATGTGATATCACTGATGCTTGTATCGATCTGACAAGTCGTTTAGATATCAAGGGGGGAGGAAAGCTCTTCCTTATTCCAAGCTCTATGACTGCCACTGATATCACTCGAATTCTGAGAGAAGGCTACGAGGTAGGAGATCTCAAGAAGGGCTTCACTGACGTGATTAAGGCAAAAGATCTTGACTATCTCATTATTGACACGCACCCCGGGTTGGACAGAGAAACCCTACTATCAATGGCAACAGCACACTATCTTTTCGTTGTGGCAAGAATAGATGAACAGGACCTCCTGGGAACAGCCGCAACATTGAGCGTCGCAAGAAAACTCCAGGTTCCTGAGATTCGAATTATCATCAACAAGAAACCAGGTATCTACGAGGATAAGGCGATTACCTCTGAAGTTGAATCAAAATTCAAAGCCCGAGTCGCTACAATCATTCCGCTTCTTCCCCTGTTGATAGAAGTCGGTAGTCGCTTCGTGGTCATTTTGAGATATCCAGAAAACGAATTCGCAAAGAACATTGATGACATCTACAGAATGATTCTGTAGGCTATTAGCCGAATAGCCTAGGAGCCTGAATGATGATCACCGCAAGGACTAGAATTATGAAGCACACTAGGAGAAGGAAAAAGAGAAGGGAATCGGTCTTTGATTGATGCTCGTACGTCATCGCAATCCGATGTAGCAGCAACATAATTAACTCTTACTCCAAGTCTACAGCTGTAGAACTTCTAATAGGTCTGTTCCAGTAGATGAAATAGAGCTTGGAGGATGAATGTAATGGTCATTGATGTGAAACTTGCTACTGCTCAAGACCGTTCTGCATTGGATCAGTTGTATGCACGGGAGGGACACAGCTTTCAGAAACTCGCAGCTCTAGCAGCATGTACTCCTGTGGGCGGGATTCTCGAAACGATATTTGTTGTGGCGTGTGCCAATGACATGGTCGTGGCAGCACTAAAACTCGATGTTGGGAATGACCCCGAGTTGGGCAGGATTGGAGTCATACAGCATTTCGAGGTCGAGGATAATCTCGAAGACACTGACTTAGAATGGAAGATGCTCAACAAAGTAGTCGAGATTGCAGAGGATAAGAGGCTTCGAGCTCTTGACACACTCATTAACGAGTTTTGAAAAAAGACAATCAATCTCTATGCGCAACTTGGTTTTGAAGAGGAGCGAAAGGAAGTGTATCTTAGGAAGGATTTCAGGCCACGAGTATCCCAGCTTATCCCGAAACTATAGAAGATAGGCCTAGCGATTCTACTGTTTCTCTTGTCGGGACTCCTTTGTTGTTCCAGCCCCGTAGCGCATAGTACTTCTCCAAACACTCCTCAAAATCGTTGTGACTAATGTATGCCTTCATGCCCTTCGAAGGACCTATAGTTTCCTCCTGCCAGAACTTGGGAGGAAGGATATCATTAGCTCTGGTTATACCTTCGCGCAAATTGAACAAGCGTGTGAGAGTCTCCACTCTCTGACCAAATCGGGATATGCTCTCATCAGTGTAATTCAGGCCAGTTGCCCCATTCACCAGTCTGACCTTCTGTTCCCTAGACATGGGAAAGTGCCAAGTGAAGTGGCACACAACCATGGAGTCCGTGAGCGTCTTTGTATCTCGCTCCCAGACCATTGACTCTACTACATCTAGGGCTGAGGAATTTGGCTTTTCGGCGGTCTGAGGCCAGCCTCGTAGATGGCTTGCGCCTACGTCGCCCGTGGCATATGTAAGACCAAGGCCTTTCTTTCCCCGAGGGTCCCAGGCAGCTGCTTCAAGGCCCTTTACGTGTACTGCAAGGTCCCCACTTCCGCGTCCGATTTCCTCTGCAGCTCTTTGGGTTCCCTTGGCAAGGATTCCGCCGAAACCTTCCCTGAATGCAATCATCCTCATTAGCCGAAGTGCAGCAGCACTATCTCCAAAACGCAAAGGAAATCCAATATCATCTTCACAAAGGATACCTGTTTCAAACGAATCCATCGCGAAGCTAATTGCAGAACCGGTACTGATAGTATCAAGTCCGAGATCATCTGCAAGGTAGTTGAGTTGGAGGACTGCCTGGAATTCATCGATGCCCAGACTGCCTCCACACAGTCCCAAGGTTTCGTACTCGACTGTAGATTCGACAACGACGCCTGGATTGCTTGGATCTTCTGTCTTGTATGCATGGGTACAACGCATGATACAATGCGGGCAAGAGAGATGGTCTCCAGCGGCCAACTCAGGGTAGTTCTCTGGCATGAGTAGTCTATAGTCTTCAAAGTAGCTATTACGCCAGTTTCTTGTTGGAAACTGTCCTCGTTCATTAGCTACCTCAACAAGAGAACCAGTTCCGTAGTACTTGAAGTCGTCATCTGTCTTTTCCTTCCAAATTGCCGCGACAGATCGATTTACTTCACGCAGGGCGCTTGGGTCGTGAGCTACCATTCTGTGCGTGCCTCTTGCAGCAATGCCCTTCAGATTCTTCGAACCAAGAACAGCGCCGACTCCGCCTCGTCCGGTCTGATGAGCTAGTTCACAGCAGCCCGTAGCAGTGAGTACCATGTTTTCACCTGCAGGTCCAATCACATAGACAGCGGATTCTCTTGCTGAGGATTCATGGATCAGTTTTGTCGCTTCTTGAGTTCCTTTGCCCCAAAGAACCTGAGCTTCATTGAATTGAACAACGTCGTCTTCAATACTCAACCAAATAGGTGTGTCCGATTTGCCACTCACTGCAAGCACATCATAGCCAGAGTTCTTGATCTCGCGGCCGAGAGCTCCACCACAGTGTGAATCAATGAAGAGTCCTGTCAGTGGTGATTTTGTTATGAGAGACCACCTACCTACGTTGGGAGCAGGCAATCCTTGGAGTGGACCTGTCATGAAGAACAGCACATTCCTCGGTCCCAATGGGTCAATACCTGCGGGGAGCTCACGGTATAACAAGTAAGCACCAAGCCCCTTTCCTCCGATGAAGTCTTCGTACGACTTCGATGGCAACTCCTCAATTCTAGTCATTCTATCAGTCAGGTCGACCCAGAGTGTCTTGCCATTCCAGCCTTTGTACCTCATCATCGGAACCTCAAAGTGCACGCCAGTGGACCTGCTTACTGAATCTCGATCTTTGAAATCGTATCGATATCAACATCTCGAAGATTGTTGAGGAGGGCCATCATGACATCGTTGATTACGCTTGCTACAAAGTCATTCATAGGGAGTTTCTTACCCTTGACGTATACTTCGATATTTCTAGCCATGGTAATTCACCAAACGCTCGCTGCAGAATGCATGAGATGGATTTCTGTTATTATGCTTTTGCAACAGTCCACGCGTTGTCCATAACGGTTTTATACCACACATCTCCGTTTCTTGCGACTGATGGTAACTATCACCATGAGAGGAATTACGAAATGGGCCGTATGAGTTCTGCATTCTCTGCTATTGGAAGAAAGAAGACTGAAGGAGAACCAGCTGATATCGTTGGTCGGCTTGCTGGTATTGGCAACATATTCGGCATCATCGCTGCTGCTGTCGGCCTTCTGGCTGGAGTTCCTCTAGTCCCGCTCACAGCCACTCCTTGGGAAGTAACCTCCACAGCGCCAATTCAATGGACTGTTGGGGGCAATGCCATGTATCCAACATTGACAACAGCTTTCATGGGATTGCTAGCCATTGGTCTGCTGCTTCAAGCTCTTGGCTCTCGGGACTTGCGGGCGCGTCTTGGTACCATTTTCGGATCAGTTCTCTATGCCGCTTTCATTCTTGCCTGTTTCATCGCAGTCTATGCTCTTTTTGGATTTCGCAATGTAACCTATCCAGAACTAATAGCAGGATATCTTCAGATAATGTATCTCTTTGGATCCATCTTCGTCATTGCATGGCAGATGGTATCCGTCCTCTATGTCGATTCGAGTAAGACTTGGCTGGGTTTTGGCGCAGGTATGCTCAACGGTATGTTCATTCCAATACTTGCACTTGGTCAGGTGCTCGGCTCCTCGCTTACATACATTGCCTATGGCATCCTACTCGTCGGTCAGCTAATGTCAGTATCGTTCTGGTGGGCACCTCACTCCACCATAAGGGAATTCGCTAGAAGTCCAAGTAAGGCGAAATTCGCCTTTGGACTGAGTGGGTTCTTGACTTTCCTAATTGGCTCAGCGGCTGTATTCATTGGTCCAATAGCAGAACACCCTTCAGGGGGATTGATATGGCGTCCGTGGAGCACAACAGCACCCTACAACACGTTACTCTATGACTCTCCGATTGAATATGTAACGAACCCAGCACTCGTTTTCGGTTTTCTTGCAGCAATGGTATTTTGGCTCACGCTCTCCCCGAGGCTTGGCGCAAAGGAATTGAAGACCACAATGATAGGTGACGACATCATCAAGGGAGGAAGTAAGTGGCTTGCTATCTTCTTGGCAATGATTGGTGTTCTTGCTTGTGGCCAAGCAGGTACGTTTTCGGAGGGTGTAGGTTCGTGGGGATTCTTCATTGTCATCGGTCCTGCAGGTGCAATGATTCTCATTGGGGCACTCTACACTGCCAAGACGGACATTATAACGGGCTTTCCGCTCATAATTGCGGGAGCCCTTACAATGGTCAGTCCATTTTCACTGGGAATTATAATCACCGTTGCGTGGGCTATGGTCATCCTAACACAGCTTTTCCTGATGATTGAGAGCCTTGTGCGCGGGCTGACTGGATTCAGTCAAGGAGCGCTCTCAGTCGTAATGAGCCTGCTGGCATCGGTGGCCATCATCGCCTTCATTCTCGGGGCATTCGGTAGCGGACCACTGGCTCTTTGGCCAACAAACAGATGGTTCAATATCTCCCTAATACCTGGAATCTCTCCCGAGATTCAATCATCTGTAGTCATTATTCTGCCTTTTCTTATGCTACTTCTCAGGAATGCTGCACTCACAGGATTCGCTCATGGTAGAGGATATACCACCGGGGGCATCTTGATGGGCATCACAGCGCTGTTTGCACTGATGATTCCCGTCATCGCAGGGAATGTCACAGTGACACATGAAGCTAATACTGGAGCCGCATTGATGCTTGCACTCTATTCAGTGAGCGTTGCATTGATAATGTCCTTGAATCTGAACCTGGCAAATGATGTCGAAGAACGGGGACATTCGTTCGAAGGCACATTCATCAAAGTTGCCACTATTGCACAAGTTGTCCTTGCGGCACTTGCAGCGATACTCGTGATAATCAGTTTCAGTGGCATTCCAACAGCGCAGGATATTGCATTAGTGATATCGATTTTCGTGACCTTCATGGTAGGTACTGAGATCCTTTCAGTAGTTGGATGGCTGATCGCTGGCATTAGGCTTGGCCTTCTAAGAGAGGGTTTCAGATTCCAAAGAATCGAAACATGAGAAATCCATTGTCCTAGGATTCCCGAGAGGTAATCGACTATGGCTCTTCAGGTGGCAGGCGTCGAAACAAGGCCTCGGTGAGCCTCTGTGGCTTTTCTGCTGGTGCATGGATTCTCCGCGGCACCCGATGAGCTCAGAACACTGGCTCAGTTTCTTGAGAGCCAGAACATTGCGTCCTTCGCAGTTCGGGTCGCAGGTCATAGTACGAGTCCTGATGATTTGAAGAGAAACACTTGGTCTGATTGGTACAATTCAGTTAGGGATGGATTCACCCTTGTGAAATCATGGAATCCAATTCATCTTCTAGTTGCAGGTTTCTCCATGGGAGGAGCATTGTCAGTATTACTGGCCTACGACGTGAGAGGTGTTGACGGCCTTGTTCTTCTGGCTCCAGCTCTGAAAATCGGCGGAGTTCTTCCCAAGTTAGTTCCATTACTCAAACATTTTGTGAGCGACCGAGAAGTTGACTTCGTGAGGGCGCAGGAGCCCTATGAAATCAAGAGAACCAAATACTCACGTGAACCGGTTTCTACATACCACGAGCTGTTCAAGCTACAGAAGAAAGCTCGTCAGAATCTCAGAAGAATCACTATTCCTACTGTTATCATTCAGGGAACCAATGACAGGACGATAAATCCACGAAATGGATAGGCTGCTTACAATGGTATCGGATTTCAAGAAAAAACTGTATATAATTGACTGTGCGGAGCACGTTATTCCATGCCATTGGACTAGAGCAAGAGCATACCCCTTGAGTCAGAAGTTTGTTGAGGAAATCGTAACGAAGACTTAGGCTGAGAATCTTCTCAGTGCATCTAGTCCAATATTAGGGAAATCAGTAATCATGCCATCGACCTCAAGTCGAAGGAGTTCGGACATTCTTGAGGAATCATTAACAGTCCAAGGATGGATTTTCAGCGAGTTTCCATGAGCCTCTTTCACCAGATCATGCGTGACTAATGAATGAAGAGGATTCATCGCATTTGCTCCAAGGTCAACGACGTAGGGAATCAACCCATCCATTGGTTTGGCAATCAGGGCACCGGTGCAAACATCCTGATTGAGTTCCTTCATAGCAAGAAGGGATCCATGGTAGAAGGATGACACAACAATGCTATCAAGCATACTTCTATCGGTCACCAAATCAAGGACATTCTTCTCTACACCAAGGGCTTTCAACTCAATATTCACACTCATATGGCCACGGGCCAGATCAAGAACTTCGCCGAGCAGGGGGATTCTCTCGCCTCGGCCAGCATCAAGTCTCCGGATCTCACGCAGAGTCATCTCCGCCACAATCCCAGAACCATTTGTTGTCCGGTCCACAGAACTGTCGTGTATGCATACTAGATGACCATCAAGAGTTTCATGGATATCAAGCTCGATCATCGGTACTCCCAAATCCAGAGCTGTGCGATAAGATAGCATTGTATTCTCCGGAGCTAACCCTGCAGCACCTCGATGTCCAATAATCAAGCATTCCTGCAATACCAATCACCCCGCCGAACTTGTATCATTCGTCTTCTGGAGTAATGCCTGTTCCTCCGCAACGAGGGCAAGTCTCACCGCCGACACTCCCACTGCCCTTACAATAGTAACAGCCCTTGCGTTGCACTTCCATCGACTTGTCAACGCCTTTTGATACTGCGACCCCAAGAGCAATCAGTACGACGCCTGCGAACATGCCCAGTAATGAAGGAACGTAGTAAAGCTCAGATAATGGCAGCACGATGAAGAGTGAGACCAAAAAGACCAACACACCAATGAAGCCGAGCCCGAAACCGATTTTCAATCGTTCCATCCGGATATCCCACTTAGATCAGTCATTTCGGACTGAGTTGAATCACACCTAGAACGCACTCTCTCTCTCCCTCTAATAGATTGTGGCGCAACAAGATTGTCCACCTCTATTGGCGAAGAGTCCAACCCTAAGAGATAATAGCAGAGAACACATCAGATGCTCTAGTGCGGGAGATAGGACACGATGTCGAGAACTGACCTCTTTTCAAGATATACACAGCTATACGCCAAGGCTCAGGCAAGGGAGATTGTCCCCGCAGGACCATTTGTGCGGCAGCTGACAGATATTCCTCGAAAGCAGTACGACGTGGGACTATTCTTCAGACCAACACGGACTACCCGAACTGCTCAGCTCTACATCGGCAATCCGATTCCAAGTGAGATATGCGAGCAGGAAGGTTTCTTGGAAACCGATGATGCAACCTATCTAAGCAGAACCCTCCTCTCAAAATTCCGGACTCTTGACTTCCTGAGAGTGGTGATCTCTGCTGGAGGAGTGTGTGAGAGCAAGCAGGAGCGTGTGGATTTTTTAAAGACAGGACAGCGTGTAATTGATGTGATATTGAGGAAGCTGCGTAACGTCATGCATTTGGCTGAGTTTGGGCCCTTTCGATTTGATAGATGTGTCAAGACATTGAACGAATTCCTTGTAACAGATTTGAAGATGGATGATGTCTCTGTCGAGGCTGCTTCAATCCCGTTTACCGTCGCAAACCCTCAATACATTCTTCTAGCAGATAATGACCTGATCGTCATCGATGATGAGCCACGAGTTCCGCAAGGGGAATTCTTCCTTGTCGGGGGCCTAGGATATACGTTCGACAAGACCGAGGGCGCTGTGAGTGAAGCGCGTCTGTTCAGGTCGACAACAGACTTAAGCCCCCAGGGAATTGATGAGGCCTACATTGATAGAATGATCTCGAGAATAACAGAAGACTTTCAGAATAGTCTGCACTCGCTTGTTTTCGCAGACGTCTGGAAGAAGGGCAGCGCAAAACCGATAGGAGTCAACTTCGGAGGCGACCTTCTTGTGAAGGCAGAGCCAAGCAGTGAAATATGGGCAGGCGTCTTTGAAGTATATGTGAAGTCACCTAAAGCATAAGGATATCAAATGCATCTATTGCCATGAACACTGCTCTAAAGGCGTATATTCTGAATGTGTAAGATGCCGCTCCCTCTACCATTCCATCAATCGCATTTCGCAAGATGGAAAGCGAATTAGAGCCGGAGGTGTCCAATAACGACGCAAGACTATCTAGGGTCAAGTAGTGGACACCATTCCCAGCAGCCAATGCTACATCATTGACAAGAACATCAAGAGACCCATAGATGTTGTCAGGCCTTCCAGAGACATCGGTAGCATTGCCGACATTCCCTAGGCGCATGGACCAGCGAGATCCCAGCCGTGCTATCGAACTTGAATACGAATGAACAAGGTATTCACCTACATCGCCCTGCATCTCAAATGAAAAACGCGAGCGTTCACAAAGAACTGTGTAGTCGTCCCACATGCCCATTGTAGGGACAGTCAGACCACACAATCTCATCGTCAATGTATCGCCATCCTGAGTGTCATCAACAACGAAGGGCTCCACCAAGACGCCAGCTTCCACTCCAGAAGAAACAATATCCGCATGCAACTGTGTTGCCTCATACTCTATAGCATTCAGGTCGACTGAGTACAGCGAAGTCCTCATGAGCCCGCTAAATCCAATAAGATCGAGACTTCGAGTTTCAACCATTAGTGCCTGCCACTCCGGCCTTGAAAGAGTCATGTCAAAAATAATGCTGAGAGGCATATTGGCAATGTTTGCCAAAGTCACGTTCATCAGGTACGATAGCGATACTCTGTGATTCCTGTAGATGTCCTCAATCAGCTCAGTTGTGGCTAGAGCAGAGGAAGGATTCTCAGCAAGCACTTCACGACCAGGTGTGAGTGTGATGGAATATGAGATTTCAGTTTGGTTGATTTCCACCAACCAATCGCGTAATCTAGACCACGATAGCGTATCGTTTTCGAGAACTCTAAAGTCGAGATTGAAGGAATTAGCGGATATGTTGGAGAGCAACTCCGTGGTTGGCAAGATATCTCGATATGGGTAATCGAAACTCGACAGAGGCATACTTAGGGCGATCTGGGGAACTTGCTCTACGCTTGAAACAGCAATAGGATTCTGCCCCATCAATACAATAGATACAGGGAATGTCAGACCTAGCAAATTGAGTAGCAAGATGTATGCCAGTCCTTTCTTTCCTGCCTGTCTAAGGCTGCTTTTGGGGCGGAATCGGCCCAAGAGGAAGATGACGGCTGCTGCGATGATATTGAGCAATAGGCAGATCACGAATCCTCTGATAAGACTAGACAACACACCGAAAAAAACTGAACAGATCACCAGGAAGACAAAATTCCAAGCAGCAATGCGTTCGCGATAATATGCAAGCGTCATCAGGGGGAGAAAGATCATCAAGGGAAGGATATAGAGGACGATCGGCAGCGAATCAACAAGCCCTACACCACTCAGGGTCATGCTCAATGTCACCGATAACATCACATAAAGAATAAGAATCACATTCACTGCCAAAACCATTGTAACGAAGAGATGCAGAAATCTATCATATCTCGTTGCGTAATTTATCTTTCTTCTAGCGCCTCTGCGTGCCTCGAGAATCTTGCTCATCATTAGTTCCCACAAAATCAGAACTCTCCAGATAAGGTTAGGGTACGTAGATAAATGAACGAAACACACCCAACCGTTAAGATGAAGTGGATGTCATGAGTCCCATTACTGGTCATTCCTCATGTTTGATGTAGCGGTTATTGGTGCGGGTCCCGCAGGATCCACAGCCTCGCGATACTTGGCAAAGCAAGGGCTGAAGGTGTGCATCATAGACAAAGATACATTTCCGAGGAACAAACCCTGTGGGGGTGGATTCGCACAAGGGCTCTTGGATGATTTCCCCTATCTGAAGAAGAGAGCAGATGAGTTTCTCAAGGGCATCGCTAGACTGGGCATTCTACACTCTCCGAATCTACATATCGCGCTCTCGGGCAAAGTGGAAATGGCCATGACGTTGAGAACTGATTTTGACAATGTGCTTCTTGAGAGCGCTCTGGAGCAGGGTGCAGCTTCTTACATTGGTTCGCGGGCAAGGCACATTACAATTAGACCAGGTTCTTCAAAGGTCGAGCTCGCCAATGGTAACTCCATTAAGTCATGCATGATTGTTGGAGCAGACGGAGTTTCCAGCATCGTTGCACGTGAGTCAGGCCTTCAGCGTAGCTGGCCCAAGAGCAAAATAACTGCTTGCCGTGTTGCCGAGGTGCCAGCTAAGCAGGACGAAATCATTGACAGATACACAGAAGACCTGCAATACCATTTCTATGCCAGCTTTGGCGGACTACCAGGATATGGATGGATCTTTCCAAAACGAGAAACAATCAATGTAGGTCTAGGAATCGTTGGCGCTCATGCACGTGGACTACCTACAATATTCGAAACATTTGTTCGGTATCTAAAGAGTGAGAATCTTCTCGCGAGAGATGCAGACCTCTCATCAGTCAGGGGAGCTCTTGTCCCAACAGGGGGACCTGCGAAGAAGACAGTCAGCGACGGCTGCCTTATTGTCGGAGATGCGGCAGGTATGGTAGACCCCCTGACTGGAGGAGGAATTGCCTATGCCATGAGGGCTGGTCGTCATGCATCGAGAGCGATTGCTACTGCTTTCGACAATGGGCTGGAGCATGAAACTCTCTTGAAGTACGAGCAGTCATGGAAGAACGATTTTGGAAAGGACTTCAAGGGTCACTTGCTTGCACAGAAGGTCATCACGAGCCCCTTTACAGACCTGTTCTTTGAGATAGGGCGACGTGATGAACTGATTCAAAAGATGGTGTCTGAGTCCATGGATAATTCCTCTAAAAGCAAAATCGATACAAGGAACTTGGTCCTGCGAACTCTACTTGTCTGTCTACGCGGAGCCCTAGGGATATAGAGGAATTGCCGTTGTCGAGAATCTATAAGAAGGAATAAATGATGGTACTCGCCTGTAATTGCATTCCGTTTCTCAAAATGCAAGAGAGGCGACTAAGCTTTGGAAAGACCATGGTACAAAAATTACGTTGAAGGTACTCCAAGAGAGATTAAGATTCCCGAAGGACCGCTTTGGAGAGGTCTCGATGATGCAGTCAAGAATTATCCTGATAACATCGCGCTCTTTTTTGAAGGAGTCAAAATCACATATCGCGAACTAGGAGAGCTTGTAGATAGAGCAGCAAATGGCTTCGCGAAGTTGGGAGTGAAGAAGGGGGACTCTGTGGCAATCATGCTCATCAACTGTCCCCAGTTCGTGATATCATACTTTGGTGTACTGAAGTGTGGAGCAATAGTCACGCCAGTGAATCCCTTGGCTGTGCCCAAAGAATTGAGAATCTACCTGCAGGATACAAAGGCCAAGGTCATTGTTGTTCTTAATTTCTTCTACGGAGTCGTTGAGGCTGTACGTGCAGAGTCAAGCATTGAGAAGGTCATAGTCGCTGCCGGGTGGGACATGATGTCCAAGATCAAACAGATTCTGGCACCCAAGACCGTCTACAAGAAAGAGATGAAGCATGTTCCTCCGCTTCGCGAAGGGGACATTCTCTGGAATGATTTCATCACGAGTGCAGTCCCGGAACCACCAGAAGTCAAGATAGATCCAGCTAAGGATATCGCAGTCTATCAGTTTACCGGTGGAACAACGGGAATCCCGAAGGCCGCAATGCTTACCCATAACAATCTGAAGGCAAATTGCGAGCAGTGCGGAGCATGGATGGAGTGGATGGCTGAGCGTGGAAAAGAATCGTTTATTGCTGCACTTCCGCTTCAACATATTTTCGGACAGACAATCTCCATGAACTTGGCAATTGCCTGGGGGAGCACAATAATCTTGGTGCCAAATGCTAGGGACATTAAGCACCTCCTAGAACTCATACACAAACAACGACCAACATTCTTCCCAACAGTATCGACACTAGCCATTGCCATATACAGTCATCCTGATGCCAAGAAATACGATTTGACTTCACTGAAACTCTCTATTGCAGGCGCGATGGCATTACCGCCCGAGGTGACACGAAGATTCGAGGAAGTCACAAACTCAATCATCATTGAAGGCTACGGGCTAAGTGAGGCTAGTCCTGTCACACACGCCAATCCGCTGGATAAGAAAACAAGGAGAATTGGTTCAATTGGTCTGCCATTCCCAAGTACAGACTGCAAGATTGTTGATCTAGATGATCGGTCAAAGGACTTGCCAGTTGGAGAGGTTGGAGAGCTTGCTGTGAAAGGGCCCCAGATAATGAAAGGGTATCACAACCGTCCCGATGAAACCGCTGATGTCCTTTCAAAGGATGGATGGCTGTACACAGGAGACATCGCCAAACTCGACAAGGATGGGTGGACATATATCGTTGACCGCAAGAAGGACCTAATCAATGCGAGTGGCTTCAAGGTTTGGCCTAATGAAGTCGAAGAAGTCCTCTTCGAACATCCGAAGGTACGCGAGGCTGCGGTCATCGGTATTCCTGACGAAACAAGAGGAGAAACCGTCAGGGCATTTGTCGTACTACAACCCGGCCAGACTGCCACAGTTGATGAAATCAGGGCATTCTGCAAGGAGAAGATGTCCGCATACAAAGTACCCACTCATGTTGAATTTGTTGAGTTCCTACCCAAAACGCAGGTAGGCAAAATCCTACGAAGAGAGCTTCGCGGAACGAAAGAATAAACAAATTGTGAGCCGGAAGGCATCCAGAGCTCTTCCGGTCTCATTCTCTCTTCTTCACTCACTCGATTGAAAAGAATCTGTTTCAAAATCCTCTATGAGGGCTTGAACTTCGGGCCTTCCCAGCAATTTCCGCCGGGTTTCAGACATGTTATTGATAACACATGCGATGCCAACGACTGATGCACCCACACTTTCTACGAATTTCTTGACCGCCAGTACGGTGGTACCTTGTCGTAACCAGTCATCCACAATGACTACCCGATCACCAGGGTCTATAGATTCCGAAACGATTGTCAGTTTTCTATCAGCATATCGACTGAAAGGAAACACCTCTACTTGTCGATCATAGTCATCAGGAATGTAGAATATTGAACGTGCAGGAACGATTCCGCAGCCCATGTAGTAGGCGATAGCACTGCCCAAAGCGATACCACGTTGTTCAATGCCAATTACCTTGTTTGGCTTTACCTCTAGTAGCGGTTTTGCAAGTTCTACAACTGCTTGGTGGAACACATCGGGATGCTCAAGCAGCCTGCTGATATCGCAAACTGCCTTTCCAGGGGTTGGCCAGTCCTTGATCACCTCAACGTAGTTTCTAAAATCCATGTCAGCCATCGCTCCGTTGTCAGAGCCATCTCCAAGCAAGACTTAATCCTTTCGTTACTGATGTGAATCGCAGCTTTTCCGATACCAGACGCGAAACAGTTAATTTGCGAAATCTATTATTCTAGATTGGGAGTCTGGTCATTTGATAGTACCCGGAACAACTATCTCACTTACGCTGATGCCCACGTATATCGAGGTAAGAGACAAAGGCGTTATCAAAAAGAAAATACCACTGAAAGCTAGGTCCTTTGAAGATATTTCACTGGAGCTCCAGAAGTACTTCAGATATCTGAGCAAACGACTTGCGCCTGGAGTACTGGATGAAACACTAGTCAGAATCGGTCTCCCCAGAGCTCGAAGGATTCTCCATGAGCCTGAACCTGAGCCTGAATCAACCATCGAAGAACCTGTCATTGAAGCTGCCAAAGCACCAAGCGCACCACAGAGATTCGAGGAACCTCCAGCAGAAACAAAGGAACATCCCAAAAAGAAAGGCAGGAAGAAGGGCACGAAGGAAAAGGCTGCAGTTCCTCCTACGCAGAGCCAGGGTACTAGTGCCGATGAGAAGGGAGTGATTCTGTCAAAGGACTTCGATGATATAGCAGATGCTCTTGAGGCAGTCGAAGCACTGAGTGACTCGTTTATGGCTGGGGCCAAGGAGCCCCATAGGAATGAAAAACAGGCACAAATCAGTATCAATGTTGAGGGACAGGAGGAAATCGTCGCCTCTGGAAGCACGTATGTCCGAGCACCTGAAAACGTAAGAGGACCGGAAAAAGAGACTGTCACAACAGAAGAACCGGAGTTTGTTGAGATTGTTGCTGAAACCATTGGTGAAGAGATACTCCCAAAGGCAGCAGAAGAAATATCGCTCCCTGTCACGCCTGCTCATCAGATAAAGCCGATTACAGAATGCAAAGCCCTACTTCTGGGAGAAACAGGAGTTGGCAAACGATGCCTGAGTGCCAAGGCTGGGATTATGTCGCTTGTTATTAACGAAGAAACGAATGAGGTATCCCCATATATCTATAACAGAGTCTTCGAAGGCGCGAACCACAGAATCAGTCTGAATACTTGGTCATTTGACCTGGCAGTGAAATCCAAACTGCCGAGGAAGGAGTTCTATTCTAATGCCCAAGTGATAATCGTCGTCTACGCCGCGTCCGATCGATGGTCCTTCGAAAGCATAGATTTCTGGCTAAGAGAAGCGTCAATTTCATGTGAAAACAACTTGCCAATTGTAATTGTTGGAAACAAAATTGACCTGCGTACAGAAGGCGGAGATGATTCAGGCGAGGAGCACGTGAGCCACGAAGAAGGATTTCAATTCGCTGAAGAATTAGCAAAGAGGTTTTCTACGAGGCAGGGGCTCCATCCCGTGGCCTTCATTGAAACATCATGCTTGACAGGGGAGAATATAGAGAGCGTATTCAAGACTGCTGCAGGCCTCTTCGAGAACAGCCTACAAAAGCTGACCGCGCAGTAAGGCTTCAAAAGCGCCACTGACTCAGAGAATTCATATAGTCGTCAGGCATGACTATCAACGAACTAGACTCACTCCGAGATATCTAGCGCAGAGATGGTGACGGAATTCGACAGAATTTTGTGAGAGCTGTGGCAAGGAAATGGATCCAATTGGGTCAGCCATCAGTCTAGAGGACAATTTCATCAACGATACTCGGCAAAGTCTTCACATTTGCACAGAATGCTTCAAGAAGCGTTTCAAGATAGTCACTAAAAAGAGCAGCGGTTATGGTGGTACCATCTATGAACTTGAAGAGCGCTCAACTCCAAGATTCGGATTGGGAAGTCAATCATTCAGTTGCCTGAAGTGCAATTGGGTATCCTGGAATGAGGAAGGATTGAGAGCTCATATACGTAGATGTCATCCGCAGTGACTATCGATTCACTGCAAACTGACTGTTGTCTCTTATTATCTCATGACCTGATATTTTCAGACCAGGAATTCTTCGTGCAGCGCTCTCTAGCATTCCCATTCTGTATGTGGCAGTTCTTGGGCCCAGACCGTGAAGCCAGTCCAGTTGAGCCATATCGAGTTTCTTATTGGCAGAAAAATACACTTTTAGGTCCTCTGCTATTGCGCGGGACCTCTCTAGCATTGCTGCAGTGAGTCCGATACCAGGTGCAGCAAAACTGAGCAGTACCCAGATGAGGATCAGCGGATCAGCACCGAATTCTGCAGAGAAGAAAGCGAATCCAAAAAAGGTCGGACAAACCAAAGACAGTATCACAAGGATAAGTGAAATGTGTTGACTGGAGTCATCGCTTCCGAGGCCTGCCATGCCAATGATATCTTGGTCAGGAGGATAGAGGTAGACAAGAACACTCCCAGATGTCAATCCAACAATGAGTGCGGATATAATAATTTGAAGCATGTATCCAAGGGTGCGGGTCTGCCATATAAGTGGGAAACTGAGAAGAGATTGTACAATCAGAGTGCCAGCAATGATCGCAGCACCAACAGCGAAACCCTGCCAGCTGAAGAATTCGTGTTTGTGGGCCATTATCTCATCAGACAAAACCAAGCAGACCTCTTACTATTCTATGGCTATGTAAGTCACTAATGGTGATAAAGTTAACTCATCAATCAAGCCGCTGTCACACCAAATAGCTCACTCTCATTCTAATGCCCACCTGCATTGTGGAGTTGAAACAATTACACAGATTCGATACGATTCCTACTGCATCGGTTTCGGATACCAGTTGATGCAAGCGGAATAGTACAATTCTTGATACTTGGAAGCAGTCATTTATTAGCAACCGCGATACATGTTCCATTGTCGCAGTATGTTTCGTTCGAGCGGGTTGAGATGAATAGCGATACCATTGTTGATGTACAAGACGTTTCCCGAGTCTATAGGATGGGGGAAATTGAAGTTCATGCACTGCGAGGAGTCTCGCTGCAGATTCAGCGAGGTCAAGCAATTGGCATCATGGGGCCAAGTGGCAGCGGCAAGACCACCCTTCTGAATCTTATCGGTGCCCTTGATAGGCCGACAAGGGGTAGGGTTGTCATAGATGATGTCGATATTACAGAGATGTCTGACGACGCGCTTACTACTGTTAGGCGAAATAAAATCAGTTATGTCTTCCAATTCTTCAATCTGCTGCCTGTATTGACAGCCTATGAGAATGTGGAACTGCCACTGCTCATTGCAGGAGTGGTTGAAGACGCACGGAAAGAGCAAGTGGACCATTTGCTGTCCCTGGTCGGTCTCACTGAGAGGGCTGAACACCGACCAGACGAGTTGTCAGGCGGCGAACAACAGAGAGTCGCTATTGCTCGAGCTCTCGCCAAGCCAAAGGGTTCTGCTAGTTCCATCGTGGTCCTAGCAGACGAGCCGACTGGAGACCTAGACTACAACACTGGTAAAGAGATTCTGGATATTCTTGTATCGCTAACAAAGGGAGAGGGTGGAACGCTAATCACTGTGACGCATGATCCAGAAGTAGGCGAAAAGATGGACTATGTATACAGAATGCGCGACGGCCAGATTGAGAATCCTAAATGAGGTGTGATTCATGACTTCAGTGCCTGTGGGCTATGAGGCGTTTCATAGCCTCAGAAGAAGGGCTGTCACTCTTCTCTGCTTTCTACTCGCGTCGACAATGACAATGGGCATTACAGTGTATGTAGATTCCTATTCGGTCCATGAGTGGGACAAGAATATTGATGTGGGCGATGTGGCGATCAGAGTTTCAGGTTATGACATAGTGGATTATGTCAGTGAGATAAGGGGACTGTCAGGAGTGACCAAGGCAGAGGCACTCCCCAGTGCATACGGACAACTGAGAAGAGCGGCGAATCTCACGGCAGGCACTCAGGAGTTGTTTACCGATGGGCAGCTACTTGCCCCAAACCAGCAATTCACTGATACATTTCCAAACTACATCGAGCTTGTGCGTGGGAGAATGCCAGAGAATTCCACTGAGGTCGCAGTAATCAACTCATTAAACACTTACTACAATGTCAATCTTGGCGACAATCTGATCCTTGGCACAGAAAACACTGAGATGAACGTGACAGTCGTTGGATTCTATCGACATGGAGGTCAAGGAGAGTCACCATACTATTGGATGTATGAGAGTATTGCGATAGTCATGGACGGTGTACTAGCATATTCTTATCCCTATACAGATATTCTGGTCGATGTAGATCGCGCTCCACTCACGCCTTTCAATCCTGCAGGTTCTCTTGGCTATATGAACGGGATTGACGAAGCGATTAGGAGCCTTGATCCAAATTATAACCCTGCTTATGACCCCTATTCAGCCCTCAGTGTTGAGGACCGCCTCGCTTCTGGCATCACGGCCTATATTCTCTGGGTTCAAGCAACGCGAATAAGTGAGATGCTAAGGGCATCAAGTATCATACTTCTTGTGATTCTTGTCACTTTCCTTGCAATACGGCACAACGTCAATGAACGTCGATTTGAGGAAAGCATCCTCATATCAAGAGGTGCTGCAAAGGGAGATCTGGAGAAAATAGTCACCCGAGAGGTACTTGAACTGGCAATCGTATCATCTCTTCTCGGAATACCATTGGGGCTGCTCTTCAGCAGAGTAGCGATTGGGGCGACTGGCTTCTTCTCTTTCGATTTCAGCCTCTTCATCAGTGAGCCCATATTGGTCAGCCTTGAATCATTGATAATTGCAGTTATTGTCGGGCTTGTCCTTCCAATGCTCACCCTAGCAGGCTATCGTATGGTCTATTCGACAAAGAGGAAAGCTGACGAAGAACGCGGAAAGATAGCCAAGCTAGCAAGAGGACTCAGCCTCATTCGCTGGGATGTGTTCATTACGGTCATCGCTGGTCTCCTATTGCTCGCGCTCTCGACGGGTGGGCCTTCGGCCGCAAGCAATCCTATCTTGTCGATGCTCATGTCGCTCGTTCCACTTCCTCTCTTCCTCGGAGTAGCAAGCCTCTCCATGAAGGCTTTTCGAAGAGGTGCCAATTGGATATCAAAAAGGATGAGGAGGATAGTTGGCGAGATACCATCATCTATTGGAATTCGACGTGTCGGCAAGGAGGCTTCGTCAGCAGGAGCGGCTGCAATGGTACTAGTGTTGGCCATATGTCTGAGCTGGAACAGCGCGATCATTGACGCATCGCTGCCTGTCACGGCTCAGAACCAGGCAAGACTTGCAGTCGGCTCTGATCTCAGTTTCAGATTGGATGAGATGAGCTATGACGTCTGGGACGAGTTCTTGACCAATGTCACAAGTCACGAACTAATCGTTGCAGGAACATTCGCCTCTACAAAACAACTCTATCTCTCAACAGATTACAGCGGCAGGACTTCGTTCCTAGCAATTGACCCTGAAGACTATTTGGGCATTGGGTACGATTATCTAGGGAACCAGCTCAACGAGTCAGAGATTGCGAGTCTAATCAATCAAATCCAGACCACTCGTGACGGAGCTATTATCACTTCAGATATTGCAGCTGCCTACAACCTCGCAGTTGGAGATGTTCTTCGTGCTTCCACGATGGAGGACGATGCTTTTCCCGTTTCTTTCAGAATACTAGGAATCACTGAGGCACTCCCCGAGATGCCTGAACAGCACGACTGGTTGTACTATGATATCCCGTACTACTATTACTGGGGGGAGCAAGTAGGCAAGTGGAGAGTCATTGTGAATCGTGAGTATTTCGGAACTCTATTCAATTTGGTCAATGAAACAAGTAACTTCCTATGTGTCAAGACCGTCGACGATGCTAATGCAACGAAAATTGTCGAGGACATTGTTCAGGAAGGTGGATTCATTGCAGTATATAATGAGGAGTGGGACAGCGTCTATAGCCGTGTACACAACATTATAGATGACGTTTCATATAAAATGGAAAGGGCGATCGACACCATGCTCACTGTACTCACAGTGGGTTCAATCGTGGGTGCATTCTCGATATATGCTGTCGAGGGGCTTCGGGACCGGAGAAGAGAGATAGCTCTTCTCAGGTCAGTCGGCGCAACAAAGAATACCATCATCATGGCTCAGGCAGCAGAGATGCTTGTGCTCGTAGTGTTCAGTCTCTTCCTTCTACTTGTCTACTCGCCTTTGTTTTTGAGTTCATCAGTGGCCTCAGCAGGAGGCTCTGCGTCCATCTCGTATGAAGTATACCCAATCTCTGTCTTTCCCGTGATTCCATGGAACATCGTAATAGCAGTTCTCGGTTTCTTCATTCTGACCGTCACGGTATTCATTGCAGTCACTGCAGCTCTCAGCTCAAAGATTAATCTAGCTGAGGCCCTCAACACCTCATGGGCGGAGGCAGGACCCTATGGAGGAGAAGTCTAGATGTTCCTGCTGTCGCGTCTCTCAGCAAGAGCACCAGAAGTGATTACAACACTGGTAATATTCTCACTATCCAGCGGAGTACTTGGAGGCGTGCTGTTCTACATGGACTCGGCTTCTCCCGACGTCCTGGACGACATGACGTCAGATGTGCCGATTGATATGCAGGTTTCATTCACTCCCCCATTTTACACGCAGAATCTGACCAATCCAAATAGTACAACGATGGAAGATATCGAGAACGGTGTGTCTGCTCAGGATTTCGTCATATCTACTGAGAGAGTTGTTTTTGCAGAAGTAGAAGATTGGAATGAGGAGGACTACCGATATGTTAGGAAAGGCTTCCTTGGCGCAGACTATGGTGCTTTCCAAAGTTTCGCTGATGCAATTGATGCTAGTTTCGAAGACCTGACATACGATGACAATTCATGCATTCTGGAGAAGTCACTCTTTCTGAGAATTGGCGCAGAGGTTGGCGACAATTTCACGCTTAGTATGACAGTATACAACAGCACTTGGGAATTGGTGGAGCTAGAGAGGACGTTCATAGTCGTAGGAACATTCACATCGAATATCTATATGAATGAGATATTCTGGGACCAGCCAGAGGTCACATACCTGCAGATGATTACAACGCCAGAAGCAATAAATGCCACCTTCAGTATCATCGGTCATGGACAGTATCACGGAGTCCAAGACAAGATTTGGGTCAAGTTCGACCATACAGCCATTATCCAATCAGACATAGCGAGTGTGGAGGAGTCTCTTCTCAATGTCAAGAGACGGGTTGAAAATGAGTATCTTCCCTACGTGATGATCAACTACAATGACTTCCAGCTCATGGATGCAGTCTATGAGTATACCATCTGGTCGGTAAGTATGCGGACAGTTGCTTTGTCATTCTCACTTCCAACCATTATAATGGGGGTGATGCTTATCCAGTACAATACTCGATTACTTGCTGACTCTCAGAGGAGAGATGTTGGTACTCTCAAGACAAGAGGCTCGTCAGGCATGCAAGCTTCTTCATGGGTGCTCAGCAATGCACTCGCGACAGGATTCCTAGGAAGCATTGGTGCCGTTTGCACGGGCATTGCTGCCGCAATACTGTCGAGCACAGTGAAGGAACTACTTGTGTTTGACCTAGGGCATCTTGCGGGCTTTACCATCCTTCTTCAACCTGTTGCTGTTGCTGCAGTATTCTTCTTTTCCTTCATAATAGGAATCATAGTTGCTTTGCCTGCCGCAATCAAAGCGTTACTCATGACACCCTCAGAGGCTCACGCATCGCTTGAGAGTGCTACCCTCTCAGATTCGGAAAAGATGGGGAGCCCTATTACAGATCTATTGATGATTGGCATAGCAGGTTGGCTGCTCTTGCCAATGATGAGTATGTTTGTCTATTTAGGGATGGGCGCTTTTGGATCATTTGCCGCGGCAGCGGTGATTATTCCAGTACTAGGTGTCTTTCTCTTTGGATTCGTGCGTTTGCTATCGAGACCAGCTGCTACAATCAAGGCCAAGATACTTGGGAGAGTAAGACGGCCATCCCTTATCGTGGGCTTGCGACTCATGTCAAGAACAGTCCTTATGTTCAAGAAATCGGAAGCGATGGGGACAATGTTTGTTGCAATGGTATTCACCGCCGGTATCTTCGCCTCGATTTCAGCGACGACAGGAAATGTCCATATGAAACAGATTTTCATGTTTCAGACAGGAGCCGACATTGTGGTTGATGTTGATGCAAGCTTCACCAATGTCACGCTGGACCTTCTGGAGAACATTAGCGGCGTTGACGGAGTTGCTCATGTAAGCCCGATGTTTCGTACAACCGCCTATGTGCAATACTGGGACTCATACTACTATGGATATCGAGATCACATAAATCGTACAATCTTTGTCTTCGGAGTCGACCCAGACACTTGGATAGAATCAGCATTCTGGTTGAGTTACTTCTCATATTATGCGTCGCCCAGTTTGTCGATTGCGTTACTCTCAGAGCCAGCATCCGATGGCATCAATGTGATTACTTCTTTCAAGCCAGTCGACCATTATACTATGGATTCCACCGGATATTCGTATCCAGTGTATTCCAATTCTATCGACTTGCAGATTATCACTCCCGAATCGAGAAACATAACCTCGTGTACTATTGTTGATGTCCTGGCTGCCGCTGTCAGTAATTATCCGGGTGTGACATATCTGCCTGGCGAACCTGATGCTACTGATTTCGTTATAGCTGACCTCGAGTTCATTCATTCGAGCTTTAATACAACTCAGGTTTCAAAGTTCTATGTCGACATAGAGCCTGATGCAAATTACACAAGAGTCAGTAACGATATCCACGCCATCGCGCCGTACGCTTTCAATGATATCGAGTCGCCCTTCGCCAATATCAATGACGTTCTCGCATCAAGGGGGACTCAATCCATAAATGGAGCATATACTCTCAATGTGATATTCTCTTTGGTTTATTTGACAATAGGCATATCAATCGTAAGTCTAGTGCGAGCCAGAGGACTCAGGAAGCAACTCTCAGTGATTCGTGCTCTTGGCGCGCCGAGCAAGTCGATAATCGTGGCAGCTCTCTCTGAAACCAGTATTGGCTTACTCATCGCGGCAGCAATTGGCTCGATAGTTGGTATTTCTCTTGCTTACCTATTCATGAATTTGCCGCTCATCTATATGGGCGTGGCGACTGCCAGCATATGGTCGCGTCTGCCGGTCTTTCTGCAGATACCTATTCCGTTGCTGCTTACAATAATCGTTGTGTCAATTGGGGTTGCTTTGGCTGCCACATACTTCATACTTATTCGAATCTTGGGACTGAACATTGCGGAAGAAATACAATACAATGAGTGATCATCATGTCGGAAAACCTTGACCAAATCTCGGAACAATACAAAATAGTGGTGAGAGACCTTATGAAGGTCTATAGGAGGGGTCAAAAGGAAGTCATCGCGCTCCGAGGAGTCGACTTTGAGGTCAGTGAGGGAGAATTCCTTTCGATAATTGGCCCATCAGGCAGCGGGAAGTCAACTCTGCTCAAGATGCTTGGAGCTCTGGACAAGCCAACAGCGGGAGTCATACTCTATGACGGTCATAGTGTCAATGCCTTGGATGATCGTCGTTCAATGCTTTATCGACGACAGAAAGTTGGATTCGTTTGGCAGATTGGAAACCTAGTTCCAGGGCTTAGCGCCCTCAAGAATGTAATTCTGCCGATGAAGCTTGCAGGGGCGCCATCGAGCGCTTCGACTGAACGAGCCACCATGCTTCTTGAAACTCTGGGGCTTGCCGACAGAATGAATCATAAACCCAACCAGCTATCAGGAGGCGAGAACCAACGTGTGGCAATCTGCGTTGCCCTCGCCAACAGCCCGGAATTACTTCTAGGTGATGAGATTACAGGAGAGCTGGACTCCGAAACCACAGAGGTTGTAATGGACTCCCTTAAGAGAACAAACAAGGAATTTGGCACGACTGTCATTAACGTCACTCATAATCCTAAGGTCGCTGAATACGCCGATAGAGTCCTCAGGATTCGTGATGGTTTGATTGAGGGTCAGAAGCACATCCTATATGGTGACATCACTGAGATTGATGCAAAGGGAAGAATGGTCATACCGGATACAATTCGACGACTTGCTGGACTTGGTAAGAGGGTAGTATTGCGAGCAACCTCAGACGGGCTTCTCATCAGCCCCCTCGACACCAGTGGTGAAGCCAGTAGTGGCCAAGATGCATCAATAGAGTGAAAGATGAGCAATCTCTATATCGGAGCATACGGACCGGGGGTCAGGGACAATGATGAAAAGCAAACAGAAGATGCCATGGTCATTCTATTCCACACTCGCATCCTTCGGAGTGTTCTTCGCTTCAGCGAATATGTATTTTCTAACTACGTGGCTCAATCATCCATTCAAATCGGACCTCTGGCTTATTGGTGTCGTCATAGGTCTTGCTTGGCTCGTGTATTCAATTCACATGGTGAGAAGACATCAACAAGAATTGATTGAGAAGAAGCAACTCGAAGGCAGTTGACAGTTGCTATGGCGCAATCAGGTACGGTTTTATGCCAGTCTATGGTGTTTTTTTCCAACAGGGAGGCCTGAACAAGGACGTGCACCCGACCTTTGACTCACCCATGACGCCTCTAAGAAGAAGGACTGTCACTCTGTTCTGTTTTCTAATGGCAGTCTCTATTCTGTCATCCATTTTCATCTATGTCGATTCCAACTCGCTGACGACATGGTCAGAATGCAACAGGGATGTCGGACCCGTCGCAATGAGGGTCATAGGAGATAATCTTCATTTGGCCTTAGATGAAATAAGAAACATTCCTCATGTCACACAGGCAAGTCTTGTTGAAACTGCCCCGGCCTATCTTAGAATGGATAAGGATCTAGTCTATGTTGGTTCCCCAGATGATCCTTTCAACCCGACCTTCCTCCTACAGGGAAATGCATATGCTCTCAGTGACGATTTCATTATCAACTTCCCCGAGGAGTTCGAGATAGTGGAAGGGAGGTATCCTATGAACTCCTCAGAGATAGCATTAACATATGCAGATGCTGCAGAGTGGAACATACCCATAGGTCGAATGATGAACTATACACACACTCTTAATGGAGAAAAGCGCACGATATTTGTTGTTGGCTTCTTCAAGCTAGAGTGCTATGATGCAATAAGATATGCAGCTGCGAAAATCATTGCCATTGTCACGTCAGATGTGCTGAATCCATTGGCAACGAAGACACTGGGCTACATAGACGTTGATAGGGACATCTTGTCGCCAGGAGATCCCAGAGGAAGCCTTAGTCTGCTTCTAGGAATCGAAGACAGCATCGCTCGAACCGATCCGTCCGACATGCTGTACTCAAACTACTTTGTCGACAACTATCTTGCAATGGGGGTACAATCGTATCTGGACTCCCTGAATCTTCAAAGAATCAGACAAATCTCCAGAACACAATCGCTTCTCCTGCTCACAGGAATAATGGGCTTTCTCGCCGTACGATTCAATATCACCTCACGCGAATCTGAGATGGACTTTCATGTGATGAGAGGAGCCTCTAGAATCAGGATTCTGAGGTTGACTATGGTTGAATTGTGGTTACTATCAATCCTGTCAAGCGCACTATCTATTGTCCTCGGCCTATTTCTAAGCGGGCTCGCAGGAAGCTCGAATGGCTATCTTGACTTCGGTTTTGAAGATTCATTTGGGAGTCCACTACTTCTTACCATTGACACTGTAGTCGTACTTGGACTCGCTGGCTTTCTTCTACCCGCAATTGGATATGTGACTCACAAAGCAATCCGGACTGTCACCAGCGTAGAAACGGGGCAGAGTCAACTGGCAAAGATTGTAAGGAACATTCGACTCGTACGTTGGGATGTCGCTACCACTCTACTCGGCATTCTGCTGATATTGACACTGTATATAGGCGGTCAGAGCGTTAGTGGAAATGCAGTCCTTGTGCTTATTGCGAGTCTCGTACCGATTCCGCTCTTCCTGGCCATTGCCAGCATGTTCAAGAAAAGCATCGTACGGCTGACAATGCCACTCTCCCGTCTTCTGCGTAAAGCTACTGGTAAGATACCTGCGACCGTGGGCATTCGAGGCGTCGCGATTAGGGACAATATGGCGCTCCCTGTCATCTTGATCGTGTCACTCACGCTTTCATCATGTCTCATAAGTAATATAGTGGCAACCAGTCTGCCCAATACTCATCTCTTCCAGACAAGATATCTCATCGGTGGAGACCTATCGTTCCATCTAGACAATGGGGAATTAGGCCAATGGAGTGACTTCAGCGAAGCTGTTCTACAACAGGAAGATGCGGAAGCAGCCTCACTTGTATCGATCGGATTCCTTTCACTATCGGAAGGAGCTGAAGGAATCGTAGAATTCATCGCTATTAGCCCGGAGCAGTATCGTCATGTTGGATACAGTCACACAGGGGAGGAACTAGATAGCTCAAGTCAGAGTGGCTTCTTGTTAGAACTTGAGGCGAATCCGGAGGGAGCTATTCTTACATCAGACATAGCATCAGAATACAACCTGATCCTTGGGGATACTTTGCGCGTGTTTTCATTCTGGGACATCTCAATCACTACTGAATTCAACATCGTTGGAGTAACAGATGCGATTCCACGGCCAAAGGTGATTGGCCAGGCCACATCCGAGTCTGTTGTAGGTACGAGGGAAGTATGGCTCAACCGCAATCACCTAGGAGCTCTTATCGATTTGAATGCCACGGCAGAAACCTTCCTCTGTGCCAGGGTGTCTGATGGTGCCAACGCCACAGAGATTGGCGAAGATGCACTAGAGGACTATGAGTCAGTAATCCATTCCCAGAACGAGTGGTCTTCAGCCACAGCTGAATTGGACTCCTTCTACGCAGTTCCGAGATACTGCATTGACAGAGCAATTGATAACATGTTGACTATCAATCTGGCATTTTGCATGTTTGCAGCTCTCATCGCCTTTCAGGTCGATAGACAACGCATTGACAGAGGATGCAATGCTTTGCTCAAATTGCTGGGCGCTCCCAAGAAGTTGCTCGTGAGAACTCGCTATGCAGAGGTGTTGGCGCTTATCCTCTTCAGTTTCCTTCTGGTGGCAATATTCAGCTCAATCAGCATAGCAAACACCCTTCGGATCGAGCTACTCGAATACAGTACTTGGCGATATACATTCCCAGTTTCAATTTTCGCATTCGCAGATTGGAGCGGGTACCTATGGGTAGCCGTGTTCCTGCTTGTGCCATCAGTAGTACTAACGACTGCTCTTTCGACAAGGAGTGACAAGAGGAGTATTGCTAGTGTACTGGAAGATATAGAGTTGTTTCGAAAAACTCGTTTCGTAGGAGAAACCAGCTGATGTACCTATCATCGAGAATAAGATCCAGTGCACCAGAGATTCTTGTTGCATTCTTGATTTTTTCTCTCTCTACAGGTGTTGTTGGAGGAGTGCTTCTTTACGTCGACAGCATAGGGCCCGATGTCTTGGCCGAAATGTCCGAAGAAGTCGTTGTCGATATGCAAGTCTACTTCTACTCACCGTTTTATGAGCAAAACGTTTCGACTGTTGAGGCATACAGAAACATAATCCTGAATCAAGACTACATCATGGGAGCTGAATCCATATCGTTCATAGAGATAAATGATCCTGATGCAAGTCAGAGCGAGTACACAAAGAGTGCCATTCTGGGAATCGAAGAGAGTTTCGAGAACTCATTTCCCAAAGCCATTGAAATGTCTGAGGGCAACACTCCTCTCAATGAAACCAGCTGCTATGTCCTAGAATCCAAACTAGTGAATGATGGTCTAGCAATCGGTGACAACTACACAGTATCTGTACCCTCAGATGGAGGCACCTTAGAGAAGACATTTGTCATCGCAGGTACATTCGAGTCCAATGTTTTCCTCAGAAGACTTTCATACGATTCACCAAGATTCTCCTACCTCCACGTCATAATTCTCAGAAGCACTCTCCTTAATGAGTTCTCAAGTCTAGGGCACTCGGACCAAGACAACATTGTTGATCGGATTTGGGTTAGAATCGACTCCGGAGAGCTGCTGATAGAGGATCCTTCATCAATCCTGACTCTCTTGCGGGCAACGGAGAAGCAAATCGAACAGAGGACGCTTCCCGATGCTTCAGTTGTTGAATTTGCGCTCGTATCAATATTCTATGAGTACTCAACATGGACGACTTCAATGAGAATCATTTCTCTTGCGTTTTCTATACCATCAATCATTATGGCCGTGATGCTGATACAGTACAACTCCAGTCTTGAGTCTGAGCAACAGAGACGTAGTGTCGGGGCATTGAAGACTCGTGGCGCCTCTGGCATTCAGGCAACTAGATGGATAATGAGTGTGTCTCTATTCACAGGACTCGTGGGCAGTATTGGTGCTATCATAACTGGACTTGCATCTGCTCTCATCGCAGGAGGGGTGCGGGAACTTATGGTGTTCGACATCTCTCGTATCCGTAGCTTTGTCATTGTCCTCCGGCCGCAGTCAATCATTATCTTGTTCCTCTTTTCATTTGTCGCAGGTCTGCTTGTAACAATACCAGCCGCAATTCGTGCATTCTTGATGTCGCCCACAGATGCTCACAGTATCGTTGGACGTGAGGACAACGCACAAGAAAAAAAAATGGGCAACCCTGTCTATCAAGCGGCTATAGTGGGTATTTCGGGGCTTCTCCTCATTCCTCTGGTCGGAAGTCTGGGGTCATTTGCGGACTTATCATCAGGCTCTGCACTAATCGGAATAACATTCATTATTGCATTGGCAACATTCATTGTCGGGCTGACATTTCTACTTGCTAGACCCTCGGCGGACTTGAAAGCAGGTGTCCTAATGCGAATCAAAAGACACTCGCTAATTGTAGGCTGCAGACTACTGGGAAGGAATGTTGTCACATTCACAAGAACTGAAATTACCGCTGTTGTATTCATTTCCCTCGTTTTTACGGCTGGTGTCTTTTCAGCTATTGCCGCCACCTCAGGTAGCGAGCACATGAAGAGCCTCTTTATGTTTGAAGTGGGCGCAGATGTCGTCATCGATGTTCAGCCGGGACTCTCTAATGTTACGCTGGACATGATTGATGATATCATGTCCGTTGAAGGAGTGTCTCAGGCAAGTGGATTGATGGCGACACTTGCGAGAGTGACCTATCTAATGGATTGGGAAGGGCACTTGACTCCCTTCAATAGGTCGCTGGTCATTCTTGGAGTACAGCCGAGTGAATTTGCGGAAGCTGCTTTTCTAAGACCTGATTTTGCGTACTATGGAGACCCAAGAGCAGCCATCTCGCTTCTCGGACAATCAGAAGAGAATGCTATCACTAATTTCAAACCCATTGTCGAGTACGACACAGACTGGATAGGCAATTCATACCCGATCCTATCGGATTATGTAGGTGTTGAGCTGATTGGGCCATCAGGAAAACACACTCTGAATTGCACGATAGTCGACGTGCTGGCATCGACACCAGGGACGGTAGCGCAGGGTATCTATTGGGGAACGTCATTCCGAGGAACGACTTACTTGCCTGGTATAGACTACGAAGATCAATTCGTAATGTTAGATATCCGCACCCTACAAAAATACCTCAATGTTTCGTATGTCAACAGATTCTACATTGACCTCGTGCCCGATGCCAACTACACTAGAGTCATGCAGCAATTGGGGAATATTGCTCCCTTCAGTTTTGCGGATGTTTCCTCACCGTTCACTCAGATTGATGCAATCCTGAATTCAAGGGCAGGCGAGTCCATCTACGGAGCATACACATTGAATATCCTCTTCTCAGTCCTCTACCTGACTGCAGGAATTACATTAGTCGTCACCATGAAGGTGAGAACACTCAGGAAACATTTCTCCCTCCTTCGAGCACTCGGATCTCAACCCGGGCATATTCTGCAAGCCATGCTTGCAGACTCTGTCATTGGTGTGATTCTTGGAGCCTTTGTAGGTGGAATCGTTGGTTCCGTTCTATCGTTCATTGTCACGCAGATGCCATTGACATATCTCGGGCTGTCCACTGAGGTCTCGTGGGGCAGACTTCCTCTTGTGATGTCTGTGCCGCTCGTCCTTATCGCAGGGATACTAACTCTGGCCTTTCTGTTCTCGACAGCTGCCACTTATTTTGTGGTGCGAAAAGGCCTGCGGGCGAATATTGCTGAAGATATCCAGCATTCGGAATAGCTTAAGCGAGCTCGTTCATCGACTCTGCGAGCTGATGTCGCGTGCGAATACAACAGGATTCATGACGCCAGCCCGTGCATCCTCCGCCGCAAGATGTTGAATGCATTTGGATTTGACCTTCGCTGCTAATCGATGCAACGATTCAGAGAGAAATGTAATAAAGAAAAGGCTCCGCGAGGATTGTTCCTTCATAGCAGAACCACTTTTAACTGATAACGGTTACACATTTCTAGGGACAAATCCATTGTAATGGAAGTGTCTTCTTGATATCATATGTAGGGAAGAGATGATGTCCGAGAAACCACCTGAAGAAACCAAAGCAGCTGTTAAGAAGACGGTCAAGAAGACAGCCACGAAAAAGAAGGCCGTCAAGAAGACCGTGAAGAAAGCGGCTACTAAGAAGACCGCCACGAAGAAAGCAGTCAAGAAAGCGGCCACCAAAAAGACCGCTACGAAGAAAGCAGTCAAGAAAGCGGCTGCCAAGAAAACAGCCAGGAAGACGACCACTAGGAAAAGTGCTGTTAAGAAGACAACCAAGAAAGCGGTTACTAAGAAAACGACTGCAAAGAAAGCAACTAAGAAGAAGTAGAGTTGCTACTTCTTCTCATTCTTTTCTTGTCCTGTTTGTGAATTGTCATGATCGGGATCAGTGTCTGTTCACCAGGATCTGAGATTTCTCATCAACTAGGGATAGATGCGACTGACAGTTCTGGGGAAGGGAATACACTCTCGAATATGCTCTAGATTAAGCATCCATGTAATGATTCTGTCCATTCCAACGCCAAAACCAGAATGAGGTACACTGCCATATCTTCTGATATCAATATACCACTTGTACTTCTCTGGATCGTCACCGATCCGAAGTAGATTATCAATGATCAGCTGAGCCTCGGTTTCTCGCTCACTTCCACCAATAACCTCTCCGAATCCTCTCGGTCCAAGTAGGTCACTATTCTTGTATGTCCTATGATCATCAGGGTTGTCTTTCATGTAGAAGGACTTGATCTCCTTAGGGTAGTATTCCACGAAGAGGAAATTACCACTGTCCTTAGTCAAGAACTCCTCTGCATCACTCCGAATATCATCGCCCCATTTGATATCGATGCCGCCATTCTGGCAGGCTTCAACTGCAGCAGTATATGTCATTCTATCGAATGGAGGGTTCACATCAAGCAGACGTTTTGAGTCTACTCCTAGTTCCTTCAATTCCGGAAGTCTGTTCTTCGCGACAGCGTGGCACATGTAGCTAATGAGTTCTTCCTGTCGCTTCATGTTACATTCGTGATCACACCAAGCTTCTTCGACTTCTAGATGCCAGAACTCTGTGAGGTGCTTTCTGGTTCGTGATTTCTCAGCCCGAAAAGATGGCGCTAGAATAAACACCTTTTCCATTGCAAACAATTGAGGTTCCAGGTGCATTTGGCTAGTCTGTGTAAGGTATGCCTTTCTGCCAAAGTAATCCACTTCGAAGAGGTCGCCACCCTCCTCGCCCATAGTTGACACGAACATTGGACACGTAGTTTCATAGAAACCATGCTGCCGCAGATACTTCCGAGAGGCTGCAAAGACCTCATCCCTAATCTTGAATATACTCGTGAGCTTACGAGATCTCATCCACAAGTGGCGATTGTCATTCAGGAACTCAACACTCTGATCTTCGGTAATTGGGAATTCCTCTGCAAAGTGCAGCACATTGAAATCTTCAACTTGCACTTCAAATCCACCCTCAGCTCTTGGATCAGCCTTGACATTTCCGGCCAATGTCACAAGAGACTCTATCAGCATCTTCTCTGCGCTAGCGTAGCTTTGTTCGTTGACTGCATCTTTCTTGACAACAGTCTGAACCACGCCTGAGGAGTCCCTCAAGACCACGAAGATCATCTTCTTCTGTTTGCGAATTCGATGTACCCAACCTCTGAGATGGACCTTCTTCCCATCATATCCACCTTCAAGCACATCCCTCACATGTATGTAGCTCACATTAGTCACCACAGAGATGAATTGGGCTCCCGAAGAGCTTGACATCTATCGCCCTTGGTCTCACCGATAAAAGGGTGACGGCTTGAGGAAACCATTATTCGTCTATCTGTATCTTATGAACCACACCACTGCAATGAGTGCAATGGCTCCAAGAGCCACAAGACTGCCATATAAGATGTATCGAAATGATGTTGATTGTGTCACGATGACTGTTACAGTAGACTCAGCATAGTTTCCGCCTATATCATACACCTTCAAAGTGACAGTATGCGTGCCCTCAATGAAGCCAGAGAAATCGAACGCAATGTTCTCAGTAATCCAGTCGTCTTCAACAACTACATCACCATCCAGCGAAACTGTGTAGTAGTCTTTGAAATCATCCGTTGCCATCCACCTCTTGATGGGTACTGCATCACCTTGGGCGTAGGCAAAATCCGATGGTGAGAGCACAATTATTGGCGTGATATCGTCAGCAAGTACTGTGACGAATACACTATTGGCTGCAGTGTTGCCACTCGTGTCATTGGCGTATAATGTGAAGTTGTGGACACCGATATCTAGGCCATTAAGACTGATTGTGATGATTGGTTCTTCAGGACTGATGGTGCCAGATGCAACCTCTGTATCATTGTCGGTAATTCTGTATTCATTGACAAAATCGTCAGTGACATTCCAAGTCAGTGACTTGCCAGTGAGCGTGTAGTAGAACTCAATTGGATCTGGTCCGTCAATCAATGGCGTCACATTCTCGAATATTCGTAGTGAAATGATGTCCTCGGCAAAGTTGCTGTTCTGGTCATATGCTCTCAAAATGATATCGTAGAATCCAATAATGAATTCATGGAAGGCTGCAGACACGTTGTAGGTGTAATCATATGATGAATTGACCCATGAAACAGAGCGGTTCAGTATTCCATCAACATAAACCTTGATTTGGCCTGGGAATTCGTCCTCTACGTGCCAGGTGATAGTAACGTTCTCAGCATGATTTAGGATTGACTGGTTGCCAGGGCTAGTGATAACAGGTGCACGAATATCGCTAGCTTCCGTCGTGAGGTCATAATAATAGTTTCCGAGACCGATTGGGAACCCTCCAAATGTAACAGTCCAGTTGACTTGTGCAATAGGGAGGTCAACGAAGACAACGGTTCCATTGGATGGCGTAGTCTTAGTGTCGATTGTTGTGCCATTCTTGTGCATCAATTCAATAACTGCCCCGACTATAGGCTGAAGACTTGTTTCGTAATATGTGAAGACTTCGAGATCATAGAGGTAGGGGTCACCAATCAGGGGGCCAATCTCTTGGTAAACTAGTAGTTGAGTGCCATTTGCTTGGAGTAGGCCCCAGTCAAGCAAGTATCCGGCATATGAGCCGCCTAGAACGGATAGTCTCCATATATACGAACCATCTGGAATGTCGCTGAAGTCAGCTCTCCCGCTGACAACCTCGACTTGATCATAGATTGAATCGTTTCCGCTATAGTGAATTGAGAAATTCAAGTTGTTTGCGAGAGCACCCTCGATATCTCTGACTGTGGCGTTAAGATCATCATCATCATTATTCCAGTCTATGTTGCCGAACAGGATAGTCACACTAGCTTCAGGACCATTGGACACGATTTGACCAGTCTTATCAGGAGTCAGTACGTCCGCAATATGCGACACATTCCACTTATAGGTTCCAACAGGTAGATTGTAGAACGTGGTATAGCCATTCCCGTCTGTGTGACCATCTGCTTCGAGAGTCTTGTCAGTGGCATTGAACAGACGCACCCACGCGTTACTGAGAGGAACTGAACCATTTAGTACCCTGAACTGAAAATCATCATCGTTGAAGGCCTGGAGTTCATTGAACACACGCACACTTACGACATAATTCGTCGATGAAGGAATGTAAGGAGACTCGACTAGTGATACGTTCATGATGGGATTGCCATTGAAAGCAACTGGGACTGCCACACTTGCCAAGAACAACGTAATGAAGAAAAGTGCAAATGCTCTACTCGATTTGATCATTCAGGGTCACTCTCGATAGGGGATGGAACCAGCATATCACTTGCCGTTTCTCGCTTAGCGGCGTCGATTTCGGATGCTGCATAAAAGGCTTACCCTAGTTCCAACACTGCACCAACTCTAGTTCACTGTAGCCAATCTTATCTCATGATTTGCTCTTGCGACCAGTCTTATACAGCCCGACGAGATTTAGGACAACTGACACTCCCGTGAGAATACCAATGATGAAATCGAGTACAGGAGCTTCAACTAGTAGGAATCTGTCTGCCAGGATTGCGGCTGCAAGGCAGATGCAGCCAATTGGCATTAGCCATTCTTCTTTGACAAGTACCATGCGGAGTCACCTGGCATACTTCTGATCTAGCAATAAAAAAGGAACCTAACGAAGCAATATTCACAAGTTATGTTCTCACGTTAAATCCAATGAATGGACAATGCTCCAGGTGGACGGTTCTCATGCGCCTCAATATTCTGAAAATCGAAAGCGTTGGTATTTGACCAGTTGCAATTACAGCTGAGGAATCGATGCGGAGCTCTTCAAATACCTTGCCCCAAGAAGAACTCGACGGTGCGTCTATAATCGCTTTTCAATCCATGAGAAGATGTCAGCGAGGACTTCCTCGCCTCCAGATTCCTCGAAGGGTTCATGGTAGAGACCGGGATAGAGTATCCAGGTTTTATCTTTGGATGAGATGTTATCAAAGAACTCCTTGTTCTTCTCAGGTATGAGAATCATGTCATCACCTGACTGCTGGACAAGCACTGGAACTCTGATTCTACTCGCGGAGGCAAAAGCAGCCTTGCTTGCTTTGATACCTTCAATAGCATATCGTGGTGTTACCTTATCGAACCTCAGAGGGTCTTCTCTGTTTCTTCGAACGATATCTGGATTCTTCGAGATTAGGTCGTAATTGAGTCCATTACTGATATATGTCTTGACGTTTAGTTTGGAAAGAAGTGATCCAACAGCACGCGTGGCCTTGCTCACTTCGAGCCTTTCGGAAACCGAGGGGCACGGTATGATAATCCCATTAATCGGAGCCTCTGGATGATTGATGGCATAGTTGGCGACATGCAATCCGCCCATGGAATGGCCGAACAGAAACATCTTCTCATCAGGATGACCCTCCCTAAGCTGTCCGACTAGGGAGTGTATGTCGTCCATATGCTCACTGTATCGTTCGACGTGTCCCTTGCGGCCAGGAAAGGTGCCAAAGCCTCTCATATCAGGAGCATAGAACATGAAGCCCTTCGATGAGAACTTCTCGCCCAAGAAGGATAGAAGGCCGCTGTGAGAGCCAAGTCCATGAATTCCAAGCACTACTGCTCGAGGAGTTCCTGCTGGTTTCCACACTCTCAGCAGCATGATTGTACCATCATGACCAGAGTAGTTTTCCTCATCACCAGACATTGAAATCACGAATCTTCCAGTTGCAGCCTTGCCTAAGTGTCTTGCGAAGTCTTCGAAATATATTCAGGAACCAAGTGCGAGTAGCTTCTTAGGGTAATCAATGGTCAATTCAAGTCGTCGCAAGATATCGAATCCTATGATTCCATTTTCTATCAGCCGCCCCCGTGGCGAAACAGAAGCGAGGTCTACCACGGCCACCGGCATCTTCTCTTGCACAAACGAACCTAAGGAGAAATGGTCCAAAGAAGCTAGTTCTAGTCTCACGTCACCGCCAATGCCGCGAGCAATACCATTGACCGGTTCTGTCCTCAGATTCAACAACTTGGCAAGATCAGGAGTGATAACGCTGCTTCCAGCACCAGTATCAATAACAAAATCAAATGGACCTCGACTGTTGATGTAGACAGGCGCACGTATCAGATGGGTATTGTCAATGTATTCAAATGGGTACCAGGCTTTTTCTCGTCCCTCGTCACTCGTCGACGAGTTTCCCTTTCGCAGCTTGAGGCGTTGTTTCGCATAGTTCAGAGAAAGTCTACAACTCTTGAGGCTACTGTGACCAATCACCCCATCGTGTTTCCCACAGCCCTTCAGTGCCGAGTCCAAATCGATCACGTATACTTCTTCATTCTTAAATATCATTGAACCTATGCCTATGCTGTCGACACTGGCAAACCTAGTGGGAATACCTCCACCAACTCCCATAGCCTCTTTCCTATGACCATCATAGGTCGGAATGTCAAGTCTTTCTGCCAATTGGCTTGAGAGAGTGGTTGTGGAAGCGCCAATGTCGAAATCAAAAGCAAACGGACCTTTTTGGTTTACATAGACTGGGACCTTAACGAGATTCGTGTTGTTCTCCACTTGAACTTCCACTTCCATTTCGTATTACCCCATTTGAATGATGATAGCAGCTACTCTGGCTTTCGTGCAGAGATGTAGGCACTGTATGCTCCGTATAGACTGTCACCGGCTTTCCCGGTGATTTCTACATCAACGAATCCTGCGGCCCTAATGTGGTCCAGATACTCCTTGTCAAGTATGGCTCCGCCGATACATCCAGTATATGTGATAACCTCATCGCGTACCTTCTTTGGAAGCGGTTTTGACAGTACAATATCGGACACCATTATCCTTCCGCCAGGACGTAAGACTCTGTTCGCTTCTCGAAACACCTTGCTCTTATCAGGAGCCAAATTGATGACGCAGTTGCTGATTACGACATCAATTGAGTCATCTTCTATAGGCATTTCTTCAATGTCGCCAAATCTGAATTCGACATTCGTGATTCCAAGTTCCTCAGCATTCTTCTTAGCTTTTTCGATCATGGCTGGAGTCATGTCGATGCCAATCACTTTCCCGCGACTGCCCACTTTTTTACTAGCAACGAACATATCAAGTCCTGCTCCGCTACCTAGGTCCAAAACGACTTCTCCTTTCTTTAGGCTGGCTAGAGCTACTGGATTCCCACATCCAGCAAACGATTCAGTTGCCGCCAGGGGCATATTCTTCGTATCATAGCCCAGGGCTTTGGCTAGATTCACGCTTGTGACAACCTTAGATGAAGAGTCACCGCAGCAGCTTGAGGATGTCTGAATCTCAGGTTCACAGCCACATCCCACGTTGATGTCTGCCACCCGAGTGTATGCTTTTCGCACTTCTTCTTTGATTTCGTCAGGCTTCATTTCGCTGACTCTCTTGGATTCCTTCATGCAATCACCATTCCTGCAAAATGATATTTCGAGTGGGAGCCATCATGGCATTTTGGCTTTCCGGTCGATACCACAGATTTCACGATGCACTGCGCTTCACATAATGATACATTGCCTTCCGCTTCTTTTTTGGGGGTCATTTAGTTAGCACCTTCGTGTGTATTTAATATTGGGAGTCCAATATTGGACGTCCTATATGTATATTTAAATGTATCGGATGTCCAATATGTAACTATGGAAGGCCCCTCAGATTCTGAACTATGCTGTGCACCGGACTGCTGTGATATGAGAGGACTACTTACATTCCAGATCCTCTGGGAGCTTGACAGAGAAGAGATGAATGGACAGCAGATCGCAGAAAAGATTGCTAAGAGAAGAGGGAACAAGCCAACTCCAGGCACGATTTATCCTGCCTTGAAAGAGCTCAAGAAAGGGAAGTTCATCAAAGGTCGAAAAGACGGACAGACAATCATCTATTCTTTGACAGTAAAAGGGAAGAAAGGGCTAGCTGACGCTTCGAGATACTTCCTTCAGGCATTCGGAGATATCGCAGAGGATGTGAAAGTCAAGGTCGTTGTCATTAGAAAAGATGATTGCAGTTGTTGAGTATTAACCTCCAAAGCGTACAACAGGCTCGAATGTTGTCATAAACAGAATCGTCGAACCTTTATATACTGTAAAGGTCGGAGAGAGCAGAAGAGAGAGCAGATGCCACGTCCAGAGCCAAAAACAAAAATCGAGAATGTCGTAGCATCAGTCATTCTCAATCAGCGACTAGACCTCGACGAGATCGCAGCTACGATGCCTAGTGTCGAGTTCGATTCCGAGCAGTTCCCAGGTCTTGTCTACCGACTGAAGTCACCTAAGACTGCCACGCTGATTTTTTACTCCGGCAAGATGGTGTGTACAGGTGCAAAGAGCGAGAAGGAGTCCAGGCGGGCAGTTCATAAGATTGTCAAGACCATCAAAGAGGCAGGTATAGAGATAACCGGCCGACCTGCCATACCTGTCCAAAACATCGTCGCAAGTGCTAGCCTTGGAGCAGAGCTGAACCTTGAGCTTGCTGCCATGAAGCTAGAGAATACACTCTATGAGCCGGAACAATTCCCGGGCTTGATCTATAGAATGAGAAACCCGAAAGTTGTCATACTTCTCTTTGGCTCAGGAAAGCTTGTGATCACCGGTGCAAAGTTTGAACCGCAAATCGACGAGGCTGCGTTGAGGGTAATGAATCGCCTTCTGGAACTTGGGGTCATGAGGGTCCCGGAGGGCTAGGATTGGGGTCAAGGTGAATCTGAAGGCGAGGACGCAGACTGGTGATTGCACAGAAACGTCGTATGGTCCTCGTGACCCGAAAGCCACTCCGAAGGCCTTATACTCGGGGCTCAATGATATCGCTTCGATGTATTCATCTAGAAAAGACTGAACATCTGCCATAAAGGCGGGATACAGAGCACTAGGATTACCATGGCCGATATGAACAGCGCTATACGACCTCTTGAAACCTTAATGGTATCATTCAGGGGGCCAGGATGTCCACCGCCACCTGATATTGCGAAGATTAGGATTGCCATCATATAATATCCTGTCAGGAGTAGGAGAATGATCCCAGCCCATCCGATTCTCCTGTGCCAGGTTGTGTCCACAATCGCTCGGAGAGCATGACCCCCATCTAGCTGCGCGATTGGAAAGAGGTTCAGCGCGGTCACAAGCATTCCGACCCAAGATGCAAACGCGACAGGGTGCAGGTAGATTGTACCACCCACAGGGATGAGGTCGGAAAAGAAGTATTCCATCAGCACGAATAGATAGGGGACAGCAAGCGAGCCGGATTGGTCTGGGAAAGCCTGATCGATGGCTGTGAGTTGTTCGGCAGTGACAGGCACGGACATGAAGAATCCAATTACCAGAACAACCAGAGTCACAGCAAATCCGGCAAGCGGTCCAGAAAGGCCAAGGTCTAGGAGGTCAGACCGTTTTTCTGTCGGACTCTTCTGTGAGATGAACGCACCAAAAGTTCCACCAATCTGCGGTAGACCCGGTATGAAATAAGGGAGAGATGACTCGATCCCCAGTTTTTGTGCGGTTTTGTAGTGCCCCATTTCATGCGTGAATATGATTCCCATGAGAGCAGCCATGAAAAGAATTGTCGTAAATGCGATGTCCCAGACGGTATAACCAGAGGGATAGAAGAGAGACAAGAATACTGGACTCGTCGCTTGAAGGAATCCTCCAATCGCGATGGTTGAGAGGGTGACGAGAAACAGGGCATAATTGATTCTGTTATTCCCTTTTGCAGCTTTCTGCTGGGGGATAAACCGAATGATGTATTCGCCCTCTTGCTCGTTCCGCCAGCGGATTACCGGCCAGACCTTGAGCGGTTGAGTCAGTTTCGTTATCTCTTTGAATGTGGCATCTTGCTCATTGTTGCTCGGAATCTGACCACCAGCCCACTGAACAACAAAAGTTGGCATGCCGTGTTCCAGCACGCTCATCTTGATCACGAATATCTGTGACAAGATCTCATTTAGATCAGAGAACATCGGATAGGTAATGACGCTGTCAGCAGGTTCTTCGTCAATGGACAATCGAATCGGGTCTCCAGGTCTTTCAGGACGCTTGGAAGCCTTCATTCGTAGCATTATAAGAATATCCGCTCAGGCAGTTCCGGTCAAGGCCTGCAAGATCATAGCCCGAGTTTGCTTGTGAATTCGAAGGTGCTATGAATGACTTCGAGCAGCTTCATGGACTTGACCATGGAGCCCACGCTTTCGACTCGTATTCCTTTCCTCTTGAGCTGCATGAAGAGACGGTCCTTGGGTTGTGGTCTTGTTGCTACGACCACAGTCTTTGCCTTGACATGGCGGTATTTGCCATCTTGAAACACAGTGATGTATTTGGGATCGATTTCGACGACACGTGCGTTGGCATTTAGTTCCACACCTCTGGCCCTGAGCTGCTGAAGGATGACCCAACGTGAGGTTCTTCCGAGGTCGACACCAATCATCTCGTCTGCATCAAACACGTACACCTTTTCAGCCTTTGACACAAGAGCCAGGGCCGTATAGCAGCCTAGAGCCTGCCCTCCAATGACGGCAACAACCCCTAGGTTGTCAAGACCAAGTGATAGGACATCATATGCTGTTGTCACGTGAGCACTTTCGACACCGTCTATGGCAGGGGCACCTGCTACGGTACCTGTCGCACAGATCACGCAGTCAAAATTGCCTTCACATAGGAGCTCTGAAGTCGCAGCAGTATTGAGGTTGATCTCGACGCCTAGAGCTCCGAGCTCACGTTCCATATATCTGACATATGCCGCAAACTCACCACGACCAGGGATTCTAGCAGCAAGATTCAGAAGGCCACCAAGCTTATTGTGCTGTTCAAAGAGAACAACTCTGAATCCACGAAGTGCTAATACCCGGGAAGCCTCCATGCCTGCTGGGCCTCCACCTACTACTGCGATATGACCTGACCCCTTGGGACCTAAAGACTTCTCACTCTCAAAACCAGCAAGAGGATTGATTGCACATGTGACAGGCTCGATCATGAAGGCTCGGTCCAAGCACCCTTGGTTGCATCCAATGCACGGTCGTGTGAGTCTCTGCTGTCCAGTTCGTGCCTTCGTCGGGAGCTCTGGATCAGCAATGAATCCTCGTGACATTCCTATAAGCTGAATCTTTCCTCTAGACAAGATATGTTCAGCAATGGTCACGCTATTGATCCGATTGCATGCGACCACCGGAACCGAAACAACGTCAGCTATGCCTTCGGCGAGATAGGCAAAGTAACCTCGGGGCACATTCATGGTGATTTGAGGGACCCTAGTCTCATGCCATCCACCTGTTACATTCAAGCAGTCGACTCCGGCTCTACAGAGCAAAGGCGCAATAATCTTGTTATCGTCGAGAGTGAGACCATCTGGTACGAAGTCTTGTCCACTCATCCGGTAGAGTATCGGAAAGCCACGGCCAACCGACTTGCGAACACTCCCAACAACCTCAAGTGCAAACTTTGCACGGGCTTCCAGATCTCCACCATATTCATCCTCACGCAGGTTTGTAGCTTTGGCCAGAAACTGATTGATGATGTAACCAGCTGAGCCGATTATCTCGACAGCATCGAAGCCGGCTTGCTTCGCGCGACGAGCGGCCTTCCCGAAGTTTGAAGCAGTTTCGTGAATTTCATCAATTGACAATGGCCGAGCAGTTTCTCGCGTCAGTCTGTTTTTGGTTGCTGATGCCGACACGGCCTGCTCACCCAGAATGAGTGAGTGCACATAGCGGCCGGCGTGGTAGAGCTGAGCAGCCACAGGAACGTCGTATGAGTGGATAGCCTCCGAGAGTTTCTGTAGACCCACAATGTGGTCATCTCGCGAGATGCCAATCATCGTTGGACTGCTCATCCCTAAATGCTCCGTGTAGCAGCCTCCAACGATGATCAGTCCAGGTCCATGCCTTGCGCGGGCACTGTAGAAGTCGACGAGCCTGTCTGTCACAACTCCATCCTCATCGCAATAGCCAAGATGTGTGGCGAGCAGAATCAGTCTGTTCTTGAGTTCCATTCCCCTTATGGAAACAGGCTCCCACAACTTCATCATGTATTCACCTCATTCACGGAATAAGACCTGCGCCCAAGAAATCCTCTCTGCGCAGCCAGGAAATCTCCTGTTCTTTGGTTCCGGATCAATTTCATTTGCAGGCCCGTCGGAAGTCACATCGAAAGCCAATAGCATCATTAAGATATACTTGTCCACTACTTGGCCGAATAGATCACTATGCTGTCAGAGTTCGCAGAATCCCCTCTAGTGCTCCATCTGGGCCTTTGAAGACTCGCACGCGAAACTCAATCCGCATTCTCTTGGCGATTCCCCGGCAGGCATCAATGTCAACGCCAGGAATGTCAACAACAGAGAATTCGACTCTCATCAGAGGTTTGCACCTTTCAGCGAACTCCAGAATAGAATCGTAAGCAGATCTCCCAAACTTTGGTTGACACAATCTCAGATAGGTGTCAGAATCAGGCGCGTTGAGAGAGATCTGGATCCTGTCCAAGCCCGCATCTGCCAATTCATGAGGAACATCACGAGAAGGGTAGAGAAGAAGCGCCTGTCCGTCCGTGTTCATTCTGATGGGTGTATGACTCAATTCTCTCATCTTCCGGATTGCAGCAATAGTCCCATCCAGATTGAGAAGTGGCTCTCCAAAACCAACTATGGCAATGTCAGTGAATTTTGATTTCCAGGTCTCCTCGATTTCCCTCACAAGTTCTTCAACGGTTGGATCTTTGTCGAGAACCAGATTGAAACCAAAGACTCCCTCTCCAAAATGGCGAACACAGAACAAGCAATCATTGATGCATCGAGAGGTGGGATTTATGTAAAAGCTGTTTCCTCGCCAATATGTCAGGTTACCTCTAGCCATTGAGATAGCACGTCCCTCTCGGAGTGAATACTTGAGATTCACTGATAGCATCATTGTCATCCAGCCATTTAATTGTCTCGAAGTCATGAGGTTCATTTCTGCTCTGAGGAGTGTCCCCTCAAAAACAGCGCAAGTCCAATCAGGAGTGGAATGACAGCCATTATCACGACAATCACAAGGACTGTGATTGTGAGCGGCAAAGCCTGAATCATGGTAAGAATTGCTGTCGCCCACGTCATTAGAAGTGCAACCACCAGGCCATAACGTATCACTTCGCCCTCGATACCAATTTTATCAATGACCGCTGCGGCATTCTGTATTTTGGCAGGACTCAGGACGCTAGCGAGCCCTCCTCCAATTCCATTTGATGCAGAAACCACCATAGCATTCGCACCAATTATTGTACTTGTATCAACGTGATACTTTGTGAACATTGCAATTGCAGAAGTTTCGGAACCAGAGATGAATCCAGCTAGAAGTCCTAGAAATGGAGCCAATGCGGGATACAATATACCAAGCCCTGCAGTCGCCGACGCAAGAAGGAATATCATATTATTGTATGAATCTGAAGGTGGATTCATAATACCAAGGGCGTCTAAAAAGAAGCCACTGTAGTTCATTACCTCAGCCATTGAAAAGAAGATTGCAGCAGCTAGGACGGGTCGTGGAGCTCTCTTAAGGAATTTCCTCATTGTTCTCCTGAGGACTTGCCGGTCTCTTGAGAGAAACGGAACAGATAGAAGAGTGGCAATCAACATCAAAGTGTAGGCCTGCCAGAGGAATTTTGTACTGACAAAATACGAGACAATTTCACTCCCACGTAGAACTTGTCCAAATGTGACTACCAAATCGAGGTCTCGAGAGAGGAACTGCTTGATAGGCTCTATAAGAGTCGTGACTAATGAGAGAACAACAAGGATAATCCATGGAATGCTCGCACGGATGAGAGAGATTGATTTCTCGGCCTTCTCATCTTCAACGGACAATTGCCCTCTATCAATTAGCTTTCGTCCCCGGATCCTTGTGTAGAGAAGTATTACTAGAAGAACAAGAGCTCCTGCCACAACATTCGTCAGCCTTGTTAGGCCGATGAAGTCAAGGTTGCAGATTATCGCAGAGAAACCAGCAGTTACACCGCAAATCACAGCCAAAAAGAGCCCCTCTCGGTCTAAGAGCAATTTCTTGCCACCTGCTATCCATAGCATAGATACTGCAATTCCTACGGTTATCAGAGGCATGTAGACAGCAAATACTGACCCAGCTTCTGATGCAGAAAGCACAACGCCTGTAGCATCACGATAATAGACTTGGAACACGTCTACTGGGACTCCGAGAAGTGAAAAGGTTGTCAGAGGATCATATCCAATTGATGGAAGTGCAACTGCTACAAGTGGAGAAAATCCTAGTGCAAGCATCACAGGGGGCAACATGGAAACTGGGGTAGCCCCAATCCCAACAAGGAAAAGCCCTAGACCAAGGCTGATTAACAGAATCTGAATTGGTCTACTTCCCCCGCCGAGGGTCTTGAAGAAGACGATCAACCTTTGTAGTGCTCCGGTTTCTTGCATGAATGTCATCATTAGAATCGATGTTGCGACCATAAGGGAAATTGGAAATGACTTGACGATGCCTGCGATACTAGCTGTGATGGCTATGGGTATATCAGTCTGGAAAGCAGCAATGGCAATAACCATTGTAAGAAACCATACAACGACCCCAGTGACATCAGCAGCCTTGTGCAGGAAAACCAATAGAGTGAATGCAAGGATTATTGGGAGAATGATTAGTACTAAGCCTACTGTGGGATCCATGATTCATGACCCCTTTTCGAGATAGCCGTTCTCGAAATACCAGTCGATTGCTCTCCGGAAGCCATCCGCCATCGTGACTCTCGGCGCCCAATCCAGAAGCCGCTTTGCCTTCTCATTCGTGTATACCCTCTCAGAACCCATCATATCCACAGATTTTGGATGCCAAAAGAATGTCATCTTCTTGCGATTCTTTATGGGGCTTAGCAGAGCTATTCCGAACTTTGCAACTGCTCCCGGAACGCGGAGTCGCGGCGGTTTCACTCCAAGGTGTCTGGTCGACACCTCGACAAACTCCTGCCAACTCATTGATTCGTCAGGGCAAAGAATGATTGTCTGGTTGA
>PRDH01000004.1 GCA_003345545.1 Candidatus Thorarchaeota archaeon
GAACGCACGCTCTTGAAGTGTTCTTGTCCTGCGAGATCCCATATCTGAATGCTTACATCATGGCCGCCATGAAGCTGCATCTTCTTGACTGCAAAGTCAGCACCGATGGTGATCATGTAGTTAGCTCGGAATCCTTCTCCCATGTAGGTCCTACGGAGACTGGTCTTTCCGACGCTTCCATCTCCCATGAGTACGACCTTGAATAGTGCAGTTACCATCTCTTGCACCCCGAACGAGTTAGTATCCACTCTTGGGATACTAGGGCGATGAATGTTATTTCCGCTATTTGAGTCTATGCCGATTGAATAGAGGATGAAGAACAACCCCTTGGACTTGGTTGCTCACATGTGTAGGTGTTATCAAGCATGAACCACTCATCATTATTCTTGAATCATGAATGGTTTTCCGCAGTTTTGACATACCACTGAGCCGTCTGCCTGAACCTTCTCCTTTGAATAGACATAAGCTGAGCCGCAGTTAGGACATTGACTACCTCGAGATTCTATCTTTGCTTCTTCTATATGTATCTCCCAACCCCGCTCCTTAGCCATACGAACAAGATCCGGCACAGGGCCTGCTTTAGGAGGGTCTAATTCAGCAACTCCTATCATTGAGCCCCCCGCTCCCAGTATGGTGATGTCACATCTCTCTGAGGCCTTATCATGTTCAAGCGTGATTAGACGGACATACACACCAAAGGGGAAAGGAGTCCCGCTCCTCTCAAATGAGAAGACTCCAATTGTGCGACCATCTATTCGCCACACCCTTGAATAATCAGGGCCGTGCTTCTGTTTGAGGAGTTTGATGATGTCCTCTGCATCTGGACAACGAATTATCACCCTATAGGCCAATTCGCAAACACCAAATCATGTCTTAGATGAGGAGTTATAGACTTTACTTTCGGGAAACTGCCCCCCTCGTTCGTATCCTCTTGGACGTACCAATCGCACTAGTAAAACTCACAATCATCGGGGATGCAAGATAATGGTCGGACGAGTCGAGTTCAGGAATATACTAAGAGGATGCAGACATGGGACGCACAGTCCGTACATTCAGAGATGCAATCAGGATTGAGGAGGCCCGCTGGAAAGAGTTCAGGCGTACCCTCAGACCAGCCCAGAGAGAGGTCTTCGATAGAATATTCGATTATGCGAGGAGCTTAGCAGACGCAGGCACGATGATTCCAACGCCGCGCATTACGGAGGTCATTCTTCTCTCTGCAGTCCTCAGAATGCAAGAAGAGATTGATCTGATTGGAAAGAGAGTTGAGGCTCTGGAGCAAATGCGGGAGAGGAGCAACCCCTGACGAGCACAACTGGATGGCTTCTGGACGCCAATGTGGACAACGAGAAGCAGGCACTGACCCTCTGGATCAAGGCGGAGGGAAAGACCAGAGGCTACACCTATCGCGGGTTCAACCCCTCAGTCTTTGTCAGTACAGACATGATTGGAAGCAGGGACTGGACTGAAACAGGCATCCTGCAAACAGTCCTCGAACACCCAAGGGTCGTTGACGCAGAAATTGTACACAGATACACAAGTGTCTATGATGAAGAGAAGACACCGGTCCTACAGGTGTTCACTACACCAGATGCACTTCAGGAAGTGGCAAAGGATTTTGAGCTGCTGCCGGGAGCCACAGTATTCCATGCGGATATTAATCCAGTTCAGCAGTTCTTCATAGCCAATGACATGTTCGCTTTTGGGCGTGTAGAGTTTGAGCTGAGAGGGGATGAGGTCATCAGTATCAGAGGCCTTGACAAGCGAGAGAACCCAGAGTATGACATTCCAGAACTTGAGATGATGGACTTTGAGGTGTTCATAGCCACAGAGCAGATCTTCCCCAAGATGGAGGATAGAATCCAGCATATTGAGGTCTATCATAGAGGTGGGACCGTAGATATCCAAGATGATGACGAGGGAGAGATTCTCAGACACTTCCAAGCTGTCACTGATGAGATAGACCCTGATGTGATAATCAGTAGAGGAGGAGATGATGACCTCTTTCGATACCTCACCATACGATCCAAGGTCAACGGAGTGGAACTGACACTATCCCGAGACAAGACACCATTGAACGTGATCTTCACTGAACCTCAGTCGTTCTGGCAATACAATCGAATCATGTTCAGGTCAGGAACGCATGTCATACTGAACGGGAGAGTTCACGTTGACCGAGGAAGGACAGGCATGCATTTCTATGCGCCAATGGGGTTGGAGGGAATCGTAGAGAGCTGCAGGCTTGCTCTGGGCCGACCGCACAGGGTCTCACAGATGACGATTGGTGCGGTGAACGCGGCGGTGCAGTTCTACAACGCCTACAAGATGGACATTCTCATACCACCTATCAAACGGAATCCAGAGTTCTTGAAGACAGTCACTGAACTGACATCCATAGACAGGGGAGGTTTGATCTTCCAGCCAAGACCAGACATCTATGAGGACATTGCAGAGTGCGATTTCTCATCGATGTACCCAACACTCATGGTCACCAGGAATATCAGCCCGGAAACAATCTGTACGAGAACCAAGTGCCCATATGATTACCAATACTGCATCGAGATTCCTCAGCAGAGCTTTAGAATATGCACACACAGGAGAGGGATAGTATCCAAGTCATTGGAAATGCTTGTCAATAGACGGACTGACATCAAGAAACTGATAGAACAGGGACGCGACACTGAGAAGTATGAGATTATGCAGAACACTCTGAAGGGAGTGCTGGTCTCGTGTTTTGGATATCTCGGATTCAAGAACGCAAAGTTCGGAAGAGTTGAGGCGCATACCGCGGTCACTGCACTTGCAAGGGAGGTCATGCTTGAAACCCAAGAGATTGGGGAGGAGATGGGGCTTGAGATGCTACACGGCATTGTGGACTCAGTCTGGTTGAGGGCAAATAAAGAGAGAGTGGAATACAAGGCAGTTGTGGAATTCTGCAAGCGCGTGTCCGAGAGAGTCAACATCAAGATGTCCCCAAAAGGAGTCTACAAATGGATGGTCATCCCATCGTCACGACTGCATCCATCAATTGCACCACTAAATCGATACTATGGAGTCTACAGGAACGGGGCAATCAAGACGCGAGGAATAGAGACCCGAAGAAGGGACACCTGTCTCTATGTCGGCGACTGCCAGATGGCCATGATTAAGACACTAGCACAAGCTAGTGATAAGGCCGGCTTTCTACAGCGTATGCCCGAGGCATATGAGGTCTGTCGTAGCTACATGGATAGACTCTATGACTATGATGTCGATCTCAGAGACCTCATCCTGAACGCAAATCTGACTAGAGACCCTCATGAATATCGTGCCGTGTCAAGAGCCGCTGTTGTCGCTCAACAGCTTGCCAAGGCGGGACAAGAGCTACATGCAGGGCAACGGGTCAGGTACGTCATGGTCCATGCAGACTCGACGAATCCATTACGGAGAGTGAAAGCACTGGAACTCTTCGATGAGTCGACAAGATATGATCCAAGAGCGTACTCAGACCTGTGTGAACGTGCCTTTGAGAATCTGATTCCAGCACAGTACCTCGGGCAAGTGAAAGGAAGAGATCCTGGCCAGCTGCAACTGATTACTCAGTGACCGCGTGAGCCTGCATTGCAATCCTCGGTTTCAGTTCACGAATGGGAATGCCGGTTTCACGAGATACACGCTCCACATCATCATCTTCGGGCTTGATGCTGATGATACTTCCATCTGTTGTGCGAGAGACTTTGACGCGAACCATGTATTCCTTGTCATCGATATTCAGGCCACAGACGATTGTTTCGCGCGCTGCCTTCAGTCGTTGCCAAGTCGAGTATCGAATTCCAGTTGTCCCCAGATGGCGCATCATGACCTCTGCAACACTCTTCAGACCTGTCTTTGCAGCAATGACTTTCACCAAGAAACACGGTCGACTCTTCTTGCCAAGAGCTGGTATGACAACGACATCATAGGCCAATCCTTCTACGAGTAGCGTATCAAAGAGGCTACCGAGGGTTTCACCGTCCACATCATCGACATTCGTCTCAATGACAACCACTTCGTCGGCACTCCACTCGTCAAGCACTTCCGAACGTTCCTCAGCCTTTGATTTCGAATCCGGTGGTGCCTTTGCCTCCTTCGCAAGCGCTCTCTTTGATTCTTCTTTTGGAGGTGAAACTGGCTTCTTTTCTTCTTGAACGACAAGCTCGCCAACTACTATCCGCATCATATTCGGGATTGCACCCAAGTCACGGGTGCCAAAACCAATTCCCTGATTCTGCGCCACAAAACCATCGTAGGCATCCACATAGACTTTTGTGATGGCTGCCAAGAGGGCAGCTCCTGTTGGAGTCAGTACTTCGGTCCGGGCCTCGCCATTATGGAAGAGCATGTCGTGCGCTACAAGAATCTCAGCCACTGCAGGTCCCGGAACTTCAAGGTCCCCATGCTCAGTTGCAATTGTACCGCTGCCGACCGCAACGCGCGTTGAAACAAACTCGGCATCTTCCAGAAGTCCAGCGCGCTCTAGAAGATATGCGGTACCCACGAGATCTAACACTGTATCAATGGTTCCGGTCTCATGAAGATGCAGTTCAGATATTGGCTTGTTATGCACCCTGCTTTCTGCCTGGAAGATGATTGTCAGAGCTTCCTTAGCAAGATTCTTTGCTCGAGGCGCAAGTTCAATCTCTTCTGCAACAGCCATCAGGACTTCCATCATCGAGTCAGGATTGAGTCGTATAGCGGGATTACGCGTGATCTGCAGCTGCCGACCCGTGTATCCTGAATGAGACCTGGAGGTCACGGATAGTCTGAAGGAAGGATCGTATATCAGAAGACTGGCAGCGACAGGCAAAAGAACGTCATCTTCGCCAATAAGATCAGTCAGCGCAGATAGGAACATGTCCCCAGAGGCGCCTGCATTCGCGACATCGATTAGAACTCTTTTCTTAGCCAAATTCGTCGTAACTCCTGCCTGTACTCCACCGTGATGATAGAACACTGCCTGACCTGTTTTTCTTTCGAAGAGGGACACATACACTCATCGATGAAGTGCACATATTTCATATGACTGGTACTAAATAAGATTGTCAGCTCGTATTACCTTGACGCCATTGATTGAAGATAGCCATATACATACACTCAGTGGGAGGAATCCACATCTCAGACGAATCAAATGACTCGTCAACAAACTCAGCAGGAGCGTCACGTATCAATGCCGCTGGAATGGACTCATTGGACTCGCCAATGACAGCTGTGCATGCAGAGGCCAGATTATCGGCCACAGCTCTTCTCGTAATTCGCAACACATTTCCGAAGAGGTCCTTGCGTCCGCGATCATCAGCGACAGGTTTGAAACCTGCAACTCCCAGAGCCATGCCGATGTTTCCAAGTCTCAGTGGCTGAGTTCTGCTATCAATAATCATGACGCCAATGGTCTTCCCTGTCCTCTTCTTCACTTCTGCTCTTAGTCGCTCAGCACTTGCACGGGGATTCAATGGTAGCAGTGATGCGTATCCTGGCGGCGCATTCGATTTGTCAATTCCCGCATTGGCCATCAATGTGTTGTTCTTTATTGTGAGGATGACATGAGGGATGCCTCCCAGTATTTCGTCTGCCTCCTGTATGATCAACTGAGCAATCTCAGGGATCAGCTCATACCTCTTTGCAAGCTTGGCAGCCTCCTTTGAAACCTTGATGTCTGACAACTTCACGATACGTCCTTCCGTTGTCCCAAGTGGAGTCTCAGCAATGGTGATGATGTCATTGTCCAAAATCTCCATGTCTGCAAGAGTAAGGCTCTCAAGTAAGACATCAAGGATGTTATCTTTCTCAGTAATGATGCGAGTCTTGATAGGGTACACAAGCATTATTGATCGCCAATCAAGACAGACATTGATGTCAAGATAAAGACTGTCAATGAACATCATGGACTGTCGTCCAAGGATTCAGAATGATTACGATTTCCTCTTCGCTTGAAGCTTCATCCTCTCAGTCATGATACATCGGTCGCCTTTGCGACCGCCCATTGGATTGTGTGTCGTCCCCATTGAGTTCATGCACCTTGCAGCTACTGCAGCTCCCATTGCAAGGCCGTCCTCCACAAAGACGAGTTGGTGCGATGCCGTCCATAGGCTTCCAGTATTCAACCGAAGCCCACTGGTAATCAATTTTGGTTTCTGGCCGGTCGTGATTGCCCTACCTGTCAGTCCCAAGGAGGTTTCATCAAGAACTAGACCCTCGGTATCAGCAATGCTTACGATGCGCTGCAGAATCCATGCCTGAAGACTATCGAATAGGGGGAGCAGATACGCTCCATCCTCTGAACCACTGAATCTGGAGCCGAATCGCTCCAGCGCAGTGAGGTCAGCGTCCACGCCGATTAGAACGATATTCGACTCTTCTGCGGCGTCTGTGTTGACTGGTACTGTTCCAAATCGAGACGATCCTCTTGGGACCCGTTCGATCCGGATAATCCGCTTTACTTGTTCGAGCCGCTCCGGGGTGACATCTATCTTTGACAATCTGCCGCTATGGGGCAAATCAAGAACGCACCCTGTTTCAGATTGAACTAAACCGGACCCACGAGCGATTGCATCCGGTATGGCGCCAGCCAAACCGGCAAACGACCCGATAGTCCGTGCGTACGGATATCCGTTGTCAGTGATCCGGCCAGCGAGTGTGGTCCCGAAGTCCAAGGTCATCACAGGGTTCCTGAAGTCGATAGCAGTTCCCTTGACTGCGCCCTTGATTCCTGCAGTCACCAGTTCGCCTTCCATTTCATTGGCAACGATTTCTGTATTTGCTGGCGGAAGCGAAGACGCAACCGCCCCATCAAAATACACTTTCTTCAGCCACGTGAAGTCACGCAGGCCTGTGGGCAAGTTCTTGGCTGATATCGACGCAGTCATTTTTCGAGGAGGAATGCCTGCTTGAATACATCCATCTGCAAGAGCCTGCACAATGACTCCGACATCAGATGGATTGGCGAAGCTAGCAGTGACCCCTGTGGAACGAACAGCAAAGTGAAGATCACGTTCGATATCGATTCCTGCCCGAGATGTGGCAGCAATCAGCACACTGGAAACCAATTCGGCGACTGATTCCCGTGTCAATTGCACTCCGAACAGAGTTTCGCCGAATACCTGTTCATCCGTACGCGGAGTTCTCACGTCACGCGTCATCCTAACTTCCTTCTCGATTTCGAATATCTCCGCGGTTTCCAGATTCGTTGTGACCAGAATGCACTTTGTTGTTGTATTGCCAAGTTCAACAGAGGCGACTGTATAGAATGGACCCATCCTGAGCGATGATAGTCCGATTGCCTTTGGTCTCAAGACGCCTCGCATGATTGCCATCACCTATCAGAGAAGTTTCTTGAATGGATGACTATCTCCAGGTTCAATGCCGAACTCCAAGTAAGCGGATTCTGCCGCAAAAATGTCTGCCAGTGCAGCAACAGGGAACACACGATTAGCATTCTCTATCGGGCCATAGAGCAAGAAATCAGCACCCATCATTTGCACAATGACATTCGATGCTGCATCAGTTGTGAAATATGCCTCACGGTCGGTCTTCTTGTGTTTCCTCAGCCAGGTCCATGACGAAGGGGCGTTGTGCACCCCAGACCCGGTTGGTAGGCCATACACCGTCTTTGAAACAAAGGTGAAGGCCGCCGCAGAGCCTGCTCCAGCACCCATGGCTGTGACAGCTGTGTCGATGAGAGGCTTCGTCACACCTATGTCACGACACAAGTCTAGGAGGCCCTTCTCTCTCTCCAGAACAGGCTTCTCAAGAACTGCTCGCCGCCCTGCAATCGAGGGGTCCTGGGGATTGAAGGCTAGAACAATAGCAGATTCGTGATGCATATCTCTCAGGACCTCAATCTCACTAGGCGTTACAGACACGTTGATAGAGTTGTAGATAGCTTTGTCAGAGAGACCTACTTCTTCGGAGTGCTTCAATCCAGCAATTCGGACTCGAGGTTCCGTCGAGTCGATAAGAAACGGGGCATCAGACAGCTTGGTGACAAAATCAATGTAGCGGACCACAGCCTCTTCAGACTCTGCGAAAATCTGCACAAGTGCAGGATTGCCTGTCATATCAGACATCTCATCCTGTTTTAGCAGGAGGTTTCTTGCTGAGTTCTTGTCAAAAATGCCTCTCTCCGCACTCTCAACAATCTTGTGCCCGCTGTAGAAGATGGTTCCTGCAAGAACAGTTGGGGTCTCGCCGAAATTTCCTCCAATCTTGACTCCGCCAATGTTATGGATTATTTGTTCTTTCTCGAAGACAAACAAAGATGCTATGCCTCCTTGCCCACGAGAATAGTGCCAGTATCGCTTTCCCTCACTTCGATGACGATAGAGGAGGGGTGTTCTGTGACAATCGCGTGAGCCTCTTGTTTGGCCATTAAGGAGCTGTTACTCTCTAGGAGCAAATCGTACTCGGGAAGGATAATGATGGTGGCAGATGAAATCGCTCTCCGTGCTTCTCCAGATGCAGGTTTGAACTCAATCCATAGTGCGTCCTTTGAAAAGAGTCCAGGATTCTGCCCAGCAAGCTGCTCCACTTTCTCTGTAATCTGACTCAGACTGAGCACATTGATCATATCTATGAGCTCAATCTGCTCCCTAAATCGATCAATGCCTTCCGGTGGCACATTCTCGATATAGGGTATCGCCCCCTCAGCACCAATTATCTTTCTTGTATCTGGATCTACACCGTTAAGGAATAGCGCACGTAGAGACCTGCCCGTCAAATGACCAGGAACCTCGGGACCAGCAACGATGAGATATCGAATGTTAGGGTTTGATATGATATTAATGATGATGCGTTCAATACCAATATTCTCAGTCTTGCACGAGCCTGCAATCGAATACTGTCCAGGAATCTCAATTCGTTTTCCCAGCGTGCAAATAGCCACACAATGTGAGGGGTCATTGACATCAAAGTCGCCAGCGACCGGTGGCCATTCATGATCGTTGTTCATCTCTTCAGCCTCCTATTCAAATGTTGGCGGGATGAAGAGAGGTCTCTCAATGCCTAGAACATTGATTGCCTCCGCAACGGCAGCTGCAATAGCATTCGAAATGAGCGCAACTGCTGCAAACACTTCTTTGGTCCGTATCATTGAACCATACATGATTGAGTCCGTAGCGAATAGCTGGGCGGCCACAGTGGATGCAACTACTGTCGCCATATGTGTAGATTCATCATCAAGACCGGGTTGCTTAATGAATCGCCAGGCCGAGGGAGCATTGTGCGGGGCAAGGCAGGTTGGAAGGCCCAGTTCTGATTTTATTGCTATCATTGTTCTGAGTTCGAGGCCATATCCTGCACCAACAGGCATAGTTGCCGGGTCGATGAGCACCTTTTCCATCGCCAGGTCTCTTGCTGTTTCAAGCATATCCCCGACAGTCTTCATTCTATCCTGCAGAGACGTCGCGCGAGGTGACCAACCAAGAACAACAGCCATATTGAGCCCGCTGTCTTTCAGGACCTGCTTTTCATCGTCTTTCATTGACAGATTGATTGAGTTGTAGATCATGCGTTCTTGAAGACCGGTTTCATGACTGTATTCGATAGCTCTTACCCTTGCATCGGCATTAGTGGATTCAAACATTATTGGACCACTGAAGTTTTCCGAGAGCCAAGCGAGATGATTCTCCATTGCAGCAGGAGTCCTCCCAAATGCCTGAATTATGAACGGATGGCCTGTCTTCTCGACCATATCCATGGCGATGTCAATCCAATCCAAAGCCAGGCTCTTATCGAATGTGCCCTCTTTTGTGTCCTTAACGATGGGCTGTCCCTTGAAGAAGAGACCTCCAATCAAAACGGTCGGATTCTGCCCCGGGTGGCCACCAATCTTGACTCCACCGAAGTCGTATGTCTGTTGTTCCTTCTTGAAGATGAACAAATCGCTTTCACCTCACTTCTGGCCTGGGATAGAGGCCCGCACTCTTCACAATCTCTGGGATACTCTCTTCCCAGTCTATACCCATCAAGTGCACACCGTGTATCCCCTTTATGCGCCTGACTGCCCTAATCACTTCTGTCGCTATCAAGAGCCCTTCTGCCCGAGTTGCCTCACGCTTCTTTTCACCCTTAAGACCCCTACCCGCAGCCTCTAATCGTTTGATGACCTCTTCTGGAATCTTGATACCAGGCACAGACTTGTTCATGAAGTTGGCCATGATGGGACCCTTGAGTGGAGTGATGCCAGCAAGCACTCTTAGCTTCAGGTCAGCTGCCTTGTCCATGAAGGTCTCTAATCGGGCCGTGTCAAAGATGGCTTGAGTCTGGAAGAACTTGGCTCCCGCGTCACGTTTCTTTTCTGCTCGTATCACATGTAACTCCAAGGGATCCGCATAAGGATTGAAGGTAGACCCCAAGAAGAACTCTGGTGTGCCCTCGAGTTTGTCACCAGCCAAGTCAGTACCACCCATAAGATGGCTCGCCAGTCCAAGCGCCTGAATTGAGTCTATGTCATAGACGGTCTTCGCTTCGGGATGTGAACCAAGAAGGGTATGGTCTCCAGTGATGAATAGAATGTTGCGGATGCCAAGCGCATATGCACTGTAAAGCTCGCTCTGTATGGATATTCTATTCCTGTCACGTGTCGACATCTGCATGATTGGCTCTGCACCAGCATCTAGGACAAAGTGAGCACAGGTAGCACTGCTCATGGATGGTATACCACGTATGTTGTCGGTGATGTTGATTGCATCGCAGTAATCCATGACTAGACGCGTTCGCTCAAGAACAAGCGTCTTGTCTGCTCCTCTGGGAGGCCCGATCTCAGATGTCACGACGAAATCGTTGGACTCCAATACATGCATCAGCTTTGTTCCTAACAGAATAGAACTCTCCTATGCTTTAGATTGCGTGAAGAACACTGAGCTCCTTAATTTCCTTTTGTTGAGAACACTGACAATCACTCACTGGGCGTGTGAATGATATTTCTAGGACTCTGAGCAGGCCTCCAATCCCGAATCTCCCAGATTCTGGAGATGTTGTCCAACTTATCTAGCTTCTTCAAACGGTCAAATATCAACTGCCAGACACATTCCGTGTCGGCATCGCGTTCACATCTGCCATCCATCGATCCGCCGCAGGGACCATTCAGAATTCCCTTGGAACAGCGAGCAATCGGGCAGATACCCGCAGTGAGGTCAAGGATGCATTCACCACACATGGCGCAGCGTTCTTTGTGGTAGAATCGCTCGGGCATTGTTCCGAGGAATTTGGAGTCCGTGGCAGGAAAAGACTCCTTCTCGGGAAGGATTTCAGAGAGATTCTGTGTCGCGACGCCACATGCCTGAACGAGAAATGCATCTGCTTTGTCAATGATTGCCCTTTTTTCCTCTATCTCTTTCTTGAGAGCACGCTCATCACATATCCCACCCTCGACGAAGACAGAGCCCAAGACTTCCTTTCCATTCTTGGTCAGAAAGTCCTCCATGTCCTCCAACTGGAGAATCCCGCCGACATCGCAGAGCTGCGCGCATCCAGAGTCGCCGAATAATACGATTCGGTTGTACCCATCAAGCATCTCAAGGATCTTTTCCTTTGATTTTAGGTTCATGACGATCATAAGCTGCAACCCTACATTCAGTGATTCTGCGACCAAGACCTAAAAATCTGTGCTTCTAGACAGCCGTAGCCGCCTTGGAACTAGCTTGAAGTTTCTGAAGACTGGTGACTGGTAGCAGTTTCGATATCTTCTGTTCTGCCTCAAAATCGAGCAGAGCGATGACTTGAATTGAATCCTCAGAATATGACTCGGATTCGATAACAGCCACTTCGTGTAGCAGAGATAGGACAGACATCCCTTCATCACCATAGGGCAGCGTAATGGCATATCTCCAAAGGCTTGGCAAGGCCTTCTCAATGGCTTTGATGAGCTCGTCAATATTCGTTTTGTTCTTGGCCGAGATTGGAATGACACTGTTTGAAACATCCTTTAGGAGCTCGCTTCTTGAGGCTATTGAAGAATCATCCAATAAGTCAATCTTATTCAGGGCAGCGATGATGGGCACTCCGTTTGCTCCAATCTCACTGAATGTGTCAAGGCATGTACGTATCTTGCGATTCATCTCCTCGACCTGCTCAGATGCGTCTACGACCAGAATGATGATATCTGCAGATCCAATCTCCATCAGAGTTGTGTTGAATGCTTCCAAGAGGGCATGGGGCAAGTTGCTAATGAAGCCAACAGAATCAGAGAGTACAATGTGCCTGCCGGGCAAATTCAGTTCAGCAGCCTTTGTTGAAAGGGTTGTAAAGAGCTCATCGGCTATCTCTACTCCTGAGCCTGTGAGTGCATTATGAAGAGTGCTCTTCCCAGCATTAGTATACCCAGCCAAGGCTATCTCTATGTATCCCATGCTCTCGCGCTTTTTCTTCAGAAGTGCCTGCGATTCAGATATCTTCTCTAGTTTGTCAGAGATTAGTGCTATCCGTCGTCTTATTTCATGAACTCTAAGGTTGAGCAGGTCTTCACCTGCACCGATCTGCTCAGCAATTGGTCGGTCGCCTGTATGCTCTTTCTGAAGTCTCATTCTAAGCTGGTGTCGTTCAAACGGCAATTCATAGTTCAACCGAGCTTGTTCGATTTGTAGTTTTGCCTGTTGCGTCCTTGCATGCAAGTCAAAAATCTCAAGAATCACCTGTGTCCGATCTCTCACCTCGGTGTCCCACGTCTCCATGAGCCTGAAGAGCTGGCTTGATTTCAGGTATGGAGAAAACAAAACAAAGTCGGGCTTGTTAACACCAATCCATGTCTTTATCTCTTCTACCTTTCCGCTTCTTATCCCATACTTGGCAGCTGGTGCAGCAATAATATCGTATGTACCTATAATGCGATAGTGAGCTGTATTTGCAAGAGCAGCAAACTCGTCGAGCAGGTCAGGTTCATTGTATCTTCTCTGCTGGACCAGTACTGCAGTAGCATCGACCATTGCCATTAGGCAACTCCATATTGTCTTAAAGTGTGGTATTAGTGACAAGTCCAAATCATGGCAGAGAAAGGTTCTTTGGTAAGCCGAAGACTCCCCAGGTGAGCATGCATGGCAAACTTCGAGATAAAGGCAAAGGATGGTCTTGCC
>PRDH01000005.1 GCA_003345545.1 Candidatus Thorarchaeota archaeon
GTACGAGGCGGAACCATTCCTAGGGATGCTTGAGAATCAGGTGCGTCATTCTGCTCATGCCCTTGGTCTGGTCGACCTTGACCTGTTCGTGCCCAGCCTCAATTTCATCTTTGGAAGCGCTGAATTCGGCGGCAATGCCATTGTTGCACTACCACGACTCCGCCAGTCCTTCTATGGCCTTCCAAATGATGACTCTCTGTTCTTCCAGCGCACGGTGAAGGAGGTCTTCCATGAACTCGGACATGTGGTGGGGCTTCGTCACTGCAACAATCACTGTGTCATGCGGTTCTCTAACTCTCTCTCTGACACGGATGACAAGCCAGAGGACTACTGTCCAGACTGTCTTCACCAGTTGGTCTTGTAGCGATAAGTTGACACGCTGTAGTATGGGCGCGTTCTCAGAAGAGAGTTATGAGATTTCGTCTTTTCGCAGTAATGATTACATCAGTTGTAAGGCAGGCTGACATTCTCCCGCTGCTACTATGACTTCTTATCGTTAGCATTCGACATGTGCTGTTGACATATCTTCCAGCCTCCACCCCGTTTCTCGAGAACACCTGTCCATCGAATATCTTTTGCTCCCCATGGTTTTCCATCGAATTCCCCTTCATCATCCACAACAGCTGAGAACCAGGCAGTATCTCCCTTCTTGGAAACCACAATCCTCAGGTCCCTGATCTCGTAGCCCTTGGCTACATTCCGAGGGTCGATCCAGCCGTCGAGGAACTTCTCAAACTCGCTCCACCCCCTGACAGTGCTCTTGGAGTCTGGATAGAATGTGAAGAAGTCATCATCCTTTGCAAAGATGCTCTCGAAGAGTGCTCGGTCTTTGGTGAGAGCCCATCCGAAGGCGTCATGGAGTACTCTGCTGATCTCTGACGTATCTCTGGTCCTGTTTGAAACGGGCAAGGCAGGTCACTACGCTAGCCCTCTCATTGAATCATATGTTTTCTCATTATAGCAAGTATAGGTTTGAATCAGACGGGAATCAGAAGGGTTCAGACTGCGCGCCCAATGAGACTTCAGTTCCAGCAGTGTAGGCTTGACTTCCTGCTTCCGATTTGTGGATGGCGCTCGAGCCGGACAGAGTGCTGACCTGCCGCGCAACCAAGGCGCGGGACAAGCATCACGCCGAGCACAGCAGGGACATCACAAAGCTGGACATCGCCAAGAGGGCTGCTATGGCGAAGTAAAAGGGTTCTCTCAATAGTGGCCGCATATAGAAACATACATAGCAGACTGGAAACGAATACAATCTCATGGACAGGCGGAAGGTTGAGGAGATATTCGACAAGTATGCCGAGGAATACTCGTCAGGTCCATTCGCTCCTGCTAGGTACGATACCAGCCGTTTGGCGATGAGCTTTGCTGACGACATCACATGGCATTTCATGCTGAAGTACTTGCCAAAGGACAGGTCCGTCAGAATCCTCGATGCTGGCGGCGGCGACGGCTACTGGGCCGAGAAACTGATCACTTTAGGATATCATGACATCGTTCTGTCGGACTTGTCACAGGGCATGCTTGAACAGGCCAAGAAGAGATTCGCTAAGGTGAAGGGTGCCCATGACATAGCGTTCGTGAAGTCGGACATTGCAGACATGAAGGAGTTTCAGTCAAGTCTGTTTGACTATGTGTTTTCCCAATATGATGCGGTTTCATACTGCCTAGACCCCCTGAGTGCCATGAAAGAGCTGGCTAGAGTAGCCAAGCCCCAGTCATACGTCATAGTGAGCCTTGACACGAAGTTCAGGCGGGTGCCTGAGCTCATTGAAGCCGGTCTTGTCGACGAGGCAGAGAAGCTGTTGACAACCAACATCTCCTACGACTTCGATTGGCCACAATACAATCTCACGTGGGAGGAGCTGGCAGGCTGCTTTGAAGCGGGCGGTCTCGATGTGATCGAGGCGGCGGGTGCACCCGTCTTCATGCACCAGGTGAAGGCGGAAACATTGCAGAAGCTGGAGAAGGACGCAGGAACAAGACAGCGTCTGCTCAAGATGGAGCTTGACCACTGCACGAATCGGTCACTAGTCAACTTCGCCGGACATCTCCAAATGGTCGGTAGAAAACGCAAGTCGAAGTGAAGTCTACCTATTCAGACTACGGTTCCAATGATACCTCGGTTCCAGCAGTATAGGCGCGGCTTCCTGCATCCATCTCATATATTGCGAATTGCATTGCACTGAGAACCACACCGTTTGCGTCGATTGTTGCATTCCTGAAGAGGTCAAGTCCGGCTCCTCCAAATCCGCCAGATGTCAGAATCAACACGACGGGTTTTCCTTCGAAGTCAACACGCGTGAGATATGCTAGCATCGATGCGTGGGGACTTGCCCCGTTAGTTGGGCTTCCTAAGACGATGAGGTCATATCCAGTGACGTTTGTAGGAGTCACCGATGAACTTGTGGTCACTTCCACTCGCCAATCTGAATCCACTAAGCCACGAATGAATTCATTGACAACGCCCTCATTGAACCCTGTCAATCCCGGTCGGAACACCACAAATACAGTGCCCGTTGAGCCATCGGGATTGTTGATTACCACATCCCGAACAATCTCAGCACTATTGAGGTTGACAATAATCACTCCGCTGATTATCAGTCCTGCAATAACGATGATACATGTCAGGCCGCAGACTCGTTTCTTGTTCATAGCGTTTCACTCACACATTCGCCTATCTCGTCTTCACTTCGCTAGAGAACCTCAGACCCTCATCTTCTTTTCGATTATTCCAGAGATAGACTGCTCGATAGATGACTAAGCCAACTGTATATGCAATGATGAGAACTAGAACGCTATTGAAGACAATCTCTGTTGGAAAGAAGAGAGTGACTCCAATCGTTATCATCAGAAATGTTCCGTAGTATTTTCCTACAGGATCGTATGAGGGCTCTCTCTTGCTCGACGATATGATGAAGAATAGGAACATGAGAACAAATACGAGCAAGATCCAGGGTGGGTAGAACTGTCTGAGAGAGAATGCATAGAAAGACACGAAGACCAACACAAAATCGGCTACGGGGTCAAGATAGGCCTCGAGAGGCGATGACGGGATTATTCCTTGCCTCCTTGCCAATATGCCGTCCACAATATCAGAGGCGAATGCTGCGAGATAGAGAAGAATCGCAATCGCAGCGAAGTCCCACATGAATGCAAAGAAGAATACAGGTGTCAAGAGAATCCTGAGAATGACAACAGCGAATGCAGATTTCTTCACTCCATTATCGCTCTCAGCCAATACATCCTCTCCTGCAGCATGAACATCACCCTACGGACTATATGGGGGATTTGCATTGCTGACCTGATTGACTCGCTCTCAGATAATTCTTCTCGATGACCGGTACTCGCATAGTGAAGCAGTACGTGTTACATTTACTTCCCCCTAGACTTAGCACAAGTATACGAAACCGAGAGAATGAAGAGAAACATGCTATCGGCCTGAGCCTTCAATGCC
>PRDH01000006.1 GCA_003345545.1 Candidatus Thorarchaeota archaeon
GCCTAAGAACGGAATGGTGGGCCCGTCGAGACTTGAACTCGAGACCCGCAGGTTATGAGCGTCAGCACACCAGAGAAGTTCTGAGTGTACGGCTGCTCTACCAAGCTGAGCTACGGGCCCTTGAATGTGCTCGGCAATGTCTGTGCCTTAGATTCCAGATATTAACGTTGCGAATAGAAACCTTGCATCCATCATGCCAAGTATCTTGCCTCCAGGAAGTGCGCCTGTTCTGTGTTTTGTATAGAGGATTTCTCCGACTTTATATTGATTCACCGAAACTACGAGAAAACGACCGAGACCTGCTTCTATGATTCTCCTGTTCACCTCTGACCACTGTGCATGGTGTGATGTTCTCAAGATGATGCTTGATGATGAATCAGGCGAGCTTGGCATACCTGAAACGGTATTCGAGGTCGATGTGGATAGGCACCATCATATAGCAGAGGCATATGGAATTCTGGTCGTTCCTACTCTTGTTGCAGGGATGCAGAAGATCTCAGGTGTCCCTACGCACTCTGATCTCAAGTCGTTTCTTCTTCAAGTCAGCCCTACGATACAGTCGACAACAGAGAGAGGGGCTCCCAGTTCAGTGATACGTGAGGCACGAGGTCTGAGAGAATCCCCAGTGGATGAGAAAGCGATTGCTCGACCGATGTAGAGGGCAGTATCGAGAACAGACTGCAGGAGCACTCTGCACAATCTTAATAACTATATGACTGACCTCGCTGAAAACACGGCCCCGATGGTGTAGCTCGGCCCAGCATCTAGGGTTTTCGACCCTGAGACCCGGGTTCAAAAGAGGTAATGAATGCCATTCCTCTGAGATTCCCGGTCGGGGCACCATCCTTCCTACTTCACTAGCATCAATTCAGCGACAGACGCATATTGAAATCTGCAGCATTATAGGAGTGAGTGAGGGCGCCAGAAGAGATCACATCTATTCTGTAGCGTGCGTAATCACGGACATTCTCTTCATTGACTCCGCCGGAGACCTCAAGGATGACCTTCTTACGGAGCCCCTTGTGCTCAAGGACCTCGATGACGCCTCCGATATCCTTTGGCTTGAAGTTGTCTAGGAGGATGATATCTGCACCAGCACCTATGGCCTCCTCCACTTCCTGTAGGGTCCGGGCTTCGCATGATATCTTCTTACTGAAAGAGACCGCCTCTCTTGCGGCTGTCACTGCAGCATGAACACCACCAGCAATAGTGATGTGGTTATTCTTGATGAGGATCATATCATCAAGCGCATAGCGATGTGGGTCGCCTCCTCCCACGATGACAGCACGTTTTTCGAAGAACCGGAATCCTGGGGTGGTCTTTCGAGTGCATGCAATCCTGATGCTTGGATTCACCTCTCTCGCGGAGCTCACCATCTTGTAGGTCTTTGTTGCTATTCCGCTCATTCGCTGGATGATGTTTAGGCACACTCGTTCGATGGTGAGAAGAGTCCTGGCATTTCCTTTCAGCCGCATCACTGGGTCTTGAGGGCTCACCCAATTTCCCTCGAACGCTAGAATCTCATGGGTCAGTCCCGAAAACTCTGCGATAGCCGCAATCTCCTCAATTCCTGCCAGCACTGCATTCTCTCTGGCATAGATTGTCGCTATTGCTGTCTTGTCAGCAGGGATTGTCAGTTCCGTGGTGAGATCACCAGACCTTACATCTTCAGCAATGTACCTCTTCAGGGTCTCAATGATCTCAGGAGGAAGTCTACTCATACACTCGCCTCAACTAACATCTTGCATGCACCGGGTCTCTCAGGATTCCTCCCTTGGGAGTTTCCTCACCAAAGATCTCTGCCTGAAAGGACATGAACTCTGTCTTTGTATCCTTCCAAGCATCCAGAGGGAGGCCTGCCTTGTTGCAGGTATGCTCCAGGAACTGCTTTGTATCCCATCCCCACTCCACGGGCACCTGTGGCAGTAGCAGTCCGCGCCACATTCCTCTTGATGCAATCAGTCCGTCGCGTCCTATCTTGACAGAGTCCATGAGTTCTTTGGGCTTTGACCAATTGATCTTCTTCGGCGGGGTGAGAATACTCAGCTCTACCAAGATGTTATCAAGTTCCCTCTGTGTGACAGGAGGAAAACGGGGATCGTTCGTAGATGCGTCTACTGCTGAATCTATCGTTGCCTCCACGAGTGGTTGAGTCGGGTAGGGCCGCCCGATGCACCCTCGGAGCTCAACATGCTCTCCAGTGACTGAGTTCAGAGTCACAAACACACCCGATTTGGCTGTGAGAGCTTTGGGCACATCATCTGGAACTTCCGGTTTAATCTTCTTGGTGACATACCCATCCACTGTCTGTCTTGCCAGCTTCACAAGGTATGTACCGTTTTCATCAGAATATACATGCGACACTTGAGTTCAACCCCGGTTATCTGCGTCGAATCACGGTTATTTGTCTTACAGTTGATAGGGTTTTCGTACTGGCACCTGTCCTGCTATGCCTAGTCTGGCCACGAATTCTTCCTCATGATAGACGACTTCTCCGCCCACGATGGTACTAATGGGTCGAGCAAGGACTCGCCGTCCCTCAAAGGGAGTGATCTTGGCCTTTGAATAGAAGTCCGCCCCTGAGATATACCACTCCTGCCTGCGAACAAGAACAATGTCTGCGTCATATCCCTGTGCCAGAATCCCCTTGTTTGGCAATCCCAGTACCGCTGCAGGTCCCGAACAGCAACATCTGAGGAAATCAATCCATGACATTCTTCCCTCAAAGACCTCTGTCAGTACGAGAGGCAGGGTGGTCTCAAGTCCAGGAATGCCTGCTGCTGCTTCCAAGAAGGGTGCTGTCTTCTCTGCATCTGTGTGTGGTGCATGGTCTGATGCTATGCAATCAAGCACACATTTCGTAGAGAGCGCTTCAGAGAGCATTTTGGCATCATAGGGCGAGCGCAGAGGAGGGAGCATCTTGGCGCGACCATCATCATGTGCAAAATCACCGCCTGAGAGGAACATGTGATGGGGCGTGACTTCTGCAGTCAAGGTTTGTTCAGCTCGATGTTCAAGAATCAGTCTGGCCGTTGCGGCACAGCTCACATGGCAGACATGCAGCCTGGCCTCGTATTCGACCTTTGCGTCTAAGAACGATTGAAGTGATCTGACCTCGCTCTCACAACTGTGTATGCGAAAGTATTCCTCTTGGCTCTTCGCGATATCGCCCTTACTCGATGAGTCTGGATGAAAGAGGAGTGGGAGGTTATGGTCCTTTGCAAGTTTCAGGCACTCCTGTATCCGTTTACGATCATAGACTGTTCCTTCTGTGAGCGGCGCATGTGGATAGACCTTGAATCCAAGAATGTCCGGTGCCATCGCCGCATCGAAACTCTTGATGTCCTTTGGAATTCCTGCATAGAATCCGACGTTCACATAACGCTTAGACAGGGCGCTCTTGATCTTCCTATCTAGTACCTCTTTGGATAGAACGGGAGGAACCGAATTGGGCATGTCCACAACTGTTGTGACACCGCCAGCCGCGGCTGCCATTGTGCCTGACTCATAGTCCTCCTTATTCGACTGATCCAAGTCGCGCAAGTGTACATGCATATCAATGAGTCCTGGAAGGACGTAGAGTCCTCGGCTGTCTAGAGTCTCTTTGCTCCGGGGCTCCTTGCCATGCTTATAGAAGCCCTCTATTTTGCCCTCATCAATTGCCACAGACCGTACTGACTCTCTATCACTCACTATCAGAATGCCATCCTTGAGAACCAAGTCAACAGTCATATGACGACCACGCGGGCTCTGTCAGTGCCTTCTCACTACTGACAGTATACAAGATTATTCAGATGCACTCTACACCTTAAACTTGTTTGCCACAAAGCGGGTCAAGTCAGTTGCACTAATCATACCGACTAGTCTGTTTCCCTTACCCACCACAGGCAGCGTATTCAGCTTTGCCTCTATCATCTTAGCAGCAGCTGATGCAATGGAATCTTCTGGGTCGGCCAGCGGCGGTTGTTGAAGCATGGCGTCGACAACCCGGATTTGTCTCACCTGATTCGATCGATGTTTATCTGGCACCTCTACAGTGAATTTTGCCATTGCCAATGCGACCAATCTCTCAGTGATAAGGCCGAGGACGCGGCCGCCATCGGTGACAGGAAGACCAGAGAAGCCTGCTGCGAGCATGTCACCTCTTGCCTTGACCAGTCTCGCGACAGGATTGACCTGAAGAATGTCCTTCGTTGTCATGAGGTCCTTGATCTTCACTTTATCGAACCTGTCAACGAGCTTCACCATCTCCATCTTTGTAATGACACCCAATAGTGCACCTTGGGGATCAACAACAGGGCACCCACTCATCCCTCTTTCCACCATCATTTGTGCAACATCGGTCACCTCATCATCGGGACCCACCGTTATCACAGTGTCTGTCATTGCACTAGACACATGGAGTCTCTGGATTGAGAGTGCCACTACCTTGCTCACCCCTAATCTATCAGCTACATCAGCGTAAGTCAATATACCTGATACAACCCCGTTCTGAACGACCACAAGTCTGTCGATGCCTCTCTTCTCAAGTTGCTCAAGAGCGTAGGACAAGCGCTCATCTTTATCGATTGTAACTGGTTCAACCATAATCTGACTTACTTTCATGATATCTTCCTCTTGCGTAGTATAATAGTTGATGGACAATTAAAGATGATTAATCTGCATCTTCCGACTCCTCGCGACAGGACTCGCAGAGATACTCGCCGTTTTCAAAGACCAGGTCCGCCGAGTATTCCCCACAGTTGTCGCACTCGCCACCGTATGCAACGAGGTCTTCATCTTCTTCTTCTCCAGCCTTGTTCTGTGCTGCCTCATCACTCTTGAGCCGGAGAGACTCTACAAGGACATCAATAAGTTCTGGGGACCAGCGTAGAATGTCCCTTGATGTTATGATTCCAGCAAGCGAGTTGTTCTTCAGTACAGCTACACGTCTGATGTTGCTCTTGGCCATCACCCGCATTGCATCAGTGAGGGGTGTACTAGGTTCCACATGGATGATTGGCGTAGACATTATCTCAGAGGCATGAGTGGTCTTTGGATTCCGCTCGCGTACAATAACGCGTCTGACTATGTCTTCCTCTGTGATGATACCTAGGGGTCGATCCTCGTCCGTAATGATGACAGAACTGATGTCCATGTCTGACATGGACTTTGCAACTTCGAGTACAGAGGCTTCTAATGGCATAGTCACCACGTTGACTGTCATGATGTCTCTCACAAACATCGAATGAGACGGCTCGGACATGAATTCTACCTCAATTAGGAGTTGACCAAACACTCAGACAACCCATGGAGCGTCTGTTCATGATGAATTTCTCCTACTTTGATTTTAAATGTGTCTGTGTTAGTGTGACCGCACATTGTGCATCAAAACGCGCTCTAGAAGAGACGATTCAGGGCCTATCAACAATACGTCCTTCGCCGGAAGGAAGAACACGCATCATATCTTCCTGAGGAATCTCACTGACAAGGTGTGCTTGTTCCTCAGGGACGAGGCGCTTGAGATGATCCAGAATCTCCTTCACTATCTGGCCTTTCTTTGTGCCACCCGGCTCTATGCGCACAGAGTAGTTGGTCTGTGGCTCTATGGCCGTCGGGGGCCCAGAGATCGGGATCGCATAGTCCTCCTCAAGAAGTACCCCCACAGCTAGCTCCACTGGTACGTTACGAAGATAGTTCTTGGTTCCATAGAGCATCACCGAGCCTGACGGCAGATATTCTCCTGAGGGAGGAGTGAAACTGACCTGCTCAGGATTGACCCAGAAAGCGTCTCCACTTGAGAGTCCATCTAGCCACGCTCTGGAGAAGGTCACTGCAAACTGTGCAGCCTCTCTGAGAGTCTTTTCGCCCGGGGGTTCATCTGGAACCTTGATCACTATATACGGTGCTCCATGGATCGATGCATGGAGGAATACATCATTCGGGCTCATCTGATTCTTTGCCAGACTCTCGTTGCTCTTTGCATCACGCCCTCCTATGATGAGGTAACCCTCTGATGAGACGAACCATCTGAACTTCTCATACCACCGCTTCTTCCTAGGCTTGGCCTGAACCTTCTTTGTTTCTGGTTCTGCAATACTTACCTGTAATCGTTCCATCTTTGCCTTTGTCTTCTCAATCTGCATTCTTGCACCGCTCACTCTGGACTCCGCCTTCTTTGCCTGGTCAAAGGCCATAGACGCATTGTCCTGCACGGTTAGTCGAATATCGAGACTGACGGCCGTACCTTTTAGATTGACAGTCATTTCTCCCTGAGATGGCATTATTCGTTCTACCAGAGTGGCTGACGGAATTCCTCTCCTTTTTCCCTCATCTATCCTCTGAATAATCTCATCCCATGCAATACCATCTGCTCTCGCTTTTGTCACTGTTTCAAGCAGCTCTTGTATTGGTGTGAAGTAAGAATAGATGAGTTCCCCCGCAAGCCGCATTTTCTCAGCCTTCAGTACCAGGCCCCCAATGCTCTCGTTCTGCTTGTCAATGATCACTTGCAGTCGTTTTTGTTCCTCTGATAGGGCCTCTTGTGCCTGTTCGTCCTCCAACTCACCTTCAGAAACTCCGAAGAACTGATCAATTGCTTGACTAAAGCTATCGAAGGTCTGAGTAGGCAGTTCCCGATAGAGTTCGAACTTGAAGGGCAAAAAGGCAACGTAGCCCGGCTCTTCTTCCTCCTCAGATGGCTCGCCCTCCAGCACTATATTGGGAATGGAAACACCTGCCTTAAGACGTGTAATGAATTCTGTCAGTCCTCTCTTGAGATCCGAGAGTGTCTGATTATCTATATCTGGTATCATGACTTTAGGGGACACTGATGATAGGGCGCAGATCTCTTCACAACTGAGCGAATCGATGTTCAGTCTACTTGCCAGAGTCCTTACAATATTGGCCTTTGAGTCTGCCAAAACACTCCCAAAAGACTCAGAGTCAATACCGAACAGGTCTTCTCCTCTGAGAGGTGGGAATTCGAAAAGCTCCTTGGGAACGATATTTCGGTCTCGCATTCTCTTGTAGTGCATCGCGGTAAAGATGGTATCCTTCGGGTCCAAGAGAAGAATGTTCCCCGACCCAAACAACTCTGCAACAAGCTTATAGCTCTCAGTATCATCACCCACCTCGATGATGACAATTCTATCAAGGTCGTGTTGCTTGATTGAGATAATCCTCTTTTCTCTCAGGTATTTCCTCAGCACCATGCAGAGATGAGGAGGCTGACGGGGCGCTTTTCGGCTATACTCTGTGAGATGAATTCGTCGTCCAGGCTCTATGAGCAGTTGATAGTTTCCACCGCCTGATTTGTAGAGTTTCAAGACAAAGATATCGCCATACTGATAGACATTCTTGATGAAAGAACCCTCTCCTACTTCACGTAACTCAGGCAGGATGAGTCTGATATCAATATTACTCATAGAGTCCTTCATTTCATTTCGTCTTGCCAACAGACCGACATGATTATAACATAGTCGATTGCACCACCGTTTATTGGACCGGTGAGCGATAATGGACCTTACCCCGCTGAAGAACTTCTTTAACCGCTTGTTTGGCAGATGGGCGCACTCGCCAAATGACCAGCAGTACTATGTCAAGATGTTCTTTGCAATCATCAGTGCTTTGATTTGTGGAATTGGGGGGCAAGTCTTTGCTGGCACTAGAGGTGTCATGCTCGGTTTCTTGATATACATCCTGAGCCTGTACGTCATTCGATATCTCCTAGACATTGAGCCAGAGAAACTCGGAGGCATGCAGAAGATGATCACAAACTCATTGTTCTCATACCTCATGCTGTGGGTTGTATTATGGACTATTCTCTACGCGTTTACTATTCCTGCCGATATCATCAGTACACTATAGCCACAGATTTCAAGGCCTGCTAGCAGACGCTGAGGGCTTTACAGAACGATATCGATTAAGCTACTGCAAGAAGCTGTAGTAGGAGGTATGCAGCTAGTACCATTGGAAGAAGCGGAGTGACCCTTGTAACCTCTTTTTTCGGTCTATATCGAGAGAAGAGGTACGCACCAAGAAGAATGGTTACTAGGAGCAGTCCCGAACCCAGAATACCCTCGAGTACGGGGTCTGACCAGCTTCCGAACTCTATTCCAGGGCTTAGTATGGCCACAGTGACCACAGCCTTCACATCAGCTCCTCCGAACGCACCTGCCCGAAAGAGCAAATATGCCACAAGGACCATGAACACGCTTGCTGAAAGATGCAGAAGTGCCTGGTCAACCAGATGCCCTGTGAGGATGACAATAACGAGCCCAGTGAGCCCGCCTGCAACCATTATTCGATTAGGAACAATGCGTGTTCGCAGGTCAAGCACCGCATAGATGAGCAGTAGTGCTGTTGTCGCAGCGAGAGACAGAATTGAAGGGACTGTTATCTCCAGAACCATCCGGTGCTCATCTCCACTCGTACTGTAGAATGCCATATCGTATATAGTCGCCGTGGTACGACAGTAACACAGATTAACTGCCGCGCCGCAGACTGACGCACAACGGGGAACACACTCTGAACCCCAATTACCCTGTTCAGAAGTTGATCACATGCAAGACCCATACCAGGTAATCCATGATACAACGTTTCGTCTGCTCAAGAAGGCTGCCACGGAGCTCCCGAAGGATGTGAAGGAGGCACTGCATGCTGCTGCAGAGCGTGAGACCAACAAGATGGCGAAGACCCAGCTATCAGCTATTCTCACCAATATCGAGATTGCTGAGACTGGAGTTCCAATGTGCCAAGACACAGGAATCATGATCTTCTACGTCAAGGTGGGGCACAAGTTCCCGTTTATTGGCGAGATTAAGAATGCAATCGAACAGGCGGTTCGGAAGGCAACAGCTGAGGTTCCTCTTCGCCCTAATGCGGTGAATCCAATTGCAGGAGGCAACTCTGGTGACAACACGGGTGTGAAGATTCCTTGGATCAACTGGGAGATTGTAGATGGCGACTCACTCGAAGTGACAGCATTTCCAAAGGGTGGGGGTAGTGAGAACGTCTGCATTGTTGGCATGCTCAAGCCAGGGGTCGGTCTCAAGGGTGTGAAGAAACTTGTAGTAGACAATGTGATGAGCTATATGGGTGAGGCCTGTGCGCCAAACATCATTGGCGTTGGAATCGGCGGTGGATCTGATATCGCAATCAAGATCGCCAAACAGCAGCTTCTCCGTCCCCTGAATGACAGACATCCGGAACCCGAGGTGGCAAAGATCGAGCAGGAACTCATGGAGGCAATCAACGCCTCTGGTATCGGTCCCATGGGGTTAGGTGGAGACACGACAGTGCTTGGTGTGAAGGTCGACTATGCCATGAGGCATCCCGCCAGTCTGCCCGTGGGAGTTGCTGTGCAATGTTGGGCAGCACGGCAGAGCAAGGCAATAATCTCGAAAGACCTGAAGGTCACCTATGTGACACATCCAGTGGAGGGTAAGTAAAATGGCTGAATATCATCTGACCACACCAATCACTGAAGCCGACGCTCGAAAGCTCAAAGTCGGGGATGTTGTGTATATTTCCGGCAAGCATGTCTATACTGCTCGTGATGAAGCCCATGAACGAGCACTAAAGATGTTCGAGAAGGGAGAGAGACCTCCGGTTGACTTTGAGGGTAGCGTAGTATATCATGTTGGCCCGATAGCTTGGCAGAAGAAAGGCAAATGGGTGATTGTTTCTGCTGGACCTACCACAAGCCGTAGGATGGAGCTCTTTGAGGACGAGTTCCTCAGGAAGTATAAGGCTCGGATTATTGTCGGTAAGGGTGGAATGGGTCCGAAGACTCTTGGCGCCTTGAAGGAGGTCGGAGCAGTCTATTGCAGTTATACAGGAGGCTGCGGCGCGTTGGCGGCAAAAGGCCTGAAGGATGTCAGGGCCTATGAGTGGCAAGACCTAGGAATGCCTGAGGCGCTATGGGTCATCACAGCCAAGGAGTTTGGTCCTCTTCTTGTAACGATGGATTCTCACGGCAATAGCATACATGCTGACATGGACAAGCTCATCGCCAGTCGAAAAGCTGACGTGTACGCAAAGATAGGAATCAAGCAATGAGCTTTGAGGGCAATCAAGGCCCCTGCCTAATATTCAGAATTCTTCTTTGAACAAGAGTGTCTGGAACCAGGACTACATCACCGAGCTACGATGCGGATCACATTACCAGCCTGCTGTTTTCAATCCCAATAGTAACTCTTAAACGAAGCGCGCAAGCTGAACCGCTCACCAATGGAGAGCGCTCCACAGGAGGACCCTAGTTGGACTACAAGACTATCATGTGTGATGTGCTCATTGTAGGCGCTGGCGGAGCTGGGTGCCGCGCTGCAATTGAGGCTGCAGAACACAATCTTGATGTCATCATGCTAAGCAAAGAGCTCCTCGGTAAGGCTCATACAGCAATGGCCGAGGGTGGATACAACGTATCCCTTGGGAACGTAGACCCAGATGACAACCCTGAAACCCACTTCAAAGATACAATCGTTGGTGGCAACTATCTCAACAACCAGAAGCTGGCAGAGGTTCTAGTCAATCAGGCTGCACAGAGAGTCTTTGATCTGGAGGACATGGGGGCTGTCTTTGATAGAACTCCTGAGGGCAAGATCGCTCAGAGACCTTTTGGCAAGCAGACCTGGCGAAGAACTGCCTATGCCTCTGATAGAACTGGCTCAGAGATCATGGTCACTCTGACAGAGGCGATCAGAAAGACATCTGTGAGAGTCTTTGATGAGGTATTTGCTACAAAGCTGCTCGTGACTGATGGGACTATCTCTGGTGTCTGTGCTGTGGACCTCAAATATGGTGATTATCTTGTTTTCCGCGCAAAGTCCGTGGTCATGGCCACGGGCGGTGCAGGGCGAATCTACAAGGTCACAAGCAATGCACAACTGGATGTTGGCGATGGCTATGGCATGGCCTATGAGGCCGGATGTGACATGATTGACATGGAGATGATCCAGTTCCATCCAACTGGAATGGTCAAACCAGAGTCTGCCAAGGGTCGGTTGGTCACTGAGGCAGTCCGAGGAGAAGGTGGGATACTCCTCAATACCAAGGGTGAACGCTTCATGAATCGCTACTATCCAGAAGTAATGGAGCTTGCCGGGCGTGACCAAGTCACACGGTCAATTATGACTGAGGTTCAAGAGGGACGAGGAACCCCAGATGGTGGTGTCTATCTCAGTATCGCCCATCTACCGAAGTCAATCATAGACTTTCGCTTGGAGAGCATGGTTGAGCAATTCGAGGATGCCGGTGTCGACATTCGCAATGAGCCCATGGTGATATCTCCAACAGCCCACCACTTTATGGGTGGAATCAGGATCGATGAACATGCTGGCACAGCAATTCCCGGACTATATGCATCTGGTGAATGTACTGGAGGAGTCCATGGCGGAAACAGGCTCGGAGGAAATGCACTAGCTGACACACAGGTCTTCGGTGCAATCTCTGGAGAGAGTGCCGCACAGTTTGCTAAGAAGACAAAGCATCTTGGCGTGAATCGTGATGAGATTGTGAAGGAGTTTGAGCGTCTTGAAGCAATGCTCAACCGAAAGGAAGGAGTATCTCCCTCAGATGCGAGAAGCGAGCTCACGGAACTCATGTGGGGAAAGGTCCAGATCTTCAGAAAGGAAGAGGACCTTCAGTATGCGGTCAAAGAGCTCCGCAGAATGGAGGAGAAGGTCGTTCCCAATATCAAGGTCGATGTTCCTGTGAAGCGGTTCAATCCAGGCTGGCATCAAGCTATCGAGTTTGTTCACATGGTCACTACCGCAAGGATGGTGGCTGAAGCTGCAGCATTGAGAAAGGGCAGTAGAGGAGCCCATTATCGCGTGGATGCTGATCCAAGTGACAAAGGTTACTACAATATCGTGATTCGCAAGGGAGAGGATGGTAAGATGATACTGCAAAAGGAAGCTCTTGTGATTACCAAGATCACACCACCATGAGGAGGCTAATAGAATGGCGACGATCTTCAAGACCAGTGTGTTCCGATACAACCCTGATAAAGACGACGAACCCTATTTCCAAGAATTCGATGTAGAATACGAACCTGGGATGACGGTTCTTGATGCACTCCTTTTCATTCAAGACAAGTACGACTCAAGTCTGGCCTTCCGATGGGAATGCAGAGGTGGTCAATGTGGTTCCTGTGCAGTACGAGTCAACAAGACTGCGCGAATTGCTTGCCGGACCAAAGTTGAACCGGATGAGAAGCTTATGCTTGAGCCTCTCGAGAAGATGCCGGTCATAAAGGACTTGGTCACTGATATGTCTCAGGTCTCCTATCGTCTTCGCAGAATCCGGCCATATGTGGCCCGTGATAAACCAGCTCAGCACCCTGAGATTATTCACTCTGAAGAGATTGAGAAAGTCCGTGAGATTCGAAAGTGTATCGAGTGCAGCGCCTGCCTTTCTAACTGCCCTATCGTCCACGAAACATGGGACTATCCTGGTCCCATGATCATCCGACAACTGGCACGCTTGGAGCTTGATCCACGAGATGTTGAGGACCGTGTTGCTATGGCAATGAATGAGATGGTCTACGCATGCACGACCTGCAAGATGTGTGAGGACATCTGCCCCAAGAGCATCAAGATTCCGTCACTTGCAGTTGAGCTCCTTAGAGCAAAGGCTGTCGAGGCTGGATATCCTCTTGCAGAGGGTCAACAGGGCTTTATTGATCAGATCAATGCGACTGGGCGATCCGTCCCTGAGAAGGACAAGTCGCTTCTTAGTGAAATCCCATCTGAGGAATTCCTAGTCGATAATCCTCGTGGCAGGGTCGCCTTCTTCACAGGTTGTCTCATTGACTACAGGATGCAGAACACTGGAAAGGCTCTGATCGAGGTCCTGAATCGAAATCACATAGATGTCATTGTGCCAAAGGAACAGTGGTGCTGTGCTAGTCCTGCCTTTAGGACAGGCGATCTCAAGACAGCTCATGCCGCAGTTGAGAGGGTCACCGAGATATTCGAGCATACAATGGAGAAGTACAACCTCGATACAGTTGTAGTTGCATGTGCGGGTTGTGGGAAGACTCTACGGGAGGATCATCGCCCCATCATTGAGGAGAGGCGCGGTGAGCCACCGAAATTCAAGGTGTATGATCTAGCTGAGTACATGCTGGATGTCATAGGAAAAGAGAACATAGTCCCTCCCAAGGGCAGGATAAAGCTCAAGGTCACCTATCATGAACCCTGCCATCTGGGCCGTGGCCAGGGCGTTGTCCGCCAGCCGATAGAGCTTCTGAAGATGATTCCTGGCGTGAAGTACATCGATGACCCTATGAAGAACCGGTGCTGTGGTGCAGGTGGCGGTGTCCGTGCTGGTCAACGCGAACTGTCACAGAAGATTGCCAACACCAAGAAGGAGTACATTCTAGCGACTGGTGCTGATATGGTCGCAACAGAGTGTCCATTCTGTACAATCCAGATCAATGATATGATGAAGGAGGAGAAGATGAAAGTGCGCTACATCCCTGACCTCCTTGCGGAATCCTACAGAAAGGGTGACAACAGCGGCAAATGACTTGAACAGAGTTGGACAGGTGCTTATATGGTCGGGTCCCAAACACTCCTGCGAGGATAATCCCGCGCGAACTCTGTCCTCACGGAGTCGAGCCCAATGCCGCTTCTGGGCGGACAGCACTTTGGTGTCCAAGTCTGTCCAGCTAACAATGAACGGTGACAAATAGCCTATTCTAGGTGTGACTGAGAGGGCACCACCTCCTCACGCACACTCTCTCACTTGTCCTTCAGCTGTTCTCTGAGCAGTCTATGGGCCTGCAATGCCGCAAGATGCTCTGCTATGAGCCCATTGTCAACGAGTCCCCAGACAGCTTGAGTGAAGATCATCGGATGCGGCTCTTCCATATCACCAGTGATAGCAGCCATGACATACTGCATCATTCTGATAATGGGCCAGTCCCGCTCAGCCATGTCGAGCAACTTGTACTCGAATGTTGATGACTTGAGGTCGAACATGGCACCCCAGATGTCCTCGTATTCTGCTGAGAACCATTCTCTGACCTTTTTTGAGCTTGGTAGACCTATCTCTGTAGGAAGAACACTCCAGTCCGTGCCAGCGTGTCCAGTCACAAGACTATCAAGTGTGAGATCTTCAACACTGATCAGGTCTGCACCAATATTCCTCTGAAGCTTCTTCAGAAGCCAGTGAATTGTTTCAGTATTTACGAGTCCTAGCCGTGCTGCTTCAGATATTCTGTGAGCCAGGATTGCGTTATGACCCAGAGTGCCATAGTTTACCACAGAATTCATGAAGAGGTCTCTATTCATTGACAGGTCAGTGGGTCTAGCCAACTTGCCTATCTTGTCGTCCATGCCGAATTCGTCCGAAGCCTTGGATGGTATCTTCCTTACCAAGAACTCTGTGAGGTGCCATAGTGATGCCATATGTGGTCTGGTATATTCTGAGGGGGGCAATTCGCTCACCAAGGAGATAGGCATGATAAACGTATGACCAAGCTTGTCCGGTTCTTCTGCAGCTATCGAAGACGTGGCACGGATGAGCATAGTCTGATCTTCTCCGGCACCCAACACAGCTGCCGCTTTGAGAGCACTCATCTGTACTCTCTCTCTGATAGATTGAACATAGACTTGAACTGCATTTCCTCGCGAGTCTAGACGAGTCTCAATATCGTATCTGGGTCCCTGTTCCAAGCGCCAATGGTCAGTATCTGCTAGGTGGTATGCCAATCTCTCTATCAATAGTTCCTGAAGGCCCGTCCTCTGTTCATCAGAAAGGTCAATGAAATCTCTCGCTTTCGGCTTATCTGCCACAAGTCCAGAATGCTCACCAAGACTCTCAATCATCCGATGAATACTATAGACTGCAATTGTGGCATGTGATGTATCATATGTACGTTCTTCATGCCAGGAAGCAGCATGCATAATGATTGCCCAGATGGCTGATGTCCTGACCGAAGGGAGCAGGGATTTGACAGCTTTCACTGCCTCCCTACCATTCGCATGTAGACATGCCTCGAGAAGGTCCATATGGGTGTGTCACCAGGCCATACCAATACTATGTGACTATGAATGATTCTCTGCATACAGAACATGTGACCGTTTCACCCTTGACTGCCACACGTTCCAGGTCAGTCCTACAATACGGGCAACCATGGATTGTCTTCGGTGCGGGTCCACTACCTGTGCCAAGAATGAGATCGCCTGAATCATGGTCGATTCTGCCTGAGATTTCCCGCCCATCAAGAAGGTCTCCTAGAATCTTTGTGACAATCTGAGGTGGAACTCCAGACTCCTGAGATATCCTCTCAATTGGGATCTTTCTCATAGATTGGACCGTTCTCTGGACTGCCGTGACGGGATCAACAGTAGCTTTCTTCTGAACGGGGGGCGAATATAGTCTTGCAGATCGTAGGTCGGATGCTTCTATTTTCTTTGCAGGTGGAGGCGCCCGAACCGGTTCTCCAACGTTCTTAAGCTGCTGCCGAAGGCCTGCTATCTTAGTCTTATACTCGTCTTCTGATACCCATCCGCGCATGTAATCAAGGTCTAGATCCTTAATTGCGGACTCAAGCTTTGCTACTTCGTCTTCGTGCTTCATTATTGTCAGCTCCTGGGTTCAGATATTGTGTGTACTACGGCAACTCTGACAATATAAGCGGAGCTATTCTATAGTCAACTACAAAATAGTTTCTTAGTCAGTCAGTCGGCGTCCCTCTGGAAGTTCATCCAGAAGCAATCCTTCCTTCTCGATTCTCTTGACTGCCTTCTTTGCCTTTGCGCCGCCTATGTTTTCAAGAGCGCCAGCAACAGTCTGTCTCACAAAGACAGATTCGTCCTCAAGTGAGCTTATCAGTGCGTCAACAGCCTTCGGGTCCTTTCTTTCCCCCAGCTGGGCGGCGACATGAATTCTCATCATCTGTCTGCGGTCATGCAGCCCTTGAATCAGTATTCCCGTGGCTCGTGAGTCCTTCAACTGACTCAATCGTTCCACCGCGCCGAGAGCGACCTGTTCATCATCGCTCTGTATTTCTGCCTGAAGCTCCTTGAGGATATGATCATCCTCTTTGCCTTTTGGTTTCTCTTTGGATTTGGCCTTCTCTGCTGTCTTGCTTGATGTCTTCTTGACAGTGACAGTGCCCCTTGTTTTAGAATCGGTTGCTCTCTTGGCCGACTTGGGTGTGGCAGAATTGGACTTGCCAGGAGTCTTCTTTGCCTTGCTCTCTTTCTTGGTGGACCGAGCGGACTTTGACAAGACGTCTTCTCCTCTATTTCCAAAAGACAGTTATTGCTTCCAGCATTGACTCATATAAAGTGTCGGGGAGTCTATAACCACAACAGAAACGCCTTAACGGAAGGCAGAAGCTAGTCATCAAGGTGTGAGATATTGCACGAGTTCTCAGCTGCATGTTCAATAGTCGATACTGCTCTTGAGGCTGCAAGAAACAACAATGCCACCAAGGTCACTGTCGTCAATATTGAATTGGGCCAGTTCACATTTATCATTCCTGAGCAATTGGCCTTCAATTTCGAGATTGCAAGCAAGAACACTATTCTAGAGGGAGCTGACCTCCGAATAAAAAACGTAAAGGGTCGATTAGCGTGCAAGGACTGTAGTTTTGAAGGGGACTCTGAGGTTGACCGAGATCTCCCGCCCCAACTGGCTATCTTTGCTCCGATGAAGTGTCCAAAATGTGGGAGCAGTTCCACCCGGATAACGGGGGGAAAAGACTTCATCATCACTAACATTGAGGCTGAGATTGCAGAGTCGTCTGCATGAAGTCAAATTGGTCTAGACCAACTTTGTCCTGATTAGATCAGAACTGCGTTGACTATCCCCTCTTGACCAGGACGGCTCGTGACCTTGGCTCGCCCCTTAGTTGTCTTGATGATTGTGCCTCGTGTAATGACCTTTCTCCGCTGGTAGTCCATGTTAGCCGGGTTCATCTCGACATCTTGAATCTCGGCGCGAAGAGTGACTCTCTTATTTGGATCAGTCACATTGACATACTTCACTCTAAAGGCTGGCATCTTCTTTGCCTTGCCCTTGCTATCTATCGTTTTCCTCATGATTTCACCCATAAGGGTCTCAGTAGGAGTGCGGCCCATCTCATACTTCCTCTTGCTTCTGAATCGTTTTATTCGTGCTCCGGTGTTTGTACGATTGGACCTTGTGTGCCAGATGGCCATTTCGGACTACCTCTTTATTTATTCAGTGACGCACGCTGTGGAGTGGTTTTAAATCTTACTTAGTGGCGAACTCCTTGACTCTCCATAACGTCCGGATAGTCCCCTTCAAATACATCTGAAATGCGTCCTGATACATATCACTGTCGGAGGATAACATATGGCCAAGATTGAGTCCGCTCACGGGGCTGGCGGAAGGATTATGCAACGGCTCCTTGAAGAGATTGTCATTCCATCATTCGGTCTGAGAAAGATTGGCTCAATCGGTCTTGATGAAATGGATGATGGAGCGACTCTAGAAGTACAGGGCCATCATCTGATAGTGACCACTGATGCACACACCGTCCATCCTATCTTCTTTCCGGGTGGCAATCTGGGCACTTTGAGTGCCTGTGGGACTGTGAACGACCTTGCTGTGATGGGCGCACGGCCTGTGGCAATGACAAACACGGTGATCATTGAAGAGGGTATGGAGATTGAGACTCTTCAGGCCATCCTAAAGTCATTGAACGCGATCATTGAACCCCTCGGTATTGCGATGATTGCTGGTGATACAAAGGTCATGCCACCAGGAACACTCGATGGACTGGTGATGTCAACGACGGGTATAGGCGAGGTCTATCTTGACCATCCCGTGTCTGATACTGGCGCTCAACCGAGTGATGACGTCATAATCACTGGACCAATTGGAGACCATGGTACGGTCCTTCTAGCACATCGAGAGGGCCTGGAATTCGAAACGAGCTTGACTAGCGATGTGGCTCCTCTCTGGGAACCAATCCGCGACTGTCTAGATGCTGGTGGCATTCATGCTATGAAAGATCCAACAAGGGGCGGCACTGCAGTTGCATTGAACGAGATTGCCTCCAAATCCAAATTGGAGATGGAGCTAAAGGAAGTCCAGATTCCAGTACGCCCAGCTGTTCAGTCCCTCTGTGATGTTCTTGGCCTGAACCCTCTGCATATGAGTAGTGAGGGAAGGGCAGTGATGGCGGTGGACTCCAGCAGAACTGACGATATCATGTCAGCCCTTCAAAAGCATGCTACCACAAAGGATGCACGGGTTGTTGGAACAATAAGGAAGGGGACTCCGAGAGTTCTATTGAAGACAGCAATTGGTGGAAGAAAGGTGATTCAAGTACCATATGGCGAGCCGGTACCTCGTGTCTGCTAGAAGACATCCTGAGCTGCTGATTCTCCCGCCTGTCCTTGGTCTTCAAAGATCTTCTTCATCTTGAATTTCAGTTGTGCCTTCAACTTCACCCTATCGCTGTCCAGACCAAAGTAGTCGGCGAAGAGAGGAGTTGTTGTCAGGAGTCTGGATCTCCCTTCAGGTGCGGACTCGACGAATTTCTTCTCAATCAGCTCTTTCACATGGTCATAACAATGGGTCCCTCTCTGTGTTACAAGGTCTGACTGCATTATGGGTTGCTTTAGGGCTATGAAGACAAGTGTCTGCAGTGTTGCGAACGAGAGAAGTCCCCCGGGTATCAGTCTGCCTACCCTGGGAGTCAGTTCTGGCTTCAGCTGCATTACGTAGCGATCTCGAGGAAGAGATACCACCTCAAGCGCTCCCTCTCTCTGGCTATACTCGAATCCAAGGTTGTCTAGTATCTTCTGTGTTGTCGATTGTGACTTACCGATGAGATTGGATAACTCCTCAAGTGTCAGTGCCCTGCCGCTGACATAGAGCGCCGCTTCAAGTGTGACCATGTCTTCGTCCACGTTCATCACCCTGCCGTCTTATCTCGGGCTTTTCCGCTTCCTCTTTGATTTCGGGAGGTTCGCGCATCTTCAACATGATTATGTCATCCTCATCCATCCAGATATCAATGAAACTTCTAGCATACAGAAACAACAGGGAAAAGAACACTCGAACAATCTCTTTGCGAGTGTGATTCATGAGAATATCGGTGAACTTGACGATTTCGCCTATCTTCACGATTCTCTGGAGGTCCTCGTAGACTTCCGCAATCGTTTCTTCAATGTTTGCTTGGTCTGAATCCATTGAGAAGGTCAGTGGGTCTGCGCTACCGCGATACTTCTGTTTGGTGGGGGCCATCCGTTCTCTTGTTCCCTTGCTCAGGACAAGATCCATGGCAACGAGTAGTTCTTCGAGTGTGACACGTCTATTAGTGAGTCTGAAGGGCGGTCTGATGAGTGGAATCTCAAGCTCTCCATCATCGCCTTCTTCGCTGGGTGGAAGAACACCAAGCTGCACAAGCTCTCGTGTTTTTCGCATGAAGATGACGGAGGCTGAGTAGAGCGCATTTCCTGAAATGCGAAAATCAATATCACCTAATCGTTTCATCTCAGTGAGGAATCCAACAACCAGTTTTCCGACATCGACATTCCATGGTTCTACCTTGTCCAGCTGAAGGACATCAGTGAGGAGGATGTAGGGGGGTGTTGCCCAGAATGGAGCATCATCATCCATCATGTTCCAGCTCCGACCTCCTCCAGATCAACTGATACTATCCTTGATATTCCATCCTGATTGGCCACACCAACAAGAAGATCCGCCTTTCGAACGGTCGTGTCCCTGAGGGATACCACAATGAACTGCGATGATCTCGCCATCTCCGAAATAAGCTGAGCGACATTGTGAGCATTCACATTGTCCAGTGCTGCATCAATCTCATCGAACACGTAGAAGGTCGAGGGATTGTACATCTGAATTGCAAAGATTAACGCAAGCCCGGTGAGGGTCTTCTCACCACCGCTCATTGCATCAAGTGTCACAAGTTCCTTGCCAAGTGGTTTTGACCTTACAGTGATGCCGCCCATCAGTGGATATTCGGGGTTCTCAAGCATGAGACTCCCTTCACCACCTGGAGAGAGTTTTGCGAAGACCTTTGCAAAGTTGTCTGCAATATCATTGTAGACCGTGAGGAATTTCTGAGTCTTTTCTGCTTCCAGTTCCTCCATGAATGCAAGAATCTCTTTTCGTTCTTCCTCCAATTTGGTCTTCTTGTCTACAATCTCATCATATTTTTCCCGTTCAAGATCGTAGTCTGTGAGTGATTTCAGATTGACAGGCCCCATCGCCTCGAGTTCTCTCTCTATCTCTTTGATTTTCTCCTCGAGTTCTTCCAACTCCCGATACGTAGGTTCCCTTGCATCCTTTCTCTCTTCGAGTGCCTCGTCAACTGCGATGTGGGTCTCCAAGTCTGCAACAAATCCAACAATATCTGTTTCCAGACGATTCTGTTCCGTCTGCAACCTGTACACTGCCTTCTCATTTGAGGTCTGAGCCTCTCGAATCTCCTCGTGGCGTAGTCTGTGATTCCTAACAGTTTCTTTTAGCTCAAGCTGCTGTACTCTCTTGTCCTTCACTGCCTCATCGATTTGTTCTCGTTTCTCCTTCAGCTTGAGGAACTCGTTCTCTCTCTCTTCCAGTCCTAGTTCATGCCTCTTGACCTCTTCTTCAAGGCCTGGAAGTATTGAGTCATGTGCCTGAATCTTCGACTCTATCTCAATTGCCTTCGGACCGAGCCGCTCATCGAGAGCAACTCTCAAGGATGTAATCTCGCTCTGGAGCTTCTCCCGTTGTTTCTGATATTGTTCTTGGACTTGCTTCAGGTCCCTGATGTCTTGATAGGTCTTTGCAGAATCAGACTTTGTGAGGTCTTCGTTGCACTGATCACGCTGTGCCATGACTCTCTCGCGTTGAACCGTGAGTTCCTCATCACGTTCCTGAAGGCTCTTGATTTGGATTTCAAGCTCTTCTATTGTCACGCTGGCTTTCTTGATTCTCTCCTGTAGTGCCTTTGATCTGTTCTCTTGTTCACTCATTCGGTCTTGGAGCTTTTCCAGTTCCAGCCTTGCACGATAGTTCGACTTAGATAGTTCTTGGAGTTCTCTCTCCAGAGCTCTTTTCTCATCTCGTAGGGTGCTCTGCTTACTTCTCAATTCAGCGAGAATATCTTCAAGTCCCTGAAGCCGTTTTGCTATCTCTGGGCTAGTGTCTTCTACCTGGAGCGAGAGACCTCCACCACCACCTTTCTGGTAGTATCCCCCTGTCATTAGGCCTGACCGCTCTATGAGGTCTCCCTCGAGTGAAACTGCGCGCTGACCTCGGAAACCAAGGCGCTTAGCAGTGTCGAATCCCTTTGTCACTATGGTGTCAGAGAATACGAATTCAAAGGCTGGTCGCATCTTTGGCTCAAATTTGACAAGGTTCAGTGCGAAATCTATGACTCCATCATCACTCGGTAGTTTCTTCGGAGGTTGGGTCTTTATCTTATCAAGTGGAATAAACGACGCTCGCCCCACTCTATCACGTTTCAAGATCTCTACGCATGCCGTTGCTGTATCCTCGTTCTCGACGACGATATACGATAGTCTGTTGCCTCCAGCTATCTCCATTGCGACCGCATAGTCCGGGTCTATTGTACCCAACTCAGCAACAGTGCCATGGATTCCACTAATCTCCCCACTATCCCTCAGCTCCAACACCTTGGCAATTGCCCTTTGCTTCTTCAAGAACGCGTCCTCTGCCTCCTTGAGAGCGTCTTGGCGAGCCTGAACTTTGATCAGTTCTTCTCTTGTTGACGCCACGATACGTGCGCTCTCATCCGCCTCCGCGTCAACGGTTGTAAGGTGGCCGGTGACCTCCTCATACTTCTTCTTCTTGGACTCCTCCAGCGCTTCGTCTCTCTCTAGCACTTGTCGTCTCTCAGGAATGACTTGTTTCAACTCCTTGAGGTCTTGCTCTGCCTTCTCAAGACCATCAGTGGAGTCTCTAGACTCCTCGTAGGCAAGTCCAAGTTCCCTGTTATCCGATTTTATCGATGAGCGTATCTCTGAAACCCCCTCATCTAGGGCTCGAAGCTGAGTACTCAGATCCTGCAAGCGGAGAGTTGTTTCGTAATAGGCCGTCTGTTCCTTCTCAGATATCTCCTCAAGGCGTATGACTTGAGCTGCTGTGCTCGATATCTCCTTCTCGAGCTTGTCGAATTGCACTATCTTCCCTTTCATGAGGTGTTCATTACTGCTCATCTCACTCTGGACAGACTCTAACTCCTTGAGCAGACCGGTCTTCTCACTACTGGCTCTATCGTACTCTGCCTGTGCACGCTCAAGATTGGAGCGAACATGGCTCACTGCAGCAGAAACTATACCATATTGCTCAGATATCTTAGCAGAGTCTCCTCCCGTTATCTGATCTATCTCATGGTCGATTGTATCTATCTCTGTGTCCGTCGCAGTGATTCCCGTTTCGACTTCGACAAGCTCCTTTGCAAGATTGCTTGCCTCCTCTGCTCTCTGAGTGAGAGTTTCCTTAATGGCATCTATTCTGAGTCTGCCCTTGATTATGCTCCACGCAAGTATGTCGATTCTGTGTTTCTGTATCTGGGCACTCAGTCCCTTGTGGCGGAGGGCATCCGACCGTTCCTCTTCCAGTTTCTCAAGTTGGCGCCGACGTTCTTGTAGCTGAGCATCAACCTTTCCCAAATTACTCTCGCTCTCTGCCAGTTTCTTGAGAGCTCGCTCCTTTTGTTCATCATATGCGGAGATGCCCGCAATCTCCTCAATCATCTTCCGTCGCTCAGCGGGGCTCACCTTTACCATCTGAGCGATTTCGCCCTGAAGCACAAGATTGTACCCGTTTGGATCAACCCCAACGGCGCCAAGCACATCGATGACAGCGCCTCTGGTTACTGTCTTGTTGTTGATACGACAGACAGACTTGCCCGTATCATCCAGTTCTCTCTCAATGACCACTCTGTCGGCATCAATCTGCAGTTTTCTGTCAGTATTATCGAAATGCAGCTCAACTATTGCAGACTTTGCCTTCGGTGGCATGTTTGGCTTTGGTGGCGAGTAGAGCAGATCCGAGAAGACTGTCGCACGCAGGGTCTTAGCACTTAGTTGCCCTAGGACGAAGAGAATGGCATCTACCACATTTGACTTGCCTGAGCCGTTTGGACCAACGATGCACGTGAAGCCAGGATTGAATTTGATGGTGACAGAGTCTCGGCCAAATGATTTGAAGCCCTTGCATACTAGCTTCTCGATGTGTACCAAGTCTCGCAACCTTCCCGGCAAATTCGGTCATTCAGGCGTGTCAGGTTGTGTGTTATTGGGATGTTACACAGTCCTAAATACCGTTGGTATGACCAGAGTAATACCTGAGCTACATGTAGATATTGGTCTATACGCCCTGTGTTCAATTCAACAGAGGACAGAAAAGCGTACCTCTAGTGGCCTAAGTCTTACTTCTTCCCTAGAATCGAGAGTAGTGAACGGCGAAGAGCCATCTTGAGTAGTCCCATAGACTCTCGAGCACCTTCTCCAGCTACTGCGGCCATCACAAGCTTCACGTCGCCCAAGATTATAACAAGACCATGGTCAGCGGCTATACTCACTTCTCTGAGACCACCCTTGTCGAGCCCAGCGGCCAGCTGAGAGGAATTGGATGCAATCTTCACTGCAAGGTCGGCGACATCAGAGTGCTTGATGCCCCCTGTGATCGTATGTCCAAAGAGCACCTTTCCCTTTGCATCACAGATGATCATTCCCTGAAGTTCTGCATTACTAGCCATGGTTTCCGCAACAACTTGTTCAATCTTAGCCTGATCCACCATCTACGTGTTATCCTCCTTGGAGGTCTCGAATGACTATCTCGGTCTTGAGTGCTGAAGTCTATATATCTTGTGTGATGGTCATGCACATGGCCGAGTACGCCCATCTTTGATATGAGAGAGTCGTCGATTGACTTAAAACGCCTCGTGCAAAGGGTGGCCGAGTAATTTTGGAGGCGAATATACCAATGCCTATGTTGCGAACTAGCTCAGAGTCCTTTCCAGCGTCGAAAGATGTTCTGAGTGACATTCCTTACGTCTTACGTGTAGAGTTTGGTCACCTCACCCATGAAACGACCAAGATAGTGGGGAAACCTATAGCCTGTCACAAGTGCAACGGTTTCCTACTCAGTGTAGATCAGATTCTGGAGAACCCAAAGGTTGGCAAGCATTTCTATTGTCCATTCTGTGGAACTCTGAACGTCATTGAAGGCGAGGTCGTTGTTGCGGGAGATGACACAGACTTCGTTGTAGAACCACCACAGATCATGACTGAATCTGACACCGGCGTCGTGTCTGCAGGTGGGAAGTCCTTCCTTGCACTCATTGATGTGTCGGGTTCCATGAGCGGCGCCAATCTTGCCGCGGTCAAGCGCAGCCTAAACACATCCATTGACAGTCTTGCCTCAAATGCTCCGGAAACGATGTTTGGTCTCATCGAGTTCGAGAGTAGCGTCCTTGCTCGAAACCTGGAGACCGGTGAGTCTGTACAGCTACCACAGGCATCCTTTGCTAGTCTTGATGCCATCATCGAGTCAACCAAGAATCTCCTAGATAAGATTCGACTTGTTAATGTTGGAGAGAACGCCAAGAAGTTGAAGGGGCACATTCAAGCCCTTCGAGACAAGGGCGGGACTGCCCTTGGTCCTGCAGTTGCAATGGCGTATATCATCGCAAAACACCGTAACGTTGGAAGAGTGGTACTCCTGACTGACGGTCTTGCAAATGAGGGAATTGGTGCACTCGAGGGCTATCAGGTCACTCCCGCAAACAAGTATTACCAAGATTTGGGGAAGATGTTCCTAGATATTGGAGCCGCAGTCGATGTTGTAGGTATTGCGTCGGGCGCAGGCATGGAGCTGAAGACACTAGGTTTCCTTCCTGAAGCCACAGGAGGCCAGATGTACTACGTCACTCCTAACGAGCTCGACCGAAGCATCTCTGAACTTGCTGGTGCCACGATGCTGGGCCGTGATGTTGAGGTGCGCCTTGTGACTCCGCCCGGCATCTCAATCAAGGATGTTTCAGGTGTGTCAAGGGCGGTGGTCGACACCCTGAAAGAAAAGAGTGAGAGTAAGATTGGGGTGGTGGGCAAAAACCATGAGCTCTACTTCGAGGTAGAACCCAACACGAAGATCAAAGAACCTGAAGTACCAATTCAAGTCCAAGTGACATACACTGATGGAGAAGGTGCTCGAAGAGTACGCGCACTCACGGCCAAACTTAAGGTTTCAAAGAAAGAATCCGAGATTATGGCGACCCTCGACCCAACTGTCGGAGCCACTTTTGTGACCCAAAAGGCAGGTGAGGAGTCCTTCAGTGGTCAGCGTGAGAAGGGTCGGGAACGAATCGCATCCTTCAGGTCTGCGATGAAGCGAAAAGCAGGGGCGGCTCCCAAATCCGTTCAGGTAATGCTTCAGAAGGCTGACGATGCATTGAATACTGAAGACAAGGAGATTCAGCGCCAAGAGGAGATGCTAAAGGCTTATCCTGCAGCTGCTCCCTCAGGCGTGGCTGATGAGGCCTTTACTGAGAACCTCGCTCAGATGAAACGGAGTTCAAAAGCACTCTTCAAGAAAGATGAGGACGAGAAATGATATCCCATTATTGGTCTGTAGACCGAGCAGCCGTGCTCAAGTCAGGCACGGCTCTCTTCTCTTCCTTTGTAACACACCGTTGTATATGTTCAAAATGCGCATTTTTGTACGTTGCACGGCAACACATCTCCACAAGTCTAAAATAGTCAACTGCGGCGTAGTTGTTGTTAGTGCACAGCTGAAAGTAGCGAGGATTCCGTGCGGTGATCACACAAGAAAAACTCCAGTCCATCCTGTCAAGGCTCAAGGCACAGGACGGCGTTCGTGGAGTCGTGGTGACCACCATGGAGGGTCTTCCACTGAGCAGTGATTTGGACCCTGAAACAACGGAGAGCGTCGCTGCAATCATAACCTCTCTCGTGGGTAAAGCCCTCGACGCAGTGAGGGAGCTTCGGGAGGGTTCGCTGTCATTCCTGACCCTGGACACCCACAAGGGTCAGATCAACATCGCACCGGATGTGAAAGAGGGCCTAATACTAGTCGTCCTCAAGAACAATGATTGAATGGAGTGTACTGGAATGAGTGATCCAAAAGCCTTCGATAAGATACTGACCGAGATCATCCGTCAAGACAAAGGCATCAAGAAGGTCATCCTTGTAGACAAGACAGGACTCACAATTGCCAATGTATCCAAGTTGTCCTATTACCCCGTGGACGTGGACAGCATCGGAGCCATTGCCAGTGCGGTCTTCTGTGCAAGTGAGGAGCAGGGCAAGAACCTGCAGATTGGGGAGCTTGAAATAGTCACGTCTGAATTTTCAGAGGGCAAGATCTTCGCCTCGGCCTGTGGGAAAGGTGTACTCTGTGTTGTATCGGAGGCAGAGGTCAACATTGGTCTGATTCGTCTTGTCATGAAGAAACAGGGCGTGCAGCTTGCCGATGAGCTCGCCAAGTTCCTGGCGGTAGAGCCATTGTCTCCCAAGGATGCCGAGCTTGACGAGGAAGACCTCAAGTCAGCCTTGGCAGAACTTGAACGTGTGTAAGTTTCGAAGTAATACACACAATTTAACAGGAATCATAGCTTCCGCTATTCAGTTCATATTACCATGCACTGTCAGTTGTGTTGAGGCTGCCTCCATGAAGCCCTGTTATGCCACAAAGGCTTTTATTAGGCTAGATTTTTAACTCAACAAACCTCCCTGAACATGGGCCTCAGTTCGGATGAGAACCCAAGGTCTGTCTGGAAACATGTCCGGGCTAGCAGTGAAAGAATGAGGTGTTAGCAATTCGCAAGGATGACAAGGGCCGAATCCATCTGAAACTGGTATTCTATGGCCCTTCGCTTGGTGGTAAGACAACCGCACTTCGTTGGCTCTACGGAAAAGTGGAGGGTCTCCAGAAGGGCGAATTCACTGCGATTGAGGACGAGACAAACAGAACCCTGTTCTTTGACTATGTTCCGATGTCAGCTGGAGGCCGTGTCCTCTTTGATGTGTTCACCGTGGCCGGACAGAAGCGGCACCGCCATCAGAGAAAGGTTGTCCTACAGGGCACCGATGGAATTCTCTTTGTCGCTGACTCATCCCCCGATCAACGTGATGAAAACACCGAGAGTTTTGAAGAGTTGAAGCTGTTCCTAGGAGATGCTCTAGGGCGTGAGATTCCCATAGTGGTTATGCTCAACAAGAGAGACTTGCCCAACAGAATGTCTCGCGACGAGATGCTTGACCTACTCGGCCTTGGAGGCAATGTCCCCATCTATGAAACCATTGCAGTCCAAGGTGTAGGAGTTAAAAGGGCGTTCCAAGCAATAGCGCGAGAGGTCATACTCAAAAGAATGTACAAGTGAATTACAGGTGAAACAAGATGGGAGAGTCCCGTGAAAACACACTCGAAGGAGTTCTTAATGAACTACAGGGAAGTATTCCTGAGATTGATGCTTGTGCTATTGTGAGTGTTGAAGGACTCCCGATAGTTTCGGCTCTTCCAACAGACGTGGATGAGGCAAAGGTTGCTGCTATGACCGCAGCGATGTTGACCCTCGGCGAGAAGGCCGCTATGGAGCTTGGAAAGGGCAATCTTGAACAGGTGAATATCAAGGGCGTAGATGGCTGGCTTCTGGTGATTCAGGCAGGTATGAATGCATGTCTCACAGTATCTACTACTGCCAATGCAAAACTAGGGCTTATATTCCTAGACATGAAGCGAGCCGCCGAGAAGATCGCCCAGATGATTTAGAACACTTGCTCAAATAACGTCAACTCTATTAGGGGTCATTTTTCAGATACTCTCACTGCAGAGAGTGTTACAAGTTGAATCTGGCCGGCCCTGTCTATAGACTGTACGAATACTTCCTATACAGACAGTTGGACAAGAGGCTCGCACCCAAGCATGTCGGAATAATCTTAGATGGAAATCGTAGGTATGCGAAGAAGCACGGAATGGAAGTTCCCTGGTTTGGCCATCAGAAGGGGGCTGCCAAAGTACTGGAGGTGCTTCGTATTCTCTGGGAGGCCAATGTCAAAGTCTGCACAATCTATGCCTTTTCGATTGAGAACTTCCAACGAAGCAAGGAAGAGGTCAATCAGATAATGTCTTTGGCGAAGGAGAAGTTCCGTGAAGTTGTCGGGAACCCCGATGTTCATCGTCACAAGGTGCGAATCAGTGCAATCGGCCGGGTGGATCTTCTGCCCAAAGAAGTCCAGGATGCGATTCATGCTGCAGAAGAGGACACAAAGGACTACAAGGATCACATTCTCAATATAGCCATTGGATACTCGGGGCGGGCCGAGCTTGTGGATGCCGTGCGCGCCATTGGTGAGAAGATAGAAGCGGGGCAGATGAGCGCATCTGAAGTCACTGAAGATGTGATTGAGGAGAATCTCTACACGAGCGGCATACCCGATCCTGACCTCATCATTAGAACCTCAGGCGAGGAACGCCTCTCTGGGTTCCTTCTCTGGCAGTCTGCTTACTCTGAGCTATACTTTGCTCAGATTTACTGGCCTGCAGTGAGAAGGATAGATATTTGGAGGGCCCTCAGGTCCTATGGCATGCGTTCCCGCAGATATGGAAAATGAGGTTTCATATCATCATGACACAGTCTTTTATAAGATAAATCAGCAGGGTTCATAGACAGGAGACAACTCGTCGTTGGCAAGAACTCCAGTTGATGTGTACCGCGGTCTTGTGAAGACTCAGCTCGGGGATGGTATACAATCACAGGTCGATTCAGTCGTTGCCAGATTTACAGATTGTGTCTTTGCAGGCGAGAAACTCTCGGTCCATGTCACAAGGTTCCTCCGACTGACTACTCGCCTGAATGCATATCTCAATTCGAGAACCACAGCAGGCCAACCAGATGTCACTCTTGCCGTTGATCTGCTTGACTATCTCACTTCTACATCAAAATGGTGGACGGTCACTCGACAGGACCCTGTGCTCATCCTCAGACCTGCCTCCCGTGACGCCCGAAGTTTCATCAAATCGATTGCAGACCTCAATGTGGGTGGGAACACGCTCCAGAGGATCTCAGCAGCCACCGAAAAGCTATCTGGGTTTCTTGAAGAACACGAGGTTGGAAATCAGAAGGAGATGGAGAATCTCTGCAACGACATGCTGTCCACATGGGTCCTTCTCTGTGCCTTTGCATGCAAGAGTCAAGGCAGAAATGTCACGACGGAAGAGGATTTTGAAACAGCCTATGATACTACCCGCATTCTTCTCTTCTATGTTGACACAAATGACTACAAGGCGCTGACTGCAATACGCAGACTGGGAACTCATCCTGTTCTTCCTCTTGCCGCAAGAGTGGCATTCTCTCCGGGTTTCGAGAAGAAGCTAAATGCATCAGTTGCTGCCAATCTTGAGAGAGTTCATGGTGACTATCTTGCAGAGCTGGCAGTTGCCACGTCTGGCGCCTCTCGTTCAATTTTGACTAACTCTCTAAGACTGCTCGGGCAGCTTCAGGGAGTCAGGCAGGAGCTTGAAAGACTAGAAGAGGAACACTACGAGTCTATCATTATTGGGTCAATGGAGATTATAGAGGGAGTTGGCGTGTCTTCCGATTTTCTTAAGGACGAGTCTTCGGCGCTCACCATCTTCAAGGGTCTGCGTCCAGCCAAGGGTGTTGATGAACGAATTCAGCTCATCACGAGAAGGTTAGAGAGCCTGATCGTCGACGCGACAGGAAACAAGGACTTCCTACTACAATACGCACGACTGGTACCACGAATAACAGCATTGCTTCTCCTCTTGGCAAGCAAGACCAAGGAGTCCCCCGAAGCACCCCTTGAGGACTCTGATGTGAAACGAGGGCTGATTCTTCTCTATGCTCTGATCAGCGGCTAGGCTTTCTTGTTTGGGTTATCAATTAGAATCCGAGCGTCAACCACAAGAGCACCCTCTCCAACCTTGTAGACAAAGGTCGGATTGCAGTCCAGCTCAGTGATTTCCTGATTCTCTTCAACCATCTTTGACACGGAGAGCATAATCTTGACCAATGCGTCCACATCTCTGGGTGCCTCACCTCGTATTCCCTC
>PRDH01000007.1 GCA_003345545.1 Candidatus Thorarchaeota archaeon
AGATGCATTTTCCAGAGATTGGCACTCGGCGGTAGATTCGATTACACTTCATACACCGAAATCTCTGTGTGGAGTAGGCTCTGAGGTTCCCCTGAATGTCCCTGAAGAAATGAGTGGATAGAACCCTCTGGGCAACATCCTTCGAGTCAACAGCATCAATCAATGTAGCAAGACGAAGTTGAGCCTCAAGCTTGTCATCCATGGTTTCCAGTATTTTGTAGCGTGAGTTCTTCGGTCCGGCATCAAAGGTCGTCGTGTTATGAGTGAAACCAAATCCCTCGTATTGCGCAGGAGTATTGAGTCGATTTGCAACAATATCAACTAGACTCTTCACTTCCTTAGGATGACGGGCCTGGGCAACTAGGTCATAGAATCTGGCAGGATATCGTCTGCACACTTCCATGTTGTGACTCTCATCATCAACCTCAGTAGGATTCAGAATCACCGAGAGAACCAGAGGAGCATCCATGAGACCGCCTCGACCTGCGGGGAGATAGTGCTTAGAGAAGTTGAGGAGTGCATCAAGAACCAAGATTAGAGCGTCCTCATCGCCATCGCAGTTTCTGCGCTTTGCGGCATGCCAGTACGGGTGAGCATAGCAGACGCTAGCTGTTGTGAACCCAATGATTCTGCCAATGATTCCAGCAGATGTGTGTGGAGCAAGACCAATGACTAGCTGTCCAACTACATCCTCCTGTGAGTTGAATCCATAGTATCTCTGCAGCCCGTAGATCTTCTCCAAGCAATCATCAACGAATCTTCCGACCCGCAGGATGTAATCTGCACAGTTCTCAGACACTACTAGGTCTTGTACTTTTATCTCAACGATTTGATCCTCAGAGACAAGGGGGGCGCCATTATAGTCCGTCACATATCCCAGTTCTCTTAGTCTCTCGATAGACACTCCGATTTCGTTGGGTACAAAATGAGTCAATGGAGCATCAGTAGCATCAAAACGAGCTGTACCATCTCTATAGCAGTATACATCATGTTTTGCCCGAAGAACCCCCTTGCCAAGATATTCAGGTATCTTATTGTCATTTGTAAGCCCTAGGACTCCGCGGACTCCATGCGCCTCGAACTCTCCAACCTCAGCCTTGACTCGCTCTAGAAGGTCTTTCAGGTCTATAGAAACTGTTCTTGTAGTGCGAATCATATTGATATCGTGGCTCATAGGGCACAGACCTGTTGAAGGGTTGATAGGACGTCCGCATCCTTCTTGCGCACACCATGGCTCTATCTCAGTATGAGAACCGCACTTGGAGCACCTTGATTCGTAGTTCTTATTGCCACAGTTGGGGCATCCACGAGATACTAGCTCGACCTCTACACCTGATGCTTCGGGTATCTGCTCGTGTGTAGAACTGCCTTCCTCAAAGGCATCCAGTGTCGAGATGTATTGAACGTTCTTGGCCACCTCTTCCATTCTTCTCTCTGTTCCCCTGGCCCGACCGACGGGAAATAGAACTTGAACAGGAGGCTTCATCTTCCGTGCCTCAGCTTTCTCAGGCCTTCCCATCCTAGCGCCGATGGAGAAACCGGTCTTGTCTCTGAGGGGCACTTGTGACACCGAGTTCAGATACTCAAGTGTTGTTTTTCCTTTCGGATGCTTTGAGCTATCTCCTATCTGCGCCAGAATAGTGATTGGCTCGTCTATCAGCACTATTCTCTTCTTGTCTCCCATGATACGGTGCGGGACACCTATTCTTTCGAGAAGGAATTTATGCGGTTTGTCAAATGGCAGGACTATCCTCTCTTCTTCTGCGTTCTTTTCGGTTTTGTACGTGCTGAGTATCCAATCACGAAGGTCGACAATTTCCTCTAAGGAGAGAACTGTCCATCTATAGAGATAGTAGGGGTGAAGTGGCACCTTCAATTTCCTTGAGAGATGAAATGCCTGAAGTGCTGTGGGAATATGAGAGAGTGGAGATTCAACAACTTCGTTAATGCTTTCAGGGGAGATACCAGAGCCAGCAAGTCTCCGCGTGAGCTGTTCCTTAGAGATAATAGATATCGCATGTTCAAGATCATGAGACCACCATTCTTCGCAATATCCTGATGGAACCAGCGGATGGTTGTTCTCCAGAAACTCACCCAGTGCAACCAGAATATCACCTAGAAAGATGATCCGTTCTATTTTTCCTTCGAGGCCTCGTGCGTCATCTGAACGGCAGAATCGAATCACAGAACCATCCTTGAGGAGCACAATTGGCCCCTCGATTGTATCAACAGGAGCAACTATAGAGCCTTTCCCAGGACGCTCAGTACGGATGTGCGTGCCTGTGGCAAGGAACTCCTCAAGGACATACATAGTGGCTGGGTGAATGCCTACTCCTGCTAGACCAGTATTACGAGAACGGCCATACCTCAATCGAAACCCACCAACACGAGAGGGGTGAGAGAACACGGGTCGTCCGCCAATGACATCAGCTAGGTAATCGTACTTGGGTTCAAGTTTCTTAGCTGCTACGTTTTCATCCTCTTGGGGCGTTGCCTTCGATATTCTTGAGGCCAGTTCATCAAGCCAATCCCAACCTTGAATATTAGCATCATGAACGATTTTTGCAAGCTTTGCAGCTCTTCCGACGACCCCATCGCTCAAGACAAGGACAGACCCTCCGCGCACACGGTTTGTTTCAATCCGTTCCAAGTCTCTGCCGCCTGAGACCTCAAACTCTTCCGTTGGCTCCCCGGTGAGCATGATTGGCAGCCTTTCGGCGGCAAAAAGAATCAATTCTGGGTGAACTGGATATTGAAGATGCACATTGCGAGCGTAGAGCTCCACCTCCTCGAGTGCTCGTTCAGTTTCTTCCTTTGTGGACTTGAGGGGTGGAAGCTTTAGTATCTGCCTGACATAGTCAGCAACAAGAACAGTCATGGCAGCCTCAGTTCCTCCTGCTGCACGTATTGGACCAGCAAGATACAAGGCAAGATATCGATCTTCCCCAGAACCTCGAATCTTGACCTTTGCAATGCCCTCAAGCGGAGCTGCTGTTATGCTCTCTGTCAGAATAGCCAAGGCAACACGCACAGCCTTTTCAGCAGCCTTTTCTTGATCGGTGATGTTACCAAGTGTTCCTTCAGCAATCTCCTTGGCCACGGCAAATGCGACCTCTTCTCGAGACCTGCCCTTTTGCAGTTCCCGAATCCGCACTGCAACCCCCACCGGACCCTCTAATGTGGCTTCCACACGAGCTGCAACATCATGTGCAGGAGGTATCTCAACCTTTACACTAGGATCAAATCCCTTCGATCGTGCCTCCTCTGCAACAGCATATATCCCTGTGACTTCTCGATTCAAGGAATCAAAGTACTCTTCGTAACTAATACTATGGGGTGGAAGGTCGTGCTCGGGTTTTGTCACAATTCGTCATAGCGTGTCTACCGTATTCTGTGTTTCGCTTCAAGAACACACAAGTTCCCCCAGCTCGTCGCAAAAGAGTAGATTACTTTAAAGGATTGGGACAGGACAGGTACATTGCTAGACACCACCAGCAAATAGAGGAAGGTGACCTGTTTGCTAACTCTCGAAGAAACGATTGAACTGATTCTAAAACATAGGTCTGACTTTGAACGTAATGATATCCTGACAATGATTCAGGAGAAACGTCAAGATCTCGGCCCTGAAGTCATCAATGACGAGTCTGCAGCAATGATTGTGGCCAGAGAACTAGGTGTGGACCTACATAGGATGGCCCCAAGTGCACGCCAGAGGATAGAGGATATTACTGAATCTACCAAGAATGTCAACGCACTGGTAGGCATTATCGACAATATCAGCGGGATACGGACATTCCAGAAATCGGATGGAACCGAGGGTAAGGTAGCAAGCATTGCCCTTCGCGACGAAACCAGCAGCATCAGAGTAGTCCTCTGGGACGATAAGACACGAGCCATATCTGAAGACATTCTCACTCTAGGCAGTGTGGTCCAGATACGAGGAGCCTATGTAAAAATGGGACTTGGTAATACGATTGAACTCAACATCGGACGGACGGGAACAATCCAGTCATTGGAAAACGATGAGATTGAAGAGCTGGGCATTAGTTTTGAAAGCCGACCCACTTCAGAGGAAACCAAAATCAGTGAACTTCAGGATAGACTCTTCAATATCACCACGAAGGTCAAGATTCAGCGAGTCTTTAATCTCTCGACGTTCAAAAGAAAGAAGGATGACTCAGAGGGGAAGGTATTGTCAATGATTGTTGCAGACGATACCGGAACGACAAGACTTGTTTTCTGGGATGAGAGGGCCGAGGAGATGAAGGATGCTCAACCAAACGAGATAATCAGAGTGACTGGAGCATATACAAAACCGAACAGAGATGGAACCGAAACTGAGATTCATGCGGGCAATGCTGCAAAGATAGAGCGAAAGCTCAAGGACAAGATGAAGACAGTGGAGGCTCCAGCCCAGACGTCCAGTGTCTCTGCCCCGCTAGGCATGAAGAGCATTCGAGAGCTCACTACAGACATGTGGGATGTCGATATCGAGGGTAAGATAGTGACTGTTTACGATGCGAAGACCTTCACAAAGAAAGATGGCAGTGAGGGACAGGTGAGAAATGTGATCATTGCGGATCAGACCAGTAGAATCAGAGTGGCCTTCTGGGGAGAAGATGTTGACAAGATAGCCAAGGTCAAAGAGGGTGATGTTATCAGAGTCCTTCATGGGTATACAAAAGAGGGATTCAGAGGAGGTCTAGAGTTCACCGCTGGACGCAAATCGGAGATCAAGTTGAATCCCAAGGACTCTCAACTGAAACAGCTAGACCTCTCTGAGGTTTCTTTTGAGTCTGTGCCAACCCAAGCATCAAGAGTTCTCATCGGAGAAATAGATGACAGTACGGAGGGTAAGAATGTTGAGATTTGTGGTATAATCGTAGGCATTGGGCAGACAGGAGTCATCTATCAGGCTTGCCCTACCTGCAACAAGAAGCTTGAAGCCACCAACGGGGGGTACAGCTGTAAGTCATGTGGGCCCGTCAAGAGCCCTGAGCCACGGATGCTATACAAGATTACGATTGATGACGGGTCAGGTTCGATAAGGGCGACGCTCTTCGGCAATGTTGGTGAGAAACTACTGGGAATGACGACGGAGGAGGCATACAAAATGGTTACCAAGTCTGGGAAGGAGGACGAACCACTACGTGTGACTTCCGATAAGATACTTGGTAGATACATATCCATGGATGGACGCATCAAGAAGTTCCGAGATTCCTTGGACATTTCCATCAACGGTTTTGAGTTTGCAGATCCTATCCAAGAGATCAAGCGGCTGAAGGGAACAATCCAGAAAGAAGTTGGGTGAAGAGGAGTAGCCGATGCGCATTACGGTACAGACTCTGGAACTCCTATGAACTTGCCTCAATGAGAGTTGCAAGCCCCTCAAGAAAGGCGTTGACATCATTGATGTTGTTGTACAGATAGAAGCTAGCGCGTGTAGTTCCCATCTTTGGGTCGACGCCTATTTGATAATGGAAGGGTCCAGCGCAGTGCCATCCAGAGCGTACCATGATATTGAATTCATCATTCAGGAAAGTGGCGACATCATGTGCGGAGGGGACACTGTCCACGGTGAAGGTGACTAGCCCTGTTTTGAGACCGATGTCATCAGTTCCAAGGATGTGTACATGGCCCATTTTGAGCAGCCGCTTCAGTGCAGATTCCAGAAGAGAACGTTCATGTTTCTCAATCTCATGCATCCCAATTGACCGGAGATACTCGGCTGCCGCACCAGCTCCTATTGCACCAGCATAGTTCTGTAGGCCAGCCTCGAACTTCTCAGGAGGATGAAGGTATTCTGGGACTATCTTTCCATTCTCAAATCGAACATCACGAACTGTATCACCACCGAATAGGAACATGTTCATGGATTCAAGATGCTCAAGCTTGCCATACAGCACACCCATACCAGTTGGACCGCACATCTTATGGACTGAAATAGCAGAGAAATCCACGTCGAGAGCTTGCACATCAAGAGGGTGATGAGGAGCATATTGAGCGTCATCACTCATGATGAGAGCGCCTCGATCATGAGCAAGCTCAGCAATCTCCTTGATGGGCGCGACCGTGCCCGTTACATTTGATGAGTGTACTATGGACACCAGGCTTGTGCTATGGTCAATGGCTCCTTTCCAGTCTTCAATATCGAAGGTCCCGTCCTTCTGAGCGTTGATGACCTCTAACCGTAGACCGTCACGTTTTGCTCTTTCAACAAATGGGAGCAAGCCACTATGATGTTCAAGAGAAGTCGTAATAATCTTGGAGCCTCTTGGCAAATTCACTGAGCTGGCAACGATATTCAAGGATTCTGTTGCATTTCTGGTCCAGATGCACTCTTCGGGTCGATTAGCATTCAAGAAGTCTGCAAACTTGCATCGTGAGGCATGATATGCATTGGAGGCCTCTTCGCCGAATCTGTGAATGCTTCGTCCTGCGCAGGCCGGATACATTTCATAGTACTCATTCATTGCGTCGATGACCTGTCTGGGTTTGAGTGACATACACGCACTGTCCAGATACACTACTCGACGTCCGTTGATTCTGCGTCGAAGAGCAGGAAAATCACCTCTTATTCTTCTCCAGTCAACCATGTCAATCAGCCCCTAACCAGCCGCCATCGGTACCCACCCTTGCCGAACGCCTTTGTAACCAGCTTCTTCTCTACCAGTTGATTCGCTGCAGCCACGAATGCATCACCGCCAGCGCAGTCTGTACAGACATCGGAGTACTGCTCTGTGCTAGCAAGCTCGAGAATCTCAGTGGTAGTCAGAGAGTCCCTGGCTTCGAGTATCTTGAGCACACACTGAGCATTTCTTGAGAGGTCGGGCATCACAGCCCGAGCGGAACATACAGCAATAAGAAAGCTTCGTAAGGTTAGAGTGGAGCACTCAACAAAACGCTTAAATCAACATCTGGGCGGGGGAGCTCGTTCTATTTCTGTCGGGGCTTATGCTCTGGTAGGTGTGAAATAGGCAAAGGGTGAATGAGAATGGGAAGAAGAAGAAGACAAAAAGTGCGCAGACGACCACAGAAACGTATTCCAGATGTATATCCTTGTCCCGCCTGTGGTAATACCGCCATCAAAATCGAGCTCTATCGAGATAATTCTATAGCAACCGTGAAGTGTGGATCCTGCGGGATTGAAATGACCATCGATGAAGTCAACCCTTTGACAGAGCCCGTCGATATCTATGGAACCTTCATAGACAGGTTCTATGAAGAACGTACTACAGAGAATTGAGTATGATACAACCATCAATATTCAGCAATGGTTATAAGTGTACCAACTCCGAGAGCACAAGATTCCAATGCAGACCATCGGTACTTTCATTACAATACTTCTCATTCTATTGACAGCGATGGGCATATTCGCTCTTCTGCTGACGATGGGGTACATGGTATATGGTGGCGAAGAGGAAGAATAGTCTACGGGAAGTTGTTTCCCATGATGGCGTCCATTCTAAGAACTGCTTTTGAAAACGTCATAGTACACATCTCCAATGTGGATGATGTAAGAAAACTGGTAGACAGCCTTGAGAAGCAGAATGAACCAGTTGACCATTCTATTCGTGTATTAGAGAAGAAGGCCGAGGATGCTGAGGTGACTCTCAGAACTGATATCCGTATCTTAATCAATGAATGTCGCCACCTTCAGAGCAAGATGACCTGCCGATGAGCGTGTCAACTTCATTGAGTAAGGAGATTGTTTCTTTTCTCAAATCAAGGGGAATAGTCAAGCCCACACCTATCCAGGAGAAAGCAATACCTCTCTTGCTAAATGGAGAAGAGAACGCGCTTCTTCTGGCACCCACGGGAGGTGGAAAGACCGAAGCAGCACTCGTTCCGCTTCTGCATAAACTTCAGCAGATGGCCAAGGACAGAGACTTGTTCGGGGTCTACATTATCTATGTCACACCCCTGAGGGCATTGAATCGCGATGTGTTCAAGAGAATCGAGGAACTGTGTGGACATCTGGGCCTGACTGTAGACGTTCGACATGGAGATACAACTCAGTATGCCAGAAGAAAGCAGGCTATCAGACCGCCAAATCTACTGATTACTACGCCAGAGTCCCTACAGGCGATTCTTCCTGGAAAACGATTGCAGTACCACCTGAGGACAGTATTTGCTGTGATAGTCGATGAAGTCCATGACTTGGCTGGCAGCAAGAGAGGGGTCCAACTCAGTCTTGGTCTTGAACGACTGCAGCGACTGGTGGGTACAAAGGTTCAAAGAATAGGACTCTCTGCCACAGTCGGAAATCCGGATGAAGTTGCAAGGCTCCTCAGTGGAAGACAACCCATCAAGACAGTATGGGCGGGCTACGACAACCAGAAGATGGATCTGAGGGTGGAGATGCCCACTCCAACAGATCAGGATAAGCTGTTGGGCAAAAGAATATCATACCCAGCACACTCAGTTGCAAGGCTCGAGGCTATCATTCAACTGATAGAAACACATAGATCTGTACTAGTTTTTACGAACACACGTTCCTTTGCTGAGGTTCTTGGCGCCAAAATGCACGCCCTGAAACCGTCTTTCGATTTTGATGTGCATCACGGATCATTGTCTAAAGACGCTCGACTTACTGCGGAAGATCGTATGAAGAGCGGAGGTTCGAAGGCGATTATAGCGACATCTAGCCTAGAGCTGGGTATTGACATTGGACAGGCAGATCTTGTGATCCAGTATTCATCACCCAGAGAGGTTTCAAGGCTGGTGCAGCGTGTTGGAAGATCGGGTCATGGAGTCGGGCGTATATCAAAAGGAGTGGTCATGTCAACCATCAATCTAGATGATATAACTGAGTCTGGTGTAATAGTCAGAAGGGCACGACAGAACAGAGTCGAAGACGCAAGAGTCCCGATGAAAGCATGGGATGTTCTGGGCCATCAGATTTCGGGAGTCTTGCTAGATGTCGATGACATTGAGAAAGCAGCCCTTCTGAAGCTGGTGAGGGGTGCTTATCCTTTCTCTGAGGTGTCTGACTCTGAACTGGACACACTCCTCCAGTTCATGGCAAAAAGAAGACTTCTGGACATGGATGGCTCACATGTTTCAAAAGGTTCGAGAACGCGTGTCTTCTATTATGAGAGGCTGAGCACTATTCCAGATATTAGACAGGTCAATGCCGTAGATATCATGACTAGAACATCTATTGGAGTACTTGATGAGGACTATGTTTCTGCGAATGTTGAACCGGGCTCAGTATTTGTGATTCGAGGAAGACCATGGTCCGTTGTGACTGTGGATGAAACCAGCGGAGAGGTGATGTGTTCACCTGTCACCAGCATGGATATTGAGGCACCTCGTTGGATAGGAGAGATGATACCCGTACCATATGAGGTGGCCTCTGAAGTTGCAAAGGTATGGAGTTCAGCTATTACAAAAGGGACCAGAGATCTCAGGAAATGGCTTGATCATGAGTATGCAATATCTGGGACGGCACAGGACCATGTCATTGAAACTGTTGGATTGACTAAGAGAGTTCTGGGAGAACTTCCTACCGTGGACAGGTTCATCCTGGAAATGTGCGGAACAAGCATGATTCTTCATGCGCCCCTAGGGACGAGAGCCAATGAAACGTTGGGCATTATAATCGCCTCGCTTCTGACAACACGACTTGGTATTGGTGTATCTGTGGAGAGAGATCCTTACCGTATCTTGTTCGCATCAAGCGAAGAACTCAACGCAGACCACGTGCTTGATGTGTTGCGGGACTACTCCTCCGTTCAAGCTTTACGTATTCTAGAGTTGGCCGTGAAACATACTCAGAACTTCGCCTCAAGATTCATTCATGTGGCTAGAAGAATGGACGTCATTCGAAGAGACGCCAGAACTAAGGAGATTCCAGTGAAGTATCTCATCAAGTCCTACGAGGGAACACCCTTGTTTGACGAGGCAATGCGAGAGGTCATCGAGGAAAAAATGGACGTGAAACGTGCACTGGAGGTCTTTACCAGATTCTCTAGTGGAGACCTCACAATCCATGTGGTCAAGACTGCAGCACCATCACCTCTTGCTAGACTCATAGTCGAGGAGAAAACACGCTTTGAGGTGATGGGAGAAATAACGGACGAGAACGAGGTACTACGAATGATGGAGGAACGCCTTCTTTCGAAGCAGTTCAGACTAGTGTGCATGGCTCAGAACCACTGGGACTCTGTGAGGACAATCTCAACATTTGAAGACAGAATCGAATGTCCCATCTGCGGCTCGACGATGATTGCAGTACTACCGATTTCAGAGAAGGACTTCACAAAGCTTATGGTCAAGCGTCTCAAGGGAAACCCTCTTTCAAAGGATGAGCAGAAGAGATACAATGCAGCCGCGCTTACAGCGGAGCTCGTATCAAGTTATGGAAAGACTGCACTTCTGGTCTTGGCCGGACGTGGTATTGGAGCAGTCACTGCGGCACGAATTCTTCAGCCCGGACTCAAAGAAAGACTTGAAATCCTTAGAGCAATTGCCAAGGGGGAACTTCAGTATGAGAGAACGCGACCCTACTGGTGAAAAAGAGGCGCCACTAATCGTCTTTACGGGCAGAAGCAATGTGGGAAAAAGCAGTGTAATCCGCGCACTCACTGGGAAAAAAGTACTAGTCGGAAAGCGCCCTGGAAGTACACGATGGGAACAAATGATTGAGATGGGATCCATCACAATCGTGGACGTACCGGGTTTTGGTTTTATGGATGGCCAAAGCAAAACCACCATCGAAGAATCAAAAACACACATCATTCACTCCCTTGAGAGATGGAGCAACAGAATCCTCCTATCTGTCCTCATTACTGACATCTCTCAATTCAGAAACCTTTATGAACGGTGGACTGCCCGCGGCGAAATACCTATAGATGTTGAGTTCTACTCATTCCTGTGCGAGATATCGCCACGAGTAGTTGTCATAGCCAACAAGGCCGACAAGTTGATGAAAAGCCGTGTTCAGGGCGAACTGGACTTTCTCGTTGAAGAATTCAGGGAAGCAGTTACTGAGAGAGAACCGACTGTCATTGTGACAGTAGCCTCGAAGAAAACCGGTGTTTCACTGCTCCGAGACCTTATTGACGATATACTCGAAGAGGAGGGCCTTGAAACCCCCAGATGGGCGCTCATCTGAGCTTCTTCAGCAGATAGAAAACCACACCAACAATCATGACTGCCGAGGATATTATGAGCATTGGAACTATGGCACTAGGTATTTCTGCGAAGTCCTTTGACAGCCAACCCATGATATTCATGAAGAGTCTAGCATTATCACCAACGTAGAACCAGTGTAATTCAGTACCTTCAAGATCTAGTGGTCTTCCGGTGAACATGATTGTGGACCCGCAGATGACAACTCTGCTCGACCCAAATTCAAATGCCGAGAGCCATGCTGGAAATGTGCCGTTGAGCGCCGAGTAAGACAATGGCCTTAGTTCGTATTCATCCGTGGTCATATTCGGATGAGAGTAGTTTGCCCAACCGTTCACGCTTACTTGGTACTGCGCAAAGGAGCTCTCATGGCCATGGCCAATACCACTGGCAAGTCCGATTGGCTTTAGCGTAGCAGTAATGGTATACAGCTCGTTGATGTACCTGAAGATTGGATGAGCGGAGACCCAAGTCGTGGAATCCATTCGTATGACCCAAGGTACGGTTTCATTGAGAATGTGGTCATAATCAAACATGGTATCAGACCACTCATGAGTGGTTGTATGATTGTTACTGAATCTCAGCCCAGTCATATTGATACCGTCAAGCAGTCTGTTGATAGCAATATTCTCACCAATATCCTGTATTGTCGTTTCAGTCCAGTAAGTCGATTGTTGACCGAGTGCAGGGTCTCCCAGCAGAAACAATGAACTGCCGTTTGCCAGCATCTCGCCGATCCCATTGAACTCAGCTGCAGAGAAGGCTGAGCTCTGGTCTGGAGCAGCAATTATGAGAACATCAACATCATTGAGGACTTCATCAGTGAGAGGAGCCGAATTAACACGGACAATGTATCTTGTTGTATCATTGACAAGGTCAAGAATCAGCTTTAGCCCCAAATCAGCGTTATCAGCAGCGAACTGAGGAGAATGCGCGGCGTCGAACATGACAACAATGGGACCGAGGTCGGCTTGGGCCTGAACAGTGGCCTGAACACCTGATAGCAGTATCATCACTGTCAGGATCGTCGCAAGTACTCTGCGGACTTTACTGAGCTGCTTCATCTGTTGTATCCGACCTCTCTGGGCAGTCAAAGTGCCAGACTTGGAGCCGTGTTTTAAAGTTATCTTCAGTACGAATGTTGAATCATCGCGCTCAGTCAGTCCTTCGCCATTCAACATACATTCTTCGTCGCTCTGCGTCCGTGGACTCAACAAGGTCGTATAGGTTCCGTATCTCTGCAATCTGTTGCGCCAAGAGATGGTAACACATATTGATCTCTCGTGATATCACTACATCTTGGTAGAAGCTACGGCAGGTGCAATAGATTCTGGGAATTACCATGTACTGACGAGCACGGCCTCTTACGATCCAGATTGCCGTTTCACTGGGACGGAATTGGTACTTGCTCACCTTCTTCTCCTCGACAACCCGGAGCGCTCTGACGAATCTCTTTCCATACCTATTCCGAAAATACTCGATATCATTTTGGGTGAGGCTCTCCCCTGAGAGCTTTTTCACTTCTGTTAGTGACAGCGCCATATTGTTCATTCTGTATCTAGTATAACGAGGTTAAAATGTTGTATCATGAAACAGAAACCAGCGATGGAGATATTATTCGAAGACAGAAGTATGATAGTTCGTGGGGATAGTGTATCAGCCGTATTGATTTCAGACCTACACCTTGGATTTGAAGAGGTGGTTTCGAACGAAAAGGGCGTTCACTTCCCGCTACAACACACCGACATACTTGAGAGAATAGAAACACTAGTCCAGAAATATGATGTGCGGGCACTGTATGTCATTGGGGATGTCAAGCACACTATTGCAACAGATGTTCCATATAACTGGGACATCTTACCTGATTTTATGTCTGTTCTATCAGGTCTTGTGAAGACTGTTGTTGTACCCGGAAATCATGATGGTGACCTTGAAGCAATGCTCCCACGGAACGTGGATTTAGTAGATGTTCATGGAATCATAATAGGTAAGGGGGATGAGAAGATAGGTCTGATACATGGGCATGCTTGGCCAGCACCTGAGCTACTTGATGCTTCATTGTTGGTTGCAGGACATAGTCATCCCTCAGTCAGTAGGTATCATACTGCATCTAGCCCTGAAACGGGACGGGACGACAGAAGGAGATATGCTGGATCTGTACCTGTTGTTCTCCATTCGAAGTTGAGCAAGAACTGTGTCAGGCGAAACCTGGGTATGCTTGAGATTGCAGATGATGAATATACCACACTTGTTACATTGCCAAGTTTTAACAAGATCATGACTGGCATTGCTGTCAACTCACCGAGCTCAAGACTGCAGGGTCCACTTTTCGATAACACCTGTTGTGAGTTCCTCGAATCAGAAGTATTCAGCACAGATGGACTGTTTCTCGGTACTGTTGGATGGCTAAGAAACCGTTTCAACGAAACGATTAAATCCAGGCCAAGAGGGGACTGATTTGACCAATGGGTCGGTGGTCTAGCTTGGTATCACACCATCACTCATGATGTGTGCCACAGTGATTCTTGGTTCGGGACCAAGGGATCGGGCGTTCGAATCGCCTCCGGCCCACCATACATCATTCTAACAATTGTTGTATCTTTTTCTCAGAACTTCTATTTCGAACAGCTCGCAGAGTGGGATACAGTGTAATTAGTAGGACAATCAAGCCTCCAAAAGGATAGATAATGTTTCCAGTGAGGTATAGATAGATCACTAATATAATGAGAGAAAATTGCAGAGAAACTAGTAAGAGAGATGACACTCTTAGTTTCTTTCTTGGAATAGTACATCTTGTATCAATGATGGTGAGTATGCCTACAAGAACGGTCATCCCTAGAAGAAGCAGCAATCCTAGACTAAGACCGGAACGAAAATGCTGCTCATGAACGAATATTGATTCATGACTATCCCATAGGGGAAGCTGTAGTAGAGGAATTCCTTCTGGCCAGCCAAAACATACTGTGTAACTGAAGAGCTCTGCACTATAATCACGATACTGCTGAATACAAAATGGGAATGCAGCTGGCGAAAAGACTCGTAGAACTTCGTTCGCGCCAAGTGAGATTTCTGTAATAGGTGGCAGACTTGCCAGCACTGCAATTATGTAAGAAGTAATCAATCCTGCAGAGAGGAGGATGACTACTTTTTCCGTTCCAGTTTCATCCACCAATAACCACGCAATAATAACAACTGCAATCACTATGAGCAAACGAATCCAAGCTTCCACGATTCTTTGGTTGAGTATCATGCTGTCTGGACATATCTGTTTCGATTAGTCGTAGATATTCCTTTTATGAGGCCTAGCCATTTCTTCACCAGACACTAAGGATTGGGAACTTCAGTAATAATTCCTTGCAATGGAAAAAAAACAATAATGCCGAAGGAAGACTTCAAAAGTAACGAATAACTACGGCGCGTTCAAAGACCGAGATTGTGAGTGAGAGAGAATGGGAATCGGTTCAGGCAAGGGAAAAGCAATCCTCTTTGGAGAGCATTTTGTGGTCTATGGATTCCCGGCACTGGCTGCGGGTATCTCATCAGAAACTGTAGCAAAGGTGATGAGAAGACGTTCCAGTGGATGGGTGCTCCTAGATAATCGACCAGCGATGCCAGGGTATAAGGAACAAAAGAGTGACGAACAGAATGTGTCTATTGAGAACATCCTGAGATACTGTAACATCGATGTATCAAGAACGGGGTTCAAAGTCGAACTGGGGGGAAACCTAGTCTGTGCATCGGGGATAGGAGCCAGTGCAGCCAGCAGCGTGGCAATCGCAAGGGCTCTGAATGATGAATACTCGCTCGGCTTGAATGACAAGCAGATTAACGAGGCAGCCTATGAGGGAGAGAGAGGATACCATGGTACGCCCTCAGGAATAGATAATACTGCATCGACCTATGGAGGACTTGTATGGTTTACCAGAGATCTCAAAGGCGGGCCCCCGAAGTTTGAAGCACTCAAATTGAAAAGACCTGTGCACATGGTCATTGCATCAACCGGTCTGACTGCGAGCACTAAGGAAGTCGTTGGGGATGTCAAAAGGAAGAAAGACGAGGACCCCGACTGGTTCAAGGAGCTATCAAGCGAGTACGATGAGTTGGTTCATGAGGGGAGAGATGCCCTCATTCAACTTGATTTGGCGAAGGTCGGTAATCTCATGAATCGAAACCATGAGTTGTTGCAGGAGATGACAGTTTCCTGCAGGGAACTTGATAGCTTGGTTGAGATTGCAAGAAAGAGCGGGGCAAGTGGAGCCAAGATGACTGGAACTGGTAGAGGAGGTAATATGATTGCTCTTGCCTCTGACGAAAAGACAATGAAGAAGATTGCAGCAGCCCTTGAAAGAGCCAAGGCTGCAGGTGTTTGGACAACAACTTTTGGACTCTGAGGTGAAGTCATTGATACTGGAGAACTATATCGGAAGACTGCAGGAACAAGGCAAGATTACAATAATTAGAAAGGAGATCTCGAAGAATCTCGAGATTGCGGGAGTCCTAAAAGGCCTAGAGCCAAGACCAGTCTTGTTCGAAAAGGTGAAAGAGAGCGAGTTTCGAGTGGCTGGAAACCTATTCTGTAACAAGATGCAGATCGCAGACTATTTTGGAATTCAGACAGAACAGATGATACCTTTTCTCACCAAGGCAATTGAGAATCGGAGCCCGCCCGAGAGCACAGATAAGGCTGCATGCCAAGAAGTGGTTGAAAAGTCCGTCAGTCTAGATAGACTCCCAATCCTGTTTCATAATAAGGTGGATGGCGGGCCATACATCTCATCCGGTGTTGTTGTTGCTGCAGATCCCGAGTATGGACAGAACCTGGACTTCCATAGGGCTATGCAGATAGGAAAGAACAGAATGGTAACCAGAGTTGTCAAAGGGAGAGACTTCCACAAATTCCTGGAGAAGAATGGAGAAGTGGATGTTGCATTCTGTGTCGGAAACACCCCAGAGGTTTTGGTGGCAGCAGCAACATCTGTGGAAACCGGTACAGATGAATTGGAGATAGCGAATGCCCTTCAGCAGATTAAGGTGGTGAAAGCCAAGACCGTTGATCTGATGATTCCTGCAGACTCCGAATTCGTACTAGAAGGCAGAGTCGTTCTTGAAGAGAAACACAGTGAGGGGCCATTCATTGACCTCACTGAAACCGTGGATGTCATCAGGCAAGAACCAGTTTTTGAGGTGAAGAAGATTACTCACAGAAAGACTGCCATCTGGCAAGGTCTGCTTCCGGGGAGATCGGAACACAAGATTCTGATGGGAATGCCTAGGGAACCAACAATATTCAAGAAGGTGAAGGATAGGGGCATAGATGTTCTGGATGTATACATCACACCAGGTGGAGCAAGTTGGTTACATGTGGCTATCAAAATAAGGAAGAAGAATGAGGATGACGGGCTGCAGGCCTTGGAGGCAGCTTTCGCGGGTCACAAGAGCGCGAAACACATCTGGGTCTATGACGAGGACATTGACATATACTCAGACGAAGAGCGAGAGTGGGCAATGGCCACTAGGTTTCAAGCAGATGTTGATTTGCTGATTAAGGACCGCGAAACAGGAAGTTCACTGGACCCGAGCGCTGAAGTTGGCACGAATCTGACAACTAAGTGTGGGTTTGACTGTACAAAGGTCTTAGACACCAAGGGAAAGAGCTTCGACAAGGCGAAGTTTCCAGAAGTCGACCTGAGAAAGTATCTAGGTGATTGAGATGGTCTTACAGCTAGCACCTGAAGAGAAGAAGATGCTTAATGGTGAGTATGGGAAAGCAGCGCAAAAATCCATGGAAATCATCATAGCACTCGGGGAGATCTATGGTGCCAAACGTCTGATACCGGTATCAAGTGTTCAGATTGCCGGTGTATCTTATGACAATCTGGGTGAAGCAGGTCTTGAGTATCTCAGTGAGATGGCTGAGGATGGCCAGACACGTGTGCTCACCACCCTCAATCCTGCGGGTATGGACATGGTTGAATGGAAGAAACACGGAATAAGCAGGGACTTCGCCAAGAACCAGCAGAGGGTTGTGGATGCATTTGAGAGAATGGGAGTAGTGACGACATGCACCTGTACCCCCTACCTCATTGGAAACCTGCCACACTATGGTGAGCATATTGCATGGGCAGAGTCCTCTGCAGTGTGTTTTGCTAACTCAGTCATAGGTGCATACACCAATAGAGAGGGTGGGCCGAGTGCACTTGCTGCAGCACTCACAGGAGTGACTGCAGAATACGGTTTCCACCTTGACGAAAACAGAGTCGCACAGGTCAAGTACGAAATTCAGGCAGAACTGAAGGGAACCAATGACTTTGGTCTCTTGGGGCAGGTCATTGGAAATAGGACGGGAAAAGCAATTCCATACATCACTGGAGTGAAAAAAGTGACCACTGAAGAGCTGAAATCTTTCAGTGCGTCTATTGCCACCTATGGCGGCATTGCCATTTTCCATATGGAGGGAATCACGCCCAATAGGACCACGGTTCCGGAAAAGACCGAGGTTGTGACGAAGAAGGACCTGAGGAGAGCAAAGACCGAGCTAGATGATGACGAGGCAGAAATCGACTTCATCAGCGTAGGTTGCCCACATGCAAGTATAAAGGAAATTGCAGAGATAGCAAATATGCTCAAGGGAAAGACGGTCGCTGAAGGCAAAACCGTCTGGATTACTACAGCTAAGCCCACAAAGGATCTGGCTATCAAGATGGGGTACTACGACCAAATAGAACAGGCAGGAGCATATCTTGTAGCTGATGCTTGTTGTGCAGTAGCTCCACTAAAAGGTAGATTCAAAGGACTGATGACTGATTCCGCAAAGGCCTGTTTCTATGCTCGAGGCAAGAATAAGTTCAAAACTGAAATACGGACTGTTGAGGAATGTATTAGGGAGGCCCTGTCATAGTGCAAGGACGAAAAATATTCAAGGGACGGGTCGTCGGGGAGGCCCTCGTCACTGGAGAAGACATCTCATTCTACGGCGGTTGTGACCCCGAAACCGGTGAGATTGTGGAAAAGGGGCACAATCTGGAGGGCAAGTCAATATCAGGAAAAATCCTTGTCTTCCCCTCTGGAAAGGGATCTACTGTGGGCTCTTATGTCCTCTACGCATTAAAGAGGGCCGAAAAGGCGCCTCTAGCTATAGTGAACAGGATAATGGACCCAATCGTTGCTGTAGGCTGTATCATTTCGGAGATACCTGCGGTAGACGAGATTGAGATTGAAAAGATTAAGACTGGTCAAAGAATTGAGGTGGACGCCGATAACGGCGTCGTAACTCCTATCGAGTGAGAATCAGAACCGCTGAACTTGAGGCTCGAAGTCCTCTGGAGTGAAAGCCGGTTCACTCTCCTCGGGTATGTCGCCTCTAGCCTTCAGCACTTGAGTAGTCACAAGATAGTAGACCAATGCGAGTGACTTTCGGCCACGGTTGTTTGTAGGTATCACAAGGTCCACATTTGTAGTCGCGTTGTCAGTATCACAGAGCGCGATTACTGGTACGCCAATCTTTGCCGCCTCGTTGAGAGCCTGCTGATCTGTGCGTGGATCTGTGAGTATCACGACGTCAGGTTCTATGTACTGTCTAGGGCCTGCGATTTTGGGATTCGTGAGCGTACCTGGAACGAACCGCTCTGTGAAAGCATGTGCTCCAATATAATGGGCGAAGGTTTCTACAGGACGTTTACCGTAGACACGACCAGATACTACGACAATCTTTGAGGCGTCGAACCGGGCAAGGAACTTGCCTACTTGTCTAATCCGCTCATCAGTCTTACGAACATCAAGAACATATAGCCCAATTGGACGTTGCCTATAGACAAAGGGCTCCATGTCCTGCGTCTTGACCTGTGTGCCAATGTGGCACCCTGCGGCCAAGTACTTGTCCATAGGTGTTAGGAGATCTGAGTCTGGGACTTCTATATCACTCATTTACTTTACCTCCGCAGGGGTGACAGTTGAAAATGCCATGAAACTATCAATAATATCAATGTGGGCAAGCAGCATTCTCCGACAACAGTATCGGTTCAGTCCGAGCTTGTCTAGAACAACTGCGGGATCCTCGCCCTGACGTACCTCTCGCCTGAACTGTTCGTACTTGTCAGCAACTACTTTGCCGCATGTGAAACATCGTACTGGGATTATCATTGAATTCGCCTCACCTGTATGATTTCTGGAATCGCGAGCGAGCTGATGGACCACCGAACTTCTTTGGTTCGGTACGTCTTGGGTCTCCAACGAGCATCGTTCTGTCATGTTCAATCATCTTTGAACGGGCCTCGAAGTCTTGACTCATACGAATCAATCCGGTTGCTATCGACATTCTAACAGCGTCCGCCTGGCTCATGAATCCGCCTCCCTGAACTCTCACCTTGATGTCGTAACGTTTCCAGCCCTCGCCGAAGATAATCAATGGTTCCATGATTCTCATTCGTGCCAGTTCTGGCTGATGGACTTCCAGAGGCATTCCATTGATCCTCACTCGACCGGCACCATCTCTCAACGTAGCCTTAGCAAGACTTGTCTTCCTTTTGCCTGTGCTCACTACAACCCTCACTTCATGCCACCTCCGGATTTCTCCAACCAAGTTCGTGGCTCAAATCACTCACTTGAATGTACTTGCTCTTCATGCTCGCATAACGCGACTTTTCGAGCACAATCCTCTCTGCATCCTGGTACTTCTCTGGGACTCCCATATAGACCTTGACGCGCTTGTAGGCAGCCTTTGCTCTTGGGGTCGGCCATGGGAGCATGCCGCGAATCATTCTTCGAACCATCATATCAGGTCTGCGCTCATGAAACGGACCCAGATTATGATTCGTGGCGGTTCGAATATCACGCTTCTCTTTGAACGCTGCAATCAGAGACCTACGACCGCCTGTGATAATGGCCTTCTCCGCATTGATAATGACGACATCTTTGCCCATTAGTGCATCCTTTGCAACCCTAGTTCCAAGTCGGCCGATAACCATCTTCTCAGCATCGTAGACTTTGACATTGTCTGTACTCATTGGGATCACCTACACAATAATCATAATGCCCGTCCCTTTCGGGGCCTGAGTAAGTAATTCGTCAATTGACATGACCGAACCACCGGCCTCAATTATCGCTGACCTCGCTGTCGAAGACGCATTCAATGCAGCAACTGTTACTTTGTGGGTAATGATGCCGGAGCCTAGAATTTTTCCGGGCACTACTACAATATCACCAGCGCTAGTGTGACGCTCTATCTTGCCTATGTTCACTGCAGGACGGTGTCTTGCAGGTTGGGCAATCATCTCAGCCACGCGCTTCCAAATCCTGACATCGTGTTTCATGGATGTCTTTCTAAGCTCGTTAATCAGTGCGCGTGTATTGGGGTCAGATGGGCCGCTTCTCACAGATCTCTCCATGTTCTCATACCTCATAGTGAATTCGCATAATCTAAAGCTAGTCTGATTCGTTCCTTCAGAATCTCGGCTGCCTTCTCAACAATCTCTTCAGGAGGCAATGCTCCCGTGGATTCAACCTTGAACAGAAAACTATCCTTCTTTGAATCGATTGTAATTGCTCCGGGTTCGCAGACCTCAACACAGGCCTCACAGAGGCTGCAGTCGAGAGTGTTCTGTGTTGCTAATGTATCACCCTCAATGAGTAGGATGTTCTTGGGGCATACTCTAACACAGTCCCCACATTGATTGCATTTCTCCTTGTTCACTTCAACGATTGGCACATACTTATAGGAAACAGTTGAAACGGGCTGGAACTTGGCGTTCTCAACACCCCGTCCAAGACGTGCATACGCCTCAATGATAAGATGTTGGTGAGGAGCAAGCTTCACTAGGGGAATATCACCTGATGTAGGAACAACTTTCGGGTCTTGTGATACAAGGTCGCGGGAATAGACGGTTTCCTCTACATCGCCTGCCTGTTTTTCGAGAGTGAGGGTACATTGGCATAGACTGCAGCCTTTTCCCTCGCAGTCGCATTCCTCCGGGAGATTATAGCTCCCATAGTCGGTCACTAGAGGAATAAGCCCCATTCTGTGAGCTAACATCTCATCAAACATGACACTGGTATTCTCTAGAACAAGCACTTCATCTATCGCCATCGCAGGCAATCTAGTAAGCATGGTTCTCCGGATTGCATTTGCAAAGGCAACATCTACACCTTCGGCTAGGAAATGGATGATGTTGTCTTGCTTGCGTATTATTGTGATTTCCATTGACTCACCTTACTGCGGAGGTTTATCCAATACCCAAAAGACATGTTCTTCCCGGATGGACTCGCTAGTGGTCACGTTCAACCAGATAGCTCATACGCCCATGCCTTGGGCGCGTTCGTCTGCTGGCCTCGTACATAAAAGGCTTGTCCTAAGGCGATGAAACGAAGAGCCCTGTGCTCAAGTGAACACAATGTCACGGTCTATCACGCCGCAACCTGAACCATGTCTCTCAGTCCGTTGACAATCAGCTTGTATCCGTTTAGGCGTTCTCTTGGATCAACTGCAACCATGCCATAGGTCGGAACGCCTAGGAGATCCTGGACTGATTCAGGTCTCATAGAGCCTGGCAGGTCCTGCTTGTTTGCAACTGCAATGACCTTCATTCCAGCAAGCTCGTTCTTATATTTCTCCAAAAGCTGACGGGTCTTGAGCACAGCCTTTGGGTTACTCTCAGTGACAACTACAACCATTGTACTGCCTTTCATGAAGTCAGGCCAGAGAAACTCAAAATGAGCCTGACCACCCATCTCAACCAGAGAGACCTTTGTGGTGGCATCAATTGTGATTGTCCCGCAGTTCATACCCGGAGTTGGCTGGTAGTTGCACTGAAGCTTTGGTGCCTTGTCTGTTAGGAGCTTGATTAGAGTCGATTTACCTGCATAGCCTGATCCCATCAGCGCAACCTTGACATATTCGGTCATGACAGTTGAACTCCGAGATTGAAACGGTTGGACGGTGTATAGGTTGGTGTATTTCGCAGGTAACACTCATCAATCGGGCACGTCGAGCCGTCTAAGCTCTACATAAGAATACTACAGGAATCAGTTGTCTAGAGCTATAGAAGCCCTTAACAAGATAACACGCCTCGCAAGGCCAGAGCTGATTGAATGTCCTGTGACGGGCCGGCGACAATTGCAATTGGTGAAGGCGCCCTAGTGGAACTCAGAAGAATAATGAGGGCATATTCGAACCCGCTCTGCGTTTCGGATGAACCAATTCATTCGCAATATTCAGCCTATCTTGAGAAGGCTACGCGGCAGACCTTTAGATGGTTGATGGCGAGCTCCTATTCTCAAAGCTCGTTTAAGAACTTCGAAGGCGTAGATATTGTCATCGGGTTCGGAGGGGGTACAAGTATTGATGTTGCAAAACTCATCGCAGGAAAAACAGGCCTGAATTGGATTTCTGTACCCACTGCTGCCTCTCATGATGGTATAGCAAGTGAGGTTGCATCTGTGAGTCATGACGGGTACAAATACTCGGAGAGATGCAAGGGGCCCCTTGCTGTCATTGCGGACATCTCGATAATCTCTAAGGCACCGCCAAGACTGAAGTTGGCCGGCCTTGGTGATATCATATGCAAGACATCCAGCCTTGCAGAATGGAAGCTAGCACGTGAAGAGAAGAATGAGCCTTTTGACGAGCATGCCTATTCAATTGTTGAGAATGCCCTCAATGCAGTGTTGAAAGATGACAGCATAGAAAGTCTAATTCGAGCAGAGATCGATGCAGGCAAGGCTATGACTGTTTTCGGCAGCTCGCGACCGTGTTCTGGTACTGAACATGCAATCTCGCATGCAATGGATCGAACATCCAGAGAGCTCCACGGCCTTCAGGTTGCATTTGCAACACCGATATGTCTGCACTATCTTGCGGAGGCAGGGTATGCAAAACATAGCCCGAATGAAATTCTTGAGTTCATGTCAGCCCGACATATGCCCACGACATTCCAAGAGATCGGGAGCACGCAGATCACGTTCTTGGATGATATTCATCATGCTATTAAAATCATGAAGAAAAGGGACCGGTATTCGGTCTTGGAACACCTCCATGTCGATGACTCTGATCTATCAAGTTCATTACTGGACCTAGGTTATTGATGGTTCGACAGTTTTAAAAGAAGTCAACGAAACCACGCAGTGGAGCCTGATTTTCATAGAACAGGCACAGTATACCGATGAAGAGATAAACCGAGGTAAATGGCAATGCCAAAACCAAGTTTTGTAGAATGGGAGCCCACCGAGGAACTTCAGAAGAAGGCCCTTGAGGCTCTTGAGATAGCTAAGGACACAGGTAGAATCAAGAAGGGAATCAACGAAGCAACAAAGAGTATCGAACGTGGAATTGCACGACTGGTTCTCATTGCGGAAGACGTTGAGCCACCCGAGATCATCATGTATCTTCCTGGTCTCTGTGACGATAAGAAAGCCCCCTACATCTTTGTGAAGACCAAGGCAGATCTTGGTAAGGCAGCCGGAATTGAAAGACCTACTGCCGCTATTGCAATCATAGTAGACGGCAAAGCGAAGGCACTCGTAGATGATATAATCGAGAAGATTAACGGCCTCCGAAAGTAGATTCAGGGGATGGCTTTCGATGAGTAAAGAAGAAGAAGTGACTCAATCAATTCCTGCAGAAATCATCCAGCTTCTTGGACGAACTGGTGTGACTGGAGAAATCACTCAGGTACGTGTCAAGATATTGGATGGCAGGGATAAGGGAAGAGTCCTAACTCGAAATGTCAAAGGGCCCGTAAGAGAGGGTGACATTCTCATTCTGAGGGAAACAGAACGCGAAGCCCGAAAAATGAGGAGGCGCTAAGATGGTCGGAACACAGCGATGTAGCTTCTGTGGAAAAGACATAGAGCCTGGAAAAGGAATAGCCTTCGTACAGACCAAGGACGGGTCTGTCTCTTGGTTCTGTTCCAATAAGTGCAAAGTCAACAGGATTTCGCGTGGTTTCAAACCCAAAGATACAAAGTGGACCGCGGGATATGAAAAGGGCGGCAGAGTGTCATAGTAGATATATTTCTGAAGACATGGAACCAAAGGTGGCTCTGCCACCTTTGGTTTCTACTTCGATTTTTCTACTTCTTCTCTCACAAAATCAAAGACTGCCTTTGCAAGAGCGTTAGTATCCTTCTGGTGGATGCCTGCGGCATCCTTCCCAAACAAGTCCTTCAGCAAGCGCAGGGTCTTTCTGGATGCATCTCTGTCTTCAATGGCGTTCTTCACGACTTCACGGAGCTTCATAGTATAGTCAATGTCGCCATCGATGTACTGGTCGATGTAGGCACGAGCAGAGGCTTCTGCCCCTGGATCTTCTACAAGACCTCCCTCAGATGCCCAGAGAGCAAGCTCAGATGCCGCAGTTTCTGGTGCATCTGATGCGTGTGCAATATTGATTCCAGCCCAGATACCATACTTGCCTCTCAAGGAATCTGGTGCAGCCTTTTGGACAAAGGTCGCGCCCAGGGCATTTCGAACACCTTGGATAACGCCGTCAGCCTCAAAGATCATGGCTATCACAGGGGCCGAGCAAATGAAACTTACAAGCCAATGGAAAAAGGGCTTTTCTCTATGAACAGCATAGTGCATCTTTGCCAGAGACTCGGACACCTTCATCTCTCGAAAAGCTACTAGCTTGTATCCTCGGCCAATGAGTGCCTGTAGCACCAAGGCGCTCACCCGCCGTCTTGCAGTACCATCGGGTTTGATAATCACAAGGGACCGTTCCAAGGCAAATCACCATCTTTGATAATGCGAGAATTGTATCCACAGGTTCCGGCAGAATAGATGCTGAATATAATCCATTTCATTCAGCACTGAACAGAACCATGATCACAATTCAGAGGAGTAGTGTATGAAACGACACTTTCATAACGCATTTGCCGTGACCTCAGGCAGTTCTTCTATGAGGTGTGCTGATGGCCGAGTCTGGAAAACTACGTTCGCCAATTGTGACAGTCCTTGGTCACATCGATCATGGAAAGACCTCTCTCCTTGATAAGATGCGTGGGACTGCCGTCCAAGCCAGAGAAGTAGGAGGAATGACACAGCATATTGGTGCATCTTTCTTTCCAACCGAAACGATTCTCTCAATCTGTGGGACTCTGCTTGATGCGGTTAAGACAGAATTGACTATTGATGGCCTGCTGTTCATTGACACCCCTGGTCATGAAGCATATCTGAATCTGAGAAGACGAGGCGGGGCCATAGCAGACATCGCAATACTAGTCATTGATATCAACGAGGGTCTTCTAAGTCAGTCATATGAGTCCCTAAAGATACTCATGTCTGGCAAGACACCGTTTCTCATTGCTGCGAACAAGCTCGACAAGGTCCCAGGATGGATAGACAGAGAGGGATTATCGCTCTTTCAGAGCATCAAAGCCCAGACCATGTCAGTACAGACGGAGGTCGATCGAAGAATATACGAGATTGTGGGCTCACTCTCTGCGAATGGCATCCAATCAGAGCGATTCGATCGCGTGAAGGATTTCACCAAGACTGA
>PRDH01000008.1:0-3276 GCA_003345545.1 Candidatus Thorarchaeota archaeon
ATCTGGAGCTCTTCGAATCTTGGGGCTGAATACGGGGTTTGGGGGCAACTCAGACGAAAGCTTGATTTCCATAGCCTTTGACACATCAATCGTCATGGAAACACATCCCTTGGCTTGCACCAAAATGACTCTATTCCTCATAAAGGACTCGACATCATCGATTTGCCGGTGAGATAATCTCCTTTGTCATTTGGTGAGCCCCAGTCGCCTAAGGGCTATTCTCATCAACCAAACTGGCAGTGCTGCGACTATCAGAAGGGGCCCGAATGAAATTGTATCAGGGCTCAAGACTGAGAAGCTAAACCCAGATAGCACGACGAGATAAGGCAAGAATAGGGCCAAGGCGAATCTTCGATCAAACGCTCCTGTTTCTGGAGATGATAGGGATAGACAGGCATAGAACACAGGCACAAAGAGAAGAAATATCGAAATCAGAGACGCAATCCACCAGTCAGGGGTAGAATATAACAACTGGATTGCCGTCCTGTCAGTCCACCGTATCATGATGGGCATTGAAAACCAAGATATCCAGTAGACATTAACATAGCTCGAACTTGGAGATATCAAGAGTTGTTTGCTCCATGGAAGGAATACACCGAGTCCAAGTAAAACAATAGGCAGCAGTCTTGAGTCTGAGAGTCTATGACGTAAGTCAGAGTGACGAAGCACTCTATGCAACGTTACTCCAAGTTTGATTAGAAGTAGTCCCCCAAGGGCAAGAAGCAGGAAATCACCCAATCCTAATACTGCATCTCCGATTGTAACATATGGGAGAACGACACTGAGTCTATGGTTTCTCGAGCTAATACTCACATCGGGGTTGGTTTCGATATGAAAATAGGAACCCAATGCTTGATACCTGTACCAGCTCCATCGGGGAGAGAAAGGCGACCAAGTATCCATCTCTACTCTGAGCGAATCAACACCTCCGGGAATATAGAAGTAATCAGGGATGGGTGTGTATAGAGTAGAGCCAACGATGTCTGGTAGGATCTCATACCGATAGCCCCCCATGTAGTAGATGCGAAGACGACTGAGAAGGACACGGTGGGACAAGTCGATGTCAATCCGTATCACAAAGACTCTGACATCAATCTCAAGGGCGGCATCCTCAACGACCGTGAAGTTCATGTTCGGCGCCCAAGATGTAGCGTTGCTAGGATCAGGGATGGGGGGACCATAGATGCTCCAATAATGCCAATATGCCTCACCCGAATACGTACCCGGTGGCAGGTAGAGTTCATCATGCACTCGGACAGGTCTATAGACTGAAGCTGAACTCGAGTCATTGTTCCGAACTAGCATCAGTTCTAGGGGAGATTCAAGATACTTCATGGATGGATTCTCATACAGGCTGACGTTTTCTGTGCTTTGAATGTCGAGCTGGACGCGAGATAGTTTCGTTGTGAAGGTAGCCTCGATTATCACATTTCGCACAATGATTTGAGCTCCCACAGATGATCCAGTCTGGAAACGGAAGAATATCGAGCCAAGCCAATAAGAAGACACTTGCCTTGCTTCTATTAGAGGCGCTGACGCATTGACTTGCACAATCTGACCTGCAGAAACTACGGCCTCATCCATCTCCCGAGCTATATCAGCATAGACTTCAAGATATATACCAGCACTTCCTGAAACTCCTTCGATTTCGACTGATATGGAAATATCGGAGTAATTATGAATGGGGATCTGTATCCTGCGGCTAAAGACCAAGAGTGTGATATCGTCCTGTGGAAACGTCAAATGGTATCCGTCTGATTCATTCTTAGTATAGCGATTGAGATCATAATCAGAGGAGTATTGGGTATCTATTTCCCAGTAGTTTGAGGGATCAAAGGGAGTGTTATTGAGTAGTACTGCGTGTGTGACACTTTCTTCTGGAATCGGTCTAATGTCACAGTATGTTGTACTATCTACTTCGTTCCCTGCTGTAAACTCAACCTGAGGTGGGATGACAAAGGTGAGCATCATATATGGATTAATGAGAAGAATCGCCGTGATGAGAAGCGTGTAGGCAAAACCGCGCTTTGATTGCAATGGCCTAAGATGCTCGTTGTATAGCGTGTCAGACAGCTCACTCACTCGGTATGCAACCTTTCTTGGCAAACGGCATGCTCTTGAAATGAGTTCTGGTATTCTGCCTCTTACTTTGCTTGGTCCCATCCTAATACCCCCATAATCCTGTCAAATAGAGTCTTGGCAACCTCTGTTGGCAGCATATCTCTTGGTAGTGAGAGTCCCCATTCCACAGCAAGCCCTCTGAGTATCTTGTCGCATTCCGAGGCCAACTCACACTTCCGGCAGTCACCTTCATGATCAAACCATACCTGGACTCTGAATTCAGGAGAATATGTGAAATAGGTCTTTGACCCGCTCGCGGGACTGTATCCGACAGCAAATCCATATTTCGGACTTATGTTGTCAATCTGGATTCTGTTCATCTGAGCTGCAGTAAGTAGGAGATTCTTGATTCGTTGTTCTGCTATTCTCTGTGCCTGACTGACAAAGGGGCGCGAAACCTTCAGTTCTTCAGCAATAATCGATGGAGGTATCTGCTGTCGTCGCTTCATCCAGATGATGCTCTGTTGCTTAGTGGGATATCGGAAGTTCGGGTACATCATCGGTCCACCGCGATCATGAGTTAACCAATTTCATGCAACTATCAACGCGAGCCAATATAAATTAACCGATTTTATGCAACTCGCCGTAGATAGATGATTGTACTTTGAAACCCATTTCGATATTGCACGATTGTGGAAACAGCAACTAGATATGATGAAGACTAGGAAGGAGGGATGAGGACCTCGAACAGCTTTACATCAGGATTCTCTTGTGCCGTCAGCGAAGCACTCCAGATTCCCTCTGCAGATAGAATTCCTATAACAAAACCTCCCTCCTCCAGTCTTAGCAAGTACCCTAGATGAGAGATGGTGTCCTTGATGAACTTCCTTGCAGTCCCATTGTGAAGAGCTTCGGTGCATGTCGAGGGATCAATGGTGCATGGAGGCAGCGATATCTCGACCTCGATGAAGCAGCTCTCTGGTGATTCTGGGTTTCTAACGACCATGATTTTCACCCAGTCTGTACTGTATAGGACAGAAACTGACTCATCAATGCCAGTCTTGATTGGTTCTGCCATAGCTTGCCGGTACAGACGCAGTAGTTTAGTAGGTGTCAACATGCGTGGATGACTCCAGCCAATCTCATGTCAGGAGGGACATTCATGAGAATGCCTTTCCGTACCTGATGAAGACAGAACGTGCCTTCTCTTGGTCG
>PRDH01000008.1:3851-5199 GCA_003345545.1 Candidatus Thorarchaeota archaeon
TCGACAGCAAGTGCGTTGATATTGTCTTGATGGCCAACCAGAACCTCAATGCAGCTCCAGTCGTTCTTGTCCCATACTCTGATTGCGCTCTCAAACACGCTGGGACGCGGCGACCCGGGACCACCCCACCATAGTTCTCCGGAACCAGAGTATGCATACCTATCATCCACTGCAAGAGCAAGAACATTTGCATCATGACCGTGAAGCGATGCTACTCGTTTGAGTGAGGTGCGACTGAAGACATTGGTACAGTTGTCAATGCCTCCAGCATAGATGTATTCATCATCGAGAGCAACTGAAAGAACGAAATAAGTCTGCGCCACAATGGAGCCAACCTGACTCCAAGCAGACTTTTCCCAGATTCTTACTGTGGCGTCACCTGAACCGGAAATCAGGTGCTTACTGTCTGCTGACATGTCGAAGATAGTCCCTACATGTCCCCTGATGACATGTATGAGATCTAAGTCCTGGTTGTACACACGAATGACAGTGTCACCAGAGATACTTCCACTGTACAGATATTGCCCATCCGATAACAAGGATTCTATCTGCGTTGACGTCTGTCCAGTAAGGACAAGAGGCGCATCCATGTTGGGTTTGCTCCAAATAGTGAGGTTTCCGTCACTATCGGAAGCATAGAGATAATCGTCATCAACGGCGACTGCAGAGATGCTCGCACGGGTACCAGCGACATTGAGGAGTACTAGCGGTTTCAGTGTGTTTCCGGAGCCTTCACTGGTTCTGATTGTGCATCCCCGAACAGACAGTCAGTTGCTCGTATTTACATCTTCCCGAGTTGTCAGAGGAAGAGCACTGCATCCGTTCACAGAGCCACTATTGCGCTCTTTTCCTTGGACCAACCAAGGCTCTTGGCAGTCTTGAATGCCTCGCTTGCCTCATTGTAGTCCCCGATCATCCAGAGAAGAAGACGCAACTTGTTCCACAGCTGGGGATTCTTGGAGTCTGCCTCTATCTCTTGACGGATCCCCGCCTCCATCTGTTTGTAGTGTTTGACCTCTTCCTGTTTTGCTGCTGCTACGGACTCGAGAAGACTTCTGATATATTCCACTGGCCGATCCAAGGGGTAGTCAAGGAACTCGGTTGGGCGACCCTTGAGAAAGTTGTTGATCGCAGTCTGTGGCGTGTCCTTGATTCTCCAGAGCTCACCTTCGACTAGCAGTCGTTCATACCCATGTTCCATGAAGTCAAGTGCTTCTCTGAGGTGTACAGTGACAGGATGATCAGTTCCAAGAAGATTCTCGCAGGAACTCCATTCGAAGTAAATCAATTTCGAACCTATCTCACAAAGCAGACCTGGAGACGGGCCTATCTTCTTCAGATCATTCAT
>PRDH01000009.1 GCA_003345545.1 Candidatus Thorarchaeota archaeon
TGCCAAATCTATGCTGATGTCTTGAATAGAACAGTCCGACAGGTGAAGGATCCCATCATGGCAAATGCAAGAGGAGCTGCATTTATTGCCGCGGTAGGACTAGGTTTCTGCAAATCTGATGATATCCCAAGTCTTGTGCAGTACTCGAATATCTTTCATCCGAACCCTGAGAACTGCAAGGTCTATGGCAGACTCTACGGCGAGTTCCTCAATATCTACAAGACCAACAAGGCGATGTATGGCCGCTTGAACTGACAGTGAATGGTGGCTTGAAGAAGGGAGGATTTGGTATGAAGGAATTTCCCTGTCGTACAGTGAGCGTCCTGTCTGGCGGATACTTGGACAGTGAAATGGCATGGCGATCCTAGTCAGCATGGAGTAGTCTGGCCAGAATACCAGTTTTAACAGAGGTCTTCTGACCCATAAGAATTAATTCCACAATTAAGCAGCATTGACTATTCAACAGGAGGCTCCACTAAGGAATGCAGGCGGACATCTTCACACTTTTCGTCAATTTCATCAAGACTCTTCTCCCAACCGCATTTGAAGAATATGCTGGACTGATAGCCTCGCTTCCGGTCTTTGCGTTAATCTATGTGTTCTATCTCATCGTGATTCGTTCTGTGATGCTCACATTCAGGAAAGTTGGGATGCCACGGGAGGCATCAGGTGGAATAATCTTTGGTGTGAGACTCCTCTTCTTCGCATTTGCTCTGCTTTTCCTGCTTGCTTCTGCAGGTAGTGTGCTTTCGGCGTATATTGTCGCAGGCGGAGCAGTCCTAGGAGCATTTATCGGTCTGGCTTTCTCAAAGGCTCTTCAGAACATCGTCAGTGGCTTCTACGTACTGGTGGCTAGACCTTTTCGAGTCGGTGACTATGTCCGGATGGGCGACTCGGAAGGAATCGTAGTAGAAATCACGCTGAACTATACGCGACTTCTCAGGCCTGATCATACTCGCCAGATCATCCCCAACTCAACAACAATTGACCAGCGGCTCACAAATTTCCGGGTGCGTGTCGATGACTACTTTGATGAGCGAGGAATGGAATTTGATCGTGATGTCTTTGATCTCGATGGCGAGGAGGAGACAAGGTTTCGTGACGCAGTGCACAAGCTGAGAAATCTCCTGAAGGGTGACGAGGTGTACAGATACACATTCGATATTGAGTTAGAGAAAACATGTTCCCAATCAGAAGCCAAGGCATACTTCACCAAGGTCTGTCAGAAATGGGAAGAATCATTCATCCTGCCCCCAGAGTTCTTTTTCTGGAGCAGTGCCGCCACATCCATCACATATCGATTTGCATTCGTGGTGATTGATCCGAAAGAAATATTCACGAAGGGTCAAGACTTCAAGGCTGAGTTGGCTCAATTCTCAACGAAATAGTAGTCTGTTCGTTCGTCAATGGCAACTAAGCATAGTACCTACGTAGAACTCTCAGGGCTCTCAATGTAATCCATTTTGAAGGTGCATTCTTCTTCTCGATATCGCAACGCATTTTCCCATTGTATGTGTTTCTCAAGTCCCATGTTCCTGAAGCATTCCTGCTGCCTGTTACCAAGTCAACGGATTGCTGCATCCTCTTATCACGAATCCCAAGCTCGGTCAACACATCCAGCACTTCTAACACATCAGACTGATAGAACAGAGGAAATCCGAACTTCTTCCATCCAGCTTTTTCCTTCCTACTACCATCAGGGTTCCGCAAGTATCTGTAGATTTGGTTTTCAAGGAGAATTTCGGTCTCTTGACTGATGATTCGGCTTAGATTTGTTGACCGGCTCTCTTTTGGAATACGTGATAGTGCCTTGAGAACTTTCACGCCTCCCATGTAGCAGTTCACTGGAAATACCCTATTCTTGTCAATTGGAAATGAGCGACATTTCCAACCACCTACATCATCAGAGTGATATTCAATTTGAAAGTCTATCAGTTTCTTTGTTCGGGGGTCCTCGAGATAGCCGAAATGCACAAGGTAGTACAGAATATTACCATCGATACAACACCCATCGTTCACTGTACTCTCTCTGCCCTTCTCGGACTTTGGCAAAACGATAAGAAAGTGACCTGAATCCCTTTGGAAACTGAAGAGGTACTCAATTGCCTTTTCAATCTGGGGAGTCCTCTTCATCCCGAGCTCAGCCAGTATCAGTAACGTGTGCGTACTCGCAGTGTATTTTGGTCGGTACATATCGTCGGGACTATCCCAGTACCCATCATTCTTCTGAGCTTTGAGAATTGACTTCACGCAGGGCGTAGCCATCACGGCTTCTTGGGCTTCTTTCACCTCGGAGCTTCTTGGAGATTTGTCTTCGAGGTGCTGAAGTGCCCAGTACCGAATACTAGGGTCTTTGGGCTCAAGAAGCCAGTCAAGAACATCCTGACCGACATATTTCTTCCAACTCATGACAATGCCGATAACGCATTGTCGTATTAAGCTCTAGGTTGCACTACTCAAGCTGCTGCTCTGTCTGAATCCTTAATCCTTCCAAGGGACTATCTCATCATCCCGTTTGTCCAGAGTCTTTTGAACAAACTCCGGATCTGCAAGCAGTGCCCTGCCGATTCCAAGCAAATCGCATAGATTTCTTTTGATGACTCGCCTTGCAAACTTTGCATCTCTGACCATACCAACGCCTATCACTGGAATCTTGACTTCGCTCTTGATTTTTGAAGCACATGGAATGCAGCAGTCATAGGGATAACCACGCAGGAATGCAGGCATGGTCTTCTCGTCAAAGATTGAAGGAATCCCAGGATTGTTTATGGCGTCAACAACGCATGAGATGTGTAGTGCATCAACTCCGGCATGTTCGATAATTCGTGCAATCTTGACTGCTTGATCTATCGTGATTCCATTTACTACATTTTCAATTCCGTTCATGCGAAAGATTAGGGGAAAGCTGCGAAGTTCTCTGCGAATGGCCTTGATGACATCGACCGCGAGTTTTGCTCTCTTCTCAATTGGCCCCCCGTAGTCATCATTCCTATGGTTCGTATATGAGGAAAGGAACGCACTTAGAAGATAGAAATGAGCGCCGTGGATCTCCACCCCGTCAAATCCGGCCTCCTGCGCTCGCCGGGCGGCATTCACAAACTTGCCTTTGATGTCTTCAATCTCATCCACTGTCAAGACTTCTGGTACCTTGCCCTTCATAACTGGGACTGCTGATGGACCGACATATCGTGTCGCGATGTGGGATTTGGGCCCTGCGTGATTTATCTGGATGAATGCCCGTGCTCCATATTTCTTGATGCCTTCTGCAAGTGCTGATAGACCAGGAATTACTCTATCATCATGGATTCCTATGTTCCGCTTCATAATGCCGTGTGCCCAGTCAATTGCCGCCGCCTCCACAATGATGAGCCCCACCCCTCCCCTACTCCTAGCAGCATAGTGCTCTATCAGCTCAGGTGTGACAAATCCCTCATCTGTTGCAAGGTTCCGCACCATAGGTGGCATCACTGCTCTATTGCGGACTCTCAACTGACCAATGGTGATAGGATCTGCAAGGTCTGGCATTATATTACCAAGTCCTGCACTAGCTCTCTCTGAACCAGTTAGCCTATAGGTCTGCTCCAGTCTTTCCTGTTCCCCATGACTCCATGGCTATCCTGAGCTCTTCATGTCCTTCTTCCTTTGCATACCTGCTCACTGGGATATCCTGCATCTTGGCTTCAATTGCCTGCCGAAACGCAATTGCTCCCGCACGAGGACCCTTTGGATGAGCATGAATTCCCGCTCCCGATCCGATTACGATATCTGGACCCAGGTCGTTGATGACCTCTTCTACATGTCCCGGGCTAATTCCGCCACTTGGCATTGGAGCTGTCTGTTCGATATTCTGAAGGGGCATGACCATATCATGCGCGATATTGAGGAACCGCTCCTTGAGAATCGGTGCCTTTCCATATGGTGCAGGAAAGACTGTGATGTCTGCCCCGCAAATCCTTGGTAGTTTTCCAGTGATGATGTTGGATGAAATACCTACGATAGGTGAGTAGGACATGGCACCCGTTACATCCATGTGTGCAAGAACCGGGACCTTGGGAGACAGGTCCTCACATACATGGAGGAATGCAGCATAACCCACTGCAAGGAAGTTGATCATCAGTCCATTAGCACCTAGCTCAATAGCTTTGTCTGCATTCTCAAACATTTGAGGCAGTTTGTCAGTTATATTGACTGTATAGAGCGTCTTCTCGCCCTTCTCAGAGTCTGCACGGTCGAGAGCCTCCATGAATCTCGGAATTCGCTCCTCAATGGTGTTGTAAGCGGGGTTTGCCAGGAGCTCATCATCCTTGATGATATCCGCTCCTCCAGCTGCTGCCTCGTAGGCAAGGTCTGCACCCATCTGACATGACGGGTACACACAGGGCTTAATCATATTGTTCAGAAACGGCCTCTTCTTTACCTTCAGTAGTTTCCTGAGACCCGTAATTCCAAACTTCGGACCCTTGAATCCCTTAAGCCAGCTCTTTGGGAACTTCATGTCAAGACACTTGATCCTCCCGTAGAGGGAGATGTTACCAACCACGGTGCTGAGAAGCATGGGAATCTGCTGCCCGAAGTTCTCCCAGGGAAAGGCTACTTGCATGATGTACTCCCTTCTCTCTAGGTCTTTGGGAAGACTGTATTCGTACTGAGGGACCTCGTAGACTCCGATCACCTTCGCGACGTGCCTCCTTCTGACCTCAGGAGTTTCTCCGGGAACCATTGTCCAAGTCCCCGTACTCTGTTCGACTGCTGCCGCCCAGGCCATCTCGCGTGCATCCAAGAACGGTGGGAGTCCGACATAGTACGTACCTATGATATACTTCTCTTCATCAATTGCATCTGGTAATGCATCCGGTAGTGCATCAAGTGGAAGTCTGTCCATGATAATCGACCGACTTACCAACTGCGCACGCCGTCTTATGTTCTTTTGGAGAAGCACAAGAACACACAAGGAGAAGCGACATGGACACAATCTCCTGCACGAGAATGGTTCGCCAGAGAGCTTATTTTATCAATGTGCATAGCATCGTGGAAACATAGGACAACTAGAGCCGGGAACTGATGACAATGATTCCGATTACAGAGGTTGCCAAGAAGGCAGGTATCGAAGAGAAGTTCTTAGAATTCTATGGGAAATACATGGCCAAGATTGACCTGAACATCCGCAAAGAGCTTGGGCCCCGGAAGGGCAGACTGATACTCGTAACAGCTACCACCCCGACCCCTGCTGGCGAAGGCAAGACGACAAACACGATTGGTCTTTCGATGGCACTGAATGCGCTTGGTCATAATGCAGTTGCTGCTCTGCGGCAGCCATCGCTGGGACCTGTCTTTGGTGTGAAGGGAGGTGCTGCAGGCGGCGGAAAATCCAGACTGGAACCATTCGAACAGGTCAACCTCTTTCTTACGGGAGACTTTCCCGCAGTTTCAGCAGCCCACAACCTCTTGTCGGCAATGATTGACAACTACATTCACCACGATCATCAGCCTGAGATTGATATACGTCGAACCTATTGGCCGAGAAATGTTGACATGAATGACAGAGCACTAAGAAAGGTGATAGTCGGCCTCGGAGGCAGATACGATGGAATGCCGCGGGAGGATTCATTCATCATCACCTCTGCATCAGAGGTCATGGCCATCCTCGGGCTATCCATGGACTATCGCGATTTGAAGACACGTCTTGGAAACATTCTGATAGGTAGGTCTCAGCAGTCGAAGGAGATGTACGCTAGGGACCTGAAGGCTCATGGAGCAATGGCAGTGCTTCTTCGTGATGCACTCAAACCGAACCTAGTCCAGACCTGTGAGGGAACCCCTGCAATCATGCACACTGGACCCTTCGCAAATATCGCTCATGGTACAAGCTCCGTCATCTCAACTGACATTGCACTTCGGCTCTTTGATTATGTCATCATCGAAACTGGCTTTGGCGCTGACCTTGGAGCAGAGAAATTCCTCAACATCGTCACACGTATTGGCAATTTCAAGGTGGATGCCTGTGTTGTCATCACCACGATACGCGCACTCAAGTTCCATGGAAGCGACGTGCTGGAGCAAGGGTTTCCCAACCTTGAGAAACACGTTGAGAATATGCGCAATTTTGGAGTTCCTGTCATAGTTGCGGTCAACCGATTCCCGAATGATACTGATGAGGAGATTGAACTTATTCGGAAACACTGCTCGATGAAAGGCGTTAAAGTGGAAGTATCGGAGGTCTATGCCAAAGGCAGTGCAGGAGGGCTAGACTTAGCTCGGGCAGTCATTGAAACCTTGGAGAAGCAACCTGCTGGTCCAATCAAGTATACATATGATCTGAAGGACCCTATCAAGACCAAAATACAGAAAGTCGCGCAGCAAATCTATGGTGCTCGGGATGTAGACTACACAAGCGATGCCCGAGGTGTTATTGCTTCTCTCGAGAAGCGAGGATACGGAAAACTGCCAATCTGCATTGCAAAGACACAGTTCAGTCTGTCTGACAATAAGGGATTACCAGGAAGACCTGATTGCTTTGATGTGGAAGTAGTCGGCGCTGATGTCAACAGTGGCGCTGGATTTGTGGTTATCCACATGGGTGACGTCAATCTGATGCCCGGACTACCTGAAGTGCCTGCCGCAGAACAGATGGATGTAGATGATGAAGGCAACATCAGTGGAGTATTCTAGTAGGTGAGTCATGTGTCGGAGGATGAACAGAAACCAATCTGCGATGATCACGTCATCATGGGAAAGAGGCTCGCAAAACGCCTTCGCGCGCAGGTCAAGAAAGAGGTGGAACAACTCATAGAGAACCATGGCATCGCTCCCAAACTCGTCACAGTGATCGTCGGAGAGGACGAGGGGTCTCAGATGTACGTTCGAATGAAGCGCAAGGCGTGCAGTGAAGCTGGTATTCTCTCCGATCACAACGACTTGCCTGTGAAGACCACCCAGACAGAGCTACTAGCTCTCATAGACCAACTCAACAAGGACCGTACGGTTCACGGCATTCTTGTCCAACTCCCTCTCCCAGACCACATCAACGAGAAGACGATCATTGGAGCTATCACCCCGTTGAAGGATGTGGATGGTTTTTCTCCAACGAACATCTATAATCTGTTCTATGGTAGCGAAGTCCTAAGTTCTGCAACACCCCATGGTATTGTCACGATTCTGGACCATGTTGGCATGAAGGACCTCTCGGGAAAACACGTTGTTGTTGTCAATCGGTCAATGATAGTAGGGAAGCCGCTCATCTTCCTGCTTCTGAACAGAAATGCCACCGTGACTGTATGTCACTCGCGCACGGCCGACCTGGCTAATTTCACTAGGCAGGCTGATGTTTTAATCACCGCAATTGGTCGCAGGAAGTCAGAGGGAGCTCCCTTCTTCATCACTGCTGACATGATAAAGGAGGATGCAGTCGTCATCGATGTTGCATCACCCCACGGAGATGTTGATTTTGAGCATGTCAAGGAAAAGGCATTGTGCATCTCCCCGGTCCCTGGCGGCGTTGGCCCCATGACTATCGCCATGCTTCTGCGGAATGTACTAGATGCTTATTCTGCTCAAGTGGCGAAGTGACCCATTTACCGGTACAAGGAACACTCTCCCAAATGCTTTTCTACATCCTCGCTCCGAGCGGTCCTCGGTGAATGGTGTGAAAGTTATCGAGTGTGTGCCAAATTTCTCGGAAGGCCGCAGAAAGGAAGTCATTGATGCTATCGCTGAAGCCATAAAGAACATTGAAGGCGTCCGCCTGCTTGATATTGAGTCTGACCCAGACCACAATCGGTCGGTCTTCACATTCATCGGCGAACCTCAGAGTGTGAAAGGTGCCGCACTGAAAGCTGCTGATGTTGCAGTCGAGAGGATTGACCTGACCAAGCATCAGGGTGCGCATCCACGGATGGGTGCTGTTGATGTTGTGCCTTTCATACCACTCCATGGAACTACAGTGGGTGAATGTATCGAGCTCTCGAAGGAGTTTGCCGCTGAGTTCTCGAAGAAGCACGGAGTACCTGTCTACCTCTACTCAAAGGCTGCAACTCGGCCAGATCGCGTTGACCTTCCAAATATACGTGAGGGTGAGTTTGAAGGTCTCAGAGATCTGATTGGCAAGGACCCGTCGAGGACACCTGACTATGGTCCGAATAGAATCCATCCAACAGCGGGTGCGACAGCCACTGGCTCACGGAACTTTCTTGTAGCCATCAATTTCAATCTGAATACCACTAATCTCTCAGTCGCAAAAGCATGTGCTGATGCAATTCGAGGAACTACCGGCGGCTTTGTCAACGTGCAGGCGATAGCCCTTGATCTTCCCGCCAAGAACTGCGTGCAAGTCTCAGTCAACCTCACTCACCCAAGACAGACAAAGATTCACCAGGTATTAGAAGTAGTCCGGAACGAGGCTCGCAGATTCGGTGCGACAGTCATTGAAACAGAGATTGTCGGAATGGTTCCTCTCTTTGCACTTCTTGATGCTCTCAAGTACTATCTCCAACCTGAGAAGCTGGAGGAGTCAATGATACTGGATCTGTACTATCTGAGCGGAGCGCAGGACCCCACAAAGAAGACCTTCACGGAGATGTCCCTCATCGAGTTCGGTAATGAAGTCCGAAGGGCAAGTGCCACTCCCGGTGGTGGTAGTGTTGCTGCTGCGATGGGATCCTTTGGAGCTGGACTCGTGTGTATGGTCGCTGGTCTGTCTCTATCTGGAAGGAAGTTTGCGGGAGTCAAGGAGGAGATGCTTTCGCACCGTCACGCCTGCGAGTATGATCGAGGTATCCTACAGGACCTCATTGAGAAAGACTCTGCTGCATTCGATGTTGTGCTGGATACATTCAGGATGCCTGAGGGTACTGCTGCTGAGAAGAAGGCAAAGGCTGAGGCAACTGAGAAGGCTACAATCCATGCCGCTGAGATGCCTCTGACCACTATGCGTCAGTCTCTCGATGCCCTAAATCACGCAAGATTCATCGCGGAGAACGGTAATATCAACACTATCACTGATGCTGGCGTTGCTTCTCATGCACTGATGGCCGCCATCGAAGGGGCAGCATTGAACGTTCGCATCAATCTAGGAAACATTAGGACCAAGAGCTTTGTCGAAAAGGCATCTAGAGAGATCGAGAAGATAATTGCAGACGGTCGAAGACTAAAGGAAGAAGCACTTGGGATTGTCGAGGCTCGCATGAAGCAGCTTGCTGAAAGCAAATAGATTATCGGTTGATAGTTGTGATGGAGGCACCTCTGCTCACCTCTACGATGTACGCCTTTCCGTCTGCATGTTGAATCGCAGAGGCTACTTCGTTCTCCTGACCATTGCAGTAAGCCATCATTGTCCCTCCACCCCCGCTTCCATTTATCTTGCATCCCAAGGCACCAGCGCTCAACGATGCTTCTATCATCCTCTCTATCTTCGGTGTGGATCTATTCAACCCATCTCTCAAAATCTCATGATGCTCTGTAAGCATTCTTCCTATTTCACGTGGCTCAGGGTTCCTCGTGCTAAGTAATTCGAGAGCGCGATGGGTAAGGTCTCTGTTTTGCAGTGTTGCTTCAGCCATTCTTCTCTGCTGGCTTGGCGCTTGATGACGCTGCTTATACACTGAATCCACTGAGGTAGTTCTTCTGTTGAATGAGCTGATACCCTGAGACATGATTTCGTATTCTCTCTCCACAGCGGTTCTGATGAAACGGAGATCTCCTACTGTGTCCTTCTTCTTTTCGCACGAGTCTCCAATGACTATTGAAGCGAGTCTAGCAGGAAGCCTGATTGCTGTTCCGTTTTCCATGTCTACATGGATGACTCCGCCAAAGACTGATGCATAGTGATCCATGGTCCCCCCACTCTCGCCAAACTCTGTGACTTCCGCATCGTAGGCTGCAAGCGCGACATTCCTTTCAGAAACTCTCTTTTCTGCCATCCTGGCTATGGCCATCACTGCACCTACTGTCATCGCTGAGGAGCTGGAGAGACCTGCCGCTATTGGGATATTGCCCTTGACCTGAAGACTCCACCCATGGCGCGGGCGGAATCCCTCGCGTGCCATCACATTGAATGCACTTCTGAGATAGTCACGCCGGCTCCTATAGGGAGTCTCGGTTTCTATGGGAAACGTATCCTTCTCACCTAGATTGAGATAGACAATATGGATTTCATCATCAGTTCTTGGCGCAGCAGTGATCTCCATTTCCATGCTTATCGCAGCCGCAATCACATCTAAACCAAGATAGTCGCTATGTTCTCCAAAGAGGCAGATACGGCCGGGTGCTCGTACACGGAACGGAAGGTCGCGCAAAAGCAGTTCCCTCAGGTCAACTTCTGCATCACTATTAGTCCTTTCCAATCGCCAACCGTATGGCTGTCTCAATGTCTTCAGGCGTTACTCCAGGGGACTCAATGTGATATTCATCATAAGCAGATTTGATACGATTGATGATTGCATCGCCTTCGATAGACGCCCCAATGACTTTCTTCTCTAGAAGCGAGATGGCCTCACTTGGCAACATGAAGAAGTCACCACTGATAGTGATTGCATTCACTTTGCCTTCGACTCTCTCTATGGTGGCTCTGATGAGACCTCCTGGGGCCTTATGGTTAGCCGTTCCCACACTTGTTGTTGCGGATATCCTTACATTCTTTGCCTCGGTGAGCCGCTGCCCTTGCCTCCAATTGAGCCATTCGTCTGAAACGTACTTATGTCGCAGTTGCGCTATTCTCCCTCTCTCCCATTTGGTGAGTTTGCCACGATTCAGTTCAATGTCGAGGGTTTCTTCATAGAGTCTGATAAGGTCCTCTTTGACCTCATTCCGGTCTGGCATCGACCCGGTTTCCATTAGAATTGTTGTCATCCGCTCACGGAGACTCTTTGCTACCTTGTCTCTGAACTTCTCATCTGGAACTCTCAGGACTTTGACCATCATGTCAAAATCGAAATCAAAGATCAGGTTACCCGTGAGAATTCGAGCATCGCCGACATCTCCCGCGCCGTTTCCTGATATCTTCTTTCCTTTCGCGATGATGTCATTCACGGGTTTGAACTCTGCTTCGATTCCTAGATTCCTATAGGTCTGGACTGGAGCCAGCAGGAACTTCCGATAGTAGTCGTCAATTCTCTTAGGAGTGGTTGGACTATCAACTCTGCCAATCGTCTGATAGAACATCTGGCCATCATCAAGATAGACACCGCCTCCGCCGATGACCCGTCGAGTAAACACAATATTATTCTCTCTGCAGAACTTGGTATCGATGTCCAGCTCTATCTCTTGAAAAAAGCCCAGACTGACCAATGGCTTGGCTGGCCAGCAGATTATCAGGGTGTTCTCAGATTCTCCCTCTGTGATTCCTTGAGCAACCATGTCGTAGATGATCTGCGTCTGTAGCGGATCGATTGCGCCAATATCTAGGAGTCTCCAGCTTTCGAGTGGCATGGTTCGAAATCCGCTTTCTGGTTCTTATAATGATTTCCGAACGACGGACTCTACATCTATGCCAAGGCATAAATCACCTTATGAAAACCCAATAACTGATACTGATGATAGAAGCAGTTGCGCTGACAAAGCAGTTCAGCGAATTCATTGCAGTCGATAGCCTCTCATTTCATGTGAATCCGGGTGAGATTTACGGTCTGCTCGGGCCAAATGGGTCAGGCAAATCAACCACCATGAAGATGCTCCTTGGCCTTCTCAAGCCTACCGCAGGGTCCGCACGCATCAATGGATTTGATGTTCAACAACATACAGTTGAGGCAAAGCGGTCCATGGGCTACGTTCCCGAAGAACCAGTTCTGCCCGAGCGATTGACAGGATGGGAGTATATCAACTACGTCAGTGATATTTGGAGAGTTCCTCGAGGCGTTGAGCGGGACAAGGAGATTGATGATCTTCTGACGCTCCTGGACATCAAAGATGCGAGTGATGACCTGATTGAGACCTATTCCAAGGGGATGTCTAGGAAGATTAGCCTAGTGGCTGCGCTGATTCACAATCCGAAGATTCTGATTCTTGATGAGGTCCAGGCAGGGATTGACCCTCGGGGTGCTGCGACGATTAAAGAGATTCTAGTTGGTTTGAGGGATAGAGGAAACACTATTCTCATGAGTACTCATATTCTTGAGATAGCTGAACGAATGTGCGGCCGTATCGGGATCATCAATCACGGAAAAATGATTGCTGAGGGCACAATGGATGAGCTCCGAACGAAGGCAAAAGGCCAGCAGTCTCTTGAGGACATCTTTCTCGACCTTACAGGTGGGCCTGACATGCAGAAGATTGCAGAGTTCTTGGGTGAGTAGTCTTGCTCGAAGACCTCCTGATTCTCATCAGGCACGACCTTGGTGGAATTCTGCGGGTCAGAAATGTGAAGGGCAAGAGGTCAAAGAAACGTAGTCTGTTCAGGAATTCCTTACGCTATATAGCTGCAATCACTGTCGCAGTAGTCGTTCTTTGGGGAATCATCTCCATGGTACAGCTTCTTGGGTGGAGTTTCTTCCAGTCCGCAATCATCGATGGTATTGACTTTGGAGCGACGCTGTTCAATTTTATCGTAATCGTTTCGTTCATGGGTTCAATCGCGGTCAGTGTATCGACTGTGGCGAATTCCTCGAGAATGGAGTATCTCATGTGTATGCCAGTCTCTCTCAGGACCCTGTTCCTAGAGAAGACAATTGTCGTGATCTTCTACAATGCCCTGATCTATATGATCATCGGGACGCCCGTGGTCATCGGACTAGCAGTCTCATCGACAGCTCCGTACGCACTGCTATCCATTCCCACCTTTCTCGTGATGCTTATAGTAAATGTCACTCTGGGCGTTGCTCTTGGTGGCCTCATTGGATTGACTATCTCACGATTCCTTGCGGGTCGGCGCCGGCTTAAGCAGATTGGGTGGTTCTTGGGAACTTCAGTGTCGATCATCATCGGTACACTCTACTATTACTCTCTTTTTGCATCTGATTCCGGTCTCGCAGGGTTCTTTGCAGTGTTTCTTCAGTTTGCCCAGCAGATAGGGCTGTCTTCTGACTTCAGCCCCGGCGGTGCAATGAATGCCGTCACTATCAGACCCATTGTGGGTCTGCCCATCAATCTGGTCGATATTCTGCTTGCTGTTCTCTTCCTGCTGATATCAATAATGCTGATTTACGCAAATGCTATCGTGAGCGAAACAGCGCATTATAGTGGTTGGCTTGCAAGTGGCTCCAAGAGGTCATCCAAGACTGAGGTAAAGATTGCTCACTCTGTCTGGAACCCATCAGACATCCCACTACTGAAGATGAGTACAACCACAAGTGTTTCAATGTGGTACAATACAACTTCAGTTAGACGAGAGGGACGGGTCTTGGCAAACTATCTTGTGGGTCCAATGCGAACAGTTCTTTGGTTCTTTTTGATTTTCTTAGCTCCTGGCGGAAGTCTGGCAGGAATTGCTCCGTTTATCATTATCTCTGCCATGATTCCATTCGCAGTTTCCTATGGGGTGTATTTTGCAGGTTATGAGTTGGTCTACGAGGGAAAGAACCTAATGAATCTGCAGCTAGCCCCAGCGAGTCTTACCGACTACGTCAAGGGCAAGGTCTTCAGCGCGGTTCCCTTCACAGCGATTGCCACGGGGCTTGCTTCAGTTCTTGTCGTCTTTGTTCAGCCCTCGCTCTGGATCTATATCCCTGCAGTCATCATCTCCAGCATCTTTCTCACATTGGCATCGGGAGGCATTGCATCCTATTCGGCTGCCACCGGCGGTGACTTCAAGGCTCAGAGAAACATAACTAGGCAACGCGGTGCGGCTGTACAGATGCCCATCAGAGGTACGTGGGCGATGGCTCGAGCCCATCTCCTGCCTAATATGATTGGATTCATGGGTGTCGGCGCTATCTTAGGGCTTGGCATCTTCCTGAATCCGCTGTTCAGTTATCTTGTGGTTCCCCTATTCGCCCTGATTTGTGTACAGATCATGCGTTCCTACATAGGCAAGTCTGGCCGCAAACTTCAGACGATTGAGGCATCTGATTATCTCTAGTCACATCTTCACTTTGCCGACAATCGTCCCTTCAGGAACTAGTATATCGCAGTCAAAGTAGAGTCCTATCATATTGGTTTCAATGACGACCTTCGAGAAATCATCATGAGGCCCGTTCTTCAACTCGACCTCTACCTCACCAGAACGTCCTTTCTTTATGTCATACTTGAGATATGCCGCCGTGACTACCGCTAGATCATGTCCCTTGCCCGTCACGCTTGGAATGACCTTGACGTTGATATTTGGACCACTGTCAATCCACTCTCCATCATCGTTCAGTGTGCATTTTGCCTTGAGAATAGTCACACCATCCCTCTGCGTCTTGGCAACTAGTGTGTCCTTCTTCCAGTCCAGTGATATCTTTGCACGTTTGCGTGGATATCCCCAGATCTCCCTGCCTGCAGCCTGAGCAACATCTGTGTCAACATAGTTGTAGCAGAAGTAGACTCCGACCTCCTCCTCCTTTGTCTTAGGATTATCGAACATGCATTGAACAAGCATGCCAGACTCCATGAATGTACCCGCCTCTTTGCAGGGCTGTTCCGCGAAGAGAAGTCCCGCAAGTGGCATCTGTGATGGCTTCAAGGGTGCGGGGAGCAAGGCTCGTACCGATTCCTCTGTCGGGTTGAATAGTGCTAGGAATAGTTTTGCATCCACATAATGATATGGGGGTCCTGAATACAGTGGCGACAATAGTGGTGTACTAGTTGCCTCTTTCACGCTCTTCACCATGACTCCCGGTAAAACAACCCGCCTCTTGAATCTGTCGAGCCCTGTGAGTCCTTTTTTTTGGAGGTCGTAGGATGGGTTGACCTACTTTAGAGCTTGGCTCTCTTGAAGATGGCCGGCCAGACAAAGATTCCTGTGAGTGCTATCAGCATGTATCTTATGGCACGGAGCCAGATCATATCACTTGGGAGAATCGGTGCAAGTCCCACCATCACTCCCACTACTAGTACCAGACCAATGATGACCCGCAGCACGAGTCTCCATCTCTTCCCGTCATGTGGTTCGACGGTGAAATTGACAAATCTATTCTCTAAGACAAGTCCGAGAGCTAGTCCCATCGTCAGTCCCCCCAATGCACCGAAGTTGTCATTTGGTGGTTCGGGGAGAAATGAGGCAATCAGGGTCATCACAAATCCGATGGCGACCAGTCCCAACAAAAGGTAGTCTTGCCTGTATCGTGAAAGAAACCGCCGTGCTGGGTTCTCGAGATACATGAACGCCAGTATGGTCACAATCCCTATTCCCCATCCTAGTAAGACATCCCCGATGAAGTGAACGCCTAGGTACACTCTAGAGATACCAACAAGAACCGTGAGCACAATGGCGATGAGAGTCACCCACCACCTTCTGACCCTCGTTGCGAACCATCCGTAGAGCGTTATTGACGACTGAGCGTGTCCACTGGGTGTGCTGTAGTTCCCGGGCGCTTGCCCGGGATACCAGTAGCTCGAGGGCGGTCTCTCGTTGGCAATGAAATACTTCAGCCAGTAATTCGAGAGTATTGCCACTACCAGGATGTAGGTAGCCAAGATTGCTTCCTTTTTATTGACAGCCCAATACAGGATAAGCAACAACCCAATGAAGGCAATTTCGTTACCGAGTTCGGTAATGATACTGAAGAAGCTACCAAGACCTGGTAGAATATCGCGGAAAATATCGGTAAGTCCTGGGTCAAAGACCATGGTATCAATCTCCTCGCAATCAGGTTTCATATTGAAGCCACGCAAGAGAAAAAGATGTCTGTTCCTTGAGGAAACCTTAAAGTCGGGGACTCTGCCTCTGGAGAACCGAGGTCTGATTGATGGTCCTTGAGAGTCTAGAACCCAAACCAGTATGGGAGATCTTTGAAAAGGTGTTCATTGCGACTCCCCGTGAGTCTAAGAAAGAAGAGAAAATACGAGCTAAACTGAAGACTTGGATTTCTGAGCGTGCGAAATCCTTGGGCATCCAACTGACTATCTCTGAGGACGCTGCTGGCAATCTTCTCATGAAACGGGCTCCATCAAGAGGACTAGAGTCTGCGCCAGCACTTCTTCTCCAGGGGCATATGGACATGGTCTGTGAAACCAACCGCAAGGGCGGCTTCGACTTCAATACCAGTCCTATTCCAGTGCGTGTTCAAGATAACGGAGAATGGGTTGACGCAGATGGTACCACTCTCGGTGCTGACAATGGCATTGGCGTCGCGTTGGGATTAGCACTACTGCTCGATCCAAAGGTGAAGTCAGGGCCTCTGGAACTGCTCATTACTGTCGATGAGGAAACTGGTCTGGTGGGCGCTTTTGCACTTGAGCCCAAGGCTCTGGGGATTAAGAGCAAGCTCCTGATCAACGTTGACTCTGAGAAACTCGGTGTTATTACTATTGGCTCTGCAGGCGGCGGAGATACTACACTCTCAAAGAACCTGAAAGCGAACAAGGTAACTGGAAAAGCTGCCTTCTATCAACTTGAAACTACAGGACTTCTCGGTGGACATTCAGGCGTGGACATTCATGAACATCGTGCGAACGCCAACAAGCTTGCTGCAAGAGTGATGTCCAGGCTTGTCAAGGAGATGAATGTGCACCTCTGTGAATGGAATGGTGGAAGCAAGCACAATGCCATCGCACGAGAATCGAGAGTGAAGTTTGCAGTTGAGTCAGGCAAAGCAGCTCGTGCTGAACAGATACTCGAACAGGTCAGATTTAAGATTCTATCATATTACAAGACGGCCGCGAATGCGACAAAACCTCTTGAGCCAGACATCTCTATCAAATGGAGTAAGACCAATCCTGTGCCTGCATTCTCCCTAGATGAATCGAAAAAGATCATCACATCAATCAACATCATTCCTCATGGGCCAATCCGGTTCTCACCCCATGTTGAAGGTCTTGTAGAGACCTCGAACAATGTGGCCATTATCAAGACAGATGGCGCAACGATTGAAGTTCTTCTCAGCACTAGAAGCAGTGTCGATGCGGAGCTAGAGGTCGTGAGAGCGCAGCTCTCTGATATTGCCTCCTTGTCTGGTTGGGATGTGACTCAGAATCCCATGTATCCTGGATGGAATCCCGAGCCTAATAGCCCGTTTCTCAAGTTCATCCGCGAGCACTATGAGGTCGCGGCCAAGGCAAAAGTGAAGATTGAAGCGATTCATGCGGGTCTGGAATGTGGTATCATTGGTGCAAAGATACCTGGTCTTCAGATGGTGTCCATTGGGCCAACAGCGCAGAATTCGCATACCCCTGATGAACGCGTCAAGATATCTGACATCCCCATACTCTATGAGCTGCTCAGAAGTGTTGCCGAAGATCTACCGAATTCTCAAGTCTGAGCCAAGCCTATGCCATGGCCTCAAGGCCAAGTACCTTCAGCCTTTTCTTTGAGGGTCTTCCAGTCTTTCTACTCCAGCCCCGGGTCTCATACCATTTGTTGAGGTGCTCATCGATGTCAGGAACATGTCCCTCTGTGGCTCCCTCAAGTGGTTTCGAGATTATCTTCGGAAGGATTTCATTCTTGGGACTATATCCAAGCTTAAGGTTGAGAAGCCTCATCATCGTGAATATTCTCTCACCCGTCATGACAACTTCCTCTGTAGAGATGTCCCATCCAGTGACCAGATGCAGAAGCCTAGTCAACTTGGCTCCATCAAGCGGATAGAAGTTGCATATCACAGCCGAGTTCGTCATGCACCTAAAATCCTGATGCTTTGCCACAAGGTCTGCCTCATTCGCGAATCTGTCCACACTTTCAATCCCAAAAGCCTCGTTGGGCTGTCCCATTTGGACATTGTACATATCAGCAGCCATATGGCATGCACCACGTGGGGAAGTGGCATATCCTGCAGCCAGGCCAGAGAAACCTCTTGGATCGTGTTGTGGTAGTTCAAGTCCATTGACCTGTGCTGCGAGTTCTGCTACGCCGAATCTCTCTCCGAACTGAAGACTTCCTTCTGCCATCACATCGCCGATACCCTCTCTCTTGGCAATCTTGGCCATGAGTGAGAGAGCAGAGTCAACTTCTCCCCATTCCGGACTGATGCCATCCAGATCTTTGGTGGTTATCTTTCCCTCTTTGAAAAGATAGTATGCAAAGGCAATAGTGTTCCCTCCTGAAATCGTATCAATGCCGTATAGGTCAAGCATCATATTTGCATAGGCCACAGCCTCTGCGTTGTTATTCAATAGAAGAGAGCCCATGGTCCCGGTGACCTCCAACTCAGGCCCCGCGAACTTCTCCATCTTGTACTTGCCCTCTGGTATCTCTACAACTCGCCCGCAGCCTATAGGGCATCGGAAGCACGCAGTCTTGCCAACAAGGATGGTCTCCTTCACGCTGGTGCCACTGAGGTTGTAGGTGTCAAAATTGCCGACGGTGTAGTAACCTGCTGGAAAGGAGCCGTACATGAGACTCGCCATGTCTGTATATCCAGCAGTCCCGAGGTCTGAGTACATTCGGAATGTTGGATCTTCCTTGTTATCCTTGTTTAGCTCCATCGTATACTTGCTGAGCTCCTCTTCATCTGCAACTGGTATCTTCCTGTCAGACCCATGAATCACGATAGCCTTGAGCTTCTTTGAGCCCATCACTGCACCTAAGCCGGTCCTGCCAGCTGCTCGGTGATGGTCAACTATGATGCTTGCATACTTGACGAGATTCTCTCCAGCAATTCCAATCCTTGCTATGCCTGCCACTCTGTGGCCGGTTTCTTCCTTGAGCACATTCCATACCTGCTCGGTGTCCTTCCCCCAGAGATGCTGCGCATCACGTATCTCAACATCAGAGTCCTCAACTATTAGGTAACATGGCGCCTTGGAAGAACCAGTGATGACGATACCATCGTATCCTGCGAATTTCAGGTCTGCCCCAAAATGCCCTCCAACGGTACTGTATCCGAGAAGCCCTGTTTTCGGAGACCTTGCGCAGAAGGTCGACTTTCCGCTGGTTGGGACAGCTGTGCCCGTAAAAGGGCCTGTCATGAAGATTAGGGGATTCTCAGGTCCCAGTGGGTCAGTGGTGGATTCAATCATGTCATATAGAAGACGGACACCGAGTCCCGCGCCTCCTATGAACTGCCTCATGAATCTCTTGTTCAACGATTTGACAGTTGTGGCACCATCAGTAAGATTCACATGGAGAATTCTTCCTCTATAACCGACCAATCTTTCTGCCCCCCTCAGAAATCTATGACCTTCCCGTCATACATGTATTCATAGATCTTGCGAATTTCATTGCTGTCAGTGTTGCGCGGATTCATCGTGAGGCTGGAGTCCATCATTGCAAACTCGACAAGCTTCTCGAGCCCGGCTTTGAAGTCCTTCTTTTTGACACCTGCCTCACTGAAGCTTCTTGGACTACCAACCACGCCCATGAGGTCTCGAATGGCCTCAGCAAACTTCAGTGATGCCTTCACACCATCTTTGAGTGTGATGCCTATCATTCTTGCCAGCTCGGCATACTGTGATGCGCACTGATTATTATTAGTGCAATTGAACTCAATCGTGTACGGAAGCGCCATCCCTACGGAGAGCCCATGATGCAATCTCAAGACAGATCCCATACTGTGGCCAAGTGAATGAGCAAGGGCTACTTGTGAGTTGCCAAAAGACATACCTGCAAGGCACGCTGCAACAAGCATCTTCTCTCGTGCCTCCAGATTCGTGAGATCTGCGACCGATACTGGCAGCCATTTGAAGACCATTTTCACAGCCTCCAATGAGCATCCGTCAGAGAAGTCGTTCTTCCACACAGAGATGTAACCTTCGGTCGCATGAACCAATGCATCCAATCCTGTGTACGCTGTGAGTTCCTTGGGAAGACCAACGACAAAGGAAGGATCGAGGATTGCAATGTCGGGGACGAGTTCAGGATTTATCGTGGCGAATTTGCGGCCGGTTTCATCATCTCGAATCACTATTGCCTTCGTTGCTTCAGATCCTGTTCCTGCAGTAGTTGGAATACAGACAAGCCTTGCCTTGACTCTCAGACCGAGTATGTCAAAGGGAGTCAGCGCCTCGAGTTGAACACCGGGTTTTTCGTAGAGCGCCCAGGCTGCTTTTGCTGTATCCATCGCGCTGCCTCCTCCAATGGCTATGATCCAGTCTGGACCAAATTGCTTCATTGCTTCAGCAGCTTCCTTAACAGTTGAGACCTTTGGATCTGACACTACACCATCCCAGATTGCAGTTGACCACTGCTTCTCGCAGAGGATATCTGACACCCTCTCAGCAAGGCCCAGCCCATTGACAATTTTGTCAGTGATGATGATTGCTTTCTTTCCTTGAATGAGTTCAAGTTCGCTAAGCGCATCATCACCGAATACAATCTTCGGTACAGAAAACCACCATACCAATTCTGATTCGCCTCCGAACACAAGAAAACGTGTTCAATATGGTTCGGGTAATAGTAGTCCCCCCTCTTATTTGCTATGCCCGACGTCATTCATCGTCGGAGAACACTCTGTGGGACAGTTCTCAGCGTTTCCGCTGCCTCTTTGACTATTCTCTCTATGAGCTCCTTAGTTGTGGGTATGTCGTTGATGCGTCCCGTGACCTCTCCTCCAAACATGAGTGCGGTGTCCGGTTTTGCGTCAATCAGGTCATCGAATCCTGTGCGCTCTAGCTTCAGGATCTCCTCATTGGAATCAAGAGGTTCGCCTAGATAGAAGCTCGGAATATCACTCAGGGTGCGCCTGACGATAGCCTCTGCTCTGGCATTGCGAAGGAATCGCATAGGACCGAAGAGACCTCTTCCAACAAGCGTCCGACGTTCCTCTCTCTCAATGATTGCCTGCTTCCACATCGGCTCAAAGTCACTCTCTTTGGTGGCTATCAAGCGAGTGCCCATCTGGATGCCGACTGCGCCAAGGCAAAGCGCTGCGGCAAGAGAGGCGCCGTCACAGAATCCACCTGCCCCGACAACGGGTGTCTTCACTGCTTTACTGACCGCTGGAACCAAGACCATCGAATGTACTGGTTCCCATGAAACATGAGCTCCACCCTCATGGCCTGAGGCAACGATGATATCGGCTCCTGCCTGTTCTGCCTTCTTTGCATGATAAACAGAAGGCACAACATGTACCCAGATGAAGCCCTCCTGCTTGAGCACGGCCCATGGCTTCGGATTTCCAGCAGAGGTCACAATGACCCGCAATGAGCGCTCGGTGTCTGAGTCTGACTTGCACGACTCTATTGTCTGTTTAACGAACATCTCCGATGCCAGCATGAACTCAGAAGCAACAGGAATGTTCACGCCGAAGACGCCACCTGAGGCCCGTGTTCCCTTCGTGACAGCATCAATCGACTTCTGCAGTATCACGGCCGGCGGGTCATTTCCAAAGAGACGCATTGCATCTATTGGTGCTGCGTCTGGAAGCATTGTTGCTGCCATTCCGATACTGCTAATGATGCCCAATGCACCTGCATTGGCTACTGCAATTGCAAGTGCTTCAGTCTTGTATGGACCCATCCCCCCCTGCATGATGGGGTGCTTGATTCCGACTATGTCACAGAGTTTCGTGTGCAGCATAGTTCGTTCCTCTCTGCGATAGGATTACTCGTCCAAGAATCTCGTCGGAATCTCTCTTGTTGTCGCAACCAGTTCCAAGGCCGCCTTTGTGTAGCGCATGACTTTTCCCATGTCGCCATCAAGCTTGAACTTTCGAGCCATGATCCCTTTTATCGGGTCAATCTTGCCATCAAAAAGCAGCTTCCAGTTCTTCAAAGGCCCTGCATACACAAACTCAGCTTTGTCACCGGGCTTTGCCATTCTAGCTGACCTGCACTTGCCATGCCACAGGTCGATGTAGAATCTGACGGTTTCTTTGACAGTCTGACCATCTGCGTCTATCTGAAAGACAAAGTCGCCTTCCCAGGTCTTGGCCGCATCTTCATACCTTGCGTTCTTGTTCAAAGCCTCTACGTACTTCGCTATCCATTCATCTGAGGGAAATACAAGTTTCTCGGTCATCAAGAATCTCTCCAGTGGCGAACAATGAGAATCGTGAGAGAAAAGGATTCCGACTCCTAGTTCCTTCCGCTGCTTCTGTTAATCATTTGCGCTGTTTCAGGAAGTATGCTGGATCAACCACTCGTAAACTGAAATCCGCGGCCATCTTCCTACCATTGTCAAGTTGTCCGATGGTATCCAATGAATGTGAATCACTGCCCAGGGTGAAGATGCAGTCATAATCCTCGGCTTGCTCGAAGAAACCAGTATGCTCAGACATGTACTTCTCATTAAGTTCAATGGCAACTCCTGCCTCAGCTAGGACTCGAGCTGCGATATCGCCATCCTCCTCTCTATATGAGGAGAGGAATCCATCCCAGTGCCCTAGGATGTCGAACTGCCTCTTCTTCACAACCTTTGAGAGAGTCGAAGCCCACTGAGTGGAGTCCGAAGCCCAGTGAAACGAACCTATGATGAGGTCGAACTGGCCTAGTCCTCCTGCTACCGGGGCAAGGCTTCCATCTGATTGGATATCCACCTCGGTACAGTCGAGGACCTCTAATGCAGGATACTCAGATCCTGCTATTTCGATTTCTCTACGCCTACTCATTATGATGTTCTCTCCTCCCTGACGTGACCCCAAGGATGGCCAGAAGTGATCTGCTAAGGCTATGGTTTCAAGGTTGAGCGTATTTGCTCGACTTGCGATTTCATGAACACTTGCTGCCCCATCAGAGCAGTCTGAGTGAATGTGCAAATCGTAGTGTGTGTCCCGCATCTTGTATCGTTGCAAGACGAAGCGCAATTTAACTCAACCTCTTGCCTTTGCCCATCCTATTCGTGTACCTTCACTCTCGCGTCCTACTTGGCGATAGGAGAATTAGTCTTCAAGAATACTGAGTCGTTTCATTACTCTGCAAAGCTTGAACCATGCCGGAGGCGTCTCTGACTGAACTCCGCAGTAGCCGCATTCGCGGACAGAGTAATGCATAAATCATCAGCTTTCGACCAAATGCAGAGCTCACCAGAAGCTGCGCCTATTGGGATAGTGGAACGCGTGGACGAGTTGGACAAGAAGATAATGGCCGAGCTGCAAACCAATTGCAGGGTTAGCTATCAAGAATTGTCTCGTACCCACGGTATATCGGCCAATGCTATTCGCAGACGTATCCTGCATCTCGAGGAGACCGGAGAGATTGCAGGGTATAGCGTCTATCTCTCACCAGCAATGATGGGTGCCGAACGTCTGTTCGGTCTGCTTTCATCTGACGGTACAAGAGATGAATTCGAACTGGTTGATGAGATTGGTTCGCATCGTAATATCCTGGCTGCAGCGGCATACTCAAACGGTACCTATGCATTGGTTGCGGAATATCGAAGTTCTGAGGAATTTCTCGATTTAAGTTCATTCCTGCGAAAATTGGAGAGCATTAAAGCTGTTGAATTGCATCCTATTCTTGCACCTCGTGGGACTGCGATAGAGCTCTCTGCTTTGCACCTTCGAGTTCTAAAACCACTACTGGAAGACCCCTGCATGTCAGTCGTGGAGATTGCTAAGAAGAGCGGTCTTACTGCACGTCGTGTCAGAAGATTGCTTGACCAACTAGAGAGCAGCGGAGCTATACGGTTCAGAGCACTTCTCGAACTTGGAGCAGCATCAAGCATCCCATTCATCGCCAAAATCACTTGGGATGAGAAGAAAACCACCTATCTGCCAATTCTTGATTGGATCGAGAAAACGTATCCTTTGGTGCATTGGGAGTCCTATGTTTCTGCATCTGAGCCAGTTCTTTACTCGCTGCTAGCAGCCCAGAACCTCACAGAGGCCGTAAAGTTCACACGTGAGATTCGGAATCATTCTCCTGTGAAGGGCGTTATGGCATTCTTTGGCGGGCATCACAAGTTCTTTGCTAACTATCGTCGCAGCAAACTCCGAGAAATGGTTGAATCTATTGACTGACCTGAGCCAGCGCAACTCGCCATGTTTCCTGCCTCAAACGGCCCCATATTCAATGACTGTGCTTGATTACTGTGAAACGTTTGATGTTTGGCGTTTATCAAACACTTTATAAGCAATTGCATCTATGTTTGATACATGTCAAACGTTTGGTACGTAACAAGCCGAAACGTTTGATGAACCTTTCAACGGTGTATACAATGTCTACAACATACAAAACAATCATCAACGACATGAAGACGAGCCTCAAGCTCGCCTGGGGACGTGCTCTGAGCTACTTCCTAGCGAACTTGGGCATGTTGATTGTCGTTGCTATTCTTGGGCTATTAATCGCGATACCTGTTGCTGCTGTTGCATTTCTGGCGTTTGCACCTTTTTCCTATGCCAGCATGAATGCTCTAGCGGAATGGGCGAATGATAACTTCCTCATCTCGGGCTCTGTCATAGTCCTGGTGGGGATATTCATCGTGTCCCTGCTCATGGTCGTCAGTGGATCCATCTACGGAATGAGCCATGACCTTGTGACGAAGGGCGATACTCGGGCTGAGGCGGCCTTCTCCTATCTCCGACGCAAGTTCCTTACTTTCATGAGTACAGGTGCGATGCTTGCCATCATTGTCCTACTGGCGCCAGTCGTTGCCTGGGGCCTTGCATCCCATAGCCCAACAGCTGGTTTTAACTTCAACATCATCACTCCTCCCACAGCCGCACTACTGACCGTGTTCACCTTTGTGTGGATCTTCTTCACTGGCGGTCTGACATCCATGGTGTTTCCAGCTGTTGTGAGCGGTAAGGGCGTTCAGGCAGCATTCAAGGAGTCCTTCTCTCTTGCCACCCGACACTTTGATCGTATCTTCGGACTCTTGAGTGCCATTGTGCTCCTGCTTGCAGCTACCTTCGGTCCTGTCGTCCTCTTGGGATTCCTTGCGCCACAACTCGTCGCGCCACCCATGATTCCACCTATGATGATGGCATACATACCAGTCATTGCAGCCGTGGGGATATGGACAGTTGTCTCAGTCTTCCTCTGGCTCCTCCTCTTCCTACCCACGGTGAGGATTGCCTGGGTTCGGGTCTATCAAGAACTCACTGGCGGAACTATTGCAGCGCAGAGTGTAGTCGATATGCCCATTGTGTAGTTGTGATGAACTTGAGAGTGTCTTTGGGGGTAACTTCAAGACACTCTCTCCCTATCTTTCTAGGTGTGAATCAAAAATGAAAAACGCGAGCTTTCATGCAATTGTTGAAGACTTGAAGATCAGCTTCAAGTTTGCGACACGGAATCTCATCTCTTACATCCTCGCGCTCCTTGGTGTTATCATCATCTCAGCCATTCTGCTGGTTCTCGTCGCGGCGATGATCTTCATTCCACTCTTCTTTGTGAGTGGTGGTCTGGAGGGACTCATCGCATTGTTCACATCATTCGGTACAATGACTGAGGCGGGATTCACCAATATCGCTGTCGGAGGTCTACTGATAGCGCTTCCTCTTGTGGCTCCTTTCTTCGTTGCCATTGGTGCGATGTTCGGCATGGGCCGTGAAATCGTGGAGAGTGAAGGGACAAGTATTGAGGGTGTGTTCACTTGGTACAGGAGGAAATTCTTCTCGCTTGCCGGAGGTGGCATAGTGCTCTTCTTGGTCGTGCTTGGTCCGCTGATACTCATCCTCTTGGCGGGGAGTGTCATCTTCGGAGTCGAGTTCTTTGGCTTCATGATTATTGGTGCCAGTCCAGCCAGCTACATGTATCCGGTCATTGGCGCACTGCTGACGATTTGGTTTGTAGTGAGTACGGGCCTTCTCTCGATGTTATTTCCAGCTATAATAGATGGGCACTCTGTACTTGACGCTACTAGAAAATCAATAAAGATGAGTATCCAATACTTTGACAGAGTCTTCGGGGTCTGGATAGCCTTCATGGCCATCCTGGGTGCATGCCTCTTACCGCTCACTGGATTCCCATGGGTTCTTGCTGCACCTTGGCCATGGATAGCTCTATTATCAGTCCTTGCTATTCCGGCCATTCTGATTCTGATCTTTGTATACTTGCCAGCTCTTACGATCGGACTCACGAGGGTCTACATGATCCTGACTGCTGACGATGACGAAGAAACCACTCCCCAGGAGGATGGGACTGGTCCTAACTTCATTGGGGGCCTATAGAATATGGTTGGCTCCAAGATTAAACATCGAGTCAAGGATATGGAGATCATCGAAGACAAGAAGCTGATTCAGCTTCTGATGGAGCCGACTAGAGCAAAGATAATTTTCGACTATCTTGTCAAGGATGCGATGACTGTGAAACAGCTCGCAGACTTGACGCGCAAAAATCCTGGTACAATACTGCATCACATTCAGAAGTTGAAAGAAGTAGGTCTTGTCTTTGAGGAACGAACCGAGCAGACACAGACTGGCATTGTCCAGAGATATTATCGGGCTTCTGCACGAGAGTATCGCATGGGCATCAGCGAGATGGTGCAGGCCACCGGAGATGATGCAACAAAGCGCCTGAGGTCCATGATAACAAGCCTCTCAGTCTATGGTATAGACATTCCAGAGCGTCAGATTGGCGAGGCTGTGGACTTGTTGACGGCGCTGATCGATAGGGAGAACGAGATCAGCTCTAGTAACCTTATCGTGAACGAGGATCAGCATGATGAGCTGTCATCCTCGGATAGAGGCGACGCTTCGCGAATCATGCGCCGCTTTGCTCTGGAAGAAGATTCGCAATATAGAGAACTGCGGGATAGATGGCATAATTTTCTGCGGTCTCACAGAACAGGTGTTAGAAATGAGTAATTATCAAAGAAATCCAACTATGGTCGGATGTATTCTTGCAGTTCTAGTGATTGGTGCTGTTGCTGTAGGGTTTTTGGCCTACTATGGAACTAGCTACTTCAACTGGAACTTCAACCCGGCGACTACAGACTTCTCCTTCGAGGCGGAAGTAGGCGCCACCAACGAAACAGTAGCTCTCGATGTCAACGTAGCAGCAGGTAGTATCTCCATTGTCTTCGTAGACAACGAGTCTTTGCTGTACGAAATCGATATGCTGGTTCAGAACACGACTCTTGATACTGAAGGGGTTCCAACTGTCAGTTTCATAGGTAACACAATTGGCGTCGAGTATCCTAGTTTGGGTATGAATATCACCTTGGGCAGTGGCGTAAACTACACAATCAACATTCTCACCCAGAGTGGTAGTGTCAGCGTTGTGTTCGGTGCTGGCGCCCATATCGGAGATTTGACAGCCTCAGTGACTTCGGGCAGTATCAGCATTGTAATGGTTGATGACACTGTGCTACTGGGCAGCCCCACCTTTGATTTGCAGACTACCACCGGTGGCATCTCAATTGTTGCAGATCTCCCATCAGGCGTTGGTGGCAGTATTGAATGTGCCACTTCTCTCGGGAGTGTTAGTATCACTGCTGCTGGCTGGACGGAGATAACCTCCAATCACTATGAAACAACTGACTACGATACTGCTTCTCAGACCTTAACGATAGTTGCTCAAACTGGTCTTGGCGGGGTCAGTGCAGTACTTACGTAGTTCAATCTAAGAGGGGAATATCCCCTCTTCCCACTCTTTTTGCAGGTGGCTATCAATGGCTTTAATTCCGATTATCTCCAGTCAGTGGAACTATGAACGAGAAAGACAACCACCCCGGCGAAATTGATCTGAGCAGGTTCTACGTTCTTCCCAAACAGGAGCTTCATATCAAGGACTTTGATAACAGAGGTGATTGGATTCTCGACATCGGGGGCGGCGGAGAGGGCATCATTGGGCTTCTAAAGGGTCGTGATGTCATTGCTATTGACCGTGTCAAGCGAGAGCTTGAAGAGACGAAGAACAGCTCACTGAAGATAGTCATGGATGTCAGTGAACTACGATTTCTGGATGCTTCCTTTTCCTACGCTACTGCATTCTTCACGTTCATGTATATACCCGAAGCAGACTTCGAGGCTGCATTGTCAGAAATATGGCGGGTGCTAAGGCCTGGAGGAGCTCTCATGGTATGGGAGCCTATCTTTACTATTCCACAGGAAGAGAAATCGAAGAAGCTCGCAGTGATTCCCCTGGAGATACACCTTCCTGATGGCACAGTCATAGAAACCGGCTATGGTGGGGTCTTACGAGATCAAAGCATTGAAACAATCATGAGGCCTGCAAAGAAGACCGGATTCAGAGTTATTGAGAAGAAGGTTGACAAGCACACATTCTACGTAAAGTTCCAGAAACCTGATTGACCTGTTGGAAACTCGTGAAGGCCTTGAATAGTGGGCGCGTTTCAGGGAAATGTAATCAACTGCACGATAAGAGTTATCCATGATTGCACGCGCATGATTGGTGGTGCTTGAAATGCTTGAGATACGATCCAAGACAACCAAGAATGGATTTTCCATACAATTCAAAGATCACTCCTATCCAGTCCTGTATCCACCGGGATATTGGGAAAGGGTACCTAAGGACACACGCAAGGCTCTGACAGATAACCTTGCATTAGCAACTACGATGCACCTCCCACTGATCTTCAATGACTCGCGAATCACCTACTACTCTGGTCGACCATTGCTAGAGCCTTATTTCGTTGACAATTTCATGAGAGATATTCCATCATGTGCTGAGGTAGATGGCACTGATACAGCAGAGATGGTACGCAAGTTTTTCGAGACTCAGTATGTGTTCACAGACTCTGAGATTACTGTGCCATCTCCTGAACCTGTTGAAGATCCATATCGTGCAATTGTCGGGCTCAGCTTCGGCAAGGACAGTCTCCTCGTGTACGCTATTGCAGATGAAATAGGCCTTGATCCTGAGGCTGGCTACCTCGTGGAAGACAGCATGCTCTATGAGGAGAAACACAAGAGAGAACTGGCGAAGAGGTTCAAGAAGGAGTTTGGAAAGTCGCTCCATGTCCTCAGGCACGATACGGGAAAACTTAGGCACTACGCCTACCTTGGTTTGCCTTTCTCAGATCTCGGATGGGGGCTTCAATCGACTGAGTATGCCATTGATCTCATCCCTCTTGCCTATGCATTGCAGGGCAAGTACATTCTATTTGGGAATGAACAGACTACTGCCGAAACGTTTGTGAACGAAAAGGATGGATGGTTCATCTATCCGTGTTATGACCAGACCCATACTTGGACAGTCCACTTGGATCAGATTACAAAGGCATTCTCAGGCCGGACGGTGAAAACTGGAAGCCTCATCGAGCCAATAATGGACATGATGGTCCAGAGAACCCTTGTACACAGATATCCAAAGTATGCCAAGTACCAGATGAGTTGCTTTACTGAGACTGAGGCTGGTCGTGACTATCACTGGTGCCATGATTGCACGATTTGTAGCAAGATGTATCTTCTATGTGCTGGTAGTGGTATTGATCCAAAGTCAATTGGCTTCCGTGCGAACATGTTTACGCGGGATAAGAAACAGTACTTTACGGTGTTCAATGGCAAGTCTGCTCTTCCATATGCAAATACGGTCACTGCTAGAGACGAACAAATCTTTGCTTTCTATTGCGCTGTAAAGAAGGGCGTCAAGGGGCCACTTGTCGATGATTTCAAGAAGTCCGCTCTTTTCAATGAGGCTGTTGCCAGGGAAGATGAGCTGCTCAAGAGGTTCATACATCTCTACGACCCAATAACTGTGCCGGCTGAGCTGAAGGAGCAAGTGATGTCTATCTTCCGTGAAGAGATTTCTTCCTTTGAAATCTAGGTCATCACATGAAATCCAGTATCAAGCATATAAGCGGGACATGGAATCATTAGGATGTGTGAGATATGCGCGTTGCATTGATTGTTAACACAAGAAAGGATGAGTCTGAGTTTGAGGTCGAATACGACCCTCCTCACACTATTGAGATGATTAAACACGGCATTGAAGCTGCAGGTCACGAGTATCTCTTCATTGAGGGCAACGAAGGTGTCCTGGAGAATCTGAAGCGGGAACGTCCTGACCTAGTCCTGAACAGGTCCGAGGGTGTGCGTGGAGAGAGTAGAGAGTCTCATGTACCTGCCGTACTGGAGATGCTCGGGATACCCTACGTGGGAGCAAACGTCCTTACAACTGCTGTATGCCTGAACAAGGGTTGGACAAAGAAAGTGTTATCGTATCATGGCATCCTGACACCTCAGTTCCATATTGTGTCAAGCCTAAACGAAACGAACTCTATCGCATTCAAGTATCCAGTTATTCTGAAGCCCAACGAAGAGGGATCGTCTGTCGGAATTAATGAGGATAATATTGTACACAATCTGAGACAGCTCAAGGCCAAGCTGAAGGACATGTTGAGTGAATACGTGCAATCAATACTCATTGAGCAGTTCATTGAAGGACGCGAGTTCAGTGTGGGGATTCTTGGTACTCCGAAAGGCCCTCCTGAGGTTCTACCTATTGTTGAAGTCGATTTCAGCAACATGCCTCCGGGAGTCGGAGGCGTTCTAGGGCAGAGAGCCAAGACGATATTGGACGATTTGAGTCATTATGTCTGCCCTGCAAAGGTAGATGCAAAGACAAAGAGCAGACTCAAGGCAATCACGCTTGATGTCTGCAGGTACCTTGAGGTGCCAGATTTTGCCCGAATCGATTACAGAATGGATGAGAAAGGAAGAATCTTCTTCCTCGAAATCAATCCACTTCCTGGAATGGACTTTGATCTTGAGGACCAAGACATCTCGTTCTTTCCGCTCATGGCAATGAAGGCTGGATACTCCTACGACGAGCTCGTGCGCAGATTGCTTGAATCTGCGATGCGTAGATATGGCCTCAAGGGATAATAGTTCCTCTGACCCCTATCATGCTGAATTTCCACTGGACTGGCGATGATGTTGAACAGAGCGAGAAGAGACCCAATCTGGCGGCAGACTAGAAGAGAACTTGTGCCCATACTCGGCTCCACAGTCAAGCTTGTCTTTCCAGAGACGTGGTCTGAGCAGTACTTGACTTGGTATCGCGAAATAGAGCAGAGCTCATTCAGGCCATCGCTTACCTACAATGAAGAGGAGATTATGGAGCGGCTGGCAGAAGAAGATGTCCTCATGATGTTCATCACTGTGGATGGTGTCCCCAATGGACTGGTGTTGGGCTACACGCTTCATGAAATATCGGCCGAAATCTTCTATCTGGATACGATTGCTGTCAAGCAGAGGGGTAGAGGAATTGGACGAATCATCATGACGGCGCTTATCCATTGGGCTAAGAAGATGGGCTACAGAAAGATACAGCTTGATACAGAGTTTGAGAATGAGGTGGGGGTCCATCTCAGTTCTTTCTATGAACATATCGGATTCAGAGTTGTTGACTCAGATGAAGAAGCAGGCAACATCACTATGCAGCTGCCTCTCTAGAGAATCAACTATGCTCCTGAGGCCTCTCAACTACTCAAAGTCTCTACCAGTGAGAATAGCGGCGAAGGTCCCCTTCACCGTGACTTTGTCGTCTGCAAGGTCCGACATCACAGCAAGTGTGCTCGCAGAAGCAGGCAAGACATGTAGGCCTTCCTCTAGTCTCAACCATTTACTGAACTCCATCATCTTGGACTCTGATGCATAATCAGCAAATCCATTAGACTCGTAAATTGCATCCAAGGCTTCCTGTCCGTCATACGAGTGCCAATTGGTGAGCGGCTCATTGATGTCTGTTTCTTTTACTTCCTCACGACTGAGATCCCCGATTATCCTGCTATTCATCTTGAATGACTTTACAATTGGATTGCCGCGTCTCGTGCTTGTCGCAACCATCCTTGGCACTGCCTGAATCTTTCCTGTATCATAGAGCTTCTTGAATCCTAGATATATTCCAGCCAGCGTCGTGCCATTTCCAACAGGGCAGAACAAGTAGTTCGGAGCTCGTCGGATGTCCCGATAAATCTCAAAGGCAATCTCCTCATATGCTTCAAGAGATATCTCCTTCACTCCCGGTGTCCCTGGATTGGCATTGTACCATCCTTTTTCCAAGGCATCCTTGGATGATAATTCGACAAGGTCCTCATACTGGCCTGGCAGAAAGTGCAGCTCTGCTCTCGCGTCTTGAATTCGCTTCAAGCGATCCTTTGGCAAGTGGTAGCCTTCGGGTATGTAGATGTGTGCAGGAATATCGACAATCCGTGCAGCCCATGCTAATGCTGCCCCGAAGTTGCCGCATGAAGCCGCGCACACCGCCTTAGCTCCCTGTGACCGTGCATTCTCGACAATCGCAAGAGCAATCCTGTCCTTCTGTGTTCCGGTCGGATTTCCACCTTCGAATTTCAGAAAGAGCCTTTCACAACCAACCAGGTGACTGAGATTTCGCGATTCAATAAAAGTTGTTGAACCCAAGAACTCTCTCCAGTTAACCTTCTCACCCTTTTTCAGATGAAGCCCGTTGTCAATGGTCATGTTGCTGTTAACCCACACGTCGTACTAAATCGACTACGATTGCTGAATACCGACCTACTTAAAGTAAGTTATTAATCTTATCTACTTCTACTGTTTGTCAATCAGCCTTACTAACAAGTCCTAGAGAATCCTCTTGATTCGGGCCTTGCATTCTGCGCTCTTTGAAGTGTCCCCAATCTCTTCGAAGAGTCGTTGGGCGACAATCCATGTACGCTTCGCCTCCGAGTCTCTCCCGAGAATCTCAAGCATCAATGCTCGGTAGTACAGGTGAATGGGATTTCCGGGGTCCACCGAGAACGCAAGGTCGAAATCTGAAAGCGCTTCATCATGGCGCTCAAGAGAGTAGAGAATCAATCCTCGTTGGTGCGCAACCTCTGCGTTATTTGGTTGCAAGGCCAGAGCTGTATTGAGGTACTCCAGGGCGGTCTTTTCGTCATTCATCAGAAGCATGACCGCGCCATTTCTCACCCAAGCCTCAACATGCTCGGGGTCTGCGTTGATCGCCTTCTGATACGCGTCCGAGGCTTGTTGATAGGTCTTTCGAGCCCTGTGCAGGTCGCCCTTCTTTATCCATAGTTCGGGGTCATCGAATTTGATACTGACTGCCTTGTCGTAGTAGTATATCGCTTTCTCGAGGTCATTCTTCTCAGAATAAACGTCGCCCATCGTGGCGAGGGCATCTGCTTGTTCGGCATCAATCGAGAGAACCCTCGTCAGCACCTCAATGGCCTTGTCATATTGCTTGAGAATCTTATGAATGCTGCCGAGCTCCATTAGAGCGGGTATGAACGCAGGGTCTACTTGTACTGCTCTCTTCAACCATGTTACTGCGAGATCCAAATTCCCCTTGGCTTTGAAGTACCTTCCTTTTCCTAGCAGCGCTCGTGGCATCTTGGGATCAATGCGGAGTGCCATGTCCAGATTTTTGTTGCACTCATCGAGTTCTCCCTTTTTCATCTGAGTCATCGCGAGGTAGACAAGGGCTGTCACATTCTCTGGCTCCAATGCAAGGGCACTGCCGAAACAGCTGATGGCATCCTTGGGGTCTCCAATCATGAAGTGGCTGAGTCCCATACTGATCCAGGCCCCTACCTGCTCGCTGTTTAATCCCAAGGTCATCTCATACAGTAGAATTGCTCTGCTATGGTTTGCCTCTCGAAGGTGCAGGTCAGCAAGTTGTGTGAGGAGTGGGGGGATTCGCACATCATACTTGATTGTGTCGAGTACCTGTTGCAGGTCTTTCTCTAAGTCGCCAATTTGTCTTCTTTCACGAGTTATGATGGCAACTGGATGGATTTGCTCTGGCTCAATCGCACCTGCCTGGCTCAAGTGTCGGAGCTTCGAATCCAATGCTTCCAGTATGTCGTCAGTTTCCAATTGCCAACCCTCATTGAGTGAAGAGCCTCTCTCTTATCAAACTTTGCAACTTGCTGCCGCTCGTTTCCGAGAAGTGCGACTAGAATCTGTTTACGCCTGATGTGAACGTGGCCGTGACTCTTGTCGAAATCACCACAGCTACTACTTCTAAGAACCATATCCAAGCACCCAGATAACCATTGCAATGGCGGCGAATATTAGTATTCCCGCAAGCACCGGATATGCAGCTCTGTCAAAGGACTTCAACAATGCTCCAATGGTTGTCATTAATGCCAATATCATGATAGACATGAAGGCCACAATTGTGACTGGTTGTAGCTGTTGTGGGATGATGCCAGTCAGTACCATAACGGCTAGGAAGAGAAAACAAAAGAGGACAACCCATCTAGCCCAGGCTAGTGCAGGGTGATATCCTTCGCCCCACTTCAAGTCCCTTATTCTCAACGTCCTTGTTTCTATCCTGAATCGCCTTGAGTCCCCCATCGTGCAAGAACTCCCTCAACTCTAGTTGACCTGTGTTCTCTTCAGTGTTTCGCAATGCTTGCTTTGGAGCTGGATATCTACAACGTATAGACTATTACACTAAGAGAGAGCAGGAAAATGGCCAGGTAGTATGTTGAGAGGATGATGATCTCACCCTTCCTGATATCATGGTGAAACTCTCTGATACCTATCACCGAATCAGACAACACAAAGAATGCCGCACCGACAAACGGAATGAATCCGAGAGGTGTTCCCGAAGACAACCATAGGAGTAATGACGTACTGAGCGTCAGAGAGATCATGAGCGCATAGACAATCACTGCCTTGAGTAGCGCTGGCTCGACATTCTTCGTTGTGGTCTTGAGGTATCTCTGGTAGAGGAAGATGTAGATGAGCATGAAGGCAATGCATACCACGAATACGACAAGTTGCAGCATCTGCAGTCCGAGGAGCATACTTTGCCAAGCGAAATTGGCTGTGTAGACGATGTGTGAGAACAGGAAGAGACCTAATCCGGGAAGGATGTTGATCTCCATACCGATGTCGCCGAGTGCACAGAGGACCAGAGCCGCTGCCAGTAGCGGATAGAAGAGGCTCGTGGAATGTGGTATGAGGATGACAAAGGCAGCACCTGCAAGTGCTGGAATAGGTTTTATGAGTTTGATGAGTCCTGCCTTTGTCTTGAGTGACTCACTTGATTTCAGCACGATGGTGATTACCGCGCAGACCCAAAAGATCGCACCATAGACTTCGAGCGACATATGCTCTCGATAGCTGCTCCCCTACTTAAGCCTCTTTGATTTGATAGAAAGGCTCAACTGGCTTTGCACTATAGACTACATGTGGTCATATGGGGAGTCCAAAGGAATCTCTCATACTCACTAAAGGTCTAAGGGTGGCTGTTCTCATCGGAATCATCGGGATGGTTGGATCTGTTTATACTTGGCAGACTCCTATGTATCCCATCTATCATATCTATGAGTATGAAGGTGATGTCATCCTGTTTGATGGCTTTCCTATGTTGGAGATCGCCGTTCCTCATGAAGGCAAGATTGTGATTGAGGGACTGACCACAAATGGCACCCCCATCATGATAGAGCTGTATGAGTCATGGCGGTCAAATGACCCAATCGCAACAATCGAGAATGTCACGGATATTCGAAACGTCTTCCTGGCCGGAGCAGCATCCAAAGAAGCAAGTCCACCTGTCTTCCGCATATCCCGATACGATAATCAGTCAGTGCTTGTCAGCCTATCTATCCGATTCTGGGGCACCTATCTCTCCACGGATTACCTAGTCGTGGGGCCAAGCATCTTCACGGTTCTTGTTATTCCCTTGCTCTACGCGATTCACAAACATTGGGGTCAGACGCCCACCAGACGCGGATGGGCAATACTCATCATCATAGTTCTCAGTGCCGGACTGATCACTCCAGTCTTGGTGTACAACTATAGTGGCTGGGGAACCATTCTCCGACACGATGACGTGCAGGATGTGCAGGTTCATAGCTTCTCCTTGAACACGACCAACCCGACTCATGAGTTCAATACATCCATTGAAACAGGCCCTGATGCCTTCATGAGGATTGCAAACTTCACTACAGGCAATGTTCCTGTAGCAATCACTATCATACTCGATAACGATAGTAGACAACTCAATCTATCTAGTGTAAAGACAATCACACCTAGTCTGCTGCAGTTTGAATTTCCCAAGGAGAATGTTTCGGAACTCACAGTACGGCTCTCTCGATTAGCTCTCGATGCAACGGTCAATATGTCAATAGAAACCGTCCTGAATGTCTGGGAACCTTGGAATGACCCCTTGTTGTTCATTCTTTCAGCTTACATTGGGCTGATTGCGTTAATTGCCGCAATTATCATTCCCGACGAGAAAGAGCATCTGGATTCCGACGTTCCTTCAGAATCATGATTGCAGACTGTCCACTACATTACAGTTCTGACTGGCCTGAGGTCTGCTGGTCTATGTTTGCCGTAGATCATGAATCCATTTTCCAGAGGCTTCATTAGCTTTATTTTCGTCTGAAGCATACTGAGTAGATGTTAGGAGGATGATTAGTAGTTGTCAAAAGGAAATCACTTGACAGCGCTCACCATTATAAAAAGTGTACATCTCTCTAGAGATGCTGTTTACTTCAGTATGGTCGGAACGATTTCTGTCTATTTTGGCATAGATCTGGCGAACTCGCTTCTCTGGATACTCCTTCTCGACCTGGCGCCTTTTGTTCTGCTCTGGGTGATGAAGCCGACCTGGGAATCCTTAGTATACGTGTGGGCGGCTTTGATGAGCATCTTGCTGCCGTTCTATTTTTCTCTGTATATTGGCAATACACCAATTACAGCGAGTATAATTGTGATTATCCTGCTGTCCATCTGTGAGTTACTCACTATCATCAAGATTGGCTATGATATTCTCCGCAACCAAGTCCGGTCATGGACAAGTGAAGCTGAGTGAGCTAATACAGGCTGACTACGCCACGATCCTCACAGGCTTCAGGTTCACTATCCTGTGCTCGCCCTCGGCACTATCGTATTCCACCATGCCGACCAGCTCGCCCTCTGCACCGGGTTGCAGTTCGAAATCTATCTCTGCTACGGAGATCGTATCCGGCTCCACTGTGCCGATGGTCTGTGTCTTGATGGCGTCAGTCAGGTCAGGAACACCCAGTATCACCTGCACGTTATGCATGGGAACCTTCGAGCCGTTCCGTATCACCACGCCAAAGATTACTTTTCCTCCTCGTATCTTGTACTCCACAGCGACGTCCATTCCGGGTTCAAGGCCAAGACTTGCAGGTTCTGAGGTAGTGACATACTCCTTCACGAAGTACCTCTCCCGCATACGTTTGACTCCGACTGCCAGTACGAAGAGGCCTCCGAAGCCGAGGACGATTGGCCATATCCAATGCACGGTTGGCATGAAGTCTGCACCGTCAAGAAGCCCGTCTCCATCCGAGTCAGCCGATAACGGGTCTGTATGGTAGACCATCACCTCTTGATAGTCGTCCAATCCATCTAGGTCAGTGTCCGGCATTAAGGGGTCGGTCTTGTAGTTATTCCATTCTGCACCGTCGCTGAGCCCTTCACCGTCCGTATCGTTGTCCAATGGTTGCGTGTGGCTCGTGAAGATTTCGAAGTAATCCGTGAGACCATCCTCATCTCCGTCTCTTGAGTTCGGGTCGGACTTGTAGGTAATGACCTCTTCATTGTCTTTGAGGCCGTCGCCATCTGTGTCATTGGAGTCTGGATTGGTCCCAAGATTGAAGATTTCATCATAATCCGATAAGAGATCAAAGTCTGTGTCAAAGTATGCACCATTGGTGCGGTAGATCATGACCTCATCGTAATCGCCAATTCGGTCATTGTCGGTATCATTCAGGAGTGGTGAGGTGCCAAACAGGAAGTGCTCTGCCCCATCAAGTAGCTGATCAGAGTCTGTATCTGGATTGTCGATAATTGTACCTAGGGATATCTCTAGACCGTCATTCAGGTCATCATTATCGAGATCTGGATCAAGTGGCAGTGAGTTGTACACTCTCAGTTCATCGAGGTTGCTCAGTCCATCATCGTCAGAGTCCCAATCACCATCCATTACTCCGGGATGAGTCATGTTCGTCAGAGGATTGGTATTGGTGAAAACGACTTCCTCATAGTCTGTGAGAAAGTCTGAGTCAGTGTCGCTGAGTAGGGCAGCGGTGCCGTAGTCCAGAATCTCTGCTCCGTCATCAAGAAGGTCTCCGTCCGTGTCTCTCATAATGGGCGATGTGCCATACTTGTCAACTTCATCAAAATCGCTTAGCCGGTCTCCATCTGTGTCCTGCTTGAGCGGGTCAGTAGCATAGTCGTTGATCTCTTCACCGTTCGTGAGTCCGTCTTGATCCTCGTCATCGTTATAGTCTGACACTCCATCACCGTTGGTATCTGGATTCCTAGGATTGGTTTCTGTCAGAACACACTCTTCCCAGTTCGTGAGTAGGTCCCTGTCCTCATCATCCATCCCATCGATCCTGCCATCTCCGTCTGTATCTGTCAGTCGAGGATTAGTCTGAGTCAGTACTATCTCATGATAGTTGGTAAGCATATCGCCATCTATGTCCCAGTCTGCATCAGAGACGCTATTCCCCTGAGTGCTAAAGAGTGTTGGATCTGTCCCAGTTTTGTTCGTTTCTTGGAAGTCGGTCAAACCATCCAAATCAGTATCTGTTTCCCTCGGATTGGGGTACACCCACCTGCTCTCTATCATGCCGCTGATGTTGAAGGTCATGTACATACCATTGACCTCCTGATTGTCGAAGAGACCATCACCATCTGTGTCTGCGCGAAGCGGCGATGTGTTGTGGTTATTGAGCTCTGCGCCATCTCCAAGCCCGTCTCCGTCCGTGTCAAATTGGAGTGGGTCGGTTTCGAACACCTTAATCTCGTCATAGTCTGAGAGCAAGTCATTATCAGTATCTGTATCATTCAATAGGGTATGCCATGTGAGAGCCTCCTCTGAGTCTTGTAGGCCATCCCCGTCTGTGTCTCTCGAGAGGGGATTGCTTGACCAATAGAAGAGCTCGTCCCGATCACTGAGGCCGTCCCCGTCTGTGTCAGTCTTTGTCGGTGACGTTTCACTGATGAAAATCTCGTAATAGTCCGACAACAGGTCTCCGTCTGTGTCTATCAGAGTACAATTAGTTTCATACAGATATATCTCGTCAAAGTTGCTAATCCCATCAGCATCTTGGTCATCAAGGTCATCCGGAATCCCGTCGCCATCTGTATCATTTGTGTCAGGTAGAGTCCGACTGTTGAACAGCTCATCTGCATCAGCAAGATTGTCGTGATCCGTGTCAGGGTCTAAGGGATCGGTCCCATATGTGTTGACCTCATCTCCGTCACTGATGGTATCGAAATCGGAGTCCCAGTTCTCCCAGTCTGTGTCGTTCTCAATCTCTTCCTTGTCATTCAGGCCGTCCCCATCAACATCTGCCTGGGTCGGGTCGGTTTCGTAAATCTGCCACTCCTCCCAATCTGAAAGTCCATCTCCATCAGTATCATTGAGACTGGGATCTGTACCGAGGTCTAGCTCCTTCTTATCATTGATCAGGTCGCTATCCGTGTCTGGGCTATTGGGATCAGTACCGTAGTCATTCCACTCTGATCCATCACTCAATTGATCTCCATCCGAGTCCCAAGCTGTTGGCAATGTCAGGGATACATAGACCTCCGTGTAATCATCCAGGCCATCTGAGTCGGAATCAGTTCCACTGAGGTCTGTATGCCAGGTAGTCCACTCGTCGAAGTCACTCAGACCATCGTCGTCCGAGTCTTTGTCAGTGGGCGATGAACCGGTTGTAAACGCCTCAAAACCGTCCAAGAGGCCATCTCCGTCAGTGTCCGGTGAGGTCGCATTTGAATGGTAGCCATAGATCTCGATGGCATTTGATAGCCCATCTCCATCATGGTCCAGTTGCCCATCTAGTGTTCCATTACCATAGGTTGAGGCAAGGAGTGGGTCTGTCCCTAGAAGATTGATTTCTACATAATCATCCAGCTGGTCACCATCTGTATCTCTTACCGTGATATTGGTTCCATAGAGAATCTCGTCAAAGTCCTCGAGAAGATCTCCGTCCGTGTCACGAAACAATGGACTTGACCCGTAGATCAATACCTCGTCCCCGTCATTAATGCCATCATCATCAGAATCAGCATCTCCCGCGTCCGTGTCATAGATGTCGACCTCATCGCCGTTACTCAGGGAGTCTCCATCACTATCATAGTCATAGTCAGGCACGCCATAGGTCATATTGTTGAGAGGATTCGTACCTGTGACGTTGACCTCGATGAAGTCACTGAGGTCATCAAAGTCAGAGTCAGAGTTCCATGGGTCTGTGGAGTAATCCTTGACCTCTTCTGAGTCAAGAAGTCCATCTTCGTCACAATCTGCTATAAGAGGTGATGTTCCATAGAAGTACTCCTCAGCATCATCGAGTCCATCTTGATCTGTATCTGCCTCAAAGGGTGAGGTTTCATTAGGGTCTACAATGCCGTTCACATTGACATCCTCTCCCTGTTCACCAAGGTGTGGCTCGTATATACCATTCTCATTTGCATCATACCAGCCATCGTAGAGGCCATCGTCGTCTGAGTCTGCACTTGTTGCATTCAGACCCGAATCTATCTCAAGTCCATCTCGGATGCGATCTCCATCAGTGTCCCAGTTTGTGCAGTTCGTGTCGTAGGTCCGTATCTCTTGGATGTTAGTGAGACCGTCATGGTCCTGGTCGTCCTGCCCGTCGAGAATCCCGTCGTCGTCGATATCAGGGTTAGTAGGATCAGTGAGTGTGTCAAAGACCTCCTCCGCATCTGTCAATCCATCGGAGTCTGTATCGGCAGCAAGTGGGTCGCAGTTGTGAAGGAGCTCATCCAGGTTGATGAGGTTGTCATTATCAGGGTCTTCCTCCCAGTCATACACACCGTTGTCGTTTGTATCGTTATACCGGGGGTCCGTTCCTGTCATCACGACTTCGAACCAGTTGGGGAGCTGGTCGTTGTCCTCGTCATCATAATAATCAGATATAGAGTCACTATCTGAATCGGTCACATTGAACTTGGTACCAGTTATGTATAGCTCGGCCCCGTTTGACAGTTTATCTCCGTCGAAGTCCTCGTCATAATCGCTTATCGAGTCGTCATCTGAGTCTGGGTCATTCATGTCTGTATGGAGCAAGTACCACTCGTTCCCATCTTTGACTTTGTCGCCATCTGTATCGGGATTTCTGGGCAGTGAGAAGGTGACGAAGAGCTCATCATAGTTTGTGAGCCCATCTAGGTCAGAGTCCTCAAGGTCGTCAGTGAGAGGTAGCCCGCCGGAGTCCGTGAGCGTAGGATTTGTACGTGTCAAGTAGATCTCCTGATAGTTCGTCAACCGGTCTCCGTCAGAGTCCCAGTTTCCATCCAGAATGACTGCATCGAAAGTGTGGGGATTCGTAGCATCCCAACCATTCGCGAGATACTTTACCTCATCAGGGTCCTTGATGCCATCAAGATCAGTATCGACTCGTGTGGCATTAGTGCTATATGTCAGGACTTCCAACCCGTCTCCGAGTGTGTCTCCATCAGTATCGCTCTTTGTGACGTTCGTGTGCCATGTGTAGCACTCTGCATAATCACCGAGACCATCAAGGTCCGTATCAGCAGCATTGGGGTCTGATTGCCAGTAGTTGACTTCAAGTCCATCATCAATGAGATCGCCATCAGAGTCCGGATTCAAGGGATTTGTGTGATAGGTGTTTACTTCGTTCCCGTCACTGATGAGATCATTATCTGAGTCTGGGTCATCGACTTGAGTTCCATAGGTGACGTATTCTTCATAATCAGTAAGCCCATCGTCGTCTCCGTCGGCCTTCAACGGATCTGAATGCACGATCATGACTTCTTCGTAATCAGTCAACTGGTCATTATCCGTGTCTTCCGAGAGCGGCGATGTCTTGCTAACCTTGACTTCATACCCATCAAGTAGCAAATCATCATCAGTGTCTGCATCGTATACGCCTGTGCCCAGCTGGATCTCCTTCCAGTTGGCAAGGTCGTCACCATCCTGATCATCATAATAATCAGTGGTACCATCATGATCGCTGTCGACATCATTAGGATCGGTCTTGGTCTGGCGAACCTCCTGAATGTTGGTCAGTCCGTCGCCATCATTGTCGTCTTGAGCATCATTGGTACCATCGTCATCGCTATCAGCTTCAGTGGGCAGAGTGAGGGTGATGTTGTTTTCCTCATAATCTGTAAGCGTATCCCCGTCAGTGTCTGCTGCGTTGGGATCCGTTCCAAGGTAAATCTCCTGCCAGTCGGTCAATTTATCGTTGTCCGAGTCTGCAGAGCTAGGGTCCGTGCCATAAGTGATGACCTCTGCAAAATCAGAGAGCTTGTCAGAGTCTGTGTCTGACAAGAGGGGTGATGTGTCATAAGTGAGAACTTCATCTCCATCGTTCAAGCCATCGTTATCAGTGTCTGAATCATCATAGAGTGTGTCCTCAATGAGTAACTCCCGAGCATCCGCAAGCCCATCGCTATCAAAGTCACGACCATAGGCTGAAACCGCACCACTGTTGGCACCGATGACAAACTCTTGTCCTCCAAATCCATCGAGGTCGCCATAAGTCATGACATGGGTGAGCCCGGCGATGTTGGTCTGTAGGGTCCTCCAGCCCGTCGAATTGTACATGGTCACCATATTGTTCGTTGCCACAAGCACTTGAGCATTAGTCGTTGCACCAACATTAGGGAATAGTACCCTGTTGACCGCACCACTAAGGGTCCTGTTCCAAAGTAGAACGCCGCTCGAGTCATAGATGGTCAAGACGCTGGATGATGTGCCGAGAGCGAGTTCATGCCTCCCACCTGCCATCAGGCCTCCCACCTCAAGGGCAGTGATGCTGCCCGCAGCATTAACGGTATAGGCTATAGTACCATCTGCATAGACAACGCTGATGGTTCCATTCTCAAGCCCTATAACAACATCAAGATTGCCAGCAGTAGTGAGGTCTCCAAGACGGACAGCGCTAATTGCGGAGGCAGATGTCTTATTGAAGATGACAGCACCAGTGTCCTGCAGGAGGGTGAAGCGCTTTGTATCAGATGCAGCAAGGACCTCTTCACGAGTGTCAGCATCGATGTCAACTGCAGTCAGCAAGCGAATCTTGCCATTGCTCAGATGGCTCCAGAGCAGGGTGGCATCTACTTCGTAAGCGTATACATAGAAGTCATCGCAGCCAACTGCTATCTCCTCCAGGGCATCACCGTCAAGGTTTGCTGCCGCGACTACATGGACCGGCTCCGGCAGGGTGACATTCATCTGAACGAACTTGTCTGCTCCCACTACCAGGATGCCTGAAGATGTTCCCACGAGAATCTCCTTACCTGCAGCGGTAGTTCCATCTAAGGAAACAATGTTGTAGGGTGTGGCTCTGAGGTTCAACCGCCACAGAAGCGTACCATCATCATCGAACAGAGAGAGTGTGCCATTCTGAGAGATGACTGCCACCTCATCGTTAGCATCAGAATCGAAATTACCCGCTGCGATGTCCACTATCTGATTGCCTGTAGTGGTCGACCATACCAGAGCCGTAGAGAAAGGAGCGATTTCAGATAGAGTGTATTGTCCTTGTGGGGATTGGATGTTGACTGGTAACTGGCTCGGATCAATCGTCAGTGTCTGACTACTTACGCCAGCGAGAACGCAAACGAACATAATGGCAATGATTGCATGATAGGTATTCATGATGTAGTTCCTCCAATCCCTTCCTCCTTCCATGGTTTGACTTGGAAGTAATCAAAGAAGTCCGACTCAACGAGTTCGACTCCGTCAAAGGGCATCTTCATCTCGTTGAGCCTCGTAATGACAGGCAACAGATGGTCAGCTGGTTCGTCGATGAAGAGTTTTACTGCGTTTCTTCCGGAGAGAGAGACATATTGTACATCTGGGATGGCCATGATGCGCCGCATGATTTCAGGTGTGAGTGCATGGAGTGTGACCCTTAGGCTCTCTCCCTTTCCTGGAAGAGTCGATATCAATTCCTCTGGTGTGCCGAATTGGCTGATCTCGCCCTCTTCAAGCAGGACCACGCGTGTGCAGTAATCAACAATCTCAAGGTCGTGGCTAATGATGACCATCGTTGTGCCGAGTTCGTGGTTGAGCATCTTGAGATAGTTGAGGGTTTCATGTCTGAGATGTGCATCAAGCCCAGTCGTGGGCTCGTCCAACAAGAGGACTGGCGGATTGTGAACCATGCCAAGGCATATTGAAACGCGTTTTCTCTCTCCACCGGAAAGTCTGTCCACACGCTTGGTCATTAGTTCCTCGTCAAACCCCAGGATTGAAAGGACACTTCTTGCCCGTTCCTCTATCTCTTTTGGTCTGAGTCCATAGCATCTTCCGAAGAACTGTGCATTCTGGAGCGGTGTGAACTCATAGTAAAGACTGAGATGCTCGAGCTGGGGGACGTATCCGACAAGCAGACTGATGAGGTTTGCCTTCTTGGTCACATCGTAACCGCCGACAAATGCCTGCCCGGAGGTTGGTCTTATCTGTCCTGTCAAGATTCTAAGGACGGTCGTCTTCCCTGCTCCTGAAGCTCCAATGACGCCGAGAAACTCCTTCTTGTTTGCAAAGAAGGACACGCCCTTCAATGCATAGAAGTCCCCAAAGGCCACCTTCAGGTCAATGATGTCAATCTCTCTGTAGGTTTCCTTTGATGTACGTTCATTCCTCTTGCCCACCCTATACACCTCCTACCTTATCGCTCACGCGCTCGAACATCTTCTTTCCTTCTTCAATGCTCTGCATCAGGACACGGAGAGCCTCGACCTTCTGAATACGATCGAGATCCTCTCGTTTGATGAGCTCCTCCAACTGCGCGAATGCGGCTAGGAGGGTGTTCAGAGTATTGTCAATCTCACGACGGAGGTCGCTGTCGATCTCGGGAATCCGGAGCCTCTTCTTCATTCTTCTACGATTATACACGAGACCTCCGATTAGCGTACCAAAGATGCCTATTGACGTGATGAAAGCGACTTGGGGCATGGTGAGCCATTTGAATGGATCAACAGGCGGCGTGGTTGGTGTCAACTCATATAGGAAGAAGTAGACGCTTGCATAGGTCATTGCATAGTTCTCATCACCCAGAATGATGAAGATACCATTGATTCTCCCTGCGGAGTTCCATGAGCCGGGGGCGAACTGAGATGAGTAGAGACCCTTCTCGACAAATCCTGCTATAAAATACGAGAGGTTTCCATTAGGAAGTTCATAGACGATGGCCACGAACAGGTCGTCTACAGGATTTCCGTTGACGTCACTAAGAACGAGATTGAGATAGACGCTCTCGCCAACTGGATACATTGTCGTGTTCTCAGACAGACTAGTCGATGTTGTCAATGTGTTCCTCAGGAGGTACTGATTGAGATTATCGAGGAGCCTGCTGTTGTTACACTTGACTAGATTCTTGTTCATGAATATCTTCGAGGAACCAAAGACTGCAACTTCGGGGTCTGTCTGGTCAAGTACAACCACACTATTTCCATCGAGTCTCACTTGTGCATTGGACTGATTGTTCATGATGAATGTGCCGCCGCCCAACCAGACGGATTGGAGTCCCATCCCTAGGCGGGAAGTTGCTGCAATCTCTGTTGTGTTTTCCTTCGAGTGACTTCCTTCAAAGAAGTATCCGTACGTCATGATCAATGGATTCAGAGCCGAGATGTTTGCATTGTCATCATTGTCGCCTAGGATGACAAGCGTGCCACCGCCTTCGGTGAAGTTTCTGAGGATGTCGATATCTGTTGAGTTGTACTCATTAGTTGGAGCGATAATGAACACTGTTGAGAAAGATATGAGAAGGTCTGCATCAAGATCCATTCCAGGTGTCTCTATGAGGTCTAGACCGACATTGGCCATGCTCGTCTTCATGTTTGACAGACCTGAGAAAGTCGTGATTCTGAAGGAGTCCAAGAGTCCTGTGAGAGAATCGAGACTCCCTAGGTCTCCGAGGTCGAAGTTCATTGAAATTCCAGTATCGCCTGATTGCTCTTCTTGAGCAAGAGGGAACTCAAGTCCTTGGGTTCCTTCACTTCCTATGAGGTCACCTGAATCTCCGCCCAAGCTCATGTTTCCTAAAAGAGAGCCAAATCCACCCCCGTGCGACGTGTCCAAGAGCATCATTGCCCGAGGATACTCAACCACTCTCTCTAGGGTGATATTCATCGTCCATCCATAGTCAGTTTCAACAACATAATCACATCTATGATACCCATCCATGCCTATAGGCGGGGACAAAAGAAAGAGTGAGAAGTCATAGAATCCCTCAATCGTGTCTGCGCGCGTGAGGGACATATTGCCCCAGTCTGATGCATTACCATGATTTGTGATGGTCATGTTTCCCAGGGACTCCGTCGTAGCTAGAACAAAGCTATAGAGCCCGAAGTCTGCAGGGAATCGGATATCGAATGGTGCGAATGGAAGTATCTTCGGAAAGACAGAAGTAGACGAGATAGGCGAGATAATGAAGACATCTCTAAGCAGAAAATCATCCAGAATGCCAAGAACCAAGGTGTTAATATTCTGTGTCAGACCAATCACGGACTCGAGGCTCGCTGCCACGGCCCAAACCGCAGTTCTGATGCCAGCTCCTTCTGGATGATACGTAGCAGTCATATTCATCGCTTGGAACGGTCTAATAATGTCGTATGAGAAGTACTCTGCAAACAACGCTCCGCTGTCGCCAAGATTTTCTGCAACGACCATTGCGGCAATTGCTGATGAATTATAGACTCCAACATTCATGATGAGTGCTTGTGACACGTAGGTCTGTCCTATCGCAACAATCCGTGGTAGATTGGCCTCTACAACAATGAGGTCTCCTTGATTGGCGATGAAGCTGGGGACCTCGTTCAGCCACATTGCGTCCATTGATGCGTCAAGAACCGTTCTGTTCTCTCCGAAGCCTAGCGCGATGGTGACGTTTACGGGGTTGTTTACCTCAACCGTTCCAAAATCCCACTGCAGTGCAAGCGCTACGCTCCCGTCAAAGGCAGTAGTCCCTGTCAGAGCATTGTCTGAGATATGACTCGATATCTCTGAGGAGTTGCCCACCTCGAATGCTGATAAGGGAATGCTCGAGTTGAGCCCAAGATAAAAATTGCCATAGCCCTCAGATAGACCATAGGCGAATAGCTGTTCGTGATCGAGGTCATATTTGCCGTGGTCATCTCTTCCATCCAAGAAGAGATCCAACGAATATGAGACGTAGAGACTCACGTTCTCGATTGGTTTTGACCCGAGATTGAGAACGTACGGTGTGATTCTGAATGCGGTCAGCGGTAGTGCTGAATAGGTACTGAGGTTGTATGACTCAACGACCAGCGTGACGAAGACTTCATCCTCATATGACAATATTCCAATATGGCGGTCGTAGTTCGTCAGTGTACTTGCCATCACGACTTGGTGTAGTTCGCGCTTGACATCGAACATCATCAGGTTCACTGGGTCCATATCGTTCCACTTGAGCGAGAACATACCCATCATGAGATGCATGCCTGAGTCCTGAGGATTCCGTGAGTCAAGGGCAATGACCGTGGTGCCGAAACTGCTCATCAACATCGTTGTGGATGCATTTCTGCCCGATGCAGATACAAGACCCAGAGCAAGAAGTGGTGTACCTGTTGTACGATTATGGGGACTTACAGGGGTTTGTCGCATACTCAGATAATCAAAAGCACCTTGAATGTTCAGAAGGCCAGCTCCGCCATCATTTGCCCCATATCCAATCGGGCTGGCTGTATCCCGGAGAACATTTCCAAGCGTAATTGGAGTTGCTCTATCAAAGGCTTGAAGCAGTATTGCCGCAGTTCCTGCTATGATGGCTGCTGAAGCTGTTGTTGTATCTGCAATAGTGAAGTTCTCTTCTACAGTTTCACCGAGGGGTTCTCCTAAGAGACTTCCAAGACCACCGAGATCTCCCAGGTCAGTAAGATCAATGTCACCAAATCCCAGACTACTAAGACCCACCCCGGCCTTAGCGCCAACGATTCCGACACCAGGCGCCACGATGTCTGGTTTGGTGAGCAGATCAAGGGAAGGGCCCCTTCCTGAAAAATCGGGGATTTTCTCTTTCTCTGTATCATAGGCACCCACGCAAAAAGCAGCAGCGCTTCCGCCTGGGGACATGACTGTGAGATAATCTGGGCCGTCGTCACCTGCAGCTGCAATAACAAAGATGCCTTTCTCTGCAGCGTCTTGAATGGCCACTGAAACCGCGTCGCCTGGAGCACCAAAGGTATTGAATGGTAGGAGGATGATGTCTGCTCCTCGACTGCTTGCCCATTCGATGCCCGAGACTATCCAACTTGGAGCTGCAAAGAGGCCTCCCAAAGTGACCTTGGCAGAGAGCAATGTTGCACCGGGAGCTATGCCTGCATATTTTCCATCTGACATATTGCCGTTTCCCACAGCTACCGAGGCAGCATAGGTGCCATGCCCAATGAGGTCCAGAGGAAGTGTATCTGCCTCGACAAAGGATGCGAATGCTGAAACTGTCAAGTCCGGATGAAGCGGGTCCACTCCGGTGTCGAGGACAGCTATGACCACGCCAGTTCCGTTGTATCCTGCCTCGACGAGGTTTCTCGCTCCTATTCGGTCGACTAGAGGTACATAGTCCCCGAGTTCTGCGATCGTGCTGCTCTCTGTCTGCCTTATCGCGGTGACCTGATTTGACCATATCTTCGTGATGAAAACTTCTCTGGCGAGCTCCAGCAAGGACGTGCTGAGCATCCTCACCCGTATCATATCGAGCAACTCGAATGTGTCCAACAACTCCGCAGTCCTGTCAGCCATCAGTATTGCATTCTCTGCCTTGTACGAAGCCACATCATCGTAACCGACAAGAACCTCAAGTCGTTCCTCAACTTGGGTGCGATTGAGCAGTGTCGTGTCAATCTTATCCTGCGGCAGTATCTGGTACATTGCTGTTCCTGTTACAATAGGGATGCCAGTCATACCACTGAGCGTGATCGAAACGATCATAATGCATGTGAACAGCTTTGGGCACAGCCAATGCATTGCTCTCGAGGTTTCTGACATTTCATCACTTCTCAATTGTGCCTTGAATAAGCCCTCTAGTAATTGCGATGTAATAGTCGACCATATCAGCAGTAGACTTTGTCTTGACTATCTTTACTGCGATGTCCTGTTGCTTGAGTGCGGACACGCATCTCTCTGCGACGACCTCAAGCGGGTCATCAGTGAAGACCTTTAGCAGTTCGCCTCTCTGAAGTACGAATCTTGCCCCCTCAACACTCTCCAGAGTCTTCAGAGCCCGCGGGTCCACCTCTTCCAATACAATTCCCACTGCGAACCCTCTTGACGGCATGGACTCCTTCAACCTCGTTGGGGTCCCAAATGCAACAAGGCTCTTTCCCCTCATGAATACCGCCACCTTATCGCAAAACTCTGCTTCAACGGGGTAATGGGTGATGACTATGATTGACGTGCCATACTCCTGGTTGATGAAGGTGAGATAATTCCAGAGTTCACTCCTATTGTCCGGGTCCAACCCCGAGGTTGGCTCATCCATTAATAGGACCTTGGGATTGTGCGCAAGCGCAATGGCGATGGACTCTCTTCTCTGCTGTCCTCCTGAGAGTTCGGACGTCGGACTATTTCCCTTCTCAAGAATCCCAAAGTCACGCAGAAGGGTCTTTCCTCTCTGGATGAGCTGCCATTCAGGAATGTTGTACTGCTTCCCAAAGGCGATAATGTTCTCCAGTGGAGTGAAGGTTTCATACATGTAGGATAAATCCTGCGGGCAATACCCGAAGAAGTGTCTGACCTTCTGAGTCTGTCGCGAGTCAATCCCTGCAATCCGAGATACTCCGGTGCTCGGTATGTCCCCGATCAGGGCTTTGACAGTGGTTGACTTACCAGCTCCCGATTCTCCTATGATTGCAAGCATCTCGCCCTCCTTGATGGAGAATGACACATTCTCTACGAGTTTCTGGCCGCTCTTAACAGCGACTGTCAGGTTGCGGATGGATACAACATCTCGGTATTGTGGAGCCTGTTTCCATGCGAAGGGCATGATGTAGACCTTATCGGCAAGAACTGTTAGAGTTGGATTATACTTGGGTCCAACGAGCAGTTGTGGCTGTGCGATATAGTATATCTTCGGCTCTCCTACATCGCCTTCGGGCTCGACACGGACCTCTAGAGAGCCCTCTGGCAAGATCGGTGCGGGTGCGGTGGTAGCTCCCACAACTACTCCCTCTATCATTATTGGAAGCCTGTCTGATGCTCGTCGTCCCCAGACAGTGCACGCCACATCTTGCCCCTTGACCTTTTCGAGCTCCTTGACTGCCTGCTGAAGATCCTTTCCATCATAGTAGAGGTCATCAGACATGTTCCTCTTTAGATAGTTCTGGACGGTGATCTGAGTGGCAGCCACATCCTCCTGACTTGAACCCTCGCCACCAACTGTGAGTATCCTGTCCAGTTCTCCGGCTCTCCTTCTGCGGAGATCTTCATCCACGTGGACAGCGATTCTCCTAGAGAGTACACTCTTCTTTACTTTCAGAATCCGCCCCTTGAAACGAACCTCTTTACCAGTATCGGTGAGAATGCCCTCTACTTCACAATGCAGTTCTCGGTCTTGGCGAGTGATACACCAGTCGATTGCCTCGCTTATCCTTGCGCCGGAGAAGTACGCCTCCTCAACAAAGGCTGGTTTCTCCTCTTCGTGCGCCCCGACATGTTCTGCGTCTGGTATCATGTTTCTATCCTATCCCAAAGTTGGTTTTCTGGCGAATATGAAGGTTGCAAGGAGCATTGCACCCACTGAGAATGCGAGAAGTATGAATATCTTATCCAGTACCTGAAGCAGTGACAAACCCTTGAATGCTGTGTCAATCAGGAGCTTGAGTCCTTGATTCATTGGAAGAATGTTATCTAGCACACCGACATCAATGAAGAATCCGGACAGTATTAGTGTGGCAAATAGGACAAACAGGAACATCTGATTTGCCTGAAGCCTTGTACCGGCGACAGCTGAGATCAGTATTCCCGTCGCTGATCCCGTCAAGGCACTGAGGCTCATGATGATGACGAGCTCGATGAAATTCGTATTCAGATTCAGGTTGAAAGCTAACACCCAGAGCGTGACAAGAAGGAGGGATTGCAGGAATCCAATGATGACATAGGCAAGAACCTTGGAGACCACGACCTCTAGCCTACTCGTGGGCGTCAGGAGCATTCTTCGAAGCGGCGTGTCTCCGACAATACTCTGCGCAGACGTCATCGCGATTCCCAGGTAGCTTGAGAAAATGACAATGAATCCGCCAAAGACGGCCTCCAAGTATCCTCCTTGTGGCGTGAACTCAATGACTACCCCAGGAAAGATCTCGGAACGTATCCAGAGTTTAGAAACTCTGAACATTATGGTGGCTCCTTGAACAACGCTCTGTATTGTAGCGGAGCCCAGAAAATCAGTTGAATCTACGTGCAATTCAATATAGGTCGGCTGGTTGACGGTCAAGTTGGCCTCAAAGCCGTCAGGTATCACTACATATCCATCAATGGCCTTCTCATAGAGGTCTCTGTAAGCATCCACGGTATTATTGTAGATGATCAGCTCTTTGACAAAAGCCTCGATGTATCCTGTCAGGTTTTCAGAGAGGTCTTCGCCATCATACGTTCGTGTTGTGTCCAGATCGATGATACCCAATATGATGTCGCTCTCTGTCGCAGTTTCGTTATCGCCACCGGATGAACCGCCAAGATTGCCAAGGTCCATGCCACCCATGGAACTGGATTCAGTCACATACCACAGCATCCCGATCAGAGCTGCTGGCAGCATGAAGATCAGGAGGATGGCAACCTTGTCCTTGACTATAAGGCGTAGCTCTTTAGCTACCATGTTCCTTATTCGTCTGGATGGTTTTGTGAGAACTTCCGCCATCTGCTTTTCCTCGCTCTCTGCATGCGCAGCCTCAGTGATACAATCATACTAGGTACAAGATTCAGAATCCCCCTCAAGTTGTTCTCTATTAAGCGTTTATCATGAATCCACCGACAGACGAAGATTACAAATAGGGCATTTTGATAACTGCGGTTCTCGTAGTACATAGTCATTGTCTGCAAGCTGGGGTCCTGTATTGATCATCAATGAACTCACCCGATTGGAACGTTTTAGGAGAGTCGCAGAGCACCATGGACTCACTCCTCCTCGGGATGGGATGCTACCCGCGGATGAGATAGATAACCTGCAAAGTCAACTCAATGCGAAGCTCTACGCTGCTGCAGAACAATGGATGCTTCCTTCATGGGCAGTCCTGACTCTCAAAGACACCGATAAGGGGCGGAGTCTTGTCACCGAGTTCAGCAACAATATGTACTGCAACTGGTCGCTGATAGGAGGAGTAGGCACAAAACGGTATGGCATTGTGGACAGTAGAGGTCTCGTTATCCCGAGAATCGACTGTGGGTCCATTGATCTCTGGCTGCAGAATGAAGACGGTTTCGTCTTCCCGGCTCTGATTGGAAAAGATGGCCCACAACTCAGACTTGTATCCTCCGACGACCAGGTCTACGAGTGGAAGACCTACATCAAATCTGTTGAGTTTACTAGACTTGTCTATCATGTAAGAAAGGATGAAATCGAATACGTCTTCAACGAAGTTGTTCTCAGAAATCATGGACTCGAAAAGACAACGTTTGCGTTCTACGTGCTCGTGCGTCCCATGTCTGTCCTCGGTGTTGAACCCATTGAACTCATCGAATATGATGCAGAGAGAAGATGCATCTACGCCAACAGTTACTTGGCTCTGATGTTCGACAAGTCCCCCTCCGCTATCGTCTTTGGCGAGGCTGATGATTCTGACTTCGCAGAGAGAGTGAAGCACATGCCTGAGAGTCATGATGTCCAGACTGCTTCTGTTGCTGGCCAGGCTACCCTCGCAATGAGATTCGATGTTTCGCTCACTCCTGCAGGTGCACAGAGAATCTTCTTCTGGTCTCCGCTCGCATCAATTGGGAAGACAGACGAGCAAGCTCCAATCAAGCCATCAACAGAAGACCGCGACAACAGCATTGGAGAGTGGTTTGATTTCTCTGATCTCCGTGTTGAAACCACATTCCCTGAAGAGCGACTTGACACTCTGTTCTCTCAAGCCACTGTTTCCCTCGCTATGCAAGCCTTTCCGGTCATGTTTCCAGAAGTTTCTCATCTTGCTTCTCTAGACTGGATCGAGAGAATGCGAGTACTCGGTGCCCTTCTAAGATCTGGTTGTACGACTGTGGCAAAGGAGGTTGTCGACGCACTCAGCGAGAATATGAGCAGTCCAGATGGACAACTTGATCTCTCTATGTCTAGTCCCCTGCTCTGGGGCCTTCATCAGTATCTTGAGTACACCCAAGGAGCGACCCTGAATGTGGACAGATTGAGATTTCTCAAACAACTCACTGCGGGAGTGGTTGCAGCTGCAAGAGGCCAGCTTGGAGGTAGACTGATACCTGCAGCACATGAAGTTGGAGAGTCAGATGATGAACCTCTGCAACATCATCTTGTCATGAGAGCGGGCGTGCTCTCTGACCTAAAGCAGATGTTGTGGAATCTGGCGGCACTCAGGTCAGCAGTCGCCACAGTTTCCCCACTACACGAGAGTGAGTTGATACTCAATCTCAATAATACAATCGAGCAGTATCAAGCATACATAGTCGAGACTTGTGCTGAGATTGACAAAGCCCGCTGGCTCAGCCCGACAGACCCAGCAAGTGAGCAAGTTGAACAGGAAATCTTGGACCTCCTCGCATCTGCTGCACTTCTCCAGATAAAAGCGATTGATACATCCTTTCTTCTACGGCTCAGCAGCAAGATATCGCCGAAGAGGATGGCCAATGGTCTCTGGAAGGTTCACCAGCCCGACGAGAAGTACTCAAGCCATCTTGCTCTCCGTCTAGCTCACTTCTATGTGAAGACAAGGCAGCGGGAGAAGGTTGAAACAATCCTGAATCGGGCCCTTGAATTCATGTCGGATGACTTTCATCTTCCCGAGTTCGTCAACCTGCGCACTTTTGGTGGTTCTGCAGGTGCAGGAGTGAGTGTCGCTGCTTCTGCTGATCTGATTCTACTTCTCTGTGATATGCTGGTCAGTGAAGAAGGCTCTAGTCTAGTCATCCTATCGGGTGTACCTGAAGACTGGTTCACTGCCAAGAGACCGCTTCTCATCTATCAATTGCCCCTGACAAGCGGACCAGCTTATCTTGAGACTGGAATGTCCGCAAACCAACACCAAATTGAGGTGGGAATGGAGTCGTTCCCCGAGGAGATTGAGATTCACGTTCCTCCTAGTGTGCCTATGTCCATGGTGAGAGTCTATGGTGGGAGCATTGTTGAGAAAGCCCCGAAGGCAGCTAGCCCGTTCTTGAAGATTGTTCCCCTATCCGATGAAGTTGTCCTGACATATCATAAATGACGGCCAGCTCTACCGTTAGTGCTAAGTAGGCCAAGATTTTTTCGCCAGCTTGTGACATCGAAACGCCCGTATCTCTTGCTCGCAATCGTCATCCTTCTCTGGGGAGCCAATTATGTTGTTTCTCGGCTTCTCTCTGGGATAGAGCCTGTTCGGATTTCAGGTATCCTCTACGCATTCTTAAGATACCTATTAGGTGCTATCACAATGGTCTTTGTAATGATATACCAAGGCAAGGGTCTTTCTGAAATACGAGAAGAAACACGGCCATACAAGGCCATCCTCCTCCTCAGTGCCTTCTTCTCCTCTGTCTTTGTGATTGCTGTTCATTTGAGTGCTGAATTCGTGAGCTCTGGGACCACTTCCATTATTGTGAATCTCTGTCCTTTTCTGGTCTTTCTGTATGGCGTCTCTTATCTGCGGGAACGGTTTACCTTCGTCAAGGCGTGTGGATTCATTCTTGGCCTTGTAGGCGGTTTGATCTTCCTCTGGAACTCTCTTGCACTCTCTCCAGGACTCGAGTTTGGCATTATTCTTGCCTTGATTGGTATGATTGCTTGGGGGGCCTATTCAATCACGCTGCATTATCTTGATGGAGCAAACAGGTACATTGTCATGACTGTCAAGCACGTAGCATCCACAGCAATGGTTCTGCCAACCTTGTTGATTGTGGTCTTGGATGGGACATCTCTCATTCTAGTGCTGGATGCTTGGTCCGTGGCTGGGCTCTTGTTCTCAGGTGTCCTTGCCTCCGGTCTAGCATACGTGCTCTATTTCTCTTCTATCGAGTTACTTGGTGCTCCTAAGGCAACATCCTATCTCTTTCTTGTGCCATTCGTTAGCGTCGCAGGCGATTTTGTATTGGGTGAGCCTCCCGAGGTCATCACCCTCATTGCTGGAGTTATTGCTTTGGTCGGAGTCGCATTGGTGAAGTTTGCAGGTGCAAATGAAACTCGTGTAGTTGCCTAGTGATCAATGACCTGATATCATAGGTTGAGAGCTGAACCAGCATGTCACCCACTTCAGAAGAACATCTGAGCAATGCCGTGCGACTTCATCAAGTATCCGATTTCAAGAAGGGAATCAAGGAAGCTGAAACTGCCACGAGGAAGTTTCAGAAAGAAGGCAAGAATGAGAGGGCAGTCGAATCACTACGCGTGATGGCGGATTGCACACTTGGCGCTCAAGAGTTGAAGAGCGCTGAGAATCTCTACAAGTAACTATTCCTAGATGGTGTGAGGATATCCAGCTTCTGGTATCAATCTGCCGCATCGTGGGGGCTAGGGCAGATCTCTTTGCATAGGATGAATTACCCTGCTGCTCAGCAGTATTTCCGGAGTGGACTGGATCTTGCAAAGAAGATTGCTGATAAACGGTATGCTGCATGGAACGCTTTCGGACTTGGCACTGCTCTTAGAGGTCTTGCAAGGCTGGATGAGGCAAAACTACTCTATCAGGAAGCTCTCACGCAGTTTCGCACGATGAGCCAAGCAGCGCCTGCAAGCTGGGTTGAGCGGGCGCCATCTGAAATTGGGGCTGAAGCTCTGGCTGAGGGATCCGCTGGCGAGGTACGAGTATGGTTGTGTCCGATGTGCGGGTCAAAGTTCAATCCTCCGCAGGCATCAGCCCTACGCTCGGGCAAGATAGCTACATGTGAATACTGTGGGACTACCGCTGGCTAGGGCTCAAGCCCACATTGTGGAAGACCGAATGACTCCTTGACGAAGATGCATCTCTCACCAAGAGTCTTTGACCAAACCCTCGACTGCTGCAATTCTTGTTCCCATCTACGAGAATGTCAATGATCTTCTGGCACGTATCAAGTTGGCGGCAGACTTGGTTCTTTGGCTATTCTCTTGAGCATCTTACCATCATAGAATGGTGCTTGCCTGTTCATACATGGAATGACAGAGCACCTTGAACAAGTGTGCTTGATCAGGCTCTCCTTGTCAGGTCTGCCACCTACCGACTTCGAGAAGTCATCCCATGTTTCCAAGAAGAATGATGCCTTCTTGCTGCCAAAGGCCCTGAAGGCTGAGTCATATAGACGCTCCAAGAAGGTAGAGGGATTGCTCCCCCTCAGAAACATGTTTGCGATTAGCATCATGATGGGGGCAAACGAGCATGAGAGAGCGTATTGCTTGACTTCCCAATCGGTCTCATAACCGTTCTCAATAGTCCCCACCTCCCATCTTTGGAAACACTCCAGACCTGGTTTCTTCTCATGGTCAAGAACCAGACGAACCACCTTTCCGCCCTCTCTCTCTTTTCCATGCCGAATTGGGAGTCCACGTGGAATATGAGAAGGACTCCCGCAGAATCCATACCACCCTCCGACCTTCTTGTATGTCATGAGACTGGTGATCGCCCTCGCTTCATCGTATGGTTTCTCAAGTTCATGAGCAGGAACCCAAATCATATGGTCCATACATCGTAGCTCCCCACAGAGGGCGCAGGGGTACGAAACCTGATCTGTTCTAGAGTACCCGAACCGTTTGCACTCCTCACAGGTAGTCATTATGATTCCTCTATCTCTGGTTCTTATAGAGCTCTCCGGGGGTTAATGTATTCCTACTTCAAGAAGCTTCAAGTAGCCATCTGGTTTCAGACTCTACAGCACATAGGAGATGACAAGGTTGTCTGACAGAGTCTATTCATCGGACTTTCTTGTGATCGGTAGCGGACTTTCCGGCCTATTATTCTCCCTCAAGGCTGCGAAACATGGTACAGTCCACATCATCACGAAGGATCGTCTCACAGAGTCCTCCACAGCACGAGCCCAAGGTGGTATAGCTGCGGTTGTTTCATCCGAAGACTCCATAGAGAACCATATTCAGGATACACTGCGTGTGGGCGATGGGCTCTGTCATCGTAACATCGTTGAGAGCATCGTGCGTGCTGGACCAGAGCGTATTGCTGAACTGTCTGCCTTGGGTGTATGCTTCGCCCGGAAGGAGGGATCTGATGACTACGAACTTGGTCTCGAAGGCGGACACGGTAAGAGGAGGGTGCTGCACGTAAAGGACCATACTGGCGAAGACATCGAGCTTGCATTAGCCAAGCAGATACAGTCTGCAAAGGACATCACCGTGTTTGAAAATCATATGGCTGTCAATCTCTATGCGCAGAGTAATCGTGTGTACGGCGCCTATGTCCTTGACAAGAATACGGGCGATGTGGAGCGCTTCTCAGCCAAAGTAACGGTCCTTGCCACTGGAGGAGCCGGAAGGGTGTTTCTCTACACAAGTAATCCTGATGTTGCTACCGGTGACGGGATTGCCATGGCCTTTCGTGCTGGTGCAAGCGTGATGAATCTTGAGATGGTCCAGTTTCATCCCACGCTCCTGTTCCATCCAAAGATTCGTTCATTCTTGATCTCCGAGGCTCTTCGTGGTGAAGGAGCACATCTGCTTGATCGCGACGGAAGGCGGTTCATGCCCGAGTACCATAAGGATGCTGAGCTGGCACCACGCGATGTCGTTGCCCGAGCAATAGACAATGAGCTGAAGAAGACAGGTGCTGATCATGTCTGGCTTGATATCTCATTTCGGGATGCCAAATTCATAACATCGCGATTCCCTCAGATATACGAGACTTGTCTGAAGGCTGGAATTGATATCACAAAGGAGCCAATTCCGGTGGTCCCTGCTGCTCACTATATGATGGGTGGTGTACGAGTTGATATCAATGGGACGACCGATGTTGCAGGCCTCTACGCGATAGGGGAAACTGCATGCACGGGTTTCCACGGTGCTAATAGACTTGCTTCAAACTCACTCCTCGAGGCCACTGTCACAGCACACAATGCTTCCATTGCAGCCGCAAAGGAAATCAAGAAAAGAATCACGAAGATTGAAATTCCGCCATGGGACCCGGGTGAAGCCACTGATTCGGACGAGCTTGTTGTGATATCTCATCTCTGGGAAGAGATACGTCGTTTGATGATAAACTACGTCGGTATTGTTCGCTCGAATAAGCGGCTCATTCGTGCCAGAAATAGAATCGACTTCATGACGCGTGAGATCAATGAGTTCTATTGGGACTTCCGCATCACTTCTGACCTCGTTGAGTTGAGAAACATTGCACTTGTTGCTGAGTTGATTATCAAGATGGCCCGGATGCGGAAGGAAAGCAGGGGCGCCCATTACAACAAGGATTTTCCGGAGCAGTCATCGCAGACTGTGGATACGATTATGCGCAAAGGCTACGATCCCGTTAGCTGATGAACTCAATGGTCGAGAAAGCAATGAGTAGACGTGATCATGCCTTTTCCTTTGTGCTGCCCTTTGTCGTGCTTATCATTGTTCCTGCTTTTCTATTGATGCTCAGTACTGATAGTTTCCTTGCCTGGGAGTCTGATCCCGTGATCAACATCCTTCTGAAGTCAGCGGGTTTCGCGCTTATGTTCTCTGGAGTCGCTCTTCTAGTTGTATGCATTCGATTGTTCTCAAGAATCGGACAAGGTACTCTGGCTCCGTGGGCTCCCACTCAGAAGCTCGTCGTGGAGGGGCCCTACAGAAGAACTCGAAGCCCTATGATATCCGGTGTCTTGATAGTACTCCTTGGCGAATCCATTCTCTTTTCATCGCTCTCCATCTTCTTCTGGTTTGTTCTTGCTTGGGCGATGAATCACATCTACTTCATCAAGTCTGAAGAACCTGCCCTCCTTGCACGTTTTGGAGATGATTTTCGAGTCTATATGGAAAATGTGCCGCGATGGATTCCGCGACGTACTCCCTGGTATCCTGAACCCAATCATGAAAGTAATTAGACAGGTCGAAGGTCTGGTGCATTACGCCATCGGTTGTTGTGCTCATTCAGTGGACTCCATGGAGACCTCTGATCTCCCCAGCGCCCCTTGAATGCATTGAAGTTGGTATCAGCAAGTGATTTCAGGTTCTGTTCTGTATGCCACATTGCACCGTTATCTGCAATCTTGTCACAGAACAATCGAGCATAGCATCTTGGTTGACTAGTCGGTGATGGATAATGAGCATGAGATCCTAGAGCCACCCATGCATGGAGATGAGTGTCCTCCAGCATAGCTGCCTCCGTGGCAAATCCCGGAAACGTCCCACTGCTTGCAGCAATTCTCGCACTATCATGGTTTGATAGTAGGCAGACCGGATCAAGTCCTTGGAAGAGGCGTACTTCAATGTGCTCCCAATCTCCCAGATGCTTTCCAATTCCGAGAGGTCCGGTTGGGAAGTCGTTGTAATTGTACCATATCCAATAACGGATCTGAGTAAGGTTGTCATCAGTCCATGACCCAAAGTAGCGGGGAGCTGATCTGTCGAGTGTCTTTGGTGCCTTGCCCTCTCCAAAGAGTGTCCAGTCCATGTGATAGCGTTTGAAAACCTCCTCCGCGTCTGACGGAAAACAGCAGTGTTCACCCTCTTTTGGGTGAAAGTGAAGAACTGGCGCGAATCCCCGGACTAGCTGCTGAATACTCATGGCTTCCCAATACGTGTTCATATCGTGCTCGTTAAATCAATGTTGATGATAGCTATGAGCGAACATATGAGGTCAGGGTACAATGGACAATCGAACAATCAGGGAATTGGAGTTGCTCGGTCACCATGCCTGGGTTGCTGAGGAGAAGATGCGACTGGGCGGCTGGCTACTGAGGGCAGACCATGGGGTGACCAGACGTGCAAACAGTGTACTACCCCTGAAGTCTCCCGGTCTGCCACTTTCTCTTGCCATTGACTCAGCAGTTGAGTTCTATGTTTGTAGGAACCTTACTCCTAGGTTTCAGATGACCGAAGCAAGTCAGCCGAGGGAACTTGACGAGGAGTTGGCACAGAGGGGGTTCTCAGTAGGACTTCAAGTAGATGTCTGGACCGCCGACCTCTCGACGCTCGTTGGAGCTCGGTCTGCGTGTGAAACCGAGATCCTGCCCGAAGTGACTGATGAGTGGACTGATACATACCGCATAGCATCAGGTCACGAGTCCTCAACAATGACTACTCGGTTCGCAATCATGAAGAGAGCCAATCAGCCCAGTACTTATGTCAAGGCCTCAATCGATGGGTCCGTTGCAGCAGTCGGTTTTGGAGTCGTCGAGGGCTCTTGGTTGGGTGTGTTCAGCGTCGCAACGTTACCTGACATGAGGCATAGAGGAGCTGCGACAGCAGTAAGCAGGGAGTTGGGCACATGGGCTAAAGAGCTCGGTGCTGAGCGCGCCTATCTCCAAGTTGAATCAGGCAATACGGAGGCAAAGAATCTCTATGCGAAACTGGGTTTCAAACATGCCTACAGATACTGGAACCGAGAATTGATCAAAGGAAAAGAAAGTGAATGCCGCAGCTGCTGATTTCCGATATCCTGCGGCACCTTCTGCTAGTCTAGACTCATAGAGTCTTGATCATCTTCGTGAATTCAGACTTGATCTTCAGGGCACCCTCAGAACCTCCAAAGTCACCTGGTGTGATACTAATCTCATGGTCTTTCATGAGAACCTCAATCACCATGACTCCTGGAACTTCGATCTTCATTCCGGGTGTTCCACTTCGGTCGATTCTTTCAGTGTAGACTATGTCTGAGTTCTTGATTGTGGCCATCATGAGGTATCCTGCTTTCTTCTCAGCCAACGTCACTGATGGCGCAGGTGCTGAACTAGGAGCAGGTTCTGGTCTTGGCGCTAAATACCGCGGTCTTGCTGGTTCCTCTCTAACGGTCTTGGCTCTTGCCACAGGTTCAGCTTCTGGTACACGTTTCTTGGTTGGAGCTCCAGCAATAGGCTCTTCACGTGCAGCTGACGCTTCCCTCTTGTAGGCCAGTACCTTGTCATCAAAGCTCCATCTTTGGTCCAGCGTGTTTCTGAAGGACATGATGTTGTTTGCGACATCTGGGTCCGTGTCATCTTTCTCCATCATCTCTACAATCTTTCCAGAAGCAAGCCCAATAGTGGTCACACCAATCTTGTATCCAGACTTCTGGATCCCTCTCGCCATACGTATTGCATGCATTCTGGTTGGCATGCTCACATGACGGCCAATCCAACTCCAACATGTGTCGTTGTATTCATCGAGTACGATTACAGCATTATCGCTGTTTACCAGTCCAGGATCCAATGGTACTGGACTGACCTCCCCTGAATCATCGAGCAACATCAGCATGAACGCTTTCCTTGATAGGGTCTTCATTATAGAACGGGGCCTCCTTAGATATAGTATTGTCCCTAGAGCATTCTAGCAATCAGTGCTATTAAAAAATTCTTGGACAGACTCACTCTTCCTTTACGAGTTCTTCTAGGATGCTAAGCTCGTGGAGGTCATGTCTATCTCGCTGTCTACCACGAGGATTGACTGTGTGTCTGCAATACCCTTGATTCTGCGAACCTTTTCGGTGATTACCTCCACGAGGGTTTCCATGTCACGACCTCGCACTTCCGCGACAATATCATAGGGTCCAAAGACCTTGTGTGCCTCTTCTGTAACCGAGAGTTCGAGTACCTCCCTGAGAACACTATCTTCCTGTCCAACGTCGGCTTTAATCAGAATGTACGCCTTCACCATACTTAGAATCACCGGCTCAGTCCTGCAGGCGAAGAGAAGGAATAGATAATACTTTCCATAGTCCACAAAGCGGCGCTGATTCAACCTATCTCGCCGCAATTTGCTTTATGGTATTGCTCCAGTCCATCCTTCCTATGGACGATTCTGAATGGAAGAACAAGATTCTGTCTATCACTGTTTCGACTATGGAATGGACTCAAAAACAGCATGAGGACCCGGTGGCGTCGCCTAAGCAACGGGCTCAACCCACAAACACGTGCAAGAAGGAAAAGATACTGTCTTGAGGGTTAGCGTGACATGGCAAACCTGGGGCATTTGCTCTTATTTACGCCAGGGCTCTCACAGGGTTTGTTCATTCCTGTGTAGAACTTGAAGCCATCAACACCACACTTCCCTTCGGACGCTTTGTATTCCGGACAAGTCATCGATACTTTCTTCCAGTTTGATTTTTCTAGTCCACGGTCCCAAACTACTAGTAGTCCGGCTTGGACTTATTGCAGGCTCCCGCTTGAGACATATTAAGCTATTTCGGCTAGCCGGATTCTAGTGTATGAGTCCGCCATGGGTGCCACTATAGACAGCCTCTCTTCTGAAGTACTCCCCTCAAAATTGAAGGGAAGTCCGTGAATATCCCATCAACTCCGAGATCAAGCAGACGCTCCATTGTGGCCTCGTCATTGACTGTCCAGACATGAACTGCAATGCTATGTTCATGCGCCTTCTTGATGAACTTCTTCGTCACGATAGTCATTGGTCCTGATTTGATTGGCACTTGGAACGCTCGATAATGAATGTCCATGCTCCTGATTCGAGGAAGTCCTATCTTCGTACTGAGAAGGAATGTTTTGACCTCTCCCGGGTGAGCACTTGTTGGGACATCAGGTACAAGTTTGCGGAATTGCTCTAGCTGACTATCATGGAACGAGGCAATCATCACTGAACTCTGTCTGTCCATATCTGAAATAAGATATGCTAACTCTTTTGGTGCTGCCGGGAATGTGTCTTTGATATCCAGGTTGAAGATCGTCTTTGGATATCTCTCAAAGGCATCCCTTACTGTGACAATCCTGAGACCTTTTCCCCTGAAGGGAAACGTCGCTCCATTATCTTTTGTGAAGTTATTGCCCAAATCAAACAGCAGCAACTCATCAAGTGTGTACTCGCGGATGGTCCCTAGTTCGCCTGTCGTACGTATCAGATCGTCGTCATGAAAGAGAACAATCTGATTATCTTTCGCCAATCGGACATCAGACTCGATAACAT
>PRDH01000010.1 GCA_003345545.1 Candidatus Thorarchaeota archaeon
GACTGTAGAAGAGGCCAGACATGAAGTACGTCACCCAATCTAGAAAGTACACTAAATAGGGAGGCGGCCCTCCTACTCCTGCGTATGGTCGAATTAGGTAGTAACGCATCGTACCATAGAGTACGAACTCGCTAACGAAAAGGACTGCGGCTGCATTCCCGACTGTCAATCTTGGCTTCGAGGTTGGCGAGTGATGAGAGTGCCCAGAACGAACTCTCTCAAATCCCCATGCTGAACATAATGCAGCCAGATTGAAGATGGGAAAGATGAAGATAGCTTGGTCATCATAGTGAATTGGAAAGGGCGTCTGGACGAAACCAAACACAATATAGAAATCACATGTATCAAAAGACCGGACACTTGTGTACCCAGCTACAATCAATCTGCCATCAGCATCGAACTGACATCCGCAGGTGTCAGATATTCTGCCAATGACCAGATAGTCGTACCAGAGTAGCTCTCCATCCGCTGTGAAGCTGAAGATGAGTGTCTGTGGGGGTTGGGGAGCCTGATAGGCAGGTTGGTAAGATTTGATGACAGCCCGTCCAGCAATGAGAGTGGTCACCTCACCATATCCAATCAGATTGTCAGTACCATTTACAAGGAATCCGGTGACATAGACTGAGTGATGTGTGTCAATAATCATATCAAGGCTCCATGTCTCATTGAAGTCATAGGTACCACGCACTATGTGGTCCATACTGCGTCCAGCGTAAGTTGCATAGATGTATTGATCAGGACCGAATTCGAAACCTGCTGATGACTCTCCAAAGCTATGAAATGGCTCATACGACGTATGATTCCAGACCTGATTTCCATCGAAATCGAAAGCTGCAAGGTACTGCCCGTCCAAATAAATCCAGGAATAGGTGTCATCATAGAACAGACCTGAAATGACTATCAGATTCTCTGCACTCAACCATGCCAAACTTGCAATACTTCCAAAGGATTCAGGGGGTCCATACCACTCTGTACGCCATACGAGTGAACCTGAGGCATTGTATCGGGCAACATACGCCATATACAGCCCTTCATGCACACTGCTCACTACGAAGAAGTCATCAGATGCGGGATGCATTTGGATATCTAGACAGTGCCTGTTATGATATGTCTGATACCAGACATAATTGATATTATCAATCTCTGTGGACCACAACTCCTCTCCGTCAGGAGCGAATTTGTAGATGATGCCATATGCCTGATCTGTTGTGAAATTGCATGCGCCTATCATCAGGATATTGTCTTCAGAATCGACAGTCACTCCAGTGAGTATGTCACTTGCTGTGACATTCCATGATTTTGTCCAGAGAGTCTCGCCACTGGGTGAGACCTTGACTGCATAGAACATTCCTACATAGGGGTCTTGGGATTTCGCAGAGAGTCCTACAACTATGACACTTCCAGTACTATCTACAACCATGTCCATGGCGATGTCATTGTCTGCGGTGCCAAGAATGACCTCATGTTCACTTCTTGCCTGAGCAGCTGTCGGAGGAATTCCTAGAGCGAGCTGCATGAAGAGCATCAAAATCAAGATGTAGAGAGCTCTACCTCGCAATCTATGAAATCCCCTTTGGGACAGTATTCGATGAGGAATATTAAAACTGTTGAGTTTTCTCCAACACAACAGGTACTGCATATTGTGGTTATCTCCAAATCAAAAGGCCAAAGACGTAGGGGTGCAGTACGAGCGAAACAACATTTCCATCTTCTGAGCCGCTGGCAGACTCGAATTCAATCGCATATGGTCATGAAATCTCTTAATTGTCCATACGCAAGCATCAGATCCATTGACTCATAGCAGAAATGCTGGACAGCGTGAGCGTCGTAAAGAGTTGAATGCCACTTTACGGAATGATTATCGGGTGCGTAAATGGAGCGGCATGTCTGTCGAACTCTGTTTTCAATTGCGATTTTGGTGACTCTCACGATTCCGATTATTACTACAAACAATCATGGTAGCAATGGTTTCGGTACACAGAATGGTCACATAGATGATATCCACGCTGCAGGGACATCGGCTAATAGAGTGCGCCTTCAGACTGACAAGATTAGATACTTCTAATTGAATGCTTTGGGAAGCACAGGCAACATCACGAGCCTTCATACTTGACAGCTTTGATTCTCAGAGTGCTCAGGCAACCGCATTGTATGATACTCGTCAAAACTATGCCGATTCTATTTCTCATCAATGAGTCTACGAAGCTCCTGAGTCTCAAGGATGCTATCCATCACGAACATAGTCAGAGTCCGTTCTACCGCAGGTAACTCTCTAAGAAAATCCACGATGAATCGATTCATCTCTTCTACATCCTTTGTACGCACTTTTAGAAAGACATCATATTGGCCGCTTAGGACATAGACCTCCTGAACAAAAGGATGCTTTGCAATCTCTTGACAGAACTCCTTCTGTGATAGTAAATCAGATTGACCAGGAACCCGGTATCTTATAGTGACAAAGATCAGAGCAAGGGTAGGTCGATTTAGTAAGACCGAATCAAGCACTGCAGTATACTGTTTGATGATTTTGCTCTGTTCCAGCGCTTTGACTCTAGCGTGCACTGTCGAGATGCCCTTCCCCACCTTTTCAGAGATCTTCTGTATACCAATCTTGCAGTCCTCTTGCAACAGCTCGAGTATCCTGAAATCGGTGTCGTCAAGTGCAGCAAATCCATGTTTAGACATAATACCACATTCCGAAAAGAATTCGGTGCAATCCACACTTATACGAAATTCTTGATAAGTATTACTTGATGCTGGAGTTAGATTCAGGCAATATGAAATGGGTTTCTTTGCTTAGGTTACCGAAAAAGATGCCACAATGACGACACGAGCCTAATATGCAGAATCAAATGAATTGCAGATCAGACTGAGGAGAGTATAGATGAGTGTCACCTCTACGAAAAACAAAGACCTGGATATTCATTCGAAAGTTGAACAACTTGTCAGAAAACTCACACTCGAGGAAAAATTCCTCCTTCTCTCAAATCACAACGAACAAAGCGCATTCTCATCCACTCCGATAGGACGATTAGGAATTCCGTCACTAGAAATGACTGACGGTCCTTTAGGTGTATCATGGCACTCCTCCAATAGAAGGGGTACTCGCTTTCCAGCCACGATTTGCTTGTCTGCAACATGGGACAGAAACCTCTCTCAACTCATGGGCGAAGCAATTGGTCGTGAAGCGAGAGAAGCTGGAAAACGACTATTGCTAGCTCCAGGGGTCAACATTCACAGAACCCCTTTGAATGGACGTACCTTTGAATACATGAGCGAAGACCCCTATCTTACAAAGGAGATAGCGATTCCCTATGTGAGAGGTGTGCAGAAGCAGGGTGTCGGAGCTTGCCTAAAGCACTTTGCAGCGAATAACCAAGAAACGAATCGCAGGACATCAAGCTCGGAGATTGATGAACGCACACTTCATGAGATTTATCTCAGACCTTTCAAGGAGATTGTTCAAGAGGCAGAGCCTTGGTCGATCATGGGCAGCTATAACAAGATTAATGGCAAATATGTCTATGAGAATACTCACCTTCTGCGGAGAGTTCTAATGAAGGAGTGGGGATTTGACGGTTTCGTGCTGACCGATTGGGACGCGACAGAGTATATGCACGATGCAGCAATTTGCATTAAATCTGGGCTATCATTGGAAATGCCCAGACCGCACTGCTACAGACTTGAATTACTGAGAGCATCTTTTGAAAAAGGCGAATTTACTGAATCGATGCTTGATGATGTCGTTGGGCGATTTCTTAGGATCTTCTTCTTGACAGGAATTCTTACTCCGAAGGAGAACTCCGATGACAAGAGAGGAGATTCTACTCAACATCCTAGTCTTGCACGAAGGATTGCAGAAGAGGGATTGGTGCTTCTGAAGAATGACAGAATGCTTCTACCACTCAGACTTCAAAAAACACGAAGAATAGCTTTACTGGGTCCAAATCTTGATGTCAAATTTGGACGTCCCCAATATGGAGGATCCTCAGCTGTTGTTCCCCCTTATGAAATAACTCCCCTGCAGGGGATTAGGGAAAGGTCTGAGGGAAATATCGATCTTGTCAATGACGCTTCAAACGCGGATATAGCGGTAATATTTGCTGGACTCAATCATGACAAGGGGAAGGACTCGGAATCAGAAGACAGAGAGTCATTTGATTTGCCGCAGGATCAAGCGGAACTGATCAAAAAGACTGCACAAGATAATGCAGACACAATTGTGATTTTGATATCAGGAAGTCCAATTGGTATGGAGGACTGGTTGAGAGAAGTGCCCACTGTCCTTGAAGCATGGTATCCCGGAATGGAGGGAGGAAGGGCCATTGCTAACGTGTTATTCGGAGACGTGAATCCATCAGGGAAACTCCCAATAACCTTCCCACGCAGACTTCGGGATTCTCCGGCACACTCTGGAAAGGGCAATAGGACATATCCGGGAGATGAGAATCTCAAAGTACACTATGAAGAGGGTATTAATGTCGGCTATCGATTTTTCGACACCATGAGTATTGAACCGAACTTTCCATTTGGTTTTGGCATGTCGTACACAAGCTTCGAATATCAGAAACTTCGAGTAGACAAGAAGAGAATCAAGAGCATGAAAGACCATCTAGTTGTATCAATTGACATAACAAATAGTGGACCGGTAAATGGTTCAGAAGTCATTCAGGTCTACGCCAGCCAGAATCAAAGCGAGGTGCAAAGACCTCTGAGAGAACTGGTTGGTTTCGAGAAGATAATGCTAAGACCAAGACAGACAAGCTCTCTCTCAGTCACAGTTCAAGCGAAAGACTTGGCGTATTATGACGGTGAGAAGCATAGATGGAGGTTGGCTGCAGGAGAAGTTGAACTTCATGTTGGTTCCTCTTCTAGATGCGATTTTCTTTCAGAGACCATTGTTTGTTACGAAGATTGAGATTAGAAATCGTAATCATTTGTGTCAAAATCAAAAAACACCGAAAAGATTTCACATCGAATCCGACAAGAGTTAATACTTTGACGCCTTAGTTTCTCTTTTTGGTGGTTGATTTGGAGTATGGACATTTCTCGAAAGACAACCTGGAGTACATTATAACCAGGCCCGATACTCCTACGCCATGGATCAACTACCTCGGAAATAGTGAATACTGCGCGATGATCTCGAACACTGCTGGTGGCTACAGCTTTCACATAGATCCGAGAAACAGGCGAATCACACGCTATAGATACAACAGCCTGCCGATAGATAGACCAGGGAGATACATCTACATCAGGGATAGCAAGACAGGAGAGTACTGGTCTCCAACCTGGCAACCAACGCTGACCAAACTTGATAGGTATGAGTGTAGACACGGTCTCGGGTACACAAAGTTCTCGTCCTCCTTCTCAGGCATCGATTCGGATGTAACCTACTTCGTACCAGTCGACCATAACCTGGAGATCTGGACTCTTACCCTCAAGAATACATCATCTGAAGATGTGTATCTCAAGATACTCTCATACTCCGAATTCTCTCTGTGGGATGCAACTAGAGATCAGAATGACTTGCAGTCAATCCAGTTTGTCGGGATCTCGCGCTACAATGAGGGTGTCATTCTTTATCATTTCTTTGATGAGAGTACAGGATACGCATTTTTCGCCTCGAGTGAGAAGATTGAGAGCTATGACTGTAATAGAGAGTGCTTCATTGGCAAATATCGAGATGAGTCAAATCCAGAAGCTGTGGAGAGAGGAGGGTGTTCCAGATCAGAAGCAATCGGCGGAAATCCAATTGCTGCGACTTGTAGTTCAGTCTCATTGAAACCAATGGAGTCGAAGACAATAATCTATGTGCAGGGAGTAGCGAGAGAGAAGTCAGAGGTAAAGAGTCTGGTTGCGAAGTTCATCGACAAGGGAAACGTAGACAGCGAGTTTCAGAAACTAAGAGGGCACTGGAGTTCTTACCTTGGCAAGATGAATGTTGAGACTGAGGACTCTGATTTTAATACAATGGTGAATGTCTGGAATCAGTATCAATGCAGAGTAACATTCGATTGGTCGAGATATGTTTCATTCTATGAAACAGGAATAGGGAGAGGGATGGGCTTCAGAGATTGCTGTCAAGACATCCTTGGAGTTGTTCATGCGTTCCCCGAAAGAGTCAGGCAACGCATTATTGACTTGGCAAAGGTTCAGTTCGAGAATGGCCGAGTGTATCACATCTACTTCCCTCTAACAGGAGAGGGAGGCTTCCCATACTATGTCAAGAAAGACATGCCATTCTTCAGCGACGACCATCTCTGGCTGATCCTTGCCGTTGCTGAATATGTGAAAGAAACGGGAGATTTCTCAATCATCGGCGAAGAAGTCAGCTTCGTTGAGGGCCCTGCAGCCACCATCTACGAACACATGCAGCAGTCCATTTCCTTTGCCCAGAGCAAGATGGGTAACCATTCTCTACCTCTTCTCGGGACTGCAGATTGGAATGATCCGCTCAGTATTCCAGGGCCCAATAATGCCGCAGAAAGCGTGTTCGCAGCTATGCTCCTCCACAAGGCTCTCCTAGAATTGGCGGAGCTGAGTAACGAGTCAGGAATGAGTCGCGAGGCACAGGAATACTTAGACTTGGCAAAGAAGACCAAGAACCATCTGAACAAAATTACATGGGATGGAAGCTGGTATATTCGTGCCTTCGATGATTCAGGAGAGCCAATTGGCAGCAAGAATTGCGAGGAAGGGAGGATATTCCTAAACACTCAGTCATGGTCAGTTCTTAGTGGGATTGCCGTTAATGCGAGAGGACAGAAGAGTATGGATTCCGTCAAGGAGTACCTTGATACGAAACATGGGCTTGCCCTTCTCGCTCCTACCTACTCAAGGTACCATAGTGAGATTGGCGCGCTGACCAGCTATGCTCCAGGCCTTAAGGAGAATGGCTCAATATGGAGCCATGCCAATGCCTGGGCTATTATTGCTGAGTGTATGCTTGGAAGAGGCAATCAAGCCTACGAATATTACAAAAAACTGGCTCCTCCTGCAAGGAATTCGATAGCAGAAATTCGGAAATCAGAACCCTACGTATATGCACAGACTATAGCAGGAGTTGATCATCCGTCATTTGGAGAAGCCAAGCAGTCATGGCTTACTGGCACAGCTGCATGGATGATGAAGGCGGCTACCAATTGGATTGTTGGTGTTAGACCCCAGTATCACGGATTGCTCATCGACCCATGTGTGCCAACATCATGGAGGAGTTTCAGGATGACCCGTCAGTTTAGGGGCACCATCTATGATATCGTCTTCTCTAATCCCAAGAGTGTTTCAAAGGGTATTGAAGATATTCACGTGGATGGTAGGCCTTTCGAAACCAATTTACTCCCAGTATTTTCTGATGGCAAAATGCATAAGATATCAGTCACAATGGGCCAGTCATTCAGCAAGAAATGAGATAGTGGCGAAGTAAGAAGATGAAACAGAATAGTGACTCTCAGGTGAATGGGGAGAACTCACGCCCCCCTACGGTGATAAGACCTTCATTCAGCCACCTTCTATCGAGAATGAAGCGCTTGCTCCTCAGCTCGTACGCAAAATTCGTGGCTAGGAAAGCTGCTTTCTACCTGGTTGTTATATTCTTTTCAGTTACACTGGTGTTTGTCGTCATCGAATCCATGCCGGGTGATCCTGTTGCCGTAATGATTGCCAGCGGAAACCCCCCACCAGGAGCAGACTTAGATGCCTTGGCAGACATTATGAGAGAATACTTCGGTCTGGATAAGCCAATCCAGGAGCGGTTTGTCATCTATCTTATGAATTTCTTCAGTGGTAATTTGGGACAGTCATATCATTTTTACCCGGTATTCGCTTCGACTATCATCCTGTATTATTTGCCCTATACACTATCCTTGGCAATTCCCGTGCTATTTGTCAGTTTCGTCGTGGGAAACTGGATCGGAGCCAGAGCCGCCTACCTTAAGGGTAGGCTGAATGAAACGAGCTATTTTGCATTGGTCTTCTGCAATCAATTGCCACCATTCTGGCTTGGATTGGTCATCATATTCCTCTACGTAGTGCTGTTTCGTAGCATTCCACCAATCGGAGCCGCTACGCAAGGGGTGATACCCTCCTTGAGCGTCAGCTACTTCTACGACCTGCTGGCGCATTGGATTCTACCATTCTTGACCTTATTGGTAGTGTATGTGGGAGCATGGGCCACCGGAATGAGGTCAATGGTGACGCATGAGAAGGATTCCGGATACGTGCGCTACGGCGAGCAGCTGGGCTTCAAAAAAGGGAAACTAATGTCTTACACTCAGAGGAACGCCATCCTCCCACAATTCACCGGTCTAAACATGGTATTCAGTGGCATCATAGGACAGACACTAGTAATCGAAATCGTCTTCGGATGGCCGGGTCTCGGCTTGTTGCTCTATAACGCTGTCTTTAATTATGATTATCCGCTGATTTTTGGCTGCTTTTTGGTCATAATCATCATTATTGTCGTCGGCAACTTTCTGATAGACATTCTCTATGGGTTCATAGATCCGCGAATTAGAACCGGGCATGGTTGATAGAAATGTGGGAACTATTACTGAGAAGTCGAAAGGCCATGTTCGGTTTGGTTGTCTTGATCGTATTCATTCTGCTTGGCACAGTGGGGCCGCTCCTTGTTGGCGACCCGTACTACATGGACCTGAGTTTGATGGGTCGTCCTCCCAGCCTCGGGCATATTCTGGGTACGACGGGTTTCGGAGAGGATGTCTTTGCCCAGCTGTGTAATGCTGTCGGCAACTCGCTCTTGGTCGGTTTGGTGGCTGGAGGCTTGGGTACACTGATAGCTGTCTTTGTTGGAGCTGTGGGTCCGTACAGAGGGGGTTTGGCAGACAGGGTTTCCAATCTAGTCACCAACCTTGCACTAGTACTTCCTCTGATACCTCTCTTCATAATCATCGCAGCAGCTGTACGCGGGCTGAATTTGGTTTTGATAGGCGTGATACTAGCCGTGACTTCCTGGCCGTGGGCAGCAAGGAGCATAAGATCGCAGGTTCTTACCCTCAAGGAGAGAGAATTTGTGAATCTGGCTCGAATGTCCGGGGAAGGGAACGTACGGATTGTGCTGACAGAGATCTTGCCGAATATGCTCGCCTATATCATGATGGTCTTTGTAATATTGACTGGAACCGCCATACTGGCTGAGTCAGCACTGAGCATGATAGGCGTTTCTACGACCCGCACGATTACTTTGGGGTACATGCTTTACTGGGCCCAGCATGAAACGATTGTTCCTTTTTGGTGGAATATCTGGTGGTGGTTTATCCCTCCGGGCATTGTGTTGACTGTAGTACTGACAGCATTCTTCGTCATCCACGCAGGTCTGGACGAAGTATTCAATCCAAAGTTACGGAGGATTTGATTTCTCTTGGCGGAACATATTCTTGAAGTCGAAGATCTCAGGGGCTATTATAGAGGCGTATTTGGCGTCGTTCATGCCATTGACGGTGTTTCATTTAGTTTAGACCGTGGAGTAATAATGGGTATTGCAGGCGAATCAGGCGGTGGCAAATCTACGCTTGCCCAACTTGTTTCAGGAACACCACCTCCATTGCTGCACCATGAGGGAGGAAGAATCCTAGTCGATGGGATTGATATATACAACATAGACCCGGAGGAACTTAGAACAGAAGTCAAATGCAAGCGCATGTCCTATGTGCCTCAGGCCTCAATGGAGTCTCTAAATCCAGTCAAGAGGATTAGGGACTTCATCTTCGATGTCGTCGGACAGCGCACCCGTAGAAGAGTTTCCTCAAGTGAACGGAAAGAAGAAGTTCTTGAAATGGCAACGAGCCACATCAAGGCATTGGGATTGGACAGGTCAGTCTTGGATCGGTACCCGCACGAACTTAGCGGAGGCATGAAACAAAGGGTCGTAATTGCAATATCAACCCTTTGGAATCCCAAGCTCCTTGTAATAGATGAACCGACCTCCGCCCTCGATGTGACCTCACAAAAACGTATGATAAAGGCTCTTCTGAATCTGAAGCAAGTCGGGATTATCGAAAGTATGTTGTACATATCTCATGACTTGACAAGTCTGAAACAGCTCTGCGACGAATGTATGGTCATGTATGCAGGGAAAATAGCAGAGATAGGCGACATGGATGGAACAATTGATGATCCGCTACATCCCTATACCCGCCTGCTGATAGCTGCAATTGCATCCTACGACTCGAGGGGAAAAAAGACATGCAAATTGGAATGCATCCCAGGATCACCTCCGGACCTAAGATCACCTCCGCCCGGGTGCAGGTTCCATCCACGATGCCCGTATGTCATGGACGTCTGCAGGAGCAGAGAGCCGGGGATGTTCATGGTCGGAGATGGAAAGAGGGGAGCATCTTGCTGGTTATTGACTTCAAAATCGGGGTAGCAAAATGGAAGACAAGCGCAAGACAGTCAACAAAGAGATTGTCCTTAGGTGTGAAGACCTGACCAAGATATACACCTCTGGTTTCATTAGAACAAAGACTGTCGTAGGCGCGAAGAACGCAACTTTCGATATCAAAAGAGGGGAAATCGTTTCTCTTGCAGGTGAGAGTGGCAGTGGAAAATCAACGATAGCCAAGATGATACTGAGATTGATCGAGCCAACATCTGGCAATATCATTCTCAACGGTAGAAACATCCATTCATACAACACACGAGAATACTATAGGCAAGTACAAGCAGTATTTCAAGATCCCTACTCTGCATTCAATCCATTCTACAAAGTCGACCATGTCATAGACAGAACATTTGGCCTCCGCGAAGGCAACCTTGAAGGTGACGAGAGAAGAGAAGTCATTGAATCCACGTTCATGTCTATTGGACTAAATACGAGTGAAGTGTTGGGCAGGTACCCTCACGAGCTGAGCGGTGGTCAAATGCAGAGGCTGCTTATCGGAAGATCTCTTCTCATCGGTGCACAGCTGTTGATAGCCGATGAACCTACTAGCATGATAGATGCGTCCACTCGAGCTGGCGTCTTGAACCTACTTCTTAGTCTGAAAGAGGAAAAGGATTTGTCTGTACTATTCATAACGCACGACATCGGTCAAGCCCAGTACGTTTCTGAGAGAGTCCTCATTATGAAAGAAGGAGAAATAGTCGAACAAGGCTCTGTCAATGATGTCTTCACTAGACCAAAGCATCCGTACACAAAGGAACTTCTTGCAGCAGTACCAAGTCTATATGAAAAATGGGATTAGGTTGCCTTGATCTTTCCATGAAACCAGGCCGTTTTTCAATGGTAACGCTCTCCGGCAGAAGGCAGCACCCGAAAATGGCTTTGATCTTTCCAGTTGCAACTTGAAACATCTCATATTTTTTCTTGGATTATATATATAATTCAATAATCACCTCCCTCTTAGTTTACGACTTTTTACAGCTATTCGCTATTTCTGCCACTTTTTTTTCGCCAGAACACACATGATTGCTTATGTATTCCATTCAAGCATCCTATATTACTGCGGAATTACTTAGGAGGAGAAATACTAAGTGAGAAGAGAAAACAAGGTTGCAACCGCTATGATCATCAGTATCATGGTGTTTGCAATGGTATTATTCAGTTTCAATGCGAGACCAGTCCTTGCGCAAGCAACCGTACCGAGGAACGAGACGGTGTGGGGAGCTGGTTTCGGAATGAACACTGGAAGCTACCAAGCCTGGAACATGGGCTCAAACCAAGGCTGGACGACCTACCTGATGTATGAACCAATGTTCGGGACTAACGTAGCAACAGGAGAAATCATTGGCTGGCTAGGTGATAGTATCGCGTGGCTCAACACCACCACTATCCAGATAACACTTCGGAGCAATCTTCACTGGACTTCCATAGGCAGCAGCCTCGCCACCAACACCACAGCGATAACGACCGATGATGTCATCTACTCGTTCGAAATCCTTCAACAGACCGGTCAACTCGGTTCGCTCGTGCAGAGAGTAGGAGACGTCAGCACCGCCTTCGAAAAAGTGAGTGCCACAGTATTGAAGGTACACGTACTACCGTCCTATGACGGGAGCAGCGAGGTGTACCGCCAACTGACATATGGCTGGCTCATATTCCCCAAGGCTGTCTGGTCGGACATCAACGCGACATATAGTGGCGCCTTATCGACATACACTAATGACTGGCAGGATACCACAATGGTGCCAGCCAAGTGGAGGGTCGCGTCTGGAATGTACCTACCGTACTATCATGATGCTACAAGCACGATTGGTGTGATTAACGAGAACTGGTGGGGCGTAGATGACACAGATTTCGGTAGATTGCCGAAGCCAAACTACTTCGGATACACATCATACTCTAGCAACGACCTTGCACTCCTCGCCATGGAGCGTGGAGATCTTGATTGGGACGGTAATTATCTTGCAGGACTAACGACAGTCAAGGCACAATACCCGAACGTAGTTACCTACTTCGATGACCTGCCATACTTCCCAGACAAGTCACCAGTAATGCTAGTTCCAAACCATAAGAACTACCCACTGAATCAGACTTGGCTGCACAAGGCTCTCGCCTCTGTGCTGAACTACACTGCCATGAGTGACGTTTCGAGTGGCTACTTGAAGGAGCCTAGTCCCATGCTGATACCCGCAGACGACGCAGCTGCCAGAGCATTATTGAATTCAACAATCGAATCCAAGTACGCAATTACCTACAACGTGGCCAATGCGCTTGCGATTCTAAACACATACTGCACCTATGACAGTGTAGGTGGAGTATGGTGGACGAAGGCGGGAGTCACACCCAGCGATCCCATCCAGCACTATCCACTCCAGGAGTGGAACTATCCATATTCTAATGCGACTGCTCCGTGGACTATCTTGGACTTCATGGGGTGGACAGACGTTAATGCTATGGATACAGTGGCAGCTCAGTCATTCTCCAGCCTGCTCAATATACAGACTCAAGTGGAATTCATTAGCGGCTGGGGTACTGTCCAGGTAAGGATGAACAATTTCCAGTTCGATCTTGCGGACATGGTTATGTCGGGACAGATAAACATGAACATGTATGAGCGCTACTTCCAGATGTTCTCGCCACTCAGCTCTAGCGCGGGTGGAGGAGTCAATGCGCCTCTAGGCGGCTGGTATAACCAAACGTTCATCAACGACATAGAGCTGCTTGATACTTTCCCTGCTGGCTCGGCCGCACAATGGGCCGTCGCTAACGAGATGCAAGAGATCCTTGGTGAAGTCATGCCTGTTATTCCACTGGCAGGACACGCTGACTGGCAAGTCTATAGCACTACGTACTGGAAGAACTGGCCCAACAGCGTGACCAATCCAATGCTACCAAGCAGTCCCTTCGCTGGCACTACGCAGAATGCAAACCTGCTCGCAATCGTCTTCGCCTTGAACGCAACAGGGGCTACAACGACTCTGCCGCCGGACTACACACTTGTCATAGTAGGAGCAGTAATAGTCGTCGCGGTGATAGCTATAGTAGTTGTGTGGTACATTCGTAGACCAGGCAAGTAAACATAAGAGAGGAGGTTGCTGATGAAGATCGCAACCTTCCCTTTTTTCTTTATGAGGACTGACAAGTCACTTGGTTTTCTTTTGGGCTATTGCATAGATCATATAGAGAGCAAGCCAATTGTCCGTTCATATTTGCCCTCAAACACATCACCTCTCTTGCACCCCGAGGAATTCTGAACAAAGATGACTACTCACGGCTTCGGAGAGCATGCTCTATAGCCCAGATTGACAAGGGACGCATATACATCGAGGCTCTGAAATCACCTTGTTCAGTCCATGCCTCAGGCGTCCGAAACCAGTAGCCTCTCTCCTTGTATGTCATATTATGAACGCCAAATGCTGTCTTTAGCCCCTGCTCAACAAGCCCCTGATGAATCATGAATGCTGCAAGCGCATAGGTCGTTCCTGTCCAGACTTCTGAGCTCTGAGCACAGGTGTCGTCAGGTGTTCCATCAGGACGCATTCCATTCACCGCGCCCATTTGACCGAACTGAAATCTTAGTACATTGAAATTGTAAATTGCCTGCAAAGCTGATATTGCATTCTTACTGGGCGTTATATCTGGTAGACCGCAAACATGCATGTACCACTGCCCTGCCAGTTGATCAGCCATAATGCTGTCATGATGTTTTGCATTGCTACCGTCGAAGTTGTAATACTGTCCATTCCAGAGCTTCTCATCAAAGGCCCGTTTCCCGTTTTCTAAAATAAAATGATACTTCTTCTCCGTACTTCCATCTCCGAGCCTTTGCGCCATGGCAATCATTGCTTGAGCTGCGCCTAGATACAGACTGCCACAATAAGCGCTGGGACCCTCCATCCTCCAATTGTCATATGTCTGATCAGGGATTCCTTCGTTTTCGGGGATGCCATCAGAATCCTTGTCGAATGCGTCAACGTATTCCATTGCTTGTTTTACCGCGGGCCAGCAATACTTCAAAAATCCCTCATCATTTGTGAACACGTAGTTCCTATAAATTTGAAGTACGAACTTTGAATTCAGATCCTTCCATCTTCCGCAATCTAAGTAGGCGTAAGCATTTGACAGATACCAAGGATCCTCTTGAGGCGTTCCCAGGTCATGAGGCACAGAGCCCTTCCGTTTTCTCGGAACTACCTTCTTATCAACAAGCAAAGTGTGTGGACTGTTGTCTTCAATATCAATTGTAGCAGCGAAGTCTCGCTGAATGCCGTTGTCAAGCTCAGGCCAATTCATTAAGGTTGCAAATGACGAGTAAAATAAAACATCGTAAGTGTTGATGTATGGATACTCAAAACACTCTAGATATCCAAAGTGCCCCAACCCCCTTACATCTAATTTCCCATCAACTTCTCCAACGACCCATGATGAACTGCTGTCAACAAGGAAATATAACTCATTGAAAAGACTAGACTTGAGCCATGTGGGTCGGTTTGACTCCAGAATAGGTCTTTGCCACTCCTCAATCATGTCCATCCAAGTTCGCCAACTATCCAGAGCTTCTGTGACTAGGGGAATGGCAGATCTTCCATCTTCTCCGAAAAACCGGGTATAGTATTTATACCATCTTCGCCCTTTTCCGAATTGGATTATCGGGATATCCCAACTTATTGCGAAGATTATCTCGGCCGATTCTTTAGGTTCGAGTCGCATCTTGGCACATAGTGCTCCTCCCTCCTTGTGAGAACGTATAGATGATCTTGGTACAGATTCCACTAGGAACCCTTCTCTCTTGAAACTCTGCCACAACTCACGACCTTTTGATTCGGTATCGAAATTCGAGCAACTTGTGAGTTCCGTATCTTCTGTCCCCTCAACTCCCATTCCAAATGAGACCGGACTTGCCGCTTCGCTACGTTCCTGTTGGAGCTCCAAAAGAAGTCGATTAGGGCTTGGAGAATCGACCAGTATATGAGTGCCATCGATTTTTGGCTGGGTTGGAGATACAGAATTCTCCCAAGTGAACATTAGTGAAACATCAAGTCTATCATCTATGACATTACTAAGCAACCAAGAGAAGACACCTACAGGGTAGGAACTCTCTCGATAATTGCCTCCAATAACTGGAGTCAGCTGCTGGCATATGGCTTCAATTCCAATATCACGGAAGTTATAGGTTGTCCATGCTCGAGGGAATAATGCATAATATGTAGCCCTAGAAGCTCGCATTCCCCAATTCCACGAACTCAACCGAGCTTCATCAGAAACTCTCGGATTTAGAGTCTGAAGAAATGGTCTACCTTTCCCCTGAACTCTCAAGTGAAACTGATTGGGCAAAGAGGGGTGGTATTCGTGAGCTCCTGTTCGAAGATGCCATCTTGCGAAGTCCCCCATGTAGCCGCGTCCAATGCTTCCGCAGCCCATGCCCCCGATTGGAACACCTTGATTATATCCATCATCAATTGGTCTTGTTGGTGGACACGGCAGCATTTCCCAGAATTGCTCGTCAAGGTCAATTGGTACTTCTGCTAGGCTAGGCCATACCATACTAGGTTCAAGTCCCATAGGATAACTTCTGGGTCTTCCAGGCTGCAATGGACCCTCGTTTAATGAGATTCTCCAAGCGCAATCTGGTATTTGGAATGGCATTGCAACGTCTCCATGGGCGGTATCCAATCAACTGCTGATTGGCAAGCTACAATCTACTGCAAAACCCGTTAAGTGTTTTTTATTTTGCAGAATACAGGTGTTAGAAGGTATACGACTCTCTTTTTTTAAATTGGGAGAGCAAAGACATACCATCCCTCTCCTTCTAGAGGCTTCGGTGCCTCCCTGTATCCCCTCTTTCTGCAGAGTGCCGTAGCCGATAGGTCATCAGTATAGTAGACAATCCCATCAAAGCCTCTCTCCGCAGTAAATCCCTCGAAGAAGTCAAAGAAACGGTTTCCGTATCCCTTCCCTCTTTTTTCTGTCCTCAACCAGACCTCGTGCAATTCTACGAGATTGTCCTTCTCTCCCCCGAAGAGTTGGCGTAACACCCTTCTGTCCTCTTCATCGCGAGAGTCTCCCGGAATCATCTCTTCGTTGCTTGTCTCATGCCAGATGGTGTGGCCAACAATGTTATGGCCTTGTCTCCAGACGATAAGGTGGGCGGGGTTTCTCTTGATGTGGTCGAGCTCACTTTTTCCCAGTTCTTTTGAACTGGGTTCAACTAGTCCCTTGGATTCATAGAATTGATGGAGATCATGAAGAGATTCATAGTACTTCTTGAACAGCTCAAGATCGTATCCAACAATAAACTCCAAAGTATACAGCTCCTCCAGACAGGAACTGCATGCTCGGATTAGATAAGAATGCGGCGATTATGCCGCCCTTGCGTTCGCCCTGAGAATCGCCTCGACCTTGTTAAGAAGAGGCGCTATGTCGGGATTGTTGATGTTGATGATGACCGAAACAGAGAGGTCAGCAATCTCTTCCTTGCCCTTCTTATCCTTGTATGGCACATCGACCTTGTAGTTGACGCGGTCGTTGATCTTGGCCCTGAATCCCTTGGCTTCTTGTTCAATATTGTAGCAGCCCTTGATCGGGTACATGACACCGTAGTTCACCATGGTGCCGGAGCCGCCTGCTATGGACTTCGCAATCTGATCCATGATTGACTTGTTATACATGTAGCTGCCCAGCTGAATCATGCTCAAGAACGCGAACATGCCGCCTCCGCTCACCCTTGCAGCCTTTGCCTCTTGTACGCCGGTCGCAATGATACGGTAGTTCGACACGAAGATGTTGCCTTTGATTTGAGACTTGCCAGTCTCGACCCAGCCATCTGCGATGACCGCGAACTCCTCGCCCGGCAGCTTACAGAAGTTCTGAACGAAGAATTTCTCGTATTCAGAGAGCTTGGACGGGTTCTTTGCCCGCATCATCTTATCGAAAAGTATGTATCCCTTTTCCGAAAAGGCCTGAGGATCCACCATGATGGCCTCCTTCATCGCCTCGCCAAAAGGCTGATATTGCGACGAGTCAATCTTTCCGAAAGCATCCATCAACTTCTTTCCTGCGTCTCCGGACTTTCCTTTCTTCATTGACTCGACGACTTCAATCTTTAGTTTTGCTAGGTCTACGCCCATTTCAAGAACCTCGGTATTACTGAATTACCAAACTGTGGTTGTTTGAGGGCCTGAGATATTAAGGATAGCTTGGATATGCTCGAGAGAGTCTCGTAACTCGAACCGACTCATTCCTGAGATTCTTATCTTAGGTTCTGCTAGGAAACGAGCAATTCTGGAATGACGGCTTCAGCCATGTCCTTAAGATAGTGCAAACCAGCAGCCTCCGCGGTTTTCAGGACTCTCTTGAGCATCCTTCGTGATTGTGCGATTCGACCTTGTTTGAATCTGAACTTTGCCTGAAGAAGCAGGGCCTGTGCGGCGAATCCTGGCAGCTCCCTGCCCTCTACCTGTTTCATCAGTCTCAGCATCCAGGGACCCGAGAATTCCGTCTTAGCAGCCTTTCTGTCAGTAGGGTATGCTTCAATCTCTACGTCGGTCATATGTACAAGAGTCGTATTAATGTAGGCGAGGCCTCTGAGCCGATCGAATATGTCCAGAGCTTCCTCCAGCGAGAACAGTGCAGACGAGTATTCATGATTCCGTTTTTCGATTAACCCTTCAATGAAATTGATCCGCCCAATATTGAATTCATCTCCGGTTTTCAATGAGGCTTCTTTTGCTTCATCCAAGACTCGAGCAGCTTCGTCGATTCGATCAAGATTGAGCAGAGCCCAAGCCTCTTGAGCCTGTGCAAAGCACACTGCAGACGAGGCCATGTCTTTCTTCCCATCAATTGCCAATTCCAATGCTGCCTTTCCATTTCCTTTTAGATTGTAGAGAAACGCAACTACGCATTTCATAAGACCCACGGGAAGGCCCATAGATTCTCGTACTACAATGTACTCACTCTGATAGTCAATGGCGGCATCATACTCGCCCCTTGCCATTGCTATATGGCCTAAGCAATGTGCATTCAACCCGCCAGCATCAACATATCCTATCCGGTCACAGATGCCTTTCTGAACTTTCAAGATACTCACTGCTTCACCAAGACTCACATTCTTCACCATGTTAGCTTTCTCAAACAGGAGGTTAGCTAGCTTCTCCAGATCGTCGTGTTTCGTTGCTAGTGAGATAGCTTGATCATACCACATTCTTGCCTCTTCGATGTTGCCTTCTGCTGCAAGTCGTGTTGCCTTGATTCTATGAAGAGATGCGAGGAAGAAGTTGTACTCATCATCACTCTTGATCTTCGATTCTAAGATATCAAGGGGTGCATAGTCTGAATCGGAGTCTGCAGAATAGAAGAACTCGATGAATTCTCGCCAAGCCATATACACATGACATGCCATCCAGTCACTGCCTGTCATCTTGACTGCTGCAGCCATAGCCTTCTGAAAAGCACTCCACTTGACAGGGTCACCTCTACGAGCGTAGTATGTGAGCTCGAACGGATGAGTGAGATCTGAACCTACTCGTGCATCCATGAGTCTTTTGAGCAGCTTGTACTTGCCTTGAAGATAGGCGTGGAAATAGGCGAAGTAGGTCAATAGAGCGGATGCGTTTTTCTTCAATGCCTTCTCGCACAGACGCTCAGCAAAGTCATCGTAGTTTCTAGCTTCATTCATGACTGCCTGCAGTATGCTCTTGGTGTCCTCATCCACATACGGAAAACAGGCAGTTATGGTGCCAAGATGCTTCACTCTTAACAACCCCAGACCGACGAAATCGGTATGGAATAGCTGACCTTCTACATCAGTCTTGTGGCACACCGAATTCTTCCTAAAACATCGTGATGTGCAACAGGATCGTGGGTATGAGTTCATCTCATATAGAGTACCGCGGAATCTTCACGAATCATTATTACAGATAGGTTTATTACATGTATTGTGTAATACTATTACAAGGCTTTCTTGAACCTCCATTGAATCAGGAGCGTCATAGGAACATGAGCAGTCGGCGTGGACTCCCAGGATTTGTGCATCGGCGTCTAAAGCCTTGTATAAGAGAGGAGATAGATATGAACTATTCAAAGAAATCAAGGATGGGTCTTGCAGTGGGACTCTTCCTAGTCCTATCAACTATCGCCTTCGGCACAGTCTTCTATGTCGCCCTATCGGCAAGTAACGTAGAGATTGTTGTTTCTGAAGACGATGCAAGAAGAAGTGTTAACGATCAAGCGCTTCGTGTGAATGAGGATTACCTCGTTTCAGCTCACAACAGGTTCCGTGGAGGACCTATTGACATTCTGCCATACTACGACCCACGCTTGGGAATTCCGCGGGATGGATTTGTGATACTGCCAGAACTCAGACCCCTTTCCAGCATTCAGCGTGGTCCAATAGTGATTCTACCGTTCTAAGATCTGTAAGAGGTATTCTCTCGATCAAGAAACCTGAAACTGGGGGAGTCCAACTCCCCCTTCTATTTCTTTCGTAGTCACCATGAAGGAACTCTAAACATCAATGATAGGTGGACACAGAGTCGATATCACTCAGATTCTTTGAATACCTCGAAAGCATGTTTCTTCGCGGAATCCCTCAGTTTTCGGATTTCAGTCGCTTGTTTCTTGACCTCCTCAAAGAGAGACTCACGTTCTGAAATTGCTT
>PRDH01000011.1 GCA_003345545.1 Candidatus Thorarchaeota archaeon
TCTCCCGTCTTTCGTGATGAAACAGTACGAGGGCCAGACATGCTTTCAATGTGCCCCTCAACTACGACTTGATTCTGACCGTTGTGAAGATCACCTATCATTGACATCGCCCTTGGAAATTTGTCTGAGAGTTTCTTTTCGTAGTAGTTTCCACTCCATTGAGGGAGGTCGTGTGTCTTTCCAATCTGGACAAATCCAAGTTTCCTGTAGAATGGGTTGGTCCTGACATTCCATTCGGGAGTCCCCAATGCCCATAGCTCGGCTGAGGGATATCCCAGCCAGACTATCTCGAATGCCTTCTCGCCTACGCCCTTTCTCATATGGTCAGGATTCACCCAGATTCTCTCGCACACTTGATATCCTGGGCCCCTATCTCCTGCGATGAATCCTCCAATAATGTTGCCGCTTCTGAGAATCTTGTAGTATTGCAGGTATGGATTGCCGATTATGCCTTTATTCCATTCAACCGAGTCATAGCCCGGAGGGCCGCCTGGGCCAGGAGCTCCTACCTCTGAGTCAGAGTCGAATGCCTTCTTGCATATTCCCGTCAGAATCTCTGCATCTTCCGTTTCTGCTCTGCGGACTGCAATCTCATTTGTCGCGTTCATTGAAAAACCCGTTTGACATCGAGGGCGCTCGTTCTTTACCTAATCGCTCAGGCTTAACGAGCTATGGCTACACTTTCCATTGACTGTGCTCCTATCGAAGTGATAGAGAGGATGGCTAATGGCCCACGTCGTCTGAGAGTTCAAGGAATCGCCACTCTCTTTGAGAGCTCATCTTCGCCTTCTAATGACCAAGCGAGAGAATGTTATATTCCGACCCTCGTCATCTTGAGCAATCTTCTCAGGATATCCTATGATTCGTTCCCACTCAAGATACGTCAGGTATCCCTCTTTATCTGGAAAGTTATCTGCCACCTCAACCTCCACTTGTTCTGTCTTGAGCCAGTGTCTTTTCCACCATTCCGCTGAGTGCCACGTATAGAGCATGCAAGACTCCCAATACTGTCTTAGATGCGCAGGAATGTCGTCTAATAGTGTTCCCTGAAACTCGGTGTAAAATCCAGGAACAACACTGCCTATCTGCCCACCGAGCTTCACTCGTGGAATGAGATGGTGTTTCAGATAGATGTCTTCAGTAGCGAAGAAGAAAAGGGAATTTACACATATGATAGCGTCAAAGAAATCTTTGGGGAAAGGAAGCTCTCGGGCATCGCTTCTGAGTGGAAAAATCTGCGCCTCAAGGCCCATCTGCTTTATTCGTTCCCAATTCTCCGTTTGGCTGACAGCATTGTCGACTGCCCAGACTTGTACATCGAATTCCTTTGCCAGGAATATTGCTCCTCCGGCCTTTCCGCATCCAAGATCCAGGACACGCATCCCTGGTTTCAAATCCATCTTCTCACAGAGCCGCTCTAGTAGCCAAAGAGTAGGGCATCCCATATCGAGACTTACCATCCAATCGGGCTCATATTTGCAGGTGCGAGGAAAGTCTTCATTTCTCAGCAGCTTGCGAGCCAGTTCCATATTGACATTTGTCGCCACATGAGTCACCTACTTCCATAGTCTGGAGATACATAGACACCTGTATCTAAAATAGAGCTAGAAGTAAGCAAGATTGTGGCGAAGCACCCCGCATGTTAGAGTACAGGCCACTTGGGACTGATGTCGACATCAGCCCGCTCCAGAAGCTCAGTGATGTGGGACTTGGCCTTCTCCATGACCTCGTCTATGTTCAGCGTCAGGAGTTGCTTGTTGCACATCAGAACCTTCCCGTTCACTATGGTAGTGTCAACACTCTGACCACTCCCGCTATAGACAAGATTGGACACGGGATTCACTGCAGGTGTGAGACCAAGTTCGTGTAGGTCGATGATGATGACATCAGCGAGTTTCCCAGGCTCAAGGGAGCCCACCTTGTCAGCAATTCCCATGGCAACAGCGCCTCTAAGGGTTGCCATCTCGATCACATCCTCAGCACTCACCACGAGGGGGTCCTTGGCAACTGGCTTATGTATGAGAGCGGCAAGACGCATCTCGCGGACCATGTCATAGGTATTGTTACTGGGTCCGCCATCACACCCGAGAGACACAGGCACACCCTGTTCTAACATCTGCGGAATCTTTGCAAATCCCGAGGCAAGTTTTGTATTGCTCGCTGGACAGTGGCTGATGTTAGTATGTGTTTCAGAGAGGGCCTTCAGCTCAGTATCCTCGAAATGGATGCCATGGGCAAAGACCATCTCAGGGCCAAGCAGGTTGTGCTTCCGTGCAAAGCCAGTGAGGTTCGTGCCGAAGTTGTCCCGGACATACCTGACATCATCCACGACCTCTCCAAGGTGCATGGTCATGTGGGTCTTCTTCTCCCGGGTCCTCTGGGCGACCTCCATGAATAGGTCGGGAGTCACACCGCCCAGGGACCTGAGGCCATACCAGACCTGAATGCGGCCATCTGCCTTCCCATGCCACTTTCGGTACATCTGATTGGTCTCGCGCAGGCAGGCATCAGCATTCTCTACCATCCCGGGATACATAATGTCCGAACTATCGGCATAGCCTGCGGAGTCCATGATGATCTTTGAGAGCCCACCACGCATCCCGGCTTGCACCACAGCCTTGGCGATTCCATCGAAGCCGTATCGCGTGTGAATCATACAGTCAACAAAGGAGGTAGTGCCGGTTCGAATCATCTCTGCCATACAGAGATTTGCGGAAACCCTACCATCATCCTTTGTGAAGTTGCCCTGTAGCACCCAGACATATTTCTTGAGCCAATCAACAAGAGATACATCATCCGCACAACCACGTATCAGAGCCTGAGACAGGTGAACATGGGTATCTATGAGACCAGGCATCACGATCTTGTTCTTGGCATCGATGACAGTCTCAGCTCCATGTGCCTGCAGGGCCTCAGTCTTTCCTACCTCGACTATCTTTGTGTCCTCGATGTAGATGGCACCATCACGGACTATCTGGCGTCTGGGATTGAGGGTCAGAACATATCCATTCTTGATTAGTATTGAGTCTGAGGGCATTGGCGCTATACCTCCGATGCAGACAGACATCTGGCAGTAGAATAACATAATGATTGTGGTGCCGCTGACATTTACTTTACTATCTCGAACTTCAGATCTATACTGAGACCCTCTTCAGGATGCCCCTTTACACGGTCGCGTAGTGTGGGATAGGCACCACCATATTTCTCTGCAAGTCGTCGGACAAGATGGAGCCCGACACCTCCGTATCTCCGAGTTGGGTCAAAGAAATCGATCTTCTTTGCATCTGAAATTCCAGGACCGTTGTCGGTAATCGTGAGAGTGTATGTCTTGCCAGATGACTTCCCTGAGACACTGACGGTCTTGTACAATTCTTCTTTCGGATTATGAATGACTGCGTTCTCTAGGAGATTCCATATGAGCTGACTCAGTGCTTGGTCCGCATAGACCATGACATCGCCTTTGAATCCACTGAGATCGGTTCGGACTCCCCGTTGTTTGAAGAGAAGTTCAGCCTCAGCCTCTACTACTGGACGGAGACGCACAGGTATGAGAGGCTCCGACTTTGATTCCTCAGCACGACGCACTTTTTGAATCAGTTCAAGGCAACGAAGGGCTCCGTCCATGATGTATCTCTTTGAGCGGACTATCTGGTCAGGCTTGGAGTCGGTATCCAAGAAATCGCTCCCCGCAACAATCAGCTGCAGCTGATTGCCAATATCATGTAGAAGCAGGTCTAGCAGGAAGTACACCTCAGCCTCAACCTTCTTCATATCAGAAATATCAGTGAATACTGCCATACTTCCAGCATACACGCCATCTCGATTCAGTACTGGTGATGCTGAGACCATGACGGGAACAAGGCCGCCCTTCTTGTGAATGAGCTGAGCCTCATAGTGCTCCAATTTTCCCTCTTTTCGTGCCTTGACTTTTTCGTGCACGTTGTTCTCAGTCCAGCCGTGTAGAATCTCCGTTATTGGATGCCCGACCAGTTCCGCGGGTGAATCATACCCAAGCATACGGCACAATGCGTCATTGACCAGAACCATCTTGCCATCGCCATCGTCAACACTCAATCCTGAGTCCATTGTTTCCACGAGTGAGCGATAGCGATATTCTGATTCTTCAAGCGCATGAGCACTCTTCAGTTCCTCAGTAATATCGAGGAGCTGTCCGACTGTTCTAACCTTACCATCTCTGCCTCTTATGGATCCAACACTCATCCGGATATTACGTGATGCTCCATCCTTGCGTACCACCTTGAACTCGTAGATGGTGGGAACTTCCTCACCCCGTTGACGTTTTATGTACCGCTCCGAAACTAGTTCAAGACTATCAGGGTGAAGAAACTCACGAAAGTCATGGCCTACGATCTCGCTCCTGAGCCTTCCAAGGATATCACAGAGCTTGTCATTCACATATCTGAATCTGTAATCATCGCCGACTATGAGTGTCCCGCTGAGATTATTGTAGTCCACAATATACTCCAGTATCTCTTTTTGTGAGAGTATCTTCTCTTCAACGGCCTCCCTACGAGCTAGATCAACAACATAAGCAATATAGCCTGTGACCTTCTCGTCTGTCTTGATTGCATTGGCGTACACCTGCGTTGGAACAGCCACACCACTAGGACCGACTACACGAAGTGAGATTGATGTGGGTGTTGCACCCTCGCGGAGCTGATTCAGTCCTTCATGCACCAGAGCGTGTTGCTCTGGGATGACTAGGGAATCTAGATGAACTCCCGCAGCTATCCTGGAATCATCCAGGTTCAGTAGTTTTGCCGCAGAAGGATTTGCATAGGTCAGCATGAAATTTAGATCGAACTCCACTACCGGAATCAGCATCATATCTGCCACTTCGTGGAATCCTCTTCTATGCGGGAGCGGCTCTCGCCGGCGTTTTTGTTTCATGGCCGTGCATCTACAGGCTTTGATGGTCACCACTATATGTCCAAAATCGATTGGACGCAGAGTGGAATACAAGACTGAACCACTAATATCTTTGTATGATGTATACGACCAAGAGGAACAACTTAAGAGCCAACTATACATTTGCGTGGGGGCTTACAGAATACAGGAGAAACCACCCTGTGAAAGACATACTCGCCATCGACTTGAGACTGTGCACAGGATGTCGCAGCTGTGAGCTTGCCTGCTCTATTGCCCATACGCGATCTTTCAACCCGAAGAGGTCGAGGATTCAGATTCTGAAAGAGGAGGTCAGGAATCTCGTTGTACCCATGGTATGCCTGCAATGCGAACGGCCCCTCTGCCAAGAGGCGTGTCCGAATGGCGCGATAGTGGAGAACAAACACGGAGTTCTCTACGTTGATAGTGAAATCTGCATTGGTTGCATGAACTGCGTGACTGCATGTGTATACGGTGGGATTGCCATCGACCCCGTGACTAGAAGAGCAATAAAGTGCGACCTGTGTAAGGGAGATCCAGCTTGCGCCAAGGCATGCCAATACGGTGCAATCAGTCTCAGCACCTCAGAGGCAGGAGGGCTCAATCAACGCAGGAGAGGGGTCGTGCCAGCATTTCGAACGCTGGGAATCCAGGTAGAGGAGGGAAGAGAGTGACATTTCCATACAAGGGCTATGCAGGGAAATACCTGGATGTCGACCTCACAAAGGGCGTTGTCCATGTGAAAGACATGGAGAAGGAGTGGGCAAGGCTTTTCCTCGGAGGCAGCGGGGTTTCTTCAAAGATACTCTGGGAGAGAACGAATGCCAGGACAGACCCGTTGTCACCCCAGAATATACTGATCGCAGGGACCGGGCCCCTCACTGGTGCATTGTTCTCACCATCGGGGAGAATGATGTTTGCAGCAAGAGGCCCCCTGACAGGTGTATGGGCGGAGTCCCATGTTGGTGGATTCATGGGTCCTGAGATGAAGTACGCGGGATTCGACTTTGTCATCTTCAATGGGCGTTCCAAGAAGCCCGTCTATCTCTTCATGAGGGACGGACACGCAGAGCTCAGGGACGCCTCGCACGTCTGGGGGCAAGAGACCAATATCACAACAGTGATGATCCGTGAAGAACACAAGGACCCGTCGATTGAGACTGCGGTCATTGGGCCTGCGGGAGAGCACGGAGTACTCTACGGTTCCATCACTGTGGACTTCTATCGTGCAGCAGGGCGAGCCGGTCTTGGGGCGGTGATGGGGTCTAAGAATCTGAAGGGCATAGCAGCCTCTGGAGCCATCGGTCTGGAGGCGTATGACATGGACAAATTCGTCGAGGCCAGCGCACGCGAGGTGGCAAAGCTCAACGACCCTCTTTGGAAGGAATCACTTGCATCACTAAGAAAGTATGGGACCACAGGCCTTGTAGCCGTCATCAATCAGATTGGAAGACTCCCCACAAAGAACCACTGGACTGGCTACTATGAGCTGGCCGAGGATATCGGTCCTGAGATCATTGCAGAGAAGTACAGGATTGGACAAGAAGCATGCTATGGATGTGCAATCGGCTGCAAATACATCATCCGCATAAAGGACGGTGACTACGCTACAGAACCTGTCGGTGGCCAAGAATATGAAACAATCATGGCCTTTGGTTCTAACTGCCTGAATAACGATATTGAGTCCATCCTCCATCTGGGCAAGAGGTGTGACTTGCTTGGTCTGGATACCATATCATGCGGTAAGACAATCGGATTTGCAATGGAGCTCTTTGAGAAGGGCATCTTGACGGAGAAGGACACAGGAGGTATTGACCTCACCTGGGGCAACAAGGAGGCACAGGTCAAGCTTGTCGAGATGATTGCTAGGAGGGAGGGTATAGGTGACATTCTCGCAAACGGGGTCAGAAAGGCAGCCGAGCAGATAGGTGGTGATGCATGGAAGTATGCAGTCCATGTGAAGGGGCTCGAGGCCTCGGGACAGGACCCACGGGCACATCAGAGCGTTGGTCTGACATATGCCACAAATGTGCGCGGAGCAGACCACCTTAGAAGCCTGTCAAGCCTAGAAGAGCTGGGATATCCGAATATCGTCATCCAACGGTTTGGTGAGGAGAAAGCGGATGCAATCCTAAATATCATGTCACCAAAGTACAAGGGCCAGGTTGTGTGGGACATGGAGGACCTGTATGCCTTGGTCGATTCTGCAGTGATATGTAAGTACTCAACGATGTGGCCTCCGGTATTCTATTATGACACGTTTGTCAATGTCATCCCGTCCCTGACTGGCATGAAGGAGTGGTCAGACCCGAAGTACGTGCGGCAGACTGCGGAGAGGATAAGCCACCTCAGACGAGCATTCAATCACAGGCTTGGAATCACGCGGAAAGACGAGACCCTGCCTCCGAGGTTGCTGCATGAGCCGATGCCAACCGGACCTGCAAAGGGTGGACTTCCAGACCTTGACGAGATGCTTGATGAGTACTACGAGTATCGTGGCTGCGACAGAGAGACCGGGTACCCGAAGGAGTCGAAGCTCAAAGATCTGCAGCTAGACTTCGTGGTTGATACGCTCAAGCCCAAGGGAATGACGCGGTAGAACAGCTACCAGATATCTGTTCAGGAGAATGATTTATGTTCATGGAGCTGTAGGTCACGTCTATGGCAGACATCAGTGTTGAGTTGCTTGGACTCAGATTCAGGAACCCGATTCTCACCGCAGCTGGACCGGCCTCGAGAGATGGTATGACACTCCTCAATGCAGCTGCAGGTGGAGCTGGTGGGCTTGTAGCCAAGACTGTGAGCGTCAGGCCGGCAGATGTCCCAAGGCCGAATATGGCAGCTCTCAAGGAGGGAAGAGTTGGATCAAGACTGGGTATGCTCAATGCGGAACTCTGGAGTGAACTTCCCCTCGAAACTTGGCTTGAAAGAGAGTATCCGATAGCACTGAGCTCGGGGCTGCCACTGATTGCCAGTGTTGGGTACACTCCTAAAGATGTCAGCGCGATTGCGCCAAAACTAGAGAAGGCTGGCGCAAAGGCGATTGAGTTCAGTACGCACTATGTCGGAGGCCATGTTGAGATCGCTAAGGCGCTGAGAGATGCCGTGGACATCCCGATTATCGCGAAGCTGAGCCCAAAGGTGGATGTGGCAGAGGTGGCGCGAGCACTGGAGCCCTATGTTGACGCCATAGCTGCAATCAATACCTTTGGCCCATGTCTCAGGATAGACGTGGAGTCAGGAAGACCTATGCTTGGGAGCAGTGACGGTTACGGATGGATGAGTGGCTCTGCCCTGAAGCCCATAGCACTGAGATGTGTTGCGGATATTGCACAGGCCATCAGACTCCCGATTATTGGAGTGGGCGGTGTGATGTCAGGCGAAGATGTCATCGAGTTCCTCATGGCAGGAGCATCAGCAGTTCAGGTGTGTACAGCCGCAATCCTTGAAGGGCATACGGTATACGGGAAGATAGCAGGACAGGTTGAGGAGTGGCTGGACAGACATGACTACTCCTCCATACAGGATGTCCAGGGAATGGCGCTTCAGCACTTGAAACAGGGGGTCTCTCTGGAGCCACCACCCACAGTAGATCTGGACAAGTGTACACGCTGCGGACTATGTGAGAAGTCCTGCGTCTATGGAGCAATCACAGTGAAGAAATCAGAGAACATCTTTGCAATAGACGCTGACAAGTGTGAGGCCTGTGGAATGTGCATCTCTGTATGCCCATACTATGCTCTTAGCTATTGAGCGTTTCCCGATTGCCTCTGAGAGCACAAGCAGTTGTCTAAGCTGACTTGATGCATTATATCACTACAGTCCTCAGACAAAGAGGATATCATCGATGCCAGTGGTGAGTCTTCTAGCTCTCCCTTTGGTGACCGCATAGTCGTTTTCGATACGTACACCACCAACGGATTTCAGATAGACGCCTGGTTCAATGGCCATGACATGTCCCTCAAGGAATGGTTCCTCACGGCTGTACATGCTGGGCAATTCATGCACCTCAAGGCCTATACCATGCCCGAGCCCGTGCGTCATGCCGTCCTTCGCATCTGGATTGAGTCGACGGGAGTCGAACCCATGTTGCTTCAGGGTGTTGACACAGGCGAGGTTCACCTTATCGATGAGAGTACCATCAGTCAGAGCATCCACGGATGCTTCGGCAGCAGCAGCAACAGCATCGAACATCTTCTGCACGCGCCTTGGAACAGGTCCTCTCACAACAGTGCGAGTCACGTCGGCAACGTATCGTTCCAGTTTCAACCTTGGAAACACATCCATGATGACAGGAGCTCCGCCCTTGAACCTGTCACCTTGCGCACCGAGATAGTGCCAGTCAAAGGCCTTGCTTCCGACTGCGACAATGGCATCCTCAGAGGACTCTGCCCCCCTGTCAAGCAGAAAGTGTTCCAGGGCCAGCTTGATCATTCCCACAGTCAGCGGGTTCCCCTTGTGCATCAGAACCTTGTTGGCTCCAATCGTGCTGTTCTTCACCATCTCTACGACCTGCATAATGGCACCAGTCGTCGCATCACCAGCCTTCTTGATGGTCTTGATCTCTTTCACAGACTTTCTGGCTCGCGCCTCAAGAACAAGGTCACGAACCACCTTGACGGTGTACCCCATCTTCTGAAGCATCACAAGCAGACTTGCAGGAAACTCATCAGGAACACCAAGAATCTTTCCTGAGAACTGAGCTCTCAATAGGGAGCCGTAGATCTGGTCCATGTTGTCATTGACCTTCTTGTTCTCATGGAGTATCTTCAGAACGACATCGGTGAAGTCATGTGTGTGAGTGATGAAGCTCTCCTTTACGACGCGTTCAAGTGCGAGGAATGAGGCGGCTACAAGAGGCGCATCTCCGCGATTCTTGAGATAGATTATCTCGTCAGTGGAGCGAAATCCTGTCAGCCAATACACACTAGGATTGTCAAAGGCACTACCACATGTCAGTAGTGCGTCGATTCCATACCTCTCCATGAGGGGATCTAGGTCTTCATACATTTGACTTGCCTCGGCCCGATGATGGGGCACATCATGAAAAAGGCTTCTGTTTACGCCTGAATATACGCCCGCATGCGGGACTCAACCATGGACCGCGTGGGCATGTCATAGGGTCCCACAGACTCTACATTGAAGGAGGCACAGGTCGCCGCGAACAGCCCTGCGCGCCGGACATCACCAGACCGCATGTACTCTAGCAGGAAACCAATCGTGTATGTGTCGCCGCAACCAGTCGTGTCTGCTTGGACCCTCGCAAGCACTAACGGAATCTTCACCTGTGAATTTCGAGTATAGATGACGGAACCTCGTTGGCCATGAGTCACTAGAACTACTCTTGGACCAAGACTGAGTATCTGACTGGCGGCTGATAGCTCGGATTCTGCTCTAACTGTGGCGAACAACTCACTTACATGAAATTTCACGACGTCCACTAGTTCCAGAATCTCATCCCGCGCTGTCCAATTCTTTGGAGTGACCACCCCACTACGGTCGATCGATCGGGTGTAGCCCTGAACATCGAGAGACGTGAGGGCGGCGCTTGAGCGGGCCTGTTTAATACACTCAGTGCTAATCTCTTCAGCTGTCAGCGGAGAGAAATGGATGACATTCGCCTCAAGATGGTCGTCTGTGAAGTCCTTTGGCCTGATTGGGGGAGCTAGCGCTTCCACATACTGAACGCGGGCACCAGAAGTATCATACTTGTTCACGAACCGTGTTGATTTCGGTCCCTCAGTGAGTAGTCCGGAGAGATCAAGACCTGAGGAGCGCAGGGTGTCACGATAGCTCTGCTCGAAGTCAGTTCCTACCTTCGTGACAATCCCAGCCCCGAATGCGCCAATAGAGGGGGCAAGCATTGCATAAGCAGTACCTCCTCCAAGCGCCTCTTTGGTAGTATTAGGCGTTATGATGAGGTCTCTGCTAAGATGACCTGCAACAACAATTTCCAATGGACTTCTCACGACCCGAGCACTGAGAGGAGCCGTCCGATGCGGATGGTACCTTTAACTTATACGCTGAGATGTGGACTCTGTGCATAAGGCAATTGTTTTAATCGATTTTGGGCATCTCATCGCATTGGGTGTACAATCTTGGCTCAGGTCACTGTGAAATTCTTTGCTACTGTCAGAGAAGTGACAGGGGTAAAGAGCAGAGAGATGGAGGCGAACACTATTAGAGACCTCCTTGATGGCTTGAAAGTGGCCTATGGAGAGAGGTTTACAGACACAGTGTTCGATAGAGCAACAGGCAATCTGAAGCAGTTCTATTCTTGCATGGTGAATGGTAGACGGATTGAGTTGCTTGATGGCTATGAAACGAAACTCTCAGACAATGATGCGGTGGCGCTGTTCCCACCTGTTGGGGGCGGATGAGATGAGTAGTTCACTTACATCAAAACACAGGAAACAGACTGGCAGAGGAAGTGTGGACCTCGTCGTACGAAATGCGCAGCTATTGATGGAGTCTGGACTTGTGCGGGGAGGACTAGGAGTCAAAGGAGGAACCATCTGCATCATCGCCACTGATGAGCATCTCCCCGAGGGAGATGTCACAATCGACGCACGAGAAAGAATCCTGATGCCAGGACTGATAGATGGGCATGCACACATCCATGACCCGGCTATGCTGTCCCACGAGAGCTTTCAATCAGGCTCCAGAGCTGCAGCAGGAGGGGGAGTCACGACAGTCATCGATATGCCTCTGACCAGTCAAGTTGACTCAATCAAGTCGGTTGAAGAGAAGATACAGCAGGGCAAGGCACACTCAGTGGTCGATTTCAGCTTCTATGCAGGGATGATCAACTCTGGCAACGTATCTATCATACCGACCTTCATAGAGAAAGGAATTGCAGCCTTCAAGGCCTTTACCTGCGCACCCTATCAGGCAGGAACAGGAGTAATAGCAAAGGCCTTGAGTGAGGTCTCAGAGTACGGAGGACATCTCACAGTACACTCTGAGGACCAGGGTGTTCTTGATGAGTTCAAGAAGGACATGGATGGTGAATGGGATGCTCCAATCAGTCATTCACTGGCACGACCCAATCTTGCTGAGCAGCTTGCTGTAAGGCAGAACATCTCCCTGGCGGAACAGACAGGAGGCCACCTGCATATAGCGCACGTCACTACGCGAGAGGGTCTTAGTGAGATTGAGAGTGCAAAACTGCGTGGCATCATGGTGACTACAGAGGTATGTCCGCATCACCTTGTGTTCTATAGGGATGATATGAACCGTCTGGGGCCAAGAAGCAAGATGAACCCGCCTCTCAGGACCAAGGAGGACAGAGCTGCACTCTGGTCAGCACTGCTCCGAGGGATGATTGACATCACAGTGAGCGACCATGCGCCCTGTCCTATTGAGAAGAAAGAGGCGGGAAAAGATGATATCAGAGAGGCATGGGCGGGAGTCGATGGAACTCAGATGATTCTCAGGGTCCTGCTCTCAGAGGGAATCAACAAGGGAAGGCTCTCGTACACAAGGCTGCTCAGGGTGGCAGCACGGAACCCTGCACGTATCTTTGGCCTTTACCCAAAGAAAGGAACACTCCGGATAGGCTCTGATGCAGACTTCGTCATCATCGACCCCGACAGAGAGGAGAAGATCACTGCAGAGATGATGTTCTCGAAGTGTGAGTGGACTCTCTATGAGGGAATGACAATGAAGGGCTCCCCGGAGATGACCTTCGTTCGGGGGACGCAGGTATTTGGCGACGGCAAAATACTCACCAAACCAGGACGAAGTGAATTCCAAGCTATGGGAAGCGGGGGACGACCAGTAGGAGAGTGAATTGTGAGCGAACTCAAATTTGTCTTTGGCGACCCGCAAGTCTGTTCAGGCTGTATGATCTGCGTGAACGTATGCAGCATGTATTACTTCAAGGTGATAAGCCCAACACGGTCACGTGTGCGAGTTGTGAGAGCTGAGCCAGGTCTGGATTTCCCACTCTTCTGCCGCAACTGCGAGGATGCACCCTGCATCGATGCCTGCCCATCGGCTGCCTTGAGTCGCACCTCCAAGGGAATTGTCATTGTGAACAATAACAAGTGTGATGGTACAGGTGAGTGCGTTGAAGCTTGTCCGTACAATGCCATCCACATCAATCCGGACACAGGGAAAGCCATCAAGTGCATCCAGTGTGGCCAGTGCGTGGACCGCTGCCCTGCAGACGCCCTGTTCATGACCATGAAAGAGGACCTTGCCAAGAGGGATAAGGAGGGACGAATGATGGCACTGTACGAGAAGCATAAGACAGAGCTGTACGGCGAGGAGGAGGATTATTGATGTTCGGTATGGGTGGGGAGATCATCCGGGTTGACCTGACAACGGGAAGCATCAAGAAAGAGCCCATTGACAAGAAGCTAGTCCGCAAATACCTCTTGGGAGCCGGATATCTCTCGAGGGTCCTCTATGATATGATTCCTGGAGGAACAGATCCGCTAGGAAAAGACAACGTTCTTGGATTTGCAACAGGCCTGCTCACTGGATCCATGTTTCCTCAGTCCTCGAGACACGTCATTGCCGCACTATCACCTCTGACAAATATCTGGGGAGAGAGTCACGCAGCAGGATTCTGGGGGCCAGAACTCAAGCTTGCAGGCTATGATGCCATCATATTCACTGGAGCGTCGCCAACGCCTGTTTACCTGCATATCGAAGACTCAATCATCGAGCTTCTGGA
>PRDH01000012.1 GCA_003345545.1 Candidatus Thorarchaeota archaeon
AAGAGCGGCGACAAGTAGAGCCATTGTTGTTCACTTTCGAAAGCATTTTCAATTCGCCGATTCTCTACCCAGGTCGGACTGTGACCTGATTGAAACGTGGCCCCTATGATGAATACATCGATGTTCACGAGAATCTTTTGCCATATGCAGACGTCGTGAGATTCTTCGAGGAGCTTGAACGAAATGATGATGTCAAGTCATACTGCAATGGATCAAACATTGCGGGGAGATGGTTCTTTCAGATCTATAGCAGGGAGTTCATCGAGGAGCTTGCATCAATTGTCACGGAATCTCTTGCTATGACTGAGAACAGCGGCACTGTGTTAGAAGTGATGAGTGGGGATGGAAGGCTCACAGAATTCCTTCAGCCATACATTCAGAGCCGAATCATTGCCACGGATGCCAAGGATGGACGCTACGATATTGCATACCCCAAGTGGGTGGAATCATTGGATGCTAATGAATCTGCGAAGAGATACGCACCATCGTTCATACTCATGAGTTGGGAGCCGTATCTTTCGATGACTGGCCTTGATATCGTGGCCGTGGGGATTCCGACGGCATGGATTGGTGACCCCAAGATGTGCGGGCATCCCGATTTGTTTGAAACTCCACATATTCCTCTGAAGAGCCGCTACGCACTCAGCCGACATGACTCTTTTCTACGACGTGACTTCAAGACGGATGTCTTCCTGTTCAATTGCAGCCCTGACATCATCAAGTCCGTTCAGAGGTGATACACTGCTTCATATCTTCCCGGCATACAACAGACCCATGAGTCGATAGAAGGTCTTGGTATGGTGAAGGCTACAGTTGATGCGGTGGACATCGATCTAAAGACAGGTACAACTCTTGGGTTCTACACACTCGGAGAGGAGCGACCGAATCTGCTTATCATCGCAGCAATGGACGGAGGGTCTGCTACAGGTGTCTATGCGAGCTATCTGATCATGAAGCATCTTGAACGACTAGATCGCGTCGATGGATCGGTGACCATTTTGCCTGTGGCGAATCCGCTTGCCTTCCGGCTAGGAACAAAGGTCTCTCCCCTAGACTCAAAGGACCTGGACTCTGTATTTCCAGGTGATGAGCACGGAACAGTCACTGAGAGAACAGCATGGGAGATCTGGAGAAGGGCATCACAGGCAGACTACATCATACACCTCAAGACGAACCGACAGAACTGTATTAGTCACGTCTCCGGTATGCACAGAGAGTATATCCATGTGAGGAATCTAGCATCTCAGATTGCGCTCCCCAACACAGTCCAATGCTCAGGTCAACGAGGGTCGCTGATAACGGAAGCAGCGCATGAAGGGATCCCTGTGGTCTCGATTGAGATGCGCGGTGATGTTGACCAGGTGGATTCACAAGCAGCAGTGGAAGTCCGTGAGGCAATTCTGAACTTCATGCGAATCAAGGACATGATCACAGGGGAAAGAATAGAGACCTCTGTCACCCTCTCAGGAAGACTGAAGCACATCAATGCTGAAACTGAGGGCTTCTTTGTCCCAGTGGTCAATCTTGGAGAGAACGTCAAGAATGGAACAGTCATTGGCAAGGTTCAGGACAAGACAAACATCGTTTCTGCCTTTGACGGAGTAGTAATCTCCCTGAGTCGCATGAATTATGTTTTTGAGGGAGATATGATAGCAAGAATTGCTCCACCTCTGGGAGAACCAAGACCCAGTACCGGCAAAGAGGATGAGGAGCAGATTCCGAAACGTAGGAAATGGTGACAGTGGACAAGAACTGCTGCGAAATCCAGCATCTTATGCGAACCAATGTTGGGGACCAGACGCTACGAGATAAGGGCGGACTCCTGCTGATCGGGAGCTGCATGGAGAGATACCCCGACATCGTTAAGAGTCTCTCGGAGAGAGACGGAGGACTCACTGTCCTTCATGTGTGTCTGGAAGAGACACATGTCAATCAGGCAGGATTCAAGATTGGCTCCATCATCAAGTACGCAGGCATCACTGGAGTAACGGTCCTGACCATCGACGGAAGTCCCCACTGTGTGCAGCTGCACTACGTTGTCGAAGATATCAAGCGACACTTTGCTCCTGAGATTTCAACAAAACATTATGTTCTCGAGAGGGGGGAAGTCTACGAGGTCTCGCCGGAGGCAGTGAAGAGGTCTCGACATCTCTCAAAGATAGAGAAGATGATGAAGTGATTTACACTTGAAACTCAGCTCATAGCCTAGGAAGAATGAACCCAGCCTTCTTCTTGTAGTCCCTGTATTCTTGTCCATAGTGAAGTAGCAGTTTTCGTTCTTCGAGTAATGCCCCCATGATTGTATAGACAATCATCGACAGGGCAAACACTATGACCACAGGGAATGGATAGAGGAACGCCATGGCACCAAAGACCATTATGGTCGCAAGATAGAGGGGATGCCGTACTCGAGCATAGATGCCATCTGTGACAAGCTCAGGTCGTCGGTCTGTCCGCATATCCGCCACGGTGCTGACGGATATTACCTTCGAGGCTTGCATAGCAATGATTGCACCAGAAACAAACAGCAAAATGCCTATTATTAGCAGAATCGGTTGGATAAGCGCGGGTTCAGTCAGGAAATAGAGCCAGTTCCAGAAGTTCATCGACAAGAACGCAAGAAGGAGCGTCAGCACACTAGTAGTATTGAAGAGGCGTGCGTATCCCTTCTTTCCCCATTTGTCAATGATCCACGATTTGACACTCAGGGAAGACACTCCACTGTGCTGTATCCCAAAGATGGATGATGCCAGGATGATTAGTGCATATTCGATCAACGGACTTGCCTCGGTCTGTAAGTCGTAATTCAGACATATAATCCTATGACAGAAGGCTTATAAGTTAACTATTGTGTAGATAACTATAGTTAATATATACTTAGGTGAATGAAAAATGAGTGAAGTGCTAAAGAATCCGTTCACACCCGTCGAGACGTGGGAAGACACGAAGGTCACTATCGAAGAGGGTGACGAGAAGAAGAAAGTTGATGCCAAGTACTACAGGATTCGCTATCTGGTTGGAGAGAGCGAAGACCGCCAGTTCATAGACAGTGGCAGTGATGAAGTTGCGAAGATGTCTGAGAAGACTATTTTCCTCAGCCCAGCCATCCACCGATTGACTGGAGATCCATTCCACTACGATAGGAGCAGGGTTGAGTCCCTGAGTGGAGAGGAAGAGATCAAAGAGCGAACAAAGTATCTGGACAGGCGGCCAGCATGTGAGGACCACAAGACAATCGAAGTCATTTTCGAGAGTCCGGGGGTTGAATGTTGTGCAATGAGTATGGAAGAGGCTGACAAAAAAGAAGTTCCTCTCCAATACATCGCTGGATACACGCTTGGTAAGACAAAAGGCCTGCTAAAAGTTGCTCTCTCAAGAACGATCCTAGATAATGGCAAGGAGTATTATGACAACATCCATATTATTCCTGAGTCAGCAGTCAAACAGTGGGCATGTCTTGAGTAGAGATTCCACAAACAGAGAGGACGAATGCTCGATTACTCCTTGGTTCTGCGGGCACCACACCGCTAGTAACTTCTCTCTCAGTCGAGCGTTCACCTCTCCCCTTTTCTTGAGGGTGGCGAGATTGAGCCCTGACCACATATGGCAGTCTGGTATGTGAGAGCGGAGGCTCAATGCTGATCTGAGAAACACCGAGTCATATCTCTGAATGAGATTATATTGTCCACAGAGGAATGAAGTGCAAAGAGAAAGAGGGATTCTGCCGGTGTTTCAGAAGATAGAAAACGCTGATGAGCAATATTTGTCAGGATGGGAGGACGTGCGTGCAGCCCTTCAGCAAGTGGAGAAGATCAGACAGACTGGACAGGATGCACGAGTTGAGGTCATAAATGCTGTCGCAAACACCACGCTCAGAATTACACTGCGTTCAACGAAAGAGTTGGACGAGTACTTCAATTCTCACCTACGACGACTGATTCTTGATGGTCTCACAGAGGATTCCTCATGTGTGTCGGGAAGGATTATCCTCTCGTGACGGTCTGATTGTCCGTACATACTATTGAGAATGATGTATTCTCCTGAAAAGAGTAAGGCGGATTTGCTTCGTACAAGAGCTCTTCCATGCTTAAACTTATATACGCTAGAATTGCGCTTGGAGAAGGTCTTCTATTGAGTTACAGTTCTGTAATTCCCTGCGAAGCATATCAACGACAATATGACAAGAAGAATCAAAGGTGACAGCAATGGCAAAGTCAGTACGAGCCACAGCGGACAGGCGAAATGGAATGGCGATATGTTCAGTCTGTGGCGGCAGTGATTTCTACGAAGACCTCACACGTGGTGAGAACATCTGTACGTCATGTGGCTGCGTGATGAATGAACACGTTCTAGACGCTGGCCCTGAATGGAGAGCCTTCACTGCCGAAGAGAGAAATGCCAGAGCAAGAACTGGTTCTCCGATGACCTTGACCATGGCTGACAAGGGTCTCGCAACTACTATTGGGTGGTCGGACCGTGACGCGAATGGCCGAGCTATCGCTGCAAACAGCAGGGCTGCCATCTATCGGATGAGAAAGTGGCAGATCAGGACTCTTGTACACAGCTCTCAGCACCGGAACCTGAGCATTGCAATGAGCGAGATGGACAGACTGACTTCTCAGCTCGGTATTCCTCATGAAACAAAGGAGACCTCAGCCCTCGTTTACCGAAAGGCGCTGGGTAGGCGTCTTGTCAGAGGCAGAAGCATTGAAGGCATGGTGGCTGCAACAATCTACCTCTCATGTCGAATTCATAAGATACCCAGACAGCTCGATGAGATAGTGACCGAGGCGCGGGTCAACAGGAAGGAGCTCGGCCAGTGTGTTCGACTCATCCTGAGGAACGTTGATGTCAGGGTGCCAATTCCATCAGCAAATGACCTCATGCCAAGAATCTCTGCGGATCTCAACCTCGATGGGAAGACGGTGCAGACAGCTATGAACATCATCAACGAGGCACGGGACAGAGGTATCACTGCCGGCAAGGATCCAGGCGGTCTTGCTGCAGCTGCGCTCTACATCGCAGGTATCATCGAGGATGACAGACGGACTCAGAGAGAGATTGCCGAGGCTTCAAATGTGACAGAGGTCACCGTGAGGAACAGATACAAGGATCTCGCCCAGAGCCTCCAGATCACAATCAAGCCATAGTGGCTACGAATCTCTCCATACTCCTCACTTCTGATTCACTACATTCATGACCTATCTCTTACATTATAGTGTGAGTGAAACTCAACTGCAAGAAACCCATCTTTTTGGTCGCACACGAATCTTGTCAAGTAGTCTTAAGCATTGAGGATTTGTCACATAGAACAGGTTTCGCTGAAAGAACAGCCCGGTCATTAGTTTTATCTGAATATCCCTTACACTTCAGAATTAAGCACTGAGTTTACCCTTTAACTCAACAGTGGAAGGGTGTTCAGTTCTAGTTCTCAGCTGTAAGAATTGTAGAAAGAAAAAAAGAATGTGTGCCATAGCATATGAAGGAATAGAAATGCTGGACGAATATGGTGGAGTGTTGCTCAGATGTGATGAGCTACAGTATCATTCATTACCAAGTAGGGAACAGTTGACTAAACAGCTGGTTAAGAATCTAGAAGCCGCATTGAGAGAACATGCTGTTTCATTCAATGAAATTCAACCAGCATGCCAGTTTATTTACATTAAAACTACCAATATATCAGAAGTCACTAGAGTTAGTTCTGGAGTCTTTGGTGTTTCATCAGTATCTCCAGTTATTGTTTCTTCTACAATTGACGCTGATTCTCTCCCTTCAAATCACGCATTCTACAAAGAGGAATGTGACAACAAAGTGTTCCTGTCAACAGAGAAAGTTGATGGAGTGGGTGGCTTACCTACCGGGTCTCAAGGAAGAGTAGTGTGCACGATTTCTGGAGGTCTTGATTCTCCTATTGCTGCCTACAAGATGATGAAGCGGGGATGTGTCCCAGTCTTTCTTCATTTCGATAATGTGCCATATGGGGATGAGTCAACACGAAACCTGGCAATCAGACAAGCAAAAAGACTCTCTGAATATATCCACGGTCATGAAATCAAGATGTATGTTGTGCCACATGGCGATGATCTGACTGAAGTGCTTAGGCATGCACCCCGAAAAATGACATGTATCTTCTGTAGAAGAAATATGTATAGATTAGCTCAGGAAGTAGCCCTTCTAGAAAATGCAGATGCGATTGTGACTGGTGAGATCATTGGAGAACAGGCTTCACAGACAACTCGGAATCTTCTAGCAGAGAATAGCGCGATATCTGAGATTCCCATCATGAGACCATGCATTGGAGATGATAAGGTTGAAGTTGAAAAGATGGCAATGAAGATTCGAACATACGACTTTGCACAAGAGGCTGTTTCGTGCTGCTCTCTGCCGCCAAAGTATCCTACTGTATGCTCCAAGCTCGACATCATTGATCCCATAGAAGAGAAGATGAACATGGACTGGAAAGCCTCAGAAATATCTGAAGCTGAGGTCATTATCCTGAAGGACGGTAATGCAAATGACTGACCCTTTCATCATCAAGCTCTGTTCTGGCAAAGTTGCCTTTGAGGTCAAATCCAAGACTAGAGTCAAACTTGATTTGACATCGTTCAGTGAGGAATTGGCTACCCTAATGAAAATGAAGATTCGAGTCAGTCTTCCAGTGATTCTGATTCTTGAGGGTGATGATGGTCGTTCTATCACAATCTATCCATCAGGTCGACTGCTTCTCCGCAAGTTTCCTACTGAAGAGAGTGTGAGGCAGGCTACTCTGCTCCTCTCACCAAAGCTCTATTCTTCTGTAAGCAATGGTTCATCAAGATAAATCTCTAAGATGAAGGCTCGAAGTACAGGCGACTGGGGCAGGTGTTCAGGGAACTTGCCCGTTCCTCACACTGTTGAGCCCCCTCTCATTTTGTCTTCAATACAAGTAGCCATATGGAGGGCTCCTCCTCATTAAACCACTACGGCTTATTTCTACTCTGGCCATGAAAAGGTTGCTATCTATTTGATTGAGGGCGGCGACCACACAGGGAATCGTGGTAGGAGGGGGGAGTTTCGTAATTGAGGGTATGTAACGAAAACAAGCCTGTGTGCTCGCCATGGGACTGTGCCAACCAACTCCCACACACAATTGTTTCACGACCTTCCTAATAAATCAAGATATTATATTCCAGACGCTTTCAGACTGACGATGATGAAGCAATTAGCTAGGAGCTTGTATCGTCCATACAAGACGTGAGAGCATGACAACGAACATTCGTGATAGGATTGAGGAGTTCAGCAACGCTCAGCTTGATGCTGTGATTGAGGTACTTGAGCCGTTTGACATTGAGGAGTGGGATGAGGAGTCCGCAGAGTATGGCCTCTGTGATGATCGGCAGGATGTGGAGAACGCGCTCATCGTAGTCCAGTGATAGTGAGGAGAGGGCTACATTCATCTATCAGTTAGTCAAGGGCATATCGATTGATCATGGAGCAATTCCTACTTGCCCTCTGCGGACTGCCTAGCTCTGGAAAGACCACTCTCGCACATGCAATCAGAGAAGCACTGGATGCCAATGTCACAATTGTGTCGAGTGATGACTGGCGTGACGCAGACTACTACACAGATTGGCGACCCCAGAGAGAGCGATTGGTTCGGCAAGCCACTCTGGCAAAAGTAGACGAACTTCTCAGGCAGGGAAAGAGCGTGATCGATGATGATACGAACTACTACGAGAGCATGCGTCATGAACTGTTCAAGATTGCTCTTGAGAGAGAGTGCATATTCGCCATTGCCCACGTGACCACGTCGTTAGAGGATGCTATCTCATGGAATAGCAAGAGAGAGAGCACGGAAATCACTGAGGACATCATTAGGCGCATAGACGAACGGTTCGATCCGCCGGGAGGACGATATCTGTGGGACTATCCAGCGGCAGAGGTGGACATGGCAGGCCAGAACCTTGATTCAGCGGTCGCGAAGATACTCAAGATTCTTGATAGCCTCAAGATTGCAGAGGAGCAAGAACCGACAAGAATCACTGAGAGAACTGGTGAGATGATTGACAAGACCACAAGAGAGGCAGTCACAGAGTTTCTCGAAAAACATCCAGAACTGCGGGGAAATCGGGAGGTCTCAGATGTTCGCCGTAGTGTGCTCAAGAAGGCAATCGAGAGCAATTTGGACACGATAGCGGCGAGGAGAATGACACTGAAGCGACTACGAGGACTTCTGGATAGATAGATGGCGGCCTTCTAAGAGAATCGAACTCTTATCGCTTGCACGATCATGGGTTTGAAGCCCACGGAGCCAGACCACTTGCTCTATAGAAGGCCACAAGTGAGCACAAGAAATAAGCTACTGCGCTGCTTTTAAGAATCTAGAGATAACGGCTGATGATCTCCTGGGTCTCGCGTTTCCATTCAACGCTCTTCTTTGCCAGTTCAGAGGCCACAGAGCCGGGCAATGTTTTATCGCGGGGAAGTGATTCTATCTGCGACAACCAAGCGGAGGTAGTAAGAGTGATGGGGTGCACACCGTTCTCACCCTCAAGGGCCTTGATGATCATTTCTCTTCCGTGAGCTACCTGGTAATAGATGTTGGTCAAGGGGGATCTGTTCAGAATCTCGCGGACCATCCGGTCCCAGCATGTTTTGGCAGTCAGAGCTCTCCGAAGCCTTCCGCGGTCCTCTTCTGGTAAGGATTGGTACTTGTCTATTGCATCCTTCAACGATTCGATGACGCCACCTACATACCCTGCCAGAGCTATTTCATCCATGCCCAACGTGTCGATCTCGACCGAGGACTTGGATCCATCCAAGCGAATTATCGCCTGACCATTCTCACCCGCGATTTGAAGAGAGAAACGCGCCATCCCCTTGAAGTGTTTGCCTTCACCCTCGCTATACTCCTCAAGAAGAACGTTAGGTTTGGAGGCAATTGCATACCAAGCAATACGAAACACTGCTGCAGCCTCATCAGAGCTGAATTTCAATGTTCGGGAGACTTTTGCCTGTTCATCTGCTGCGGTCATGTATCTTGCCCTCCCTCAGGGACGCTTAACTATCTGCCAGCTTCCTTATCAAGTTTGGTTGTCGCAGTCTCGACGTCTTCATGGCTCGCTCCGATTGCAGCATTCATCACGATGTAACTGTGAGGATAGTTCTCGACAGAGGACCCAAAGGCTCCAGCCTCGACCGTTCTTGGCCCTGTGACCCTAGCATTGTACAGCCGAGCCCCAATCTCTTGGACATCAAGACCATTCAAGGTCATTGCCCATGCCACAGGATTCTTGACATCAAGAACCCGTTGACCATGTGTTTCAGCAATTGCTGCAAGTCGATCCCTAAGAAATGCTAGGTTCTCTAGTTGTTGTTGCTGCAGGTCCCGATACCTGTCAAGACCAAGAGAGAGAAGAGCGGATAGTGTTTGGACAATGGGCGCCGCTGTTGCTCTACCCGCATAGGTATCTGCTGTCCAGTCAATGACAGCAGGGTTCGGCGATACAATGATAGAACCACCAACTGGTGCCATGAAGTTCTTGTCACTGCTCTGAACAATGGCGTCAACACGACCAGCATCGACTGCAGACTTTAGCTGATTCATTATGTCTTGAGACTGCACCCCGTAGGCATTATTGACCACGAGGGGGACATCATGGTCTGCACATAGTCGTGCAACAGATTTCACGGGGTCAGACTCTCGTGGTGGAAAGAACGTAGTTGTACAGAGAACAGCACAGGACTTGGTCTTCGGGATTAGTGTCTCTAATTCACCGAGGTTGACACGGACTGCATCATCTTCAATGAGTGTCGATACTGGTACCTCTTTCAGACCAGTGAGGGAGATTCCTCGTCTAGGGGAGATGTGGTCAATTCGAGGATAGAGTACTCTCTGAATATGCAGTTCTCTTCGCAGGGCACCCAGTGCGAGGGCAAGTGTCATTCCTGTAGAGAGAGGGGTGACAATACCTGCCTTCATATTACTCAGACCTAATTTCCGAATGGCATCAAGGGCAACAGTGTTGGCAACCTGCTGCATCAGGGATGCCCCGGCAGCCTTTGGCTGGGGAGCGTTAAGCTGACCACTTCTCCCTATGCCATGATTGAATCCAGCTGCAAGAGCGCCGATGAAGGGCGATGCTATACGACCCTCACGTTCTCCAACACGAGCGGCCTCTGGGTCCTTGTCCGTGTCCATGGATGAGAGAATCTGGACCATCAGTTCGAGCTGCGCATCCGTCAATGACTTATCAGGGAATACTCTTCTGTTCAAGACGTCTCGAATCGGAGCCATCATGGAGTCGATGGTCGTGCGACCTCGACGTGCGATGCTCTCAGGAATCGTCTTGTCCAGTATCCTGTCAAACTCATCACGGTCCAAAGCTGTATGTCTCCTCTACAAACCTCTCATAGTCCACTTCTTCATTCTTCTCGATAGGAGTTTCGAACTCTACGGAAACAACGCCTCTCGTACCGAATGTTGCCCTAATAATACCGTCTACGCCGCCTCTTGTTCTCACCCGCAGTCCTATTAGCGATTCAGCCGCCTTCTTGCTAGAGGCAAGTCCCTCAACAAGGACATCATGGCCGCGAACCCTCTGGACCTTGCCAGTGCGAACCTTTCTTCGCTGGAGCATGATACTGTCAGGAATCTCGGTGATGATGCCAGATCCGATAATCCGCATCTGAGTAGGAGGCAAGTCCGTTCGGACGAGTAAGACTCTAGCGTGTGCATATACTGCCACTGGCTTTTGAAGGGCAAGAGCTGCATCGAATTCCGGCTCTTCGACTGAATCCACCACAACCCTGCGACCTCCCACCACCTGAAAGGGGATGATTTGCCCTGTCGTTATCGGCATACCCAACGCTGCACTCACAACGAGATTCTTTGTGATTCGACCGTTGTACAGTGGATTGACATGGATATGCACATGAACGCAGTCAGAGGTTGGAATGCTCTTGGGAGAACAGAGGTAGTCGCCCCGACTGATTAGGGTGGAATCCACCTCAGGAATGTTGATTCCAACTCGGTCACCTGCAGATGCCTGAGACCTGTTATGGCTAAAGGTCTCGATTGAGCGGACTCTACTGCTGATGCCGAGAGGCGCAATCTCAACGAGGGCGCCCTCTGCAAGTCTTCCCCGAACAATTGTGCCCGTTGCAACAGTGCCATGACCTTTCACTGGAAATGCATGATCAATGGGTATCAAGAGGGAACCATTCACATCACGCACTCTGGGAACGAGAACTCTGAGAAGTGCCTTGCGAAGTCGATCTATGCCTTCATTCTTGTGAGCTGAAACTCGGACATACTCGACCTTTTTGAATCCGGCATCAGCAACAATCTTCCTCATTTTGGCTTCGATCTGAACAATCTGGTCGTTTGCAGCCGCGTCGATTTTGGTGATGGCTACAACTAACGAATCGATGCCCATTGAAGAGAGGACAACCAAATGCTCTCCAGTCTGAATCTTGGGGCCCTCGTCTGCAGCTACTGCCAGAATTGCAGTATCAATGATACTGGCCCCAGCAACCACACTCCTGATGAGATCGGCATGTCCCGGGGAATCAACGAGGGTCACCAGATAGTTCTCAAGGACAAACATGGTGAATCCAAGATCAATCGTTATCCCACGTTCTTGCGCTTGGGGATGCCTATCGAGTCCTGCAGTAGATACCTGTTCGCTCAACACCCGTGCGAGCGCTGTTTTTCCATGGTCAATATGACCCATCAGACCAACGTGAACAGGGATTAGAGAGTCCATCATATCTCTCGGCACACAACAGTGGGAAGCAGACATAAACTCTTGCTCACAACAAATCGAACTCAGAGTAGTTTATGTGGTAGAATGCAGGAGAGATAAGTATGGTATCTAGGTCTCTTGAGAAGATGATGCTGATAGCAGTTGGACTCTCCACAGCAGTCATCATTGGAGTGCCTGTTCTACTCTATGCTATCAATACAATGTCGTATACCACGCACCTCCAGGATGCACAGATGGCTGCTGAAGACATATTCGAAGCTGCAAATCGCATAGATAGTGGGGAACTCATGAACCTGACAATCCAAGTCCATATTCCCACAGGGGTGTCAATGAGTGCGAATGGCAGCTTATTGACGATTATTCTGCTCATAGACAGCCAGCAGACTAAGTGGTCTGAGACCTTCGACCATCAGGTGTACATCATCCCTCCGACTGCTGAAGGTCACTACAACATCATGTTCACTATTGTCTCCAATGTGATATACATTACACACTCGTTGGTCTAGATATAGCAGACACCATTAACTTACTATACTGGCTGTTTCAATTCAGCATAACGTTTTTAATGACGGCACAAGTTGTCGCCGGTGCCAGCACCCAAGCGAGGAACGAATCGATGGCTGAAGATACCGAGAGGCTTGATGAAACCGCTGAGGAAGAGGAACTTCCTGAGTCAGAAGGGCAGACTGAAGAACCAGTCGAGAAAGAAGAAAAGAGTGAGAGAGAGCCCAGACATAATCCGCTTGGGATCATTCTCAACGTACGTATGCTTCGCAGGGTCGTACAGATTCTCTTTCTTCTGGGCATCAACGCCTACGTATTCACTGCATGGTTTGGTGCTGAGTACATCACGGCCTTCTGGACCACCATAAGAAACTATCTTCCCAGCATACCGATCCTGGCACCCCTAGAAGCGCCTTTTGCTGTCATCTCGGGCTCATTCGACACAATGCAGCGGACCTTCACATCTGCATTCTTTCCATTCTTCACGATCGGAGCGATGATCATCATCCTGATTTTCGTTGGCCGAGCACCATGTGCGTGGGCATGCCCGATTGGGACTATACAGGACTTTGCAACATTGCCGAAGCGCGAAAAAGTGAGACCGACAGCAGCTACTGAGATAGAAATGCGGAAAGGCAAGCTCTACATCTTTGTGGTCGTCGCTGGACTTGCAGTCTGGCTAGGAGCTTCCAGAGCTGTTGGCGGAGAATTAGTGCTTGAAACCATGCTTGGCGCATTTGCCAATGATGCATTCAATCCTCTGAATCCAGCATACATTCTCTTCAAGGTCATTCCAGAGCAACTGTGGCCAACAAGCCTAAGCACGCTCTGGTACTTCACTCAGTGGGGATTCGCACTACTGCAACTCGCCTTTGTCATCTTCGTCTTTGCGGTCTCTATATGGGTACCAAGATGGTTCTGTAGATGGATTTGCCCAGCAGGGTGGTTGTACAGCGTCTTCTCTAGAGACGCACTCATTGGAATTGGCAGAAATCCAGCACGATGCACTCCCGATGTATGCAATGTCTGTGAAATGGTCTGTCCAATGAACATACGAATCAGAAAATATCCGTATAAACACATGCACAGTCCAGATTGTATCATGTGTCTCGAATGCAAGAGCCACTGCCCCAACGATGCAATCGTCATTCGCTTCTCATAGACTGAGGTAACCGCTCTTCTTCAGGACATCCTCAAAGGCTCTGTGCAATTCAGAGTAGGCCTTGATGAACTTCAGACCTTGTTCAGTCACTCTTGCACCGCCGCCACCAGTCTTACCGCCCTTAAAGGTTTCAATAAGAGGCATGCCAAGTTTGTGTTCAATCTTCCTAATGGCGCCCCAAGCATAGCGGTAGGACATGCCAAGCTTCTCAGCGCCTTTTGTCAGCGTACCCTCCTCCAGCACAGCGGTCAGAATGGCACAGGCTCCAGGACCAAAAATGTACTCTCCTTCTGATTCAAACCACAGCTTGTAGTTTGGTTTGAAACCGCGTTTAGCACTGCCGCTCTTGGACATTTCAATACACCTCAGCCTAGCAAGAAGTCCGCTCCAGTCATACACGCATACTGATCTAATGGCCCCAACGGAGTCGCTCGGGTTTTGTATCCTTCTTGAAAGCCTTCTTCACAATCTTCCAGTGATCAGCACAGACATGGACCTTCCTTGCTTGAGCGTCCTTGACCTTCAGACCTGAGTTGGCGATGCTCTCCATGATTCTTACTGTTGCAAAGGATCTCTTCGACTCCTTTGAACAACCGATGATACTGCATACCTTTGTAGACGACACCTGGGACACTTCGCTTGTCTACCAGTGATTGGACAATATAACGCTAACGCAGGTGTCATTCATGGTCATTCTTCGGCGTGAGCACTGGACCTTTTGTGAAGTCGAATATTGTACGTTCTTCCCCATCCATGGAGAGCCTAACTACTCGGGATTCATCAACAACACCGATTATGCATGCTGATAGAGCGTGGTTCTCAGCGATGCGTCCAACTTGAGTTAGATGCTCCTTTGCGGTGGCGACGAGGAAGCCCAGTGAAATGTACATTCGAAGCCAATCCTCTAGCGGAATCTCAGAAGGTTTTGACATCCGAATCTCATCAAGATCGAGAGTACCCCCTTTCCCTGAGTACTCCAGCATCATCACTGCTGTTCCCACTATACCAGCCACGGAAACATCCTTTGACGCGGACAAGATATGATGTTCTGCAAGATCATTCATGACTGACAGCCTACGCACAATCTCATCAGATGGCCTGTCAGTCACCGAGTCCCACCCGAGTCTGTAGTGTGCACCTCTTTGTCCGGCTCGGTCAAAAAGCAGAACGAGCATGTCTCCTACCATGGCGCCTCCTGCAGTCAGCAGGTCATCCTTCTGAACGGTGCCTGTCGCGGAGCCCACAACATAGGTCGACGATGATCGGGGGTTGGTATGGCCGCGAACAATGGGTATCTTGAAAGTATGAGAGCCAGCAATAAGACCGTCGAGTATCTTGTTTCCGATTTCCTGGTTGGAATAGGATAATGCGACCGCAAAGGAAGTCGGAGTGCCTCCCGCCGCATAGATATCCATGACATTGGCCAAGACGGCATTGAATCCTGCGGCTCGAGGGTGACCAAGGCAGAGGTCTTCAACAATGGCATCTGTGGTAAGGAGAACAATGTCATTGGAGCTAGTAACAATCGCAGCGGAATCCTCTCCGAGAGCGTGCGGAGTATTGCCCTTAAAAGATCTCAATCGCAGCTTATCAATTATGGATGGAAGGACGAATTTCCGTGAGATACCATCAAAGCTGAGCAGCAGATGTACAATATCATCAAGGCGGGCCAAGGGTTATCACCCCGTGTGAAGGCCCATCTCTAGGGCCAGGTAAGAAAACCGATAGCAAAGGCCGCCTGACCGAGCAGTACGCCAATACCTAGAAGTGATATTCCAATCATGAAGTAGATGAGCGCGCGCATCTCAGGGCGGATTTCCTCAAACATAGTTACTCACCTTTGCACTACTGAGAGAAAAATCCTGCTACTTATAGACATTACGGGCTCTGCAAGAGGACGCGCTGCAGATGTTATACCTTATTCTTGAGTTTCTTTGCGATATCCTTTGGGATTGCGTCAGGGTATTCGTCCTCCGGCCCCATGTCAACTACAGGTTTGGCTTTTTGTGCCGGAGGCTTGCACTTGCCATCTTCTGTCATTCGACGCTCTAGGCATTTTGAGAACTGGCACCATGCGCCATCACAGTCCTCATCAATCCATGTGCACCAGACTATCTTCTTGTTCCCCTTTTGAACTATCTTTAGAGCAAAGGGCTTCTTCTCACATCGAAAGTTCCTACAGAGTGCACTACATTCCACATAACCTGTTGCCATTCCATTTCGCTCCAAGATCATGCTTCTTCGTTATTTCATCTCTTCTTTGTTTGACTTAGCAGTTCATCTAGCCTTTTTTGGCCGCCTTCAAGAATGCGCGTTCCCCGTTCCAGTCTTGCTCTTGATGATTCATACTTCTCTCTTGAGATATCCCCGATTTTGAACTTGGCATCAAGTCGACTGCTTTCCTTCTGGAGAGCCTTCAGAGTATTCTTGATTCCCTTTGACCACTTATTTCCAGTCTTGATTGCATCCTTCAGGCTTGTTTGGAGTGCTTTGATGGACTGAAGTATTTCAGTTCGCTGTTCCTCGTACACATCCTTGTCAAGAGTCCCTGCGACACCCTCAAGTTTAGAGAGCCTCGCTTCGTGTCTGTCAAGATTCTCCAGGATTGTTTCGAGGGGGAGCTTTTCCTTCACTACGATTAGTTCATGACGCCGTTGCTTGGCGCGCTCGAATTCCTCTCGAAGAGCCTCTGCTCGTACTGTCAGCACTCCTTTGTCAGCCTGTTGAAGTTGCAGTGCTTGTCGGGTTGCCTTAGTCTGATCGATGATGCGATCGAGCTCCTCATCGAGAACAATGAGTTCAGCACCTGAGAGGAGAACTACAGCTGCCTCAGATGGCATGTCCTGAATAGTCACATCAAAGTGAGGAAGCAAGGCGGGGTCAATTGATGTATCAGTTTCTGGACCTTCGGTTTCAGTGACTTGATCATGGAAGGAATCCTCTAACTCAGCGACTTTCTGAGAGTCCCTGAGAGTGAGAGGTTTCCCACAAAGATTGCAGTACTTTCCATCAGGGACGTTTTGGCCACAAGAAGGACATTCAATGAGTGGTTTTGGCATTCTCCTGTTCCATCCACATCTTAGACAGGTCTACAAGAGACCACGAATCATTACACAAGCTACTTCAAAGTGCCTAACCGACCCGCGACTTCGTCGAGTTGCGCCTTCGTGGTGACAATAGTATCTGCGCCATACGTGGGCAACACCTTCAGCTCTTCTACCAATAGCGCAATCGCCTTCACAGGATCAATCTGCTTCTTGTCTAGGGACCCATCCGGAAAAGTTAACGACGCCTCAACCCACTTAGTCTTCGTGTCGTCAGCGGGGTACAGACAGTAAATGTAGTCACCATTACTGCAGATGAATGAGGGAGTATTCTCCCAGGCTTTTGCCAACAGCACACCAAAAGCCTTTGCATTTTCAGCTTTGTTAGCCATCAGGATTCATCCTCGGGGCTAGATGTTGTAGCAAATGTCACGCCTGTGAACTTATTTGTTTTGCTCATGGATGGTGGACACTCAGGGTCGATGCCATACGAACGAATAGTGGGCGATTTCGCCACTCGCCTTGACTGTCGCAATGATAAACCGCTTCCTCACACTCGTAGCCAAGCGACCTGCGCGGACAATGTCTAGTGGAACGACCCCATTCTTCTGGGGAATAACATGCACAAGAAAAGGTGCATGATCGAGCCCTGGACCCTTCTCATAGACTGCAAAGTCAGTCCCGAACTTTAGACCGGGACGCACGACATACCCTAGTTCACGAAGTTGCGCATAGACCAAGAACTGGTCTTTGAAATCCTTAGACCGCTTTGAGCCCAGGTTCATGATTTTTCTCAAGCTTAGAATACGATCATCTTTCGAGTCCAAGACCTGTAGCTTCTTCTCACGAGTCAGGTAGGCACATTCCAGAAGAGAGAGCTCAAGGGGTTTGTCGAAGACTGGTGACTTAGGTTTTCTTATACCCACAGGTTGTCCAAAGTAGCCATTGTCATAGAGTTGCATGCCGTCCTTCGGGTCCCAAACAATCGCTCTGCCCCCAACAAGCCTTGCAATCGCAGTTCCTTGGACTTCTCCTGTCAATTCACGGCACCAGCCAGTATCACATATTCAATGTGAGCGAGAGAGCTCTGATCGTGATTGCAGCATCCTCCCCGAAGTTCGCAATGTCTTCCATCATATTGATGAAGTCGCGGAATCTCAAGAGAATGGCTATGGGGATACTGGCAGGATAGAGGAGCGTGACAATCTCACGCTGAACAGAGTCAATCTGTTTCTCAAGTCTGCAGATTTCATCTGCTCGTTTCATCGATTCTTCCATGTTGATTGACAGAAATCGTACTGCTTCCCTCTGCTGAGTGTTCTCTTCTATCGCAAGCTCGTTCAATTTGGCTATCTTTCCCTTTAGCTCACCTTCAGGACGCCAAGACCCTGCAATGGCAGCCAAATGATACAAGCACCACTCCGCGCCATCAGCCAATTTGTCATTATAATGCACGAGACGCAGAAGATCCTCACGCTGTATCAGGCTGTTTGCTTTTGCAAGTTCAACGAGTATGGTGTGCTTCAGATCATCACCCTTCTCCTCGAGAGCTGTGATAGCCTTGAGGTCTTCGGCTGGAATGCTGGTCTTTCCAGATAGCCAGTCATTTACAGCATTATATACCATCTTGCTAGCAGATAACGCAGCTCGAAAATGCTCCTCTAACATCTGAGTTATGTTTCCAAGTTCTGAACTGAGAAATCTGTCTTGATCCAACACCAATTTGCACACCTACTTGAGCTGCTGTCGAGTGGAGTATCTTTTTAATTCTTCTGGATGTCGGTTGGGAGCAGGAAATGATAGCATGGAACTCTGGCAAATAGTAGTCGCGCTCTTGCAGGGATTTCTCGAATGGCTCCCAATCAGCAGCGAAGGGCAGGTCCTGTTCTTTATCAATAATTTCACGGAAATAACACCAGACGCAGCGCTGATCCTAGCAGTGTGGCTCCATTTGGGCACTGCTCTTGCAGTCGTTGCACGCTATCCTAGGATAATGCTTGATATCATATCACTGAAAGACAAGACTCTGCTTCGGTTACTGCTCATTGCCACAGTCGCCACTGCCATCACGGCTATTCCGCTGTACGTGTTTCTGAAAGACAGTATTAACGTCTTTCAGGGAGAGATACTCAACGCCCTTGTGGGCGTGCTGCTCTTGGTTACTGCATTGGCACTGTACCTGCCTACCCGGCAAGGGAAAAGTGCAGACTCTGTCGATGTAAAGACCCCGACAGACAAGGAGGCAATCCTGACTGGTCTTGTTCAGGGAACTTCAGTATTGCCCGGGCTCAGCCGATCGGGTGTCACGGTATCTGCTTTACTCATGCAAAAGGTCGACAGAGAGACTGCACTGAGATTCAGCTTCCTAATGAGTGTTCCAGCTGTCATAGGCATTCTTGGCCTGGAGATTCTGACGGGCAACCCAATACCGCAGAGTGTAGGTCTATTCGACCTGATCATCATCGAGGCGATTGTATTTGTTGTTGGTCTAGCCTCGATGGAGTTGCTTCTTCGATTGGCGAGATGGCTCAATTTCTGGAAGCTATGTCTCATTCTCGCATGCATTGCAATAGCTTTCGGAATTCCAGCTCTATTCAATATTGCCTAGGAGTGGTCTGCACGTTTCTGGAAGATCATCGCGATTGGAGAGTTCGCCTTGCGCCACTCAGCCAGTTTGCCTTCGTAGTCAAGAGGGACTGGATGTCGGCCATGATTGCCGATTATGATGAACAATGTTTCATCTCGCGCCTGTCTGAGTAGAACCTTTATCCAGTTGTCAGTTCGTCGAACTATTTTCTCAAGAAGGGTCTTGGGCGGGGTCCGATGTCCATACTGAGCATAGAGGCTCTCAAAGTCCAAAAAGTGGAGATATAGAAGCTCACTCTTGAAGATGTACTTAGTAGCCTCAATATATGTTGCCATGTCATCATGTGGGGTGACCGTATACGCAGAGTCGAATCCCAAGGTAGCTTGGTCAGCCTCCCTGCATATGACCTTGATCACTTTGCCACAGTCTTTGATGTGTTTGATCATATGAAAGTCGGAACGAGGTCCCTGCAAGAGAGTCTTGATCAGAGGAATTGCGTAGGGGTCATCAGTCTCGAGGAGGGCAAGAGCCTCCATGTTCTTGATGAGTGCCTCAGGCTTGTAGACGACTGCTTCAAAGAGCCCAAAGTTGTCGATGACAACCATAACCACAGCCTTGGGACTGAACTTGCTGACCAGTTCTTCATTTGCTGGATACAGCCCTTCTGGAATCTCTAGGCCGAGTAGTCTAAGGATAGTAGAGGGAAACTCGACTGCTGTGGTTCGGACTTGCGGGAACGACATTCCTCTTTCCTCAATACACTGCTTACTCTTGTGAATCGACCTATTGAATAAGCTTTGGTGACTGTCCTACGATGACATGACCTCTCTGCCCCAATTCAGAATCCCTCTTTAACCTATGGAAGCATTAATAGAGAAACCAGACAATCAGCCGTTCAGAGGTCTTGGAATGACTCTCAAAGATATCATCTACAGTGACTCGGTCAAGTTCATCCTCTCGGGAGGTAAAGGAGGAGTTGGAAAGACAAGTTGCGCTGGTGCGATAGCAGTGCTGTCAGCACAGCATGGGTTTCGAACTCTGGTCTTATCGACTGATCCGGCACATAGTCTCAGTGACAGCTTCAACCAGAACCTCTCAGGGGGAGAAGTCATTCCTATCGAGGGATTCGACAATCTCTGGGCGATGGAAATAAGCACTGAGAAGGGAATGCAGCAGTTCCAAGATATTATCGGGGACGGATCTGCTGGTCCTGAGGCACAGATGGCAGCGAATCTTATGGGCGACATGACAGGCATGACACCACCCGGGTCGGATGAAGCAATGGCATTCGGAAAGATACTCGAGTTCATCGAAGACTCCTCCTATGATCGGGTCATCTTCGATACTGCACCCACAGGTCATACTCTGAAACTCCTTGAATTGCCAGACCTTCTAGATAGTTGGCTGGGCAAAATCATGACCCTTCGTCAGCGATTGAGCGCGATGATGGGTGGACTCAGAAGTATGTTTGGCGGCGGAAAGCAAGAAGAAGACAGCTCCTGGGAGATGATTCAACAGACTAAGGATAAGATTCGGGCGGCCCGTATCGAACTCTCAGATCCGGACACCACGCAGTTTGTTGTGGTCATGATTCCAGAGGCAATGGCAGTCTTCGAAACGCAACGTCTGCTCGCTAGTCTAGACAAATGGCATATCCCTGCCACCAATATGGTCGTGAATCAGCTTGTTCCTCCCAATCCATCCTGCAAGTTCTGCACAAAACGATATGAGATGCAACAGACGAATCTCAAAGACATTAGAGACCTGTTCTCCGACATCGACATCACGGAGGTTCCACTGTTTGATGGAGAGATAAGAGGAATCGAAGAACTCACACGGCTGGGCATGATTCTGATTGGAAACACGGAGGACTGAACTTGAAACGTGAGACCAGAAGGAAGGTGTACTCTATCATCTTTCTGATTTTGCTCCTTGTATCAGCTGCGGTGACAACGATGCTAATCCTTGGCATGATATGATGGGCAAAATGAGTGAATTCTTCATGCGCCCTTCACGCGTTTCACTACTGGTGGACGGACTTTGTAAAGAATTCTCCCACCGCAGTATGGACATTTGACGCCTGGCAGTGTCCTAAGGCCATCTGGGGTTACTTCACGATGACAGTTATGACAGGTGTATACCACGGTGTGCCACCGTTCTGACTCCCGGAGCCTTAGCAATATGAAGCTTTGCCTAGAGCTATCTTGATTCGAGTTCTGGTTCTCGAACGATCTCGCCCTCTACAAGTCCGCTGCTCAGGACCCTTTGAATTCTGACCTGGAGCATTGTGCCTGCCGAAAATCCCCCGGGAACTGTCATAAGCGGACCTTCCTGCAGGGGGTATACCATGGTATAACCGACTTGTGCCCAAGACGGCTCAGCAGCTATCCCCTGTACGACTCGTCCAAGATAGTCAGTCTTCTTTTTTCGATTGACTCTCTCTGCCTCTCGACGGAGCTGTGCCCCGAACTCGTCCCTAGTTGAAGACTCCGGAAAACCCTCGAAAGCAGACCCGGGCAGAGATCTGAAACCATAGAGAATGATTCTCTCAGCCCCAGCATCACTGAGAGCCCGCATCATCCTGATTGATTCCTTTGTGCTCTCTGCATCCTCTCCCGGTAGCCCATAGATGAAATACACGAAGGGTTTCATGCCATGGTCTACTGCTATACGTACTGCAGTAAGCACGTCACTAGGGCTTCCACACTTGCCGATGGCCTTAAAGTGTTCGTCAGACCCAGTTTCAATGCCAATATTCGGAGAGCTTGATATCTTCGACTCATTCAACGCCAGCGCAACAGCTTCAGTGAACAGACACGCTTTCATGTTCTCGATGGCTATGTGTGCTGTTCCGTCCACAAGTTGAGGAAGAGAGTTGAGTTGACCAAGGAGACCTCGGATGGCATCAAGATTAGCAGGGGGAAAGCAAGGATCTGTGAGTGGTTCACTACCACGCATATAGTCAAGGAATCCAGGAGACTCAAGCACGATTCGGTGTGCGCCAAGCTCCAGCAGTCCCTTCACCTCCTGCATAATCACAGCAGAGGAACGGCTTCTTGGAGGCCCCCATGTACTCGGAACACTGCAGAAACCACAGCCGGGAGGAATATCCTCCGGGCAATTCATTCTAACATCAAGTTTCTCTGAGTCACAGTTTCCACAATCGGAACACTGCCTTCCATTCCTGAGGGGGAGGGTCGTCCTTCTGAAATTCGAACATCCCCGAGTCACCTCGACATAGATCTTACTCGCCTGATAGGCAGGATAATCGATAATCCTGGTTATTGAGGGCATGTAATCCCGTGAGAGTGCCTCTGTCGTGATGAACTCACGAGCTGGTGTCACATGGATCCCGTTAGCTCCCCGAAAAGCAATCCCCTTGACTGATGATAGATCGATGGGGTCTTCAAAGAAGTGCCGAGTCACCAACTCCTCAAGCGTAGCCTCTCCTTCTCCCATCACCAATACATCAGCGCTCAGTTCCCTCAGGACCTCAGGGTTGGATGCGATAGGGCCTCCAATGATTGTCCTTCCAGAGGAACGAGATCTATGTTGCCATTGCTTCATCAGCGTCTTCACAACAGGAGAATCCATGGTCATAGCACTGATAGCTAGGTGGTCGAACTGCTGGAGGATACTCTTCTTGGATAAGACCTCTTCTGCCCTACGAATTCTGCAATTCAGCCCGTGTTTCTCGAGAATGCCTGCAACGGACCTTGGTCCGCATCCTATGGAGTCACGTGAGCTGCGACGTTGGCCAGTGCCTGTACTCAATGCATCAATGATCAAGATTCGGCCTGTCATGTGTCTAAATTGAGATGCAAGATCGTACTTTACTCTTGCCCAACGAGTATGACGATTCTACCCTGACGTTCATCCTGTGCTGCAGGCAGAGGTTGACTACAGGCAGTTGTCCTTTTGATGCGTTTGGTGCCTTCTAAGAAGAGTATTTATATGCTCAGAGTGAAAAGCCTCCCCAAGTATATTGCTAAACCAAATCTAAGGAGTACATGACTTAGTGAGTAATGACGATGGCGGAATATGCCCCAATTGTGGGTTACCTACGGATCTGTGCGTCTGTGAGACCATCGCACAGGAAGAGGCTCGGATTACTGTGAGTATAGAGCGAAGAAAATGGGGCCGGTTGACCACTATTGTCGAGGGTTTTGACAAGAGTATTGACCTCGGTGACCTGGCTACAAAACTTAAGGCCAAGCTTGCTTGCGGAGGAGCAGCAAAACACGGCCATATCGAACTTCAAGGAGACCATCGGGGAGTCATTGGAGAAGTTCTAGCGAAGCTTGGATTTCCAGATGAGATGGTCCAGATTGATTGGTCCTTCGTATCTACTGGAAGAGGGTAATTACGCCCTCCGAAACTCCTATTTCATAACTGAGTAATCTACAGGCAACAAGATCAGAAGTCCATAGGTTCCAGACCTAGGGAGTCGATACCCAGCTTCTTGACTATCTCCTTGTACCTGTTCCTTACAGTGACTTCGGTCACTCTAGCAACCTCAGCGATCTCTCGCTGAGTCCGCCGCTCATCAAGCATGATTGAGGCCACGTAGATGGCAGCAGCCGCTAGCCCAAGTGGGTCGCGACCGATCGTGAGGCCTATATCCCGGCTCTGTTGTAGTATCTCGACAGTCCGAAGTTGCACAGGGCTTGACAGCTCAAGCTGGCATGCAAACCGTGAGATGTAGTCAATGGGATTGGAGAGGGGAATCTTGATGTCAAGACTTCGAAGAAGTAACCGATAACACTGGCCAAGTTTCTTGCGGTCAATTCGTGATCCATCAGCCACTTCATCAAGGGGTCGTGGCTTCAAACGTATTCTGCAGGCAGCATAGAGAGTAGCTGCGACCATCGCCTCTATTGAACGACCGCGGACTAGTTTCTTGATAATTGACTTTCTATAGAGGAGCGCAGCAAGCTCGCGAATTGGTTCTGGAATGCCAAGTTGTGACGAGAGTCTCTCAAGCTCGGACATCGCCTGAGCAAGATTCCGATCGAGAGAACTATGAACGCGACTACGTATCTGCCATTTGCGAAGCCGGTAGATTTCGGATCTCCTAGTCGGACTGAGTTTCTTTCCTGCAGTATCACGGTCTCGCCAGTCAATAATCGTACTGAGCCCTTTGTCGTGCACGGTGTAGCGGAGCGGAGCACCTACTCGACTCCGTGAATCACTCTCCTCTGAGCTGAAAGCTCTCCACTCAGCACCTGTATCAATTCGGTGGTCTGAGAGTACAAGTCCACATCCGCCGCAGACTCGTTCACCGCGAGTAGAGTCCTCTACAACAATTGCCGATTTGCACTCAGGGCACCTCAGAATTTCGACAGTCGCTTCCGATGCTCCTTCTTTTTTGTCCTCGGCGCTTCCTGTGCGGTCCAATCGCTCTCCTCCGATGTGTAGGAACCGGTTTAAGACCGTCAGTATTCACTGTCATATCGATGTACCGATGACAGTCTCCCAGGACCCACAATAACAAAACTACGGAAAAAATACTTTTAATCCTTCTGTGTCCACCGAAAATCGATTCGGCAAGGGACTATGTAATGAAATGTGCATCTCAGAGAAGGCTAGGTGGTCTGTTCATGTCCTTTCTCAGTGATAATGACAGTGTGTTCATGCTGGGACACAAACTGACCCTTCTCTTCAGCTAGGATATGATGCGCGTATAGGACACCATTCTGGCGAAGCTCTCTGATTGCCATCTTGAGTGTCGCATGCTTCATGCGCTCTGCGAGCCAGCGTTCAGCGAACGGGAACTCTCTGTATTCCTTTCTAGCAATCCCTAGGAACTGTTTCGAACCAGCAAACCGTAATGGGACACGTATCGGAAGAAGCTGATAGATTGTGGGGTTGGGTAGATCAGTTATGTTCCCAGAACCTGTACTTGCAAAGGTCTCGACAGCATAGACTTCTCCTGCTTCAACCAAGACCTCGGATTTCCCACCAACACATGGCACCTGTTTTTCAGCGTGAAGCTCATATTCCTTCAGCTGGTGTCCTGTAAGCTGTTTGATGGGCTTGAACCCTGCCTTGGTGATGGTATCTTCGATGAGCGCACCGATTGTATTGAGCTTCGCGCCGGGGCGCATCATCTTGACAGCTACATTGGTGGCATCCTCAGCGGCCTTCACGAGATCCTGATGATCAGGATTCAGAGCCACTGTGAATGCAGTATCCGCAATACAACCGTCAACATGGGAACCACAGTCTACGGTGACAAGATCGCCTTTCTGGAGAGTGGTTTCATCATTGAGGGGTGAGGTATAATGTGCCGCAATGTTGTTCAGTGATACATTGCATGGAAACGATGTTCCTGAGGAGTTCGCGCGGATGTAGTTCTCAACGGTATTGATGATATCAAGAACCTTGATTCCGGGCTCAATCATTGGTCGAGCAAGGGCGAGAGCCTCACGTGCCACTGCTCCTGCACGCCGCCACTTTTCCCAGACATCCTTGTTCTCGTTGTCGTCTTCTTTCTCTTTTGGCATTTCATCCGGCACAGTAACCACCGACCTGACTGCTCGTCATTGGTGGGACAGATAAAAGTGACGATGGAGCAGAAACCTATGATAGTACTTGTTCAATACGTCGTGCAGTTCTGGACATTGAGAAGAACATGTATCCAATGTTGGCACGCTTATTGGTCAGAACGGCAAGGATTGCATCATTCCCAGCATCACAGATGATGACATATCCACTCTCTCCCTCGATGAGCATCCTAATGAGAGAACCGCGCTTCAGTTGCTTGAACACCTTTCTGGTAGCCTCTTGTATCTGAATGGTGCGTCCTGCAATGACATCCTCTTCAGGAATCCGCTTCTCATCAGGACCTTCAGGGTACAGGGAGTATATAGGAAGTCCTTGCGACTTTGAGATGATAGCACTCGCTTCCACATTGCCTTGGGAGGCTCTACTCAAATCTAGAAGAAGTTCTTTCAGTAACTCAGTCTTTGAGGACAAGCTATAGCGCACCTCCCAGAGGAGACTGAGTGAAAAGGGGTTGTCAAGTATTTAAACTCTCTTGGCGCCTGCTTCCTTCAAGGCTTTGACTATCTTCTTCAGTCCTTCACCCTTGTCTTTTTGAACATATTTCTCGAGATAGGTCCCTTGGACAACTATTGATGCTCCAGCCTCTATGGCACCGACCACAGACGCTGCATCATTAAAGCCTCCTCCGGTAATCACAGGAATCTCGATGAACTTCGAAACCATGGCTATCATCTCAGGAGGCACACCTCCGCCTTCTGCTCCGCTGCCAGCTTCAAGATAGACAAGCTTCATGCCAAGAAGTTCGGCAGCAATGGCATACATCGCTGGAATCTTGGGCTTGTCCCGAAGGAAGGGTTTTGCGTCGCCGACCCATGCTGCAGTCTTCCCGGGAGCCACCATGAGATACGCCATTGGGATTGTCTCAATACCGGCGAGTTTGATTTTCGGTGCCGCTAGAGCCTGTGCTCCAATGATCCAGTAGGGATTTGTGCTGTTGAGAAGAGTCATGAAGAACATTGCGTCCGCGTATTCAGAAACCCCTGTGATATTGCCGGGAAAGAGGATCGTTGGAATATCAATAGCCTCGTTGATCTCACGCACTGCGTCGTCAATCACACCAAAGACTGTGCTTCCACCTATCATTGCCGCATCGCTGCCTGCCTTCTCAGCAAGTTTAGCAATCTCTACAACATCTTCGATAGTTGTAGAAAGTGGATCAGGATCAAGTAGGGAGAAATGAAGTGCACCCTCAGTCTCTAGCTTCTCCGTGATGTAGCTCCAGACCTTGCCTGGCATTATGAAACCTCCATCGGATATGGCCATCCGGTCCCAGCGTGCTTTTTACACTTTTGGTGGGATTTTCCACTAGATTAATGTCTATCTAGGTAGGCTGCATTCTCATCAAATACCTCAACGTGCAATTCGACGCTGTTGCCCGGGAGAGTACTGTGCCGGTGAGCTAGTGGTCAGTGAAAGTATGAAGGATGTGACGGTGGCCATCTTGGCTGGAGGTGACTCAAGACGATTCGGTTCAGATAAGGCCTTGAAGGAGTTTCAAGGGCGGCCTCTAGTATCACATATGCTTGACATCGCTCGGGAGATTTCGCCCACTGTCCTTGTCGTAGTGTCAGATGGTGAACATCTTGAGAGGATCAAGCCGCACATCAAAATGGGACGTGTTGTCGTGGACCCAGAGGACAGCACGAAGTCAGCCTTGAATGGAGCTGTCACTGCATTTGAGCACGCAGAAACGGACTACACACTGCTACTGCCAATTGATACACCCCTTGCGAGGCCAAGCCTGTTGAAGATACTTGTGGAGATGAGTCCTAAGCACGGAGCTGTAGTGCCCTCATGGCCATCTGGATATATCGAGCCGCTTCACTCGGTCTACATGACAGAGCATGCCTATTATCACGGACTAAAGGTCTTGGGGCAGAAGTCATTCGAGATGCACAGCCTACTTAATCGACTCCAAAATGTCTTGTATGTGTCAACAGAAGCCCTGAAGCAGTTTGACGCCAAACTTGAAACCTTCAAGAATTTCAATACATTGGGCGAATTGAAGGCTGCAGAGGGAAAGTACCGGAGCAAATGACCTGCGAGTCTTCTGAGAGTTTCGGTAGATGGACTTCGGTTCAGGCGAGATCCTTAGGCTCCTGAGTTCTCATGGCGGATTCTGCACGTGCCCTCATGACCAACCATGCATGGCCCATAGGGGTTCTCAGGGGTGCAACGGTTCCCAAATAACTTGCAGTCCACAGGGTCAACCATACCGAGAATCACTTCATGGCATCTGCAACCAGGGAGGATATCCACAGACTCAGTATCCGGAAAGTCGAACCTGAGTCTAGCGTCATGCGCGCGGTACTTTCGTTTGATGAAATAGCCGGATTTCTTGATGATTCCGAGACCTCTCCAAGGAGCGTCACCAATCCTGAATGTCTGGCTCAATACTCTCTGTGCTGTAATGTTGCCCTCAGGACGAACTACACGTGTGTACTCATTCTCTGAGACTGCTCTACCTTCAGATATCTGTAACGCAATCATCCGAATGGCCTCGAGGACATCCAGTGGTTCGAAACCAGCAGCAACACACGGCACATGACGTCTCTCCGCAAAGGACTGGAATGCATTCGAGCCAATGATTGCTGAAACATGTCCCGGAGTGATGAAGCCATCCACCGCAAATCCTTCAATGTTGACGAGAAGATCCATCGCAGGAGGAATGACCTTCAGTGACGTGAGAATCGAGAAGTTAGGAGGAGGCGAGCGAAGGAGCTCTAGTCCAATAGTGGGGGCGGTGGTTTCAAAGCCAACTCCGACGAACACGACTTGCTTGTTAGGATTCTTCCTAGCAATCTCAACGGCATCATTGGTACCATACACCACTCGAACATCGGCACCCTTCGTGCGCTCTTTTGCCAGTGAGGAGTCAGTCGAGGGAACACGAACCATATCTCCAAAGGTCGTCACTATGTGGCCCTGCCGCGCCAGCGCGATTGCCATGTCTACATCTTCGGCTGCGCACACGCACACTGGACACCCAGGGCCCGCAACTAGGTGCATGCTCTCGGGCAACAGGGAGCGAATTCCGTATTGACTTATCGTGTCCTCATGCGTGCCGCACACATGAACAATCCTTAGCTGCCGATTATGGCTCAGAGTCTCGATCTCTCTCTTCAGAGCTTGAGCGTATCGGGCACTGCGGAATTCAAGTTGTTTGCTCATCGCATTATGACCACTTGGTACCTAGTGGACTTAGCATAAAAATGACGATGTGTGGCAAAAAGATTCAGGATTTCGATTCGTATCCTTCTAGAATGGCGAGGGCTTCTCCCACGGTAATGGACAACTTGCTGGCGAGTTCCCTTGCTGTGATCTTTGGATCCTCCGGAATGATATGATTGATTGCGTACCCTGCATTGCCTGCGAACAGAGGATTATTCCTTGCAGTTTCAATCAGAATAGGCCATAGAGGATGCCCCTTGAAATCAGCAACGTCAATATCGATTGTTCGACCAGATTCATACTTAACAGAGCGGACGTTAACCGACTTCTTTGATGTTTCCTTGGTCTTAGTAGAATCAGTGAGCTTCGCCTGTCTCAATGCGACATCCAACCTTTCTTTTCCCGGCGTTGCCTATGACAATAGGAACATCTCAGAAGTCTTCGTTGACACGATATAAGCCTTGGGGAGCGTCATCTGTCCTGAAACTGAGTAGCGCCACTAGCAGAATTGGTGCTCATGCCTGAATTTTCAATGGCAGTATTATGTCGCAAGATTTAACAAGGGAATCAAGAAGAGCATGAAACGAAGCAGAATAAGGCCTCAATGCCAAAATGGGAGAATGCGATCAGTGCCTCAAGGCATTCGGAGAATAGTATTGGATGTTTTGAAACCTCACAGTCCGCCGCTGACTGAGCTCTCCTTGATGCTCGTACGAGATGCACGCGTAAGTGGAGTCAACATCTCGCTCAAGGAAGTAGATCAAAACACTGAGAGCATCACTATCACTCTGGAGGGAGATGACCTGAACTTCAGCAGTATCAGGGAGGTTCTAGAAGACGCGGGAGCAGTCATCCACTCCATTGACCAAGTTGTAGCAGGAAAGTCATTTGTTGAGGAAGTAAACCTTCAGCTTGAGGATACATAGAGATACTATCTTCTCTGGATCTGGTCACTTACCCTCTTGCTCTCGATCTCAATCTTCTTGCGGACAAGGGCATATAGCTCTGGCTCGAAAATGCCAGGAATGATTTTCACAACACTGCACAGCTGATCGACTATCTTCTCAGCTAGAGACTCTGGTGAAAGCACATTACGGCTAACAATACCGATTACAAGCTCTTCACCAACATTGGCACGAACGACAGAGTCAACAACGCTAGATATCGTTCCCTGAGGATCCATGAAGAAGGGGAGCTGCGTGCTATCATGAATGGTTGAGAAGCCAAGCTTGTCGCAGATACTCTCCGTGTACCATTCCAGGCTGGATTCCTTCATATTGAGCTTGTTAGCGAACTCTGTTTTCGTCAGAGGATTCGGGTGACTCCAGGGGTGTCGTGTCACAATATAGAGCGCTGCGGCAAAGAGGGGATCTTCCTCCCGTGGCCTGCCCTGTTGAGAAACATATCTCCGGACAAGGTCAAGTGCCATCTTCTCATATCTTGCATCAATCCGGTTCTCTTTGAAAAACTCATGAGCATGAAGCACAGCCTCCACAATGATTTGAGGACTGATAGGGAATTCTTCTGAGTCATGATGAGATTCCATCTGTGTTCCTCTCGAATACGCTCTGCAAGCTACAGCTGGTTTCAGTGGAACTAGATGCAAGATATATTCTTTTGCAAAGGAAGTAAGGGTGAGTTCTTAAGGGCGCCATCACTGCTTCATCTAGCGCTGTACGTCTTTTCGAGGGCCCAACGGAGAGTAGACTGTATCTCCTTCATTCGGTTCTCATCACCGCAGTTCCTGATGACCATCTCACCTAGGATGTTGTCTTCTGAATGCACTTCAAAATCAAAAGCATCTTCCCATTCAATCTCACCGTTCTCAACTCTATGACGGTCTTCCTGCTGGAATTTACCGAGAATTCTCTCCACGAAGAATCGGGCAAAGGCTCCACGAGTGATGTCATAGACTGCATGCTCGGCAGGTAGGAACCGCATGGTCTGTTCAGAGATCTCAATGATTCCGAGCTCTAGTTTGCCAGCCTTGTTCATCAGGACTATACTCTGAGGCTCGGTAGTTTCTGCTGCTACCTTGGCCGGAGCTGCGCCTTCGACACTCGGAGCCTTCGCCAACGCGGCATCAGCTGTTGTGAAACTGGCTTTGGCGATCTGAGCATCAAGATTCTCTATGTGCTCCTCGAAACGTGCAATCATATCTCGTAGTCTATCAATCTCTTCGTTCAACTTAGTTCTAATATTCAGAAGAAATTGAATGTCAGGATTCTCCACTCTGTGCACCTACATAGACAACTGACTATACAGGTCATTGTCTGATGATATATCATTGCATGTATTATCATAAAGCTCGCAGAAAGCGAGTGTGCTGATGAGGTTATTCCTCGACGGAGATTGCAAAGTCAGGACACTCCATCTCACAGAGCCGACAGACCTTGCAGGACTCAAGATCTACTACAATAGGGAGAAAGGAACCACGATTATCCACAACATCTGACTTTTTCAAAACACCATGGGGACAGACGGAGATGCAGATATGGCATCCCTTGCACAATTTGGCGTCAATATGGATTTGCTTTGCCTTCCTCGGCATTGTCAGATTCCCAAGCGAAAACGCCGGTTGCACTGGATATAACAATATTCATCCGACCAGAGAGAGCGACCATTAAATAGCCAGAACTATAAACACTGTACTAGTGCTGGGGCTTCACCATTGAAACAATTCGTAGTGTTCATGTGTGCTAAGTGTAGAAACTTCACGAATTCTCCGGTGGGGCAGAAACACAGACGATGCAGCTATTGTGGCAGCATCATCGATATCACGAAGGCGAACTGTGCTCTCTTTGATGGACCCGAACAGGCTATGGAAGCAGTCAAGAAGTTCAATGCTGCAAGGGGAGGAAACGAGTTTCAAGATGCTGTGGAAAGGTCGAAGGAAAGATACCGTTCCCTATTGCCCGAGGAACCAGTCGATATTGACAAGATGGCGACCGACGATGAACAACTGGTCCTCCCAGGAAAACGAGCGCGTCTGATGGCGATACTCGAAGAAGAGGCTAGGGGAAAACCTTGTTCGCTTGACAGACTCGAGGAGTTAAGCGATAATCGGCAACTTCGCTGGACATGGGTCGAGAAGACTATTCAGGACCTATCAAATAGTGGAGCACTAATATTCCCACACCCATGGGAAGTGCAGCTAGTGGAAACCAACGAAGACTCGTCGCCAAAGAGCACTGCCGAGCGTGATGTATCAGCGGAAATCATCTCATTTCTGAAGATGCAAGGAGAGAGAGTGAGGGTTGATGAGATTGTGCGTCATTTCGAGAAGAGGGGGATCTCAGAAGCATCAGTCGACAGCTCACTTGAACGACTCATGAGAAGTGGAGATATCTTCCAGCCGACTGTCGGGTATGTGAGTTTGGTATGAACTGTTCGATTCATTCAAGAGGGTTGGAACAGTAAGGAATGTGATACAAATGCCAATTGTCGAGCTCGTGGCCATAAGGATACTGGAGAGGAATCCAGGTATCGGTCTCGATGTTGTCGACTTGATTGTGTTACTATGGATGTACACCAATCCCTATGACAGCCATCGTCGTCAGCTCAGTTCGATGAGAAACATCCTGAAGATGAGCGAAACCCTACAAGTCCCGGGTGGAACGCTTGATGTGACAGAGGAAGAACTGACGCAAATAGTCCTGAAAAGTCTCGAGAGTCTCAGAAAGAAGGGATTCGTGTATATTCAATCAGCAGGAGTTCACTACATCAAAGGCACGCTTACGGACACCGGAGTGAAACTAGTCCAAAGGACAGTGAGCAGTCCACTCTTGAAACGAGTCACAGATGAGTTTGGCGATAATCCATAGATGTGGTTCTCGGACATGTGAGAAGGTTTAAATGCTAAAGTCATCCGGAACCGAGCAGTTGCTCATTGAACGTGACTGTTTCAGAGCCGATGGATGCAGTGCAGACTACTTGGTTCTGCTCGCGAGAACTGTCTGCAGACGTGTGCCTGTAGGGTCTGGAGTGGTTACAGAGCGCGAATATGACTTAGAAGCTTGCAGAATAATGTGAGCTTTCCATAGTCACACAGCGGAAGTGACGCACGATGCCATCGTATGGATATTCAATCATAGGCATTGACCCGGATAGAACTGCTATTGCTAGTGGAAGAAACATTCGGGTTTCTCCAAAACAGTGCAGAGAAGTCTGTAAACAAATCCGAGGAATGATGCTTGACAAGGCCATAGAACTTCTGGAGGCCGTAATCAAGGAAGAGAAGTGGATTCCCTACAAGCGCCATTACAAGAGCCGTGCGCACCATCCCGGAATGAGAAAGTGGATGGCAGGCGGGCATCCCGTCAAGGCTTCTACTCACATCATCAAGATTCTAAAGAATGCTGAAGCGAATGCAGACAATAAGGGACTCGACATTGATCGGCTCAAGGTCATCCATGCAGTCACACACAGAGGCCGAATGTACAAGAAGTACATGGAGAGAGCGTTCGGAAGAAGCTCGCCGTTTTTTGAGGAATCCTCACATATTGAAATCGTTCTGGAAGAGGTGGCGTAGATGTCGGCGGTCAAGTATTTCATTGAGCAGAACACACGCAAACTGGCAATTGACGAATTCCTGAACAAAGAACTCAATGCTGCAGGATATGGTGGCGTTGAGATCAGAAAGATGCCCATGAAGACAGAGGTCGTCATCAATGCTTCGCGACCTGGTGTTGTCATTGGAAGACGTGGAGCAAAAATCAGGGAGCTGACCTACATTCTTGAGAATGAGTTCGGACTAGAGAATGTCCAAGTCGAAGTCAATGAGATAGAGAATCCATGGCTTGATGCGGCAGTCATGGCATCGAGGCTAGCTAGACAGCTAGAGCGTGGTGTCAGATTCCGGAGAATGGCATACTGGATCCTTAGGAGAGTCATGCGAGCAGGTGCCATCGGATGCGAGATTATTGTGAAGGGCAAGCTCTCCAGCAGAAGAGCCCGTTATCAGAAATTCAGACAAGGGACCGTTGCCAAGACGGGACAACCAGCAAGTGTCTTTGTCGATGAGGCGGATGACAAAGCTATTCTCAAGCCTGGAGTCATTGGCATAAAGGTCCTGATTATGAGACCGGATGCAAATATGCCTGGAGTCATTACCATCAAGCCTCCAAAACCAAAGAAACCTGAAGAGATTGAACTGGTCAAGAAGGCTGGTGAAGAGAAGGCCACTGAGGAAGAAGAGGCCATGGAGGAGGCTCTTGAGGGAATCACGAATATCGATGAACTTAGAGAACTGGAAGAGCTTGATGGTCTTGAACTTCTGGAAGACGAAACAGCTCCAGAGGAGCACAAGACTCCCGAGAAGACGCCAGATGAAGAGCCTAAAAGAGATGCTAGTGAACCAGCCGATGAGAGTGTCGTAGATGATCTCTCAGAGCTGGATGAGCTAGACGAGGAGGATGCTGATTAATGGTAAGACTCACCTCGAAAGATATACGAAAGCTGACACCTGCAGAACGTCAGAAGAACTTGGATGATCTCTATGATGAGATGTCCAGAATCAGAATTGAGTCTGCAACAGGTGGAGGTACTCAGAATCCGTACAGGATCCGCAATGTTAGGAGGGCAATAGCCCGGATTCTAACGATTCAGCACCAAGAGGAGCCGGAGGCATCTGAATGAGAATCACTCCAGAGAATGTCACAAGACATGAACTCACCGGTCTGCCAATGCACATTGTCGAATCGACGGACCCGAGCTTCGTGTGCAGGAAGGGCGTCATCTTAGGAGAATCAAGGGAGATGATTCACTTCCGAACAGAGGACAGGGAAGTAAATGCGCCCAAGAGCAATTGTGTCTTCGATGTGACACTCCCTGATAATACAGTGGTTCGAATCAATGGAGAGGTCCTTCGAGGAAGACCAGAAGACAGAATGAAGAAACGCCTCAGCAGGAGCTGGTAAGGATGGTACAAACCAAGACAAAGGTCAGAAACATTGGCATTCCAAACGTGGAGCCGCCAGAGGCAACATGCGATGACATTCATTGCCCATTCCATGGTAATCTCTCGGTCAGAGGTCGTATTACTGAGGGCATAGTCACCAGTACAATGATGCGCAATACAATAGCATTCCAGCAAGACTATCTAAGCTTGGTGAAGAAGTACTCCAGATACGAACGCCGAAGATCAAAGAAGCTCGCCCATCATCCACCATGTATCAGTCTCAAAGTGGGCGATACTGTGAAGGTCATCGAGTGTCGACCCGTTAGCAAGAATGTATCCAGTGTTGTTGTGGCTGTGACGCACATTGGGGAAGCGCAGGAGGAATAATGCGTGTCAAGAAAGCTGGCAAGAGGAATCAGGAAATTCATACCGAGAATGGCCAGAGGGCTTCCGGTTGGAGCCACACTAATGTGCGCGGATAACTCGGGAGCAAAAGAACTTCAGCTACTCACTGTCTTCGGCTACAAGGGCAAACTGGGAAAGATTGGCAAGGCAGGAATCGGAGACATAGTGAACGTTTCAGTCATCAAGGGAAAACAGGAACTGAGAAAGCAGGTGCTACAAGCTGTAGTGGTCAGGCAAAGAAAGCCATTCAGGAGGCCAGATGGCACTTGGATGCAGTTTGAGGACAATGCGGCTGTTCTGGTAAAACCCGGTGGAGAACCTCAAGGCTCAGAGTTGAGAGGGCCCATGGCCAGAGAGGTCACTCTGAAGTGGCCTCGTGTCGCTGCGATAGCGTCAAAGATAGTGTGAGGATGAGTCAAATGGTGAAGAAAACCAGTCCAATATCGCCTAGGAAACAGCGGAGGAAAGTAGAACAGAGCCCCATGCATGCCCGCAGAACCCTGCTCAAGTGCAGGCTTGATGAGTTCTTGCAGGAAGAGTATGGTCTCAGATCACTTCCCGTAAAGAAGGGAGACCTTGTGAAGATAATGAGAGGGCAATTCCGGGATACAGAAGGCAAAGTCATCAGAGTGGACCAGAAGAATGTCCGTGTCCATTTGGATAGCGCTACCATCACCAAGTCGGACGGCAAGGAGGCGAACGCACCACTCCACCCATCGAATCTCATGCTGGTGAAGCTGGAGTTGGATGATGAGAGAAAGAAGCTCATCGAAAGCAAATTGATGAAGACTCCGGAGAGTGAGGAGTAAATGACAAGAAGAGGTCAGAAAAAGCACTTGAAACGCCTGCCAGCACCAAAGCACTGGCCAATGCCAAGGAAGGAGGTCAAGTTCACAACACGCGTGATTCCAGGGCCACATCCACGTGATCATTGTCTGACGCTGGCACTGATCCTGAGGGAGATACTCGGCTATGCAGAGAATATGCGTGAGATAAGGGCAATCCTCTCGACAGGTCAGATAAAGGTGGATGGACAAGTCAGGAAGGATGCTCGATTCCCAGTGGGATTGATGGACATCATTGAGATCATAACCTCTGGGCAGCGCTTCAGGGTGCTTCCTAGGATAGGCGGAGGCCTGCGTCTGGTCAACATCGATGAATCAGAGGCCAAGTTCAAGCTCTGCAGAATCGAGAGGAAACTGATGAATAGAGGCGGAAAGGTGCAATTGGGCCTTCACGATGGTCGCACACTACTACTTGCCGGGAATGAGAAGGCCTCAAAGTACAGCAACCTTGATACTCTCAAAATATCGGTACCTGACCAGAAACTCTTGGCATCAATACCTCTTGAGAAGGGTGTTCAAGCAGTAGTTTCACGAGGGAACAACATCGGGATTCAGGGTAAAGTCTTTGCAGTTGAGAAGCGGCATGGTACTCACGCAAGCACTGTGACCTTGGAGGACCCAGCAGGTAATAGATTCCAGACTGCCCTAGAATATGTGTTTGTGGTCGGTAAGAACAAGTCAGAAGTGAATCTTCAGATTGAGGGAGGAAGTTCTGAATGAGCATCGAGAATGAGAAAGTCTATGCTGAGAACTGGAAGGCGTACCCAATGCGGGAACCCTTCGTTTCGAAGGTTGTGGTAGATATCTGCACTAGCGGGGGCGAGGAGCTCAATAGAGCAAACACGATACTCGAGCAGCTCACAGGTCAGACGCCAATTCAGTCTAAGGCACATCAGACGATACGTGACTTTGGTATTCGCAAGAAGGACCCGATAGCTGTTAGAGTCACTCTTAGACACGGGCGTGCTGATGAGTTCCTACGAAGGGCTATGAAAGCTAAAGATAACGTTCTTCTATTGAAGAACTGGGACGAAGACGGCAACTTCGCATTCGGGATAAGTGAACATATCGACATCCCCGATGTGAAGTACGACCCCGCTCTAGGGGTTCAGGGAATGAATATCACAGTCTGTGTTGAGCGACCTGGCTACAGAATAAAGCGAAGACGCAGACAGAAAGCAAAGGTACCCTATAGACATCGTATGACTCCAGAGGAGAGTATGGTGTTTGTGAAGAGTAAATTCGGTATCGAGATTCTTGAGAAGGAGCGAGAACGGACATACCTATTCTGAGGTGATCAGTAATGAGTACAAAGAAAGAGCGGACACGACAGAGAAAGAAGATGGGCAAGGGCAGCAGAATATGCGTCCGTTGCGGAACACATCAGGCAATCATCCGTTCCTACGGTCTGTACATGTGCCGGCGCTGTTTTAGAGAGAAGGCAGAGAACCTCGGGTTCCGCAAGTATAACTGAAGGAGGTCTAAGAGAGAATGACACTACTAGACCCATTGGCTGATGCAATGTCAAACATACACAATAGTGAATCGGTAGGCAAGTCCGAAGTGGTCGTTGCTCCAGCATCACAACTGATTGAAAAAGTGCTGCAAGTAATGCAGTCCAAGGGTTACATCGGTGAGTTTGAACGAATCGATGATGGAATGGCAGGCAGACTGCGCATCCAACTCATGGGTCGTACAAACAAATGCGGTGTGATAAAACCGAGATACCCAGTCCCGCGGGATGGTTTTGAAAAATACGAGAAGCAATTCCTTCCTGCCTACAACTATGGTATCCTGATTGTCACAACACCAGCAGGCGTGATGACTCATCAGGATGCAAAGGACCGCGGAATCGGCGGGAGACTACTAGCATACGTGTACTAAGGAGATCTGGCAAATGTCAAAAGAGTTAGAGTTGGTATATCATCAGACGATTGAGATTCCCAGTGACTGTCAGGTCTCCTTGGAAGACAAAACAGTCACTGTAAAGGGTCCCAAAGGCACACTCAAACGTTCTTTTCCAGAACGTCAGACAACGATCAAAATCCAAGGAAGTGAGGTGTATGTGGGTACAGACATCAGCAGAAAACGTAGTAGAGCTCTGGTCGGAATGATAATAGCGCACGTCCGGAACATGATGCTCGGAGTACGCCTGGGCTATGAGTATCAGATGAAGATAGTCTACAGTCACTTTCCTATCAACGTTGAAGTACAAGACAGTACCGTCCTCATCAAGAACTTCCTCGGCGAACGAGGAGTTAGAAAGGCTCGGGTTGTTGGTGACATTAAGATACGAACCTCTGAGGATGAGATCTTCGTCAGTGGCATAGACATCGAACAGGTGGCACAGAGTGCCGCAAATATCCAGCAAGCCTGCAAGATCCGCGACAAAGACCGACGTGTCTTCATGGATGGAATCTATGTGATCAAGAAGACAAAGGGTGACGTAGTGAAGTCCATAGTATAGGAGGCAACAGAATGTCAAAGAAGCCAGAACTAAAAGACCTGCCCGGATTAGGCCCAAAGATTGAAGAGAAGCTCAGAGAGGCTGGGATAAAGACAGTACTCAGTCTATCGCGGGCTAGCGCAGACAAGCTTGCTGAGAAGGTAGATGGACTCAGCGTGAGCCGTGCACAGACACTGATTGCCGCAGCTCAAAATACCCTTCAAAGTGCTCCATCGAGGGAAGTGAAACCCAAGAAGACTGAAGCCAAGGAAGAGGTGCCTAAGAAGAAGGCTGCTGTGAAGAAGGAACCCAAAGAGAAAGCCGAGGCGAAGAAAGAGGCACCGAAGAAGACTGCAGCAAAGAAGGTCTCAGAGAAGAAGGGAGAGGTCACCACAGAGAAACCAAAACCTTCGAAGAAGTCAAAGGCAACGAAGGTCAAGCCAAAGGTCAGAGCTGTAAAGAAAGAAAAGAAAGAGAAACACGAAGTTCCGCTCAGATTCAAGAATGTAGACCAACGGCTTGTAAGAATCGCACGGAACAAGAAGATGCGTATGCCTCCGTTTCAGCACGAGAATGCGCATCGCTGGACTCGTGTCGCTAGGAGATGGCGGCAAGTACGTGGAATTGACAGCTATACCAGACAGAAGAAACATGGTCGAATTGCCATGGTAAGATCAGGGTACAGAACTCCCAAGGCCATTCGGAATCTTCATCCATCTATGTTCATCGAGATTCCAGTTTCCAGACCATCGGACCTTCAGAATCTTAATCCTGACATCCACGCAATACGCATTGCTGGAACAGTAGGAGGAAGAAAGCGTCAGGAAATTCTTTCGGCGGCAGATGCAAAGCTCCTACGGGTACTTAATCCAGGCACAACCGAAGAGATTGGTGAAGAAGATCTCTTCACTGACCTAGACTTGGAGGAGGAAAAATCATGAAACTCTCCACTCAAAAGAGACTAGCTGCTCAAGTATTGAAGGTCGGTACTTCGAGAGTATGGATTGACCCAACATTTGAAGATGAAGTCAGTCTAGCAATCACTCGAGAAGACATCAAGCGTCTGATAGACGAGAGGGCCATTCAGAAAAGAGCAGCGACCGGTGTCAGCCGGGGTCGAGCTCGTTATGTTCTCGAACAGAAGCGAAAGGGCCATAGAAAGGGGCCTGGCACGAAGAAAGGTAAGGACAGAGCAAAGCTGACCGGCAAGGACCGTTGGATGATCAGAATACGCCCGATGCGAAAAGAGCTACGCGAGCTTCGCGACAATAATAAGATTACCAGCAGGACCTACCGAGAACTATACCTGATGGCCAAGGGTAATGCATTCCGAAATACAGCACACATTAGAATGTATATTTCAGAGCACAAGCTGGAGGTGTCCAAGTAATGGCGCAGGGGCCAATGTACCGAGTGAAGTTCCGCCGTCGACGAGAAGGTAAAACAAACTATTACCGCCGCCGCAGTCTACTACAATCACGACGGGCAAGACTCGTTGTAAGAAAGACCAATGCAGACATGATAGTCCAAGTCATCAATGCCAGCGTTGGAGGAGATATGACTGTAGCATCAGCGTCTGCAAAAGAACTCACTGACCATGGTTGGACAGCAGGAACAGCCAATACGCCTGCAGCCTATTTGACAGGACTCCTAGCAGGCTTGAGAGCAAAGAGCCGAGGAGTCAATGAAGCAGTGTTAGATATCGGACTTAACCCTCCTACAAAGGGCTCAAGAATTTACGCTGCACTCAAGGGAGCGCTTGATGCTGGCCTTGACGTACCGCACAGCCCAGATGTTCTCCCGGATGACTCAAGAATCTCAGGAGAGCATATTGTTGCCGGGTATGACCACTTCAGTGGAGTAGATGGCACCCTGATGTACATCAGAGTGGGCAAGAAGAAGACAGCCATCACAGCAATACCAAAGCAGGTAGAAACTGTAAGGAAGGCGCTTCAGGCGATTCCAGCTGCTGATCTCAAGAAGAAGAAGACAAAGAAGGCTCCCGCAAAGGCGAAGGCGGCCGCTGAAAAACCAGCGAAGAAAGCAAAGAAGGAAGTACCTTCCGTCAGACCTCAGCGGGCAGTACCAAGGAAACCCAAGCCCAAGAAGTTGCTTGCCAGAGGTAAGGGCAAGAAGGCTAAGAAGGAAGCAACGGAGTAGGGGATGATTGGTGATGAGTAAACAACAAAGAAGAAGAGCACCCCGACCAGAAATCAACCCGCTGGATGAGTGGACTCCAAAGACGAAGCTTGGAAGGCTCGTCAAAGATGGCCACATTAACGGTATAGAGGAAATCCTGGAGAACAACTACAGAATCAGGGAACCCGAGATTGTGGATGCTCTCTTCCCAGAGCTGAAACAAGAGGTTGTCGATGTCAGTATGGTACAACGCCAGTCTGACAGTGGACAGCAGAAGAGCTTCAGGATTACCGTCATTGTCGGAAATGGTGAGGGTGTGCTCGGGATTGGAGTGGGAAAAGCTCCCGAATTTGTCCCTGCCGTCCGTGCAGCTGAATCACGAGCTAAACTAAACATCACGAAATTCCGAAGAGGATGTGGGTCTTGGGAGTGCAGATGTCATGATCCTCATAGTATTCCGTTCGAGGTGCACGGAACATCAGGGTCTGTTAGTGTCACCCTTAGGCCGGCACCGAAAGGAACAGGACTTGTGACTGCTGATGTTGGCAAGATTGTGCTGCGAATTGCTGGCCTTAACGATGTGTGGTCCATATCCAAGGGACGCTCGCGGACATCATCCAATTTCGCCAAGGCATTCGTTGACGCACTCTTACAGACCTACAAGATGCTACCACCACAGGAGTGGGTTTCATCGGGGGCGACTGAGCAATGAGGGAAGACGAGAAAGTCATCCTTGCAATTCGGGTCAGAGGTATAGCAAGAGTTCGACCTCAAATAGAAGACACTCTTGACAAGCTGCTTCTTGGTCGTGTACACCAAGCAAGAATCATCAAGACTACGCCAAGCATGCAAGGTATGATCACAAAGGCCAAGGACTTCATTACTTGGGGAGTGCCCTCTGAAGAGGTGATTGAGAAGCTCCTCACAAAGAGAGGGCGAGTTCCAGGCAATGCACATCTGACTGACGCCTATGTGAAGAAGAACTCGAGCCACAGCAGTGTGAAGGCCTTGGCAAAGGCCATCGCATCAGGGAAGGCCTCGGTCACTGATGTTGAGGGTCTGAAGCCTGTCTTTCGACTCACACCGCCGACAAAGGGATTCAGAGGAACAAAGTACCTGCCAATTGGCATGGGTGGCATCACTGGTGACCGTGGCGAAGGTATAAGCGAACTCGCACTACGTATGATCTGAGGGATAACATATGTCTTGGGACAACGATCATGATGATAATGATGATGAGAATAAGAAGAGAATACGCCGTTGGTTTGGCGACTTCATCCCAGAGGAGGTACTTAAGCAGATCGAAGAGATGATGGAACGAATGATGTCAGAGATGAATCAAGGTGCATTCATGAATCCTGAAGGCTTCGAGGAGATGCTTAAGAACCAAGAGGGAACAAATCCATTCCTGTTTGGTTTCTCCATGAATCTAGGCCCAGACGGAAAGCCCATAATACAGCGATTTGGTAACACACCAGGTGAAGAAGGAGAAACTCATACTCTTGAACCTCTGGTAGATGTTGTAGAGGAAGACGGCGAGATCATCGTTGTTGCAGAGGTACCTGGAGTGGATAGAGACGAGATCAAGGTCCGAATCAAAGGAACCGAACTGACAATCCATGCAGAGAATCCAGAGAGGCCTTATCATAAGGTCATTAAACTACCGTCAAAGGTAAAGAAAGACGAGGCGAAATCAGCAATACGAAACGGCGTGCTGGAAGTACGATTGAAGAAGATATAGAAAGGAGATTGCAGCTATGCAAAGGAGAACACCAAAGAGAGCTCTCAAGATGAGAGGCCTTAGATCACAAGGCTATGGACATACCAAAGGACATAGGGCTGCTGGACAGAGAGGCGGCAAGGGTATGGCCGGCTCACATAAGCATCATTATCAGAAGAGACTGCAGGACAATCCACACTACTTTGGTAAGTGGGGATTCAAGAGACCGCAGAAGCTGCTTGAGAGTCTATCAGTTATGAATATTGGCGAGATTGATGAGGCTGCTGATAGGCTGGTTGCTGGAAATGTTGCCACAATGACAGGAAAGAGTTACAATATTGATGTATCCAAGCTTGGTGTTGATAGGATCCTCGGCTCCGGAAAGGTCAACCGAAAGTTGAACCTCACTGGGGTGAAGTCAATCACACCTGGAGCTAGAAGCAAGGTAACAGCTGCCGGTGGAACTCTCGATCTTCCAGAGGAAGAGAGCAAGCCAACTAGTTGATTGCCGTTTCTATACAAAGAACATCGGACACCCCACACCTGCCTCGCTAATAGTGTCTATGCCTTGGCGGCAATGTTGCGCATGTTGCCGTATTACTTCAGAAGCGGTGCGCATTCAAAACAATCAATATGTTTAAAGGTATGGGCCAGCTGGAGCCGAAAAGTACCTGCAGGAGGCAAGGTGTGAATGCCTAGCACATTTCTCAAAGCTCTTTCCCCGTTTGTCAGGATACTGCCTGAAGTAAAGGTGCCTGACAGAAAGGTTTCTTTTCGAGAGAAGATTGTTTGGACTGCTATCGTGCTCATTATCTTCCTTATCATGTCACACATGCCATTGTACGGCGTGGACAGGACAGTAGGGACAGATTATCTTTGGGCAATGCGAGTCATTCTCGCATCTACTAGAGGCACATTGATGGAGCTGGGAATAGGGCCAATTGTCACTGCAGGTCTGGTCATGCAGCTATTGTCTGGTTCCAAGATTATTAGTGTGGACTTTGGAAACCCAGAGGACCGAGCGCTCTTCACTGGTGGTCAGAAGGTACTGGCTCTGTTCATGACAGCCTTTCAGTCCATTGCATACATCGCAGGCAATGCATATGGTGTTCTAGAGCCAGTAGCAGCGCTTCTAGTGTTCCTCCAACTCTTAATTTCAGGAATCATCGTGATCCTCATGGATGAGCTTGTGCAGAAGGGATGGGGTCTTGGGTCAGGCGTATCCCTCTTCATCATGACCAATGTCGCAGGACAGGTTCTCTGGAACATGCTTGATTTCACACAGGTAGAGGGCCCAGGTCCGACAGGCTATGCCGGAGTTGACCCAGCAAATCCAACGGATACCGGACTTCCAAACGGTATCATCGCAGCAATACTCTCGAACATCTTGAGAGCATTTGGAATCGGTACAGCCGCGGGACCTGCTGTAGATGCGGGATGGCTGTTCTTACGTAATGGATTCACTCCAAGCCTCTTCTCAATGCTCATCACATTCAGCATCTTCGGCGCGGTCATCTATCTAGAGTCTGTCCGTGTTGAGATACCCCTCCAATATGCGAAGTATCGGGGCATGAAGGCACGGTATCCAATCAAGCTCCTCTATACATCGAACATTCCAGTCATTCTTGCACAGGCACTCTATGCAAATGTGCTGTTCTTCGGGCAGATGATCTGGAGCGCCTTCAATAGCGACAATAGCAATCCATTCCTAAGCTGGATAGGTGTCTTCCATAAGGATGCGGAATCAGGGAGAATGATAGCAGACGGGGGTCTTGCAAGGTACATCACGCCGCCTCAGGGACTGTTCAGCCTAAGAGGGGAAGCTGACTGGCTGCCTCATGTTGTCATCTACTTCGTCCTCATGATCCTCCTATGTTGGGGCTTCTCCAAGGTGTGGGTGGACATCTCAGGTATAGCGCCACGTGATGTCTCTCGACAATTGCTCAATTCGGGCTACATGGTCCCTGGTTTCAGGACCAGCGAGAAGGTCATGGAGCGGCTACTTGAACGCTACATCCCAGTTGTCGCAGGTCTTGGAGGGTTCCTGATAGGAGTGCTTGCTGCGACAGCAGATGTCATGGGTGCCCTGGCCAGCGGTACTGGTATCTTGCTGATGGTTTCAATCATCAAGCAGTACTGGGAGAAGATAGCGAAAGAGCAGCTTGCAGGCATGGGCGGCGAAGGCGTCGCTGGGCTTCTTGGAATATTGTAGAATGGCGAGGGGCCTTCGAGCCCCTCTATTCTCTCTATTGATGCCTTTCATACCACGGTGTATTTATGGGAGCCTCCGTTCCTGTTCACAGAGAGGTTTCAACAATGCCAGAGAGAGTCACTGTCGGGAATGCAACCGCGAGTAGAGGAGAACTGCAGAAGGGTGTCATCAAGGGAATTGAGCTGAATACAACCACTCCTATTGATATTCCAGTCTTAGTGATGAATGGAGCGAAGGATGGCCCCACACTGCTTATGGTGTCGACACAACACGGTATAGAGATACAGGGGATTGAGGTCATTCTCAAGATAATGAGAGAGAAGGTCAATCCCAAGGAGCTTCGAGGAGCCATCATTGGCATCCCAGTGGAGAACCCACTCGCCTTCATGCATCACCAGTATCTCTCATGGATTGACAACTTGGACCTAGGTGGTGGTGGAAGTGCCAGCCCTCTGACAGCAGACCAGCCTCATGGGGCATCAACGGAACGCCTGGCGCATGCCCTCTGGAAGGAGGCATGGAGCAAGGCAGACATGGTCTTGAACATACACTGTAATGTGAGACCTGATTCGCTCTTCTTCACTGAGATCAATGTTGGCAATCCGTCGACCAGGGAGAGGCTAGAGCGGATGGCACGGGTGTTCGGTGTGACCAATGTAGTGGAGAACATCACTATCAAGAAGAATGCGCCAGATACCCTCACAAACTTGGCCGTAAAGAATGGAGTTCCGGATATCCTCATCGAACTCATTGATGGCCGATGGATATCAGAACCCTCTACATCAGTTGGCGTCAGAGGCGTTCTCAACATCATGAAGGAGTTCGATATGATTGATGGTCCCATTGAGCCACAGAAGAGCGTTCCCATCATTCAAGGTGTGTGTACAGGTCATGGCATCGTGCGGGCAGACAGAGGTGGTCTCATCAGATTCAAGAAGACCCCCGGTGAGTTCATGAAGAAGGGCACCGTCTTTGCGGAGATTTATGACCTGTATGGTGATGTCCTTGAAGAGGTGACATGTCCTGTTGATGGGTACATCTGGGCCTATCCCTGCGGCGACATCTTGGGTACGCCTGGCAGTCTTCAGGCTGTGCAGGCTGGAGCCAACATTGCCTATGCGTTCACATCAGACGAGCATCAATAGTATAGCACTTAGTGAGGAAGGGGAGGAGCTGGGGACATATGACCTACCGCAAGATTGGTTTGTGAATCAGCAGAAGAGAGATGGGAGTTGGTTTCTGTATCTCCTCAAAAGAGCTGGGTACAAATGCCACGGTTTCTGGATTGCTCTTGTCATAAGCAGAATGCTCAAACGTTTCTTTGGATAGTTCATACCTACGCAGTTCATGTGCATAGAAGGAATTATAACCACCTCATTCGCCCAAGCGGTCAGACTTAGGAGCAAAGGTGATTCTGCCCAATGAAAGAGTCAAGGAACATAGTCATTGTGACCGGCATTCCGGGTGTCGGAAAGACAACTGTGATCAACACAGCCGTAGATATTGTCAAGCAGAAGCACGGAGAAGATGTGCTTGTCTTGAACTTTGGGACTGAGATGTTCGAAGTTGCCTCTAAAGCGGGGCAAGTCAAGGACCGCGATGAGATGAGAAAGATGCCCACTGCACAGCAACGCGAGAACCAGAGGCTCGCAGGACAATCAATAGCTAAGAAAGCCCGAAAGGCCAGGGTGATTGTGGACACCCATACCCTCATCCAGACCAACAATGGATACCTGATTGGGCTTCCTGAATGGGTAGTGCGAGAGATTCAACCGAAGACCGTCGTGCTGGTAGAGGCGGACTCCGAGAAGATTGCCAGCCGCAGAAACAACGACCCGTCCCGTGCCCGTGATGCTCAGGCTGTCAGTGACATTCAGATTCATCAGGAGATGTGTAGAGCAGCAGCAGTATCTGTAGGAACTCTGACCGGAGCCACGGTGCGGAGAATCATAAACCACGAGGGCAAAGTTGAAGAAGCTGCCGTCGAACTGGCTCAGACAATAATGGAGTAGAGGCTCGTTGCAGGATCTCTTCACCGACTTTGCCATATGGTTTGCAACAACATTTCAGTTGTTCCAGTCACCGCCCTTTTCTGGGCTATTCATCATGCTCGTTTCAGTCGCTGTGTCATCACTGAGTAACCTTGCCATGAGACGATTCTCTGACATGCGAAGGCTGCAACGCCAGCAATTGGAGGTCAAGCAGTATCAGGAGATGGAGAAAGAGGCGAAGAGAACACAGAATGAGAAGCTTCTCAAGAAGGTACGAAGAAGAAAGGCCTATATCAACCGAATTCAACGGGAGCAGATGAGCTCTCGGTGCAAACCATCGCTGATATTCCTGATTCCTTTCATGGTGATATTCACTCTCCTTAGGGCCTTCTATATCGTTGATGGAAGTGAAGTCATTGTTGCAGTCATACCCTTCAATCTTCAGAAGGTCCTGCCATTCATTGTGGGGATGGGTGGCCGAGCGACAGAGGCGGGTTTTGGCCTTACGTTCTATATGTTCTACTTCGTAGTAGGGCTTGGTCTCTCAAGCATCCTTCAACGAATCATGGGTACCCAGGTCATGGCACCACCGATGAGATGATGAATCAACGACCCACCGCTTTGCTTAAAAGAGAACAACCACCGGGCTCAAGGGAAAATAGAGGAATGGTGTTGAGATATGGCAAGGCCCGGTCAACTCACTAGAGGAAAAGCAAATCGTTTGGTAAAGACGCCTGGCGGCAAGAGTGTTGTACATAGGCAGAAGTTCTACAAGGCTGGAGGCGTCTGTCATTTGACTGGTTCTCAGCTGCAGCTTCCTAAGGCATCACTCTATGGATTGAGTAGAAGGTCTAGTCGGTCATCCAAGCGCCCTAACCGGCCATATGGCGGAGTCCTATCTTCAGCAGCTACACGCCGCGAGATAATCACAAAGGCGCGAGAGTAGAGCGATGAAGCGAGTCATTACTATCGGTGGACTTCATGGTACAGGAAAGAGCTCTGTGGCTGATGCTGTAGCAAAGAGATTCAAGTTGAGGCGGATTTCCGCAGGAGCAACATTCCGTCAGTTGGCTAAGGAGAGAGGGCTCACCCTAGAGGAGTTCTGCAGGGTGGCGGAGGGAGATGGAGAGATTGACAAGCTCATCGATGGCGCTCAGAGGAGGGAGGCGGAGAATGGCAATGCTGTCATTGATGGACAGCTTGCAGCATGGATGGCGGGAGAGCATGCGGACCTGAAGATTCTCTTAACAGCACCTCTCGAAGTGAGAATCAAGAGAATTGCTGCCCGTGATGGAACGGACTTTGAGTTTGCCCGGCGTGAAACCATCCATCGAGAGGGTAGCGAGAAGGCAAGATATCTCGAATATTACAAGGTAGATGTCACGGATCTGTCTGTCTATGACCTCATTCTGAACACGGGAAAATACCCTCTAGATGGCGTCAGCAAAATAGTAATTGCGGCTGTTGAAACATACTTTAGGCTAGCAGCACAATGAGCATTCTGTGGGCCTAGCGGAAGGCTCTTATTGTTAACGAAATTTCGTGTTGTCATTCTCCCAGTCCAGATGGATGATACGCCGAGGTGACTTGGTTGCAGACTATGGACACGGCGAGGTGTGACTGATATGAAGCTGTACGATATTGGTAGAATCTGTGTAAAAGTGCTAGGCCGTGAAACCGGGAGCCACTGCGTCATCGTTGAAGTTAAGGATAACAACTATGTTGTTGTCACCGGCCCCAAAGACATTAGCGGTGTCAGACGAAGAAACTGCAATGTCAGACACCTTGAACCATTAGAAACCGTTCTTCCAATCTCAAAAGGTGCCGATGACGAAGCTGTTGCAAAAGCGATTGCTGATGCAGGACTTACTGAGAAGTTTCGAGAGAAGATTCGGATTGGAATCTAGACGAATCAACTCGTAATAGGAGTGTCTGCGAATGGTGGGCTTGCTGCCTTCAGACCAACCTCGTGAAGTGATTCAACGGGCATCAGACACTACAAATCCGGAATACGGATTCCCCTCGCTTGATAATCTTCCAATCAAATACCTGCTTGAGAATGGAATCATAGTCCTTGACAAGCCAGCAGGACCGACCAGCCATGAGGTAGCAACATGGGTCAAGAAGATCCTCGAAGTAGACCGTGTCGGTCACGGAGGAACATTGGATCCCGGTGTGACCGGTATTCTTCCCACAGGCGTCGGCAATGCGACAAAGGCAATGCAGGCTCTCATCCCTGCTGGGAAGGAGTATGTCTGTGTCCTTGAACTCCATCACCCAACTCCAGAGGACGAGATACGGCGAGTGATCAGTGAGTTCGTAGGTAAGATCTACCAGAAACCTCCACTCAGGTCATCTGTGAAGCGAGTGACACGAGTTCGTGAGATATACTACAATGAGATTCTTGAGATCAGCGCAAGAATCGTTCTCTTTCGAGTTGGATGTCAAGCAGGAACCTACGTCAGAAAACTCTGTTTTGACATTGGCGAAGCGCTCGGTGTTGGAGGGCACATGAGAGAACTTCGTAGAACAAGGGTAGGAACATTCAGGGAGGACGAGCATTTATGCTCTCTATACGACCTCAAAGACGCCTACATCTTCTGGAAGGAGAATGGTGAAGAGCAGCTCCTTCGCAGGTACCTGCTGCCAACAGAGTTCGCCTTGGGCCATTTGCCATTCATACAGATACGAGACTCTGCTGTTGATGCAATATGCCACGGTGCTGATCTTGCTGCTACAGGAGTTGTCAGATTGAACACGGGCATCAAGAATGGAGACCTCTCACTCATCAAGACCTTGAAGGGGGAAGCCGTTGCGCTTGCAAAGAGTAATGACACTAGTGAGAGGATTGCAAAGGCCAAGAGTGGAATAGTGGCTACTAGTGAGCGTGTCTTGATGGTCAGAGGGAGATATCCTCAGATGTGGAAGAAACACTCTGAGGATGAGCGAAACTTGTGAGATTAGCCATCTTTTTATGAGTTGATTCATAGAGGAAGATGTAGCTCCGGAGCAGAAGCGCAACTGACGGTACTCATCCTTCGGGGTGAGAGCTGAGGAAACTCCCGACTCGTGTCGGCGTCAGTCCAACGAAAGAAGGGAGGCGAGAGCCTCGCTCTGGGAACAGAAACGACACCCCCGTTCGGGATGTGACAATGATACAGACTCGAATCTGTCGAGGACTCGTACGGACAGGTTGAAACGGCCCATCACTGGTTGAGCAATTCCAAGAATACACTGTTGACGTGTCGACCTGAGGTGTAGGGTAGGAAGCTTAGTTTGATGTTGCAAGATCCCAGGCAGGCAACTGTCTGGGGTGGAACAGAATCGGGGTCACTCTCTGGACCGGAGCTACATCATATCAATCATCGATTTTGTAGTTCCATGTACTCTTTCTGTATTTCTATAACCTCCCTGCTTGTACTGCATTTTGAATATGCTTCCAAGAACTCGTGATTCAATGTTATGAAGGCCGACCCCCATTTGAAGATAGACATAATGTCTTCAGCCTCTTCCTTGAAACCAGCAATATAGAGCGCTGCAGCCACAGCCTCAGCAGTTGACAACTTGATTGGTTTGTAGGTGTTGACTGGATTCGCAGCGAGGAGGTAAGGTAATGCTCTCTGGATACCTGATTGCGAGCTCGCGAATATCTCTTCAGCCTTTTTCCACGAACAGTCAAGTGCGACAAGACCTGAACGCAGAACAGGATTCCTGTCTGCCCCTGAAAAGGCGACCTCAGAGACCGGGTTGAGCACAACACTCCCAACAGATATCTGGTTCATGCTCTTGAGTATCTGAGCCCTCTTCATTCTGATGAGCCGTGTCCCAGTGCATTTCTTTGGATCACACTGATCAGCGTGATAGATGAGAACTCTCGGTCGTGCGGTCACACTTGATTCACCAATCGTATCATCCAAAAGGGTAAAGGATTTCTGTGTTGTCATAGGCCTAAACAAGAGGTAATGCTGAAGTGTACCATGTAGCTGCATCCTCATGCGAGATCTGCGGTGAGGATGAGATGCATCTTGTCTCCTGCAAGATGTGTGGGGCATATGTCTGTCCTCAATGCGTGACCCACGATACTCAACTATGTCTGAACTGTGTTGAAGCCAGATGCCAGATCTGTGGTGAGTACCTGGCCTCACGGGCATGCAATATCTGCGGCAGACTTGTCTGTGAGGACCATGGAATGAAAGTGGATGAGTCTACAATATGTGATTACTGTCGGAAGAGAGAGGCATGAGGCTACAAGAGATCCACATCGGTCTTGACGACATTGACAGTCCAAAGGGAGGCTGCACTACACACTTTGCAAGCCTCCTTGTTGAACAGCTCTCACGCCAATCAATCAAGTGGATAGACTACCCTAGACTGATCCGATTGAATCCTGGTATTCCGTTCAGGACACGGGGCAATGGTGCCGTGGCACTTCAGTTGCTCTTTGATACTAGCAGGATTAGCGACCTGATAGAACAGATTGAACAGATGGTCCACAACTATGTTGATGAAACCTATCCCAATACGAACCCTGGTGCCGTCATTGTCACAGGAGAGATTCCTGATAGCGTGCAGCTACTGTCACAGCAGGCATTGTGGCGCATGATCCCGATAGAACTAGCACAGAGGCTAGTGGAGAGATATGACATAGTCCACTACAAAGGGGGCAACGGGAGAGGACTGATTGGAGCTCTGGCATCTGTTGGAAACGCCCTTGAGCATGACCACACGTACGAGTTCATTGCCTATCGTTCAATGGACCAATCTGGATTCAAGAGAGGAGTTGAACCCGAGTCTGTACTCGAAATGGTGGAGAGAATGAAAGACAGGGTGTTCTCGAATATCGACCCTGATGAGGGGAGAGTCCTAATCGAACCTCACGGTCCGGACCCCGTAATCTATGGAATCCGGGGAGAAGCGGCAACTGATGTCATTGAAGCGGCAGGACTCGTAAGGAGCAAGCAAGATGTCGACAGATGGATGGTGTTCAGAAGCAACCAGGCCACTGCTGAGCATCTTACGCATACCATGACGATTCGTGACCTGAGACCGTACATGGCCTGCCTTGTCCATGGACGCGTAGAGAGTCGCCCAAGGATAATGGAGGGAGGTCATGTCTTCTTCGAACTTGGAAATGATGATGAGAGAATTGACTGCGCGGCATACGAGCCCACTCGGGGCTTTAGAGAGATTGTCAGGGGGCTTCGTGTTGGTGATGAGATCTGTGTGCATGCGAATGTCAAGCCGAGGTCAAGAACGCATGGCCTCACGCTCAATATCGAAGGCCTTGAGATTCTCAACCTTGGGCCTGATGTCTTGTTAGTGAATCCAGACTGCCCTCACTGTCTGAAGCGGATGAAGAGTGCAGGAAGCGGGAAAGGCTTCAAGTGTTTCAGATGTGGCTTTAAGGACCGGAATGCAGCGAAGGTCGAGAAGAGGGCAGAGAGAACCATCAAGGAGGGGCTTCACCTCCCACCCCTCAGCGCGCAGAGACATCTCACTCGACCTCTTGCCAGGATTAATCGTTCGAACTCAGGAAGACCAGAGCATCTTGTCAGCAAATGGCATAGTCACTGAATAATCTGTCAAATGCACAGAATAGGAAGCGTTTGAAACTACACACGTCTGCCACGACGACCTCCAGCTTTTCTGGTTCCATCGTGTGGCATAGGAGTGACCTCATCAATGATACCGATCCTAAGACCAGCCCTGCTGAGCGCACGAATGGCTGCCTGAGCACCGGGACCTGGAGTCTTTGGACCAGAGCCACCCGGAGCTCTGACGCGAATATGAATGCCGTAGACACCCTTGTCCTTTGCCTCTCTGGCCGCCTGAAATGCTGCCTGCATGGCAGCGTGCGGTGAGGACTCGTTCCTGTCAGCCTTGACCATCATACCACCAGTATGTCGTGCCAAGGTTTCTGCACCAGAGATATCAGTGATGTGAACGATGGTGTCGTTGTATGACGCAAAGATATGCGCGACGCCCCACTTGTCTCTCTTCTCTTCCTTACTCAAGTTCTTCATCTCCTGAAACATCATCAGGTTCGTTTCTCAGCGGCTCTCTCTCATCTACAGATTCCATCGAAACAAGTCGTCGTCTTGGGCGTTCTTCGTCGATCTCCTCAGGAACCGCAGTGATTCTTGTCGCTGCGTCTGAGGCAGCGATTCTTGCTGGGTGGGACTGATCATTCAATGCAGACTTTGTAGTATATGTGATGTGCTCCTCTTCTGCGGTGGTGATCAATCGTGCAGGTGTTGTCACACGGCGGTCGTTCAGTCCAATATGACCGTGGGTCACTAACTGCCTAGCATGATGCATGGAGGCTGCTAGACCCTTTCGAAAGACGATTGTCTGGAGTCTACGTTCGAGAACTTTCTCGAGTGTCAGGTTCAAAACATTATCAAGAGTCAAATCACCAGAAAGGATGCCAAGTCTGCTGAGCTTATCAACAAGCTCTCTCTCATCATGGGCTCTCTCTGAGGGAGGTAGTGCTAGGAGATACCTTGCCGTTCTGCGGTAATGAGAAAGTTCTGTCCTATGAATCCAGATCTCTTTCTTGTTCCGTAGGCCAAAAGTACCAATCAATTGAAGCTCCTGTTCAAATCTATCTGTGTCGAAGGGACGCTTCGGCATTACGTACTTCTTGCTCTGGAATCGTATATCTCCCATCTCTCATGCCGCCTTTACTTCTTTCCTTGACACACCGACTGCTACGCCACCACGACCAGTCGTTCTGGTGTGTTGGCCCCTTACCTTAAGACCAGCTGCGTGTCTTGTGCCTCGCCATGATTTGATCCTGCGGAGTCTGTCAATATCGTTTCTGCTGGCAAAATCAAGGTCAGAACCAGTCAAATGCAGCATTCTGCCACTCATTCTGTCTCTCGGGCGGTTTAAGAACCAGTCAGGAAAACCTGCCGCCAGAGGATCACGAAGAACGGTTTCTACCGCCTTAATGTTCTCATCCGAAATGTATCCGAGTCTGTCATTGGGATCCATTCCAAGATGTGCTAGAATGGTCCTGGACATTCGGAGACCAACACCCATGATATGGGTTAGCCCCTGAAGCAGGCTCTCTTGGCCGTCAATGTCGGATCCACCTATACGAACAATATGCTTGTAGTCTTCAGACACGGTCTGTTACCTCATTCTGACTGGATTTGGCTAGTTCCGCTCTTTTGGATTCCTTATAACCATTGCCATAGAGAACCGATTCTTGAAGGTCCTCTTAGCCCTCAGTAAGGACTCATCTCATGGGGACACACGTGTCATACGAACCTACCCTTACGCCCAGTATTAAATCGAGTATCTCAGCCCTTCTAAAAGAGACCATCCTTGAGAGTTGCAGCAGACAAGAGGGAAGAGGACGAAGGAGCGTTCTCATCTCCAGCAACAGCTTAGCTAGCAGGATCGTATATCTTCGCTGGGGAATCAGGCCATCGCAGCGCAGACAATACAGAAACCTATTCTCTGAAGTGAGAGAACAGTGCCGCGAGCTCTTCCGGTACTATGTCAATCAGGGAGAAGTTGTCAGCCAGAAGGAAGGAACAGAGTATAGATACGGAGTCTACAAGTTCGATGAGGTTCGTGGAAACCTGATTCTGGGGATTGTATATGTTGATGCGGACTCACCTTTTCTGCCAAAGCCCTCGAACTAGGCGGGATTGAAACGAAGCAGGGCATCTGGTGAGATGTCCGGGACCTCTAGTCCAAAGGGCTCGCATAGCAGATGCACCAGACTTCTGAGCAGGTTTGTTCGATATGCTAAGTCTACAGCGACTATGGAATGCACATCAGCTCCAATGACCTTGCCAATGGCAGACGGGTCTAGAGCATTCGGGAGCTCTTGTTTGTTTGCAAACGCTCTGATTGGAAGCTTGGGATAGTCCTGCTGAATCTTCGCCATGATTCCTTTTGATATGACTAGGTTTCTTGGCGTGGAATCAGATATGAGAAAGGCAACATCAGCTCTGCTAAAGTCCCACAGTTTTTGGGACTGCAATTGCCCTCCGAAATCAAGTATCATGATATCGTAGTTAGCAAAACGGATGTTGGGGAGAACCTCCGTATTGAGCAAGACAGTAGGAAGATGCTCCTCAGGAGGCGGCGTTTCCATGAGGAGATGAAGAATCGAGGTCTTTCCTACGCCACTCTCACCGACCAATGCAATGACAAAATGTGATGTGGCCATGGGATCGACAATCCCAGAGAAATTCGTCCGAATATGGCTCGCGGACATCACGCCAGTGATTCCTCGAAGGATGCGCGCGACACTGTTGATTCTTTTGGTGATCTCATCGTCGGACTCCGCAAATCGGTGGAGAAACTATCAGACTACTGTCTCCGCACTCACGACCGAAGAACTTCAAGTCATCAATCGCAGTTGACTTGTACTTGAGCCGTTCTGGACTTCTCTGCCATTTCGGCCGGACTTGAGAGATACCTATTCAGTTGTGCTCGTGATAGTCTATTGCTCCAATAATTAAGAGAAGCAATCCTGCATCGATTAGCGGCATTGACTACGACGACGCTATAGATCATGGTGCGTACCTCTCAGTGGATTCAAAGATAAATCATCAATATGAGAGCAAGTATTGACAATACAGATGAGAGCGCAGTGAGTACTCGCACTCTTAGAGCATATTCTGATGACGCAACAATCTTCTCGCTCACAGACCTTCTTTCCCATCTATGTCAGCAGGCCAAGGAGAAACCCGGTATTAGTCTGACGACTATTATTCATTCCCTGCAATAGAAGACGCCATTTTCTCTTTTGCGTGGTGTCTTCATATGGCTCTCTGACGAGGCTGAACTCAGTGAGGAACAGACTGAGTTCTTAGCAAGATCTAGGCCATGAAATACGGTGATACTGGTTTGAAACACAATATCGTGCTGCGAGTCGGTATCCTTTTGAGCGTGTGAGGGTCTTGAAATAGCGTTCGAAGGGCGGCGTTGTCGTATGACTGAAGCTCAGGGACAAGGTGGCAGAGGCCATTCTAGACTCGGATGGCTTACTCTTCTTGTAGTGCTTGTCGTGTTACTTGGTTCCGCTGAGGCGCCTACTGGTGCATATGGCGCGAACGACTTGACAGATGCAACCACGCATAGCAGAGTTGCCCTTACCTCCACCGAAAACAGAATAGCTCTAGTCAAGCCCATTTTTTCTGCGACTGCCTACTCAGCCGCTTTCTATCAATTCTACTATACGTACGACTCGGTACCTCCAGGGGAGTATGTTACAACTAACCTCGGACTCTTGAACAGAACAGTGGTTGATGACTGGGGGTGGAGCAGGCGACTCAGTACATGGTTTGAGAGTGACACAGCTCGCTCTCTGCACCTGATTCTCGGAGAGACTGTGACGCTCATCAACGAAATCGACGTGGACGGTGGTGCGCTCTTTCACGATGGTGTGAGGTCGTATGATGTCCTGATACTCGGGTTTACCGAGTATGTCACAGAGAGGGAGTACCTCTACTATAAGCAATTCGTGGCGTCAGGAGGCACACTGATCATACTGGATGCCTGCAACTTCCTCGCCGAAGTTGCATATTCCAACGGCTATCTAAGCCTAACCAAGGGACACGGGTGGGAATTCAACGGAACCCATGCTTGGAAGTCCGCCTACCACAGGTGGTACGAAGACAATAGGAATTGGGTTGGTAGCAACTTCTGGAAATATTGGATCGGCACACACTATAATGGCATCAGAGTAAACACAACAAATGTTCTCAGCAACTTCATCAAAACTACGTTGGGTGAGAACATATCGACGACTTACCCCGGCCATGAAGAGAACTCTCTACAAAACCGGACAGCGACAGACATTATCGGTTACTGGAATTTTATCGACCCCAGTGAAAGCCCTGACAATCCTGTAGTAGCTTATATGCACAGATACGGAAATGGAATGGTCATACATTCGGGGATAATGGCAAGCGATGTGATTCTCTCTGATTCATTCCTCAAAGTGTTCCTTGCCGCTTCTATAAGGTTTGGTCTCGCCGGAGAAATCGGTCAATGGAAGTACCCCGAACCGTTAGTTTCGCCAGACGACTTTGTAGAATCTACAATAGCAATGTATGAAAAGTATGGAGGGCCAATTTCCGGAGCGCTTTCTGGTTTGGTCTACTGTGACATCAGTTTCAACGTGACGACAGATATTCTCCGGAGCGGCTATCGATGCAACCTTGAATCTGTGACGGGATACCTGACCAAACAGGCCGATATAGAGGGGCAAGCATTGCTTGAATCCGTCTTGGAGGCTCGGGCCGTGAACGACACTTACTGGCGATTGGACATAAACACATATCTGTTCACGAATGGAAACCACAGGCTAGCGATTGACGCAACATGGAAGGCGGTTGGGTGTTCGAATTTGGCGAACGAGTCCATAGGAGCCTTGTATCTCACTGTTCAAAACAGTTGGTGGATGTCGATACTCCCATGGGCTTTGCCTCTAGGTGCCGCAATATGTGCGGCTGTTGTCACAGTCATATACATGCAGTTCAACAGGATGAAACTCCGAAGGTCTTTCGTTCCAAACTAGTCCTGCCCGACTGCCAATGCTTCAGGATTCTGCGCGAATTACGGCTTCAGTGAAGACATCACTTAGTTGAGTTGATGGGGCACTCAACATAACCTAGACAGTGAAAGCTTCTGGATTGAGAGGTTTTTCACGCTCAGCACAGCTAAGCACACTTCCTCTACTTCTGCACTTGATGGAAGAGAATGGCGCCCGGAATGAGACTCGAACTCATGCCTCCCAAAGGGAGAGCAGCTGCCTGTCGGGCTGTAATAAATACGCTATCAGCTCCAGGCTGCCGCCATAGCCACTAGGCTATCCGGGCTTGCAGCCTGTAGATTCTGCAGTCCTTTTCATCTTTTCCCTGCGCCTATGTTCGAGCCTGCACACAGGAATCCGTTCTCTCAAGGGGCGTGCAATTGGCCCGGAGTACCGGAGTAGGACATCTCACCTACGTAGCTAATTCCCATCATGTCCCGGACTCTATCAGGCTCACGAGTATGGCCTAGTACCCATGCGAGTTTCACTAGCGCAGCTTCAGAGGTCATATCATAGGCGCTCATGGCACCAACATCCATGGCAGCGTGGCCGACCTCATAGACTGACAGGTCAGCTTGCCCAAAGGCACATTGTGAACTGACTACTACAAAGCAACCTTGATCCATTGCCTGTAGGATTCCACCTGTTAGAGCATTCTCGTCAGTGGGAATGTTGCCCGATCCAAAGCCCTCAATCACAATCCCGTGATAACCCATATCGATTATCTTGGCAAGCGCCTGCGGGGGAAGCCCAGGGAACACTTTCAACAAGAAGACTCGATCATCGAGTCGTGTGTCAAAGCGAGGAATAAGACTCATGTTACGCCTAATGCGGCCCTCGTAGAGTACAATATCCCTCGCTAGAATGCCAGTTGGTGATGGGTCCATGGAGTCGAAGGCATCGTAAGAATTCACCCGAACCTTCTTTGCTCTGGTAGCACGATGTATCTCACCATTGAATACAATGACAGTTTCGCCAAGATCACCGAAAGCGGCGACTCGCATTGCATCCAAGAGATTCCTTGGACCGTCGCTCCAAGGTATACTGGCAGGTATCTGAGCGCCAGTAAAGACTATAGGTTTTCCAAAGTTCTGAATCATGAAACTGACGGCGGCAGAGGAGTAGGTCATCGTGTCGGTTCCATGAGAAACAACAATGCCGCGGAGATCCTTGATCTCCTCACTCACTTGCTTGATAGCACCAGCAAGTGTCTGCCAATGGTGGGGCTGTGCATTTGCAGAGTCAAGTTGAAAAAGCTCTCTCTTGATGACTTCAATATTGCGCAGGCCTTTGGGTAGTCTCTCAAGCAGCTCATCTACTGCAAGACCTGGACGAAGAGCCTGTGTTCGCTCGTCATAGATACTTGAGATTGTGCCGCCTGTGGTCATCAGACAGATTTTTGCTGTTTCTTCAGTGGTCATGATGCATCCTCCAACCTAGAGTCACACTAGCAGATTTATTCATATTGTGATATAGTTCACTAGGTAGATGACCAAGAGTGCACGACCTTCTAGTCATAGGTGGAGGACCAGCAGGGGCAACCTGTGCTAGAAGAGCCGCGCAGAAGGGGCTGGATGTAGTCCTTATTGAGAAAGCAATCCATCCACGGGAGAAGACGTGCGGCGGTGTCCTGAGTCCGAAGGCCGTGCACTTGCTTGACTTCGATGTTTCACATCTCTTTGAGAGGGAGTTTCATGCTGCACTTGTTCATACGCCGGCAGGAAGACGCACGCTCTTGACTCGTGATGGACTCAGAGGATACCTCGTACAGAGAAGTACATTCGACGACTTCCTGCTCAAGAAGGCTCACGAGGCAGGAGCGGAGATTGTTCAAGGAACCAAGGTCGTGGCAATCGAACAGCTTCGGAAAGGAATCCGTGCGCTCTGTGCTGGTGACTCCTATAGGGCGCATCTACTGGTCGGGGCTGACGGAGTCAATGGCATTGTAGGCAGGGAACTGAGGATTAGAAGCAGGTGGGATCCGGATTCCGTCGCTGTATGCATTAAGGCTGAAGTTGAAGTCGACCCATCAGAGATCAATAGAATGTGCACCCCGGAGGAAGGGCATGGTCGGACTGCTCTCGATTTCTACTATGGGCTTATTGAGTGGGGATATGGATGGTGCTTCCCTAAACGCGATACCCTCGATATCGGTATAGGATGCAGGATGGACCGGGCTCGAAACCTTCGTGACAAATGGGAGGTGTTGATTTCGCATGTCAACAGGACAAAGGGGTTGGACCTCAAGGTCACAGCGAAGACATCGGCTCGAGTGCCATTTGGTGGAATAATCGGAAGCTATGTTGCAAGACGTTCGATGTTGATTGGTGACGCGGCCGGGCTTGTATCGCCCGTATCAGGAGAGGGAATCTCATATGCTATCGAGTCTGGAACAATAGCTGCTGATGTTGCATTTGAGGCGGTCAGGAACAGGTCCGCTGCCCGAATTGTCGAGTATGAGCATAGACTAGGACAGGGACTACTTAGAGAGCTGAAGGAACTGAGATGGCTTGCGAGAATTCTCTACAGGTCAAACAAGAATATCGAACTCATCTGTGCGATTGTTGACGAGGACTCCGTAATGAGAGAGTCCTTGACAGATCTGTTGGCAAGAGCCAAGTCGCAGTCAGATTTGTTGCGTCAGATTCGCAAGAGAATGCTCCTACGATACCCCCTCAAGACGATTAGGCTGGGTCTCCAGCAGTCTGGGCAGTCCCGGGCTGTATGATGGTGTGGCTCCCATCCTTGTCCAAGGTGACTGTGAGCAGGTCTCGGGCTAGAATGGTATTGGGAAAGTGTGCTCGTCCCTCATTCAGGATAGCCTCGCCATCATAGTACCTTGGACTATAGTGGGTGAGGATGAGCAATCTAACACCAACTTCAGAGGCTATCTTGGCGATGGCCTCAGCTGTTGAGTGACCTCGCTCCTCAGCAAGGTCTGTGTGTTCTGCGGTGTACATGGCTTCCGAGATGAGAATGTCAGCGTCCTGTGATGCACTTCGTAGTAGCTGACATGGACGAGTGTCTCCAGAGTAGACTATCTTCAGAGACCTTGGGCGTGGTCCTGTGACGTTTTCAGGTTGGATAATCCTACCATCCTCAAGGGATACCTGGTTCCCTTTTGCAAGGAGACTCCAAAGAGGCCCCTTTGGAACTCCTAGGTCCTCGGCCTTCTCTGGCATGAACTCTCCCGTTGGATTTTGAAATAGAATTTCATAGCCAAACGCAGGCCCTCGATGGTCGACTTCAAATGCACGAATTGTGATAGGTCCCTCCTGAAACACGATTCCGGGCCCAATTGCATGGACAACGGTTTCAAAGGTAGTCCCAAGATTGATTGTGGCTTGATTGACCTTGACATACTCGATTATTTCCCTCGGACCGTAGATGTTCAGGGGTCTCCCTCTTCCTAGGAGCGAGAATCTCAATAGGAGTCCGGGAAGTCCAAGAATGTGATCTGCGTGCATATGAGTGATGAAGATCGCCATGTTCTTGTTCAAGCCCAGCCCGGCCTTTTCGATCTGGCGCTGTATATCTTCACCGCAGTCAAAGAGGAAGATCCATCCTAGGTAACGAATTGCAATAGCAGGGAGGTTACGACCCTCAGTAGGCATTGATCCACCTGTACCTAGGAATATGATGTCTAGCATTGATAATTCACTCTGGTCCTACAATGTCGCACAAGATATGGGTTTTGCCGCGTAGATGCCTCTATGCGAGGTCAAGGGGAATGTTGTAGGGAGATGCTTCCTTCCTCAAAACGCTGTAGGTGACTGCATCAAAATGCCGAGAAACATCATATGCCCAAGTGTTTTGGCGGCGGTCATACATACTTGAAACCTTGGTGACCCCACCCATTCCTGCAGCAACAGTCCACGCAGAGTAGTCGTCCACCTTCGAGGTTTCATCGTTGAGCACACTAAGTACAGATGTACCTGAACCTGCTGGAAGGGCGGATATCAGTAACACCTTCTCATCGGAGTTGTCCTCGAGATTGGAGATTCGGCTTATATATGTCAGGGGCAGATTCTGCCAGCCCGGAGTGAGATTGCCTCCCACCTCAGGGCTACACATGACAACTATACGGTCACTCAATTGTGATATATTGACCCGTGCCCGAGAGATGACGGTGCCCTTCGCAAGAAGGCTAGCTCGTTTCCGGAAGACGGTGGATAGAGACAACCCTGTTTTCTTGGCAATATCGTTCGCGGTGTCATCCAAGCTCTCAATCAATGCATCCATCACTTGAGTGTCCCCATATGTGAAGCGAGTGTTTTCCGTGGTAGAAGGAACTGGAATATCAGCCAGAGTAATAGGATCGCCACCCTTTCGTAGCATAAGTCGGAAATGTAGGAGGTCAAGAGTCCATCCCTTCTGCGGGTCAGAATAGAGGCCACTGAAACTGGGATGACCTGTCGAAAGACTATAGACTGATGCATTCGTTGTTGAGTTCCTCAGACTCCTGACGGTATCCATGAGGTCCTTCCGCTTAATGTATGGAACTATGGCAACAATCAGAACCAACGGAGAGTAGCCATCGACAAAGAGCTCTTTTTGGCAGTACGGACCCGACAAGACGAGAGAAGGATTTTCAAGGACTATGAGAATGCGTTCTAAGCCGAGCTGGTCTGTATTCAGCATGCCTCCAATCTTAAGAGCTCCACTTTCGCTGAGCCGCTTTTGAGCTCGACGTGCCTGAGGGTAGCTAAATCCGGCTCTCTCAGAGAGGCTCTTCAGTGAATCTCCAGGAAACTTCAGTACTGCTTCAAGAAAGGGCAGTTCTGTCTTTGTGAGCGTTGAGATGTTGTCAGCCCACAACTTATCGATTAGCGACATAATATCCCTCTGTGTGATAATCTCCACACCGCCAAGTCTGAGGACTTGCCTTAGCCGCTTCATGAGCAATGGATAGAGATGCCCTCTGTATGATTTGACAATCTTACGTAGATGTGCAGTGTCTGCATCTTCGCTGAATACCTCTATCTTGCCGCCAGTCTCGCTGACCTGTATGAATCTCAGAATGGCTCTAGCGCTTGGCGACAGTTTCCTGTCAAGTTTGAGGGCAGCTTCATCATCTGGCATCAAGTCGTCTTCCTGAACACGGTCATCTGAATCGGACTGCGTCATCACTACTACCACCTGAATAGTTCAAAGCGAGTGTTACTGATGGTAGATTGTCTGGAGCTGAGAATATAAGCTCCTAAATCGGCCTGGAGTCTTTCCACAGAGACTCAAAATAGCTTGACGACATGGCTGCGAAGATTGCGTGACTGCTATATATCCCGAGAAACTCGTTGCTATCTTCTCCACCGGGCAGCATGATCAGGGTGTTTCGTTGATCAACTACAAGGCCTGCCCCAAAAACACGTTCTCTAGTTCTCACCTCAAACTTTCTGGGAATTTGGTCTTTGAGAGTGTCCGTGATAGAAGATGTCAAGATTCGAACTCTCGCTTTGACTCCAAGAACTCTCTCAACGATAACATCCACATCTTCTGCAGAGAGGTCAAAAGATGGCAGTGAGAGAAGCACTTCTTCTTTTGCTGAGTCGAGCATCTCCATGGCCTTTGCAAGAATCGACGCACGACCATGAACAACCCAGACATCGCGTGTCGTTGCATGTTGCTCTTGCTCAAATAATGGCTGGAGCTCCTCAACGACAACTTTGCTAGACTCTTTCAGCCTTTCCTCCCACTCGAGCCGGATGAGACGCATGACCTCCGTGGGAGCCTTGGCAACATATGATGTGGGTCTGCCCTTGCGAACTTGGACGAACTGCTTCTCCTCCAACCGGCCAAGGACATCGTAAATCCGCGAGAATGGCACCTTAGACTTCGCAGAGATATCTGATGCGGCCATCTGGCCACCTCCTACTAGAGCTAAGTAGGCTTGAGTCTCGTATTCAGTGAGTCCAAGCTGCTTGAGAGCCTTCAGGGTCGCCTCACTTGCGGACATCATTAACACCGAGGTTGAGTTCATTGTATTCCAACTTAAGGATTCTCAGGTGCACTTGTTTTCCAATCCAAGAATGCTCTGAATGCCTTAGTGCGATGTGAGATACGAACTTTTTCAGAGAGTGATAGCTGAGCATATGTACAAGAGAAGCCACTCGGAACGAAAATTGGATCATAGCCAAATCCACCCTCTCCAGAGGGGCTCTGGCTGATCGTTCCGGGCATCTGGCCGACAAATGATCTCAGAGTATCTTCATCACAGAACGCAACAGCAGTCGCGAATCTAGCGGAGCGGTCTTGAACCCCTTCCAAGAGTTTGAGGATCCCGCGGTAACCAATAGTCTGTAAGACATATGCAGCGTAGGAACCCGGAAAATCACTGAGTGATGCTACAAAGAAACCTGTGTCATCAACAACGACAGGACGGTTCAGACTCTCATGAGCATGCCTCGCTGCTGCCAGTGCAATCTGCTCGACATCCTGGGATCGTATCTCAAGTTTCTCAAGGTCAGTGGTATCAAAACGAACCTTATACTCAGCAAACAGGGGTTTTAGTTCTGCAAGCTTGTGCTTGTTTTGTGTGACTAGGACAATTCTATCCTTTGACATACGAGAGAATCTCCTTCATCACGCCGTAGGAGGATTTGGTCTTGGAGAGGTCAAACATACCAGAGGCATTCCAGAGGATCATATGCTTCAGACCCTGTGCCGCATAGTCTTCGAGTCTCTTGATCATAGATTCAGCATCACCTGTCATGTAGAAGTTCTCCAAGACGCTCTGTGGGACGGCATCCATAGCTTTCAGAGTTGTTTCTCTATTGTAGCGCATCGGAATATAATCTGTGAGAGAGTGGAACTCCTTACCGAAGGGGTGATCATATCCCAGTTTCTTCCACTCACTCGCGGGCAGTAAGAGCGCAAATGCCTTGGCTAAGGGGGTATTCAGCATCCGCTCACATTCAGAGGGTTCATTATCAAGGATACACCAGTTCCACAACGCTGGTGTGAATACACCTGTTCTGTCCTTCTTCTTACGATGGGCCTGTATTGTCCTGAGTCGCTCTCCATAGTCCTTTGGTTGTAGAATAGTTGGGAGCCAACCGTCACCATACTCGGCAGCGAGCTCAAGCATCTTCGGACCGTGAGCAGCAATCCAGATTGGCGGAGGCCGTCCCTCAACAGACGGGCGTAGTGATATCACAGCATCCTTTAGCTTCCAGTATTTGCCTTCAAAATCAAAGGGAGCATGTGTATCCCAAATCATCCGAATGATGCGTAGAGCCTCTCTCAGTCTTCCAAATTGCCCACTATAGGTGAGCCCGTAGGGTTCAGTGTTCTCAATCTCTCCGGCACCAATGCCAAGGATTGCCCTTCCACCACTGATATGGTCCAGCGTCAGAAACGTCTGTGCGATGAGGGCAGGATGCCTTCTGATGGGCTCAGTGACAGAGGAAACCAACTTGACTCTCTCAGTCACAGCTGCACAGGCACCCATGATGGTGGCCAATTCGTAGTATGTGTGGGGTGACTGCTGAAGAAACGCTAGAGGAGTTACATCAGAAGTCCAGATACTCTCAGGGATAAAACCAGCAAAGTGGTCAGGGAATGCCATGCTGTCATATCCCAAGGAGTCAATCGTCTTGGCATTCTTCAGAGCGTTCTCCCAAGGAGGAAGGAAGGGGCCTGGAGCGCCTATCTCAAGATCATGTATGTCGCCCATCTATTCACAAGTCTCCGCAAAATGGATTAGTACTTTCTTCACGGTTTCAAAGTCAGTAAGGTGCATGAACTCATCAATTCCGTGATAATTGTTGTCATCCCTCAATGTGCCAAAGCAGGCTGTAGGAATACCATGTGAGATGAAGTAGTGACCATCATTTCCGCCTAGGTCTGCAGAAGTTGTAATATCAGGGTCGACCACTTGTTTAACGCTTGAATGGAATCTCTTGATGAACCTGTTCTCCCGATCCGACCCCCAGCCAGCATGCTTGCTCTTGAACTCGAGGGTCGCATCCACACATGTTTCCTCCTTAGCCTTTTCAAAGAAGTCAGTGATGTCTTTGACAACATCCTCGACATCTTCCTCAGGGATGGTTCTGCAGTCAAAGGAGATTTCAGCCTTTCCGGGAATGATGTTAGTCTTGCTCCCAGCCTTATAGACGGTCATCGAGAATCTACCCCAGAGCGTCCTGTACGGACTACCAGGAGGAGCAGGGAACTCTGATTCCACTTTTCGTCTCAGATCAGCATAGTCCAACATGACCTGCATCAATGGCACTGAGAGATGAATCGCATTGGCAAATTTGAAGGGATACCCCGCATGTCCCTGAGTTCCATGGACAGTAATCGTACCAGCGATGACTCCGCTTGCACCAATGCTCACATACTCTGGTCCAGAGTCAACGACGATTCCAAAATCACCACGAATCTTTGGAGGACCGTTCATGAGGTAATCAATGCCCCACTCTCCACCAATCTCTTCATTGGGACTGATCAGGATCTTGTAGTTGACTTTGGCTTTGCCCTTCTTAATGAGCACTTTAGCGGCGCTCACAGAAACAACAATGTTCCCCTTGTTATCACTCACGCCGCGACCGTAGGCCTTGCCGCCCTTCACTGTAAGCTTGAATGGAGGGTATTTCCAGTCCTCAATGTCCCCGGGAGGTACTACATCATAGTGCGTGCAGAGAAGTACTGTGGTCTTGGCACCAGCATCCATCGTAGCAACAATGTTCGGTTGGGCGATACCATCATGTTTGGAGTCGAAGACTTCTACCTTGAGCCCAGCCTCCTCGCAATACCGTTTGACCACATCAGCGCATTGCTGGTAGTTCTTCTTTTCATCGCTATTGGTATCGAGCTCGACCAGTTCTCGAAGAAAAGCCTCTTCCCACTTGTCCATCTCTATTTGTCTCCCGCTTATTGCTAGAATTTACATACATGCTACCTGATTAGTATTATGACACGCGGTTATTTCTGGCAGCTCTGGCAATAGTTCGTCTTGAAACGATTTGCATGCACCTCAGAAACTCGTCCGCCACAGAGGGGACAGATTCCGCCGCCCTTGTTGTGAATCATCAGAAAGTCTCGTTTCTCCTTTGATATCTCATCAAGTGACCTCTCTGCGAGGATTTCTCGTATGCGAGTCAGAACGTTCCTTACAGATTGATAGAGCTGCTCTGTTTCCTGATGGCTCAAAGAGGACCGTTTCCTGAACGGTAGGATTCCTGCATACAGTAGTATCTCATCAGCATAGGCGTTTCCGATACCTTTCACGAATCGTTGATTGCGCAGTACGTTCTTTATCTGGCCATTATGAAATTTCAGACGTTGCATGAACGCCTCAACCGTCAGAGTGGGGTCGAGGGCTGATGGACCACGATTAGCAAAGCCAGCCACAATTGAATAATCGCCCTTAGGAACGAGATATACTCGTCCCATCTTTTTAGTATCAGAGTACCAAAGCGCAGGGCCGTCAGTTTGAATTGAAACCATATCTATGCTCGTGGGCTTTTTGTATCTCTCAAAGACTCGGAATCGTCCGGTTAGCATGGGATTGATGACTATATCATGTTGATTGAGCATGAGAATCAGGAATTTCCCATCAGCCTCAACCCTCTCGAACGTTTCACCAATTGCCGTGCTGGAAAAGTCTTCGACAGTACGTCCATGTACAACAATGTGATTATGAACTGAAACCTTGGTTAGACTATGACCCCTCAACAGGTCTGTCAAACGTTCACTTATCACTTGAAGCTCTGGAAGTTCTGGCATATTGCTGGATTCCGGTGTGCATTCGACCAATAAGAAGAGTATGTATCAACAGGGTACTGCAATTAGAGATTGCTATCGCAGATAGCAGGGAAAACAAAGAGAACCAACACGATAGTTTTAGTAATGAATAATGGGCATGTGATTTCATGAAACCTATAACAGTTTTCCACATTCAGAAGGGTCGGCTTGTTAAGATACCAAATCCTGGTACATTCGGAAGAGGAGACTGCTACCTTGTGGATGCAGGATCGAAAATCTACCTATGGATAGGGCCGAAGTCAACTGCTGACGAGAAATTCCTGACCGCAGCAACTGCAGTGATGCGCGACACAGACCGAAAAGGAAAGGCAGACATAGACCGTATCGAAGGAGGTCATGAACCGCCAGAATTCAAGGCTCTCTTTGACAGATTTCAACTCACTGACCAAGACACCGAGGGAATCCTGAGGAAAGTCCAACTCAAGACCCATGAGCACAAACTCTGGAAGGTGCATCACAGTGGAGCTGAAACATTCTTCGCCGAGGTTCCCCTGAACAAGAGTTCTCTCAAGTCCGAGGATGTCTTTATTCTCGACGCATGGGATAGCATCTGGGTCTGGCGAGGTAAGAACGCTTCAGCCAGAGAGAAATTCGATGGCAATATTCTTGCACGAAGATACGATGCTGAACGCGTTGGTGTGCAAGAGATTGAGATAGTCGAAGAGGGAGAGGAACCACAGGAGTTCCACAAGGCATTTCCATAGAATCACACAAGTCTGTAGTGACCTGGTCGCGGTTCATAGAGCACGCCGCTATCCTTCATCCGCGTCAGGTTCTCTGCAGCAACGTAGCGCTCAACACCTGCTTCTTGAGCAATCTCATCTAAGGTCGGACCAAGATCGCCCTGTTTCCCGGCATCCAGCTGCCGAATGGCTTTCAGGACCTTTGTATTGAATTTATCAATGCGACTACCTTTTCCCCAGTCCTCTTCTGATTTCCTCTTGACCTCAGCTATTTCTATGAACTCCTTCAGTGCTGGTTCGACAACCCTGTCCCAAGACTGCTTGATCTCACTTGCAGTGACTTTGTCACTCCAGGATGCCCGTGCCGTTGAACGCGCGATTTTCAGTGCGCTCATCGGTCTGCCTAGCGAATCGGCATCAAGCACCTTCCCTCGAGCTAGGGCACTCTCTCCTAGCCCGAAACTCTCTTGGAGTGCCTCTAGCCTTGACAATACATGCTTTGTGCCGGTGTCAATACTACGCTGAGATACCACTGGAGTCAATAGCTGATAGGTAATTGCTGACTTCAAGATTGGCAATTGAAGTTCTGCGGGGTTTCCCGTCTCAATCCAGAAGTCCTCGGACGCAAGCGCGAGAGGGATATCTGGTAATGCAGCGGTCTCTGGTTCCGTCATCGTGCCAACTGAGACCTCTCTGAAGCCAGACGGGTCTCTACGCTCAACGCAAATCCGCTCCAGTCTTGATTTCGGTAGTGAACCAATATCAATCCTGAACATTCGTGGTGTAGGAACCCTGATTCCACGTACATCCTGCACAGAGATCTTCCTGTTCCTCATGGTTGGCGGGAGAACTCGTCTTATGAATGACAGGAATCTATGCACTTCAGCCGTGGAGGCAATTGCCTGAATACCTGTAGTCAGGCCTCCAACAGCCGTCTGATAGGGGGGGCTGGAAACAAAGAGTCTGGCAAAGACGCGCTTGCTTGCCTCAGCCATCCCTACTCGCTCGAACAGCATCCTCGAGAGCTCAGCGAGACTCAATGGAGGCGCAATCTGGGAGGAGATGTCTATCGAGAGTTCTTGACACGATTCTGCGGTTATAGCGCGAAGCACAGTCTGTGAATGCTGGAGAACAGATGGAGCTGCCACTCTCTTGCCCGTCACTTCCACATAGGCACCATCATCAGGCATATTCTGGCCTCGCTCAAAGAACACAAATTCACCCTCAAGCAACCAAGGACTGGGGGTCAAGAGAATCAATGATGTGTCACGGGTGTGCCGTACAAATCCACGATACAGGAACCTTTGACCTCTGAGGCGTTCACTGAATCTCTGGAGGAATGCAAACTCCCACTTGGCAAGCTCCGTCCCAAATTGTCTACTGAAGATGTCGCTTGAACTGGAAACATCTGCAAGCCTATCAAAGGCAGAACCATGTTCAGCAAGCATATCTTCAGGGTCCATTTGTCAGTCACATCCTGTAGTCGCATGAGTTAGTGTTTCTTTCCCGCTCTGTGTTGATATTCTTGATAAGCACGCGGATGAAGTACGGCCAGTTCCTCAAGTGTTGGTAGACGTTCTCTGTAGGTTCTGTATGATTGGCCAGGTTTCACTGAACCTATCTCACGCCCAAGAAGCGGTTTCAGTCTCTTATTGATTTCAAATCCCACAAAGTGCCGAAATGCTGACTTTGCTGCGACCGCAGTTGTACCATTTCCCATGAAGGGATCTAATACTAGGTCGCCAGGTCTTGAGGAGAAGTCGATACAGCGAGCAACGACATCGAGTGGAAGCTTAGTGCCATTCTTTGCAAGTCCAGCTCTGTACTTGCGGTTCACAATCCATACGTCCTCGGGATAGTTTTCTATCTTGTTGAAGAAGTGCGCACCTGTATCTTTGACGAGCAGCACAATATGATAGTGACTTGTCACGAACCTTCGTTTTGTATAGACCCCAAAGGGATAATGCCAAATCAGATGGTTCAATGTTTCGAGACCAGCCTCTTCTGCTCCAGCCAGAATAGCTCCAAGATTCGTCCACCCACTGAATACGTAGGCGGAGGCGTCATTCCTCATTATTCGAGGAAGTTGACTCATCCACTGTTTCGTGAACTCGTCATAGGACCCCTGAGCCTCTGTGTAGCCACCAACCACGAGGGACTCATTACGATTATAGACACTGCTCTTCCCATCGAAATCTATTCCAAAAGGAGGGTCAGCAATAACCAGGTCAACTGATGACTCCGGTAGTTGTTTCATGCCCTCCATGCATTCCATGAACAACACAGTGTCCTGTTCAAACTCCTTAAGCACATGCGTCTTATTGGCAAAGAGCTGCTTTGCCTCCTGGTATGTCCAATCAAAGGTCGGTTCAAAGTAGAACTCGGCAAGATGTGGAATATAGGGAGTTGATCGTACCTTCTCTGACTTACTCTTCTTTTTGCCAGAGTTCGTGTCGACTGTCATGAGCAACTCCATAGATTCTTTCCTGTCGCTTCTTCTTAAGAGTAGTCATACCTTTTTCGACTAGAGCACGTCTGAGGGATCTACCTTGCGAAAGACTGCACGCTGAGTCATCCAGTCCATTGGATTCTCGGGCGGGGGTGGCTTCTCTGCAGGTTCCTTTCTGATGAGCTCTAGTGCAGATTCGGGGCACACCATGGCACAGACCCCACATCCAATACATCTTGTTGTATTGGGAACACATACGTCTTCAGGGACGCTGAGAGCACGGAACTGACATCTATCTATGCATGTTCCGCATCCAGTGCATAGGTCTGCATTCACCGAGATTACGAAGTCGGTCTTGATGTACTCACGAGGATTGCTGAGTGTGTTGACACCCCTGAGAACAGCACAACAGCATGTACAGCAGTTACAGATGTAGTAATGACCTGTCTGTGTGTTGTATGAACAGTGGATAAGACCTGCTTCCTCTGCCTGCTTCAGAAGTCTCAGTGACTCCTCTTTCGTGACTGGCTTTGTAAGCTCATCATCATCAAATGCGTGTTCTCTGTTCGGGACAAAGGCCATGCAGACAGTCGTCGGATAGGAACAAGGCTGTCCAAGAAGTGATTTCTGCTTCTTGCAGATGCATTCTCGAATCCCCCACGAGGCAGCATTCTCAAGAAGCTGCTCTGCCTGCTCGTAGGGATAAATCTCGAGCTCGCCTCTGATGCTCTGATTGACAGGAATGACCTTGAAGATGACAGGCTCTATTGCAGAGATTTTCTTGAATCCGTGTTTAAAGTACTGCTCCAGCAGTTGCGCGAACTCCTTGTCCATACGATTCAGTTGTTCTTCGTAGATTCCAACTGCAAAGGGGAGCAGTCCATACTTTCTGCTCCCCGCGCTCTTCGATATCCATGAACTGATTTGGCCCTTAGACAGCATAGTGGTAAGAAGCTGATTGAGTTTCTTCTTTGGAATCCTCAGACGACCTGCTATCTCGTCTAGAGTTTCGCCTCGAAGTTTCAGTTTACTAGCAAGTTCTGCCTCCTCAGGGGTAAAGATCCACTCAAGTATTTTCAGATGGGTTCCGTCTTCAACAGCTGGAAATCCATTAGGGATTTTGTCTAGCGTTGCGGCTAGTTTCTCGTAGGAATTCATCTCTGGCACAGCTCCGTAGTAGTGTACACAGATGCTGATTAGTCTTCTGTCAAGCAAAAACATGCCCTTGGAAAACCTTTACTGCATTTGTTACAGATAGTAACACTTGTGCAGAACAGGGGCTGAAGTACTGTGAGAACCTGTGCAAGTTGCGGAAAGGCTAACCTTCCTACTAGGAAATACTGCGTGCGCTGCGGCAAGTCTCTCCTCTCCTCAAGAGTGGATGAATCGACGAAGACGCCCACACGGCCGACCGATAGGCTGGAGAGTGTTGAAGTAGTAAAGCCGCGAGCGGAACCAGTGAAGCCCGTCAGGCAATCTCCTGACACTCTGAAGGTCACGACTGATGATAAATGGGTGAGGCCCAGCGAAGTATCCAAGGATAGACTGAGAACGACATCGTCTAGCAAAGGCAAATCCGAGATGGAGAAAGCAAGAGAGGCGTTTGCGAGAGCAGAGCAAATCGGCATCAAAGAGGAAGGAGGGGACATTGTCGAGACCAGAATGCTCAGGGCAAGCGATGTTCGAGAACTCATGCATGAAGTTGCCACTCAGCCTCAAACACCCCAGCGACCAGCCGAAACAACACCAAGTCAGTCTATGCAAAGACCACTGCAAACACCGAGAGAGCCAACTCGACCAATGCCAAGCAAAGCAAATCCTGTTGGGACACCCATAGAGCAGGCAAGAGTCCAACCTGCAACTACATCAGTGAGCCCCTCATTTGCCAAGTCAGAACCACCGAGAATGACAAGCGCACCCAGCGATACTGCTTTTTCCCAAGATAGACAGTCCACCCTGATGCAGCAACATCCACAAGGAAGACCACCCCTCCGAGCGGCGTCCAATGCACTGAGTGCTGAACCAGCTACAATATCCTCCCTCAGCAAGGCTCGCGATGCGCCAATTCCTGAGATGGATACGATAAGAGCATGCATTACGCAACCTGAGGACCTTCTGGACAGCAAGATCAAGGATGGCATAACTGAGCTAACAAGCCTCCATAGAGAGAAGCAGCAAGTCTTGGCAGATCAGACTGCTATCAGTTCACAGCTTGATGCGAGTGTACGAGAGAGCCAGAACAAGGCAGAGGTCAAGAGGCTGCACTATGAAAGCATCAATGACAAGATGCGACTAGCAAAACAAGAGTTGGATGATGCAAAAGAGGAGTTCGATAAGGTAGAAAATCGAAGAAAACGAGAACTCTCTGCACTGGACGACCGAATCAAGAACATCCAGAAGCGAATCGAAAAGGCAGAGGGAGCAGTCAAGAAGCGCGTTGGGGAGCTCAATAAGGTTCGGGAAAAGATCGCGCAGCTCCAGAAACAAGAGTCACCATAGGCTTCGCGTAGCTCGGAGTATTCGAGTAGAGGGAATATCAGGAGGAGCCCTGGGGTACGTCATCAAGAAGTGGTGCGCAGTTTGAATGCCGTAGTCGCAGCAGTCAATCTCAGAGAGCATAAGCGTGATGCCGTCAAAGAAGCCTGTAATCTAATTGGTGGAATTGAGGATATTGATGTTCCGGAGCGCGAGGTTGCTATCAAGGTTGGGGTATTCTCCCCTGTAATCGGATCGTATTCGACAGTGGAAACAGTTGAAGGAATCATCAGAGCGTTCGCACGTTCACCAAAGAAGTATCTTGTCGAAACTGACAACTATCAGGGAACTGCTACTGATAGACTGAAGGTCTGGGAGTCACTATTCTCAGACAGGGTCGTTCCTGTGAATCTCTCAGAGGAGACTGAAACGATTCCAGTTAGGATTCCCAATCCAATCAAAGATGTGACCATTGACCTTGCTAAGTTAGTCATCAAACCACGTGTCTTTGTGGATACACATGTCATGAGAGCTTATGATAGAGGAAGCATTCTCAAGAACCTCTTTGGTCTTCCACCCACCAGCAAGAAGGTACAGTACCACAAGAGCGAGATCTTCTTCAATGTCCTGACATCTCTCTATGAGGCCATTGGAGGAGTTGACCTAGCAGTCTTGGACGCAACGTACTACTCGTATTCGTTCAAAGGGAAGGACGCGAGAACAAGGACCGACACTCTGTTTGTTGGCCGTGACGCTGTGGCAGTGGAGGCCATCGGGCTTCATCTGGCAGGCATCAATCCCCATAAGGCACAGGTGATTCAGTCATTCGTAGAGCGAGGTTTCGGCATTGGTGATCTTGACAAGATTGAAGTCGTCGGTGTCCCCATGGATAGACTCGAAGCCAATTTCAAAGAGGCAAGAACGGAACTCGAAGCAGAGATGGCACAGAAGCCGGATCCGTGGTCAGCTTCAAAGGCTGTCAGTGCGCTCGTGAAGAGTGGCTATTTCACATTTCCCAACAAGCGCACGATGCAAGACATCATGACAGCTCTCATAGAGGCCGACCCTAGAACGAAGAAGAGGGACAAGATGATATACAGCACCGTCAGAAGGCGGTTTGAAAATGGAAAGTTGCAAGGTGAGAAGACAGATAGTGACTGGCTCTATTGGACGAACTGATCAATTGAGCTTGTTCTTAGACGACCCTTGGCTTGAGTGAGCACTGTACATGTGGACTCATACCATAAGGACGAGGAAGAACAGATAGACAAGCGTCTGCAATATAGTAAGTGGAACGCCGACCTTCGCGAATTCCAGGAAACTCAGGGTTTCACCCTGCTTCTCAGCATTCTGTATGATGATCACATTGCTGGCAGCACCAAGAATGAGCATGTTTCCAGCTATAGTGCTCCCTGCCGCCAGTGCCATGAGTTGAGGGATGGTGGAACCGGAAATCGTGAGAAGAGGAAGATACAATGCGACAAGGGGCACATTCGATATCAGTTGACTGAACAACACTCCGACTACCATGATTGCTGGGATGGATGTGATGCCCACGTTGAAACTGACAAGAAGTTCCTGGAAGAAGCCACTCTGCCAGACACTAGCCATCAGGACAAACATTGAAGCGAAGAACACCAGCGTTGCCCAGTCTATGTTCTTGACAATCTTCACTCTTTCAGAACTTAGGAAGAGAATAGGTAGGGAAGCAACGAGAGCAATATAGGAGAGCCTCATGTCAATCCAAGGGGCAGTAATACCCAAGAATATCTTCACTACAATGAGAACAACAATCAGACCTAGTGATGCCTTGGCAATTCTGGCTTGTGTACTATTAGGGACAGCCCTATCGAAATTGCCAGGCACAATCTCTGACCCAAATTGATGTCTATAGACTACCTTCAAAACAAGAAAAGCAATGACCATCGACGCCAATGAAGGCAAGAATAGATACTGCAGGAAAGTGATGAATGGGGTGATCATACCCGAGCTTGCTATCAGAAGGTTCTGAGGATTTCCTATGGGACTCATTACACTTCCAGTGGTCACTGCCACCGCCAGGGTCATCAGAAGAAGTTTCGGTGAGATACTCTGCCTCTTGGAGATGCTCAACAAGACAGGTGTACCTATGATTGCTAATGTGTCGTTCATCAGAATCGCTGAAACCAGGCCAATTGGGAAGAGTATCAAGAGAACGAGATGATCCATATTCCTTGCGCGATGAAACAACTTGAATGATAGTATATTGAGGTATCCACTTGTCTGCAGAGCCTCACCCACGACGAACATTCCGAATAGGAAGACCATGACATCAATGTTGATCGAGTACAGTGCATCGATGGGAGAAATTTGGCCCAGCAGCAGAACTACTATGGCTCCGATTGTCATTGCCTGCCATATCTTGATGTGGTTATGACCAATCCTTCTGATGGCAATCATCGCAAAGACGATTGCCAGCACAATGACCGGAATCCATGAAGTAACTGCCAAATCTACATCGGATAACGCTCGCGAGTACACAACTTATAGAGCAATCTGTCAGACCACGATATGAAAGGGGATTAAGTGCGGCTTGTTAATGAATGACCCATCATGTAAAATCCAAGAGTGCCAATTGCCAATCCAAAGAAACCGAATATCGTGAGGACGTTCACTTGTATCTATACACCTCTTGACCATAGAGCCACTAAGATGAACAACCCACCAACCGCAAACTCAATGTCACGTTGCACCATTACTAGTTCCTCAAGAAACCAAGGTCATACTGAGGTTTATTCCTATAGGCAGAATCAGACAATGTTTCCACTCTTTCAGGACAGAATCGGCAAATGATTGATTATCGAAAACACGAGAGCGAAGAGCAAAAGACTCCCTCTTCCATTCAGACCCCAGACTGAGTGAGTTATTGTGTATTTAAGTGCATTCAGAACAAGGGATTCATAGGAGTCAAAGATTGAGTGGGTAGAATCTGGAATGAGTGAGAGAAATTCTGAATATCCAGACTATCCAAGGCGAGGGAGATATGGAGATACAACTCAGAGGTGTGCGTGGTGTGGAAGACCCACTGCCTACAGCGACCGATTCTGTGTAGGAGGTCTCTTTAGGCGCAACTATTGCTCGTTTACGTGTCGTGCGGCTGGGGATTATTATACTACCTTAGTTTTGGCAGTGTTTTATCCATTGTTTCTCATCTTGTTTTGCTGGTTCTTTAATATAGTTCCAGGTACAGCTGCCTTTCAGAGTATGTTGTTTATGATCGTATATCTTGGAATTCTACCAGCTATCTGCTTGTGGTCTTGCGTGTTTTGCGGCATGAGTGAACGAAGAGGGTCTTAAATGCCTCAAAAAGCCATCTGAATTCCTTAAGGAAGAATAATAGAAAAACAAGAGAGCGAAGAGGGAAAAGACTCCCTCTTCGGAGATTAAGAACAGACGAGATATAGCAGTGAATGACCTCTCGTCCAACCAGAAGGAAAGCTATGAACCTAAGAGATATACTCATACCACCGAAGTTCACAATACGTGCTAAGTTCGATGATGGTGTACTTCTCAGGATTACGATTCCAATTGGTATCAAAGTAGTGGTATGAGAGTTCTGCCTATAGCTAATAGTTAATATTGCTATAGAATTAACTATAGTAAATTATTTCTGTGTCAATCAGCTGGAGTGAACACAATGATAAGCAAAACGTCCAAGAAATTGGCAAAGATCGCAAAGAAGGTTGATGCCAAGCAGGTCACTGCGAAGCCAATCCTCCTCGCTGGAGGCAACCCTCAGATCCCCAAGGGTGATGGCGATGCCCCCGTGCAAGCCTACATCGCAGCCATGCCAGGCTGGAAACGTGATGTCGGGCGCCGTCTCGACGCGCTCATCGTACGCGCTGTCCCCGAAGTACGCAAGGCAGTCAGGTGGAACTCACCCTTCTATGGCATCGAAGGCCAGGGCTGGTTCCTCAACTTTCATTGTTTCACAAAGTACGTCAAAGTGGCTTTCTTCCGCGGCGCTTCACTGAGTCCTGTCCCCCCCGGCGATTCCAAGGATAAGAATGTGCGCTACCTCGACATCTACGAGGACGACCAGCTTGATGAAGCTCAACTCATCGATTGGGTGAAGCAGGCTAGCCAATTGCCTGGCTGGGGTAAAACCTAACAACTGTGAACTTCGAACTCCTTCTTCGACTATTTGTAATATCCAGGCATCTTTGCCATCTTAAGTTGAAGCACTAAAGTTGGCCCAGAAACATCTACGAATAAAATATCAGTTGCATTAAAAATCAGAGCGATATCTTCATTTTCATATACTGCAAACTGACCGTAAGATTCCTTCCATCTTTGAATTTTAGATATCTCGCAAACCGTGTTCTCTAATGCCTTAATCTGCACTCCTTTCTCACCAAGCTCCGCTTTAGATAAAGCGGCTTTCAGCACTTCAAATTGAGGATATGAAATCATCTAATCACCATGTAGTATTGTTAACAAAACATAATGAGAGTATTGGTGAAAACAAGAGAGCGAAGGGGGCGTAGTGCCCACCTTCGAAAACAAAGTATAGACTAGATACAGCGGTGTATGACCTCTGGTCCGACTTCCTCGAACTCTTTCTTAGACACCCACATCTTCTGGAATGTCTTCAGTGAGCCAAGAATGCTTCCTCCAATCCAGACAGAGTACTGTCTCTCAGGTGGAGCAATGATTCGAACCTCGATGTTCTCTGGGACTAGTTCGGTGATCTCCTTGTGGAGTCTCTCCTTGAGTCCTGGGAACATGGTCGAGCCGCCTGATAGTACAATGTTTGCGTATAGGTCACGTCGCAAGTCGACATCACATGCCTTGATTGACTCGACAATGTGCTCATCGAGTGGCATTGTGTCAAGACCAATAGCGCTTGGGTTGAAGTACAACTCAGCAGCCTGGAACCTCTCAGCACCCACAGTGATGACCTCACCGTCAGGGAGCATGTAGGGCTTGTCGACACCGGCCTTGTCAGCGACCGTCCGTTCCCTCTCGGGATCAAGAGCTACGTAACATAGCTTCTCTTTGATGTCTCTGACAATCTCTTTCTCTGCGCCGCTGACAAAGGAGTATCCCCTCTGTCTGAGCAGCCTGCGCAGGTACTCGGTGATGTCTCTTCCAGCCAGGTCAATTCTGCGGATGGCGTGATTGATCGAGAAGCCCTCATAGATAGGTACTATGTGGGTCACACCATCACCAGAGTCTATGACCAGACCTGTTGTTCGGCCAGATGCGTACAGTGAGAGTACTGCCTGTGTGGCAACGTACACTGCGGGCACTCCGAAGTTGTCAAACATAACGGAGGCCATACGCTCTCTGTTCTCTCTGGGGTTGAATGGTGCTTCAGTGAGGAGCACCGGGTTCTCACTTGGGTCTACCTTCAAGTCGTTATAGAACGTGTAGCTCCATATCTTCTCGATGGCATCCCAGTCTTCTACAATTCCATGAGAGATCGGGTAAACCAGACGCAGGACACCACGTAGGTTGATAGCCTCTTCACCAATGTAGTAGTCACGTGTGTAGTGATCAACATCGGTCATGATTGACTCATATCTTGGATAACCAATCAGAGTCGGCCAGACACTTCGTGGCTGATCTTCGCCGGCGTATCCGTTCTTGCTCAATCCAGTGCCGTTGTCAATGACAATCGGCTTGGCGCCAAGAAACTCGTCTTCAGCCATTTTTCGGTCCTCGTGTTATTTTGTTTTAGGCAAATACAGAAATTCAGATTTGCCAGTTCGGAACTAGGGAAGCTCCTTGCTACAACATCGTTTCTGTAGTATGTATTTAAGGGTTCGTCTGATAGCTATGAATCGAATCGAAAAGTATCTTACTAATGTATATTGGACAGCCTTTTCTGACCGTTTTTCAGGCAGTAGACCACATTACATTCGATAAGTATAATAGGTTAGTACACAAGATTACTAGATAATATATCCGCATAAGGTGATTGGCGATGCTCAGAAAGCCTCTCGAAGACATCATTAGAGAAGAGATCGAAACGGTCAGAGCACGAAGAATAATCTTGGACCAGCTCGAGGGGGGACTGAAGACTGGGGCAGAACTGAGAGAGAAGATTGCCACAGATATCAAGGCCCAGATGATGTTGGAGGGGGCAAGCAAGAAGGAGATTGAGAAAGTGGATGTGACAAGTCCCAAACTCTATCACAACACATCCCGCCTCGAAGATCTTGGCATCATTGTCAGCTGGAAACAATCTCAGTACCGCCTTTTCGAACTAGAACCCAAAGCAATTCATCCAATACGTAGAGCTCTGGGGATTACTAAACCATTGCTGTATGTCACATCGTTGAACAGGCCGGAGGATCAGAGACCCTTTGTACAGTGGCTAACGAACAATCCGTACTTCAATCCAAAGAAGCTCTTGGTCTTTGTTGAGGCCAGACATTGGACACGTGGTGTGTCAAGGATTGTTGACCGATTCATTCCTGATGATGCATTCAGACGATGGACCACAGAATGGATTGAGGTGCCGGATGAGGTGATTGGAACTGATGATGAAAATGAGTATGGGCATCTTCAGGGCACCTTTGATTTTATGGAAACGGGAATAATCGATAATATCCTCGTCCATGACATCGTCATCGACCTGACCCTTGGGCCTTCATTGATCGCTCTCGCGTTAGCAAAGCTCGCGGCTGAGTACTCAATCACTGCCTTTCATGTGACTAGGTATGATAGGACCAATGCTGAGATAAGCTACTACTGAGGGTGGTGATTGTTAGACATGACAAGACTCGGCTGGAAACCCGTTGATATATTGGCCAAGCTCGACATCCTGCTTGATGCAATAGAACAAACTAGGAATAAGACCCCCTCGAACAAATCGCGACTCATGACCAAGATTAGTCGATGGGAAGAACAGATTGAACAGATAAAAGGGGACATAGAGTATGTCAATCACAACCTTGCTCCCAAGCTAGAAACAATGCTAAGTCTGAAGATTACGAATCTAGAACTTCTTCAGGTGGCAATGTTTCAGCCAAGCACAAAGAATCTGTTTCTGGAGCTTGAAACGCACTACAGAAGTGAAGGCACGAATCCCCTAGGTAATCATGGTTTTGCAGATCTCATAGCACTGGGCGAGATTGCCATGGTGATTGCGCTACTCGGGGATGCTGCAATAGCCATGGGAGTCCTATATCAGCTATGGCGACCTGAACCGAGTGATGTGGGGCATCTGACCCAGGAGAAGTCAGAGATTGTCAGTAATGAACACATGGCAGAGGTGTGCGACCGATGGGGACTCTATGAGCATCGTATTCATCTTGATTCGGAGGTACCTAGCAGGGCCGAAATTGAGCATGACAAGGGAACCCTAGTAGAGGCCATCTATGGAATCATCCAGATGGAGTACGGTTTTGGTAGTGTCCTCGACAACGTCAGACATCTGCTCTAGTACTCAAGAAAGTCATGTTCATCATCCCGATGGAGGGGCATGTCAGCCACAGGAAACATTCTTTCAAACTTCCTCTGTATGACACCTGCAATGCTAGGGTCTGAGTATACACGGACTGACGGGATAGTACGTGTCTGTTGTCTGAGGGTCTGCAGAAGAGGGTAACCCTCATTTGTTTCATCAAGGCTCACAATATCAAACCCTTGTTCCCCTCCCACCAGAAGTGGAATCTTGCTGAGACTCTTCGCCCCCAAGTCAGGCACTACAACGTCAATCACTACACTACCAGGTTTCTCAGAGAGCTCATTCTCTGCTTCAATCAGGGTTTGGATTCTGGTAAGCATTGAAAAGAGCTCCTTCTTTGCACTCGGTTCGAATGACGCGAGAGACTTGGAGAAAGCGACTTTGAATAGGCGCCTATAACGAATCCGTGCTGCATATTCTCTCACAAAGGCGATGTCAGATTCAGAGAGCCAGCGATACAGGTCTCCATCATTCATTCTAGTGAACAGACCGATACACTCATTCTTTGAGAGACCCTCTTCCTCCATTCTGAAGTACGTAGCCTTTGAAGTCAATGCCTCTGCAAGTTTCACAGCATGGTGGAGATAGAGATCAGAGAACATCCAATTGCGGCTCAGGATGAGAGCCTCGAGAGAAGAGATTGCCTTCAGCATAAAGGCACGAACGTATTTTTCCTCTTTTCCCATGACCACTCGGTTGGTAAGCAGAACTCGCTCAGCAGGAAAGACACCAAGCTGCACACCACTGAAATGCGCATCACGTATCAGGTAATCTGTCTTGTCAATGTCCAGGGGATGATCAAGAAAGTCTGCTAGCAGGTTCAGTATAGGGTCGTCCGTTTTCCGTCTGATGATACTCATGATATCTCTTGGGTCTATACCGTTTTGTCTAAGTGTGTCAGTGAGCCCACTGTTGAGGATTAGGAATTCTCCAAGGTCAACATGATCAAGGCCAGCCCAAGATTTCAGAGCGTACTCGATTGTATGAGAGGTCGGAGGATGGCCGACATCATGGAGCAGAGCCGCAGCCCTGAAGAGCTTCTTTTGATAGTCATCAAGCAAGTCCGAAAACGGTTTGAAACAGCCGCCCTCAAGGTCCTCGCAGTAGTTCACGACTCGAATGGATTTTTGAGCAAGGAAATTCGTGCCAAGGCAGTGTTGGAATCTCGTATGAGTGGCCCCGGGATAGACAATGTGAGCTGGTCCCAGCTGCATCACATAACGGAGCCTAAGCATTTCCCACGTAGATACTACATCAAGTTCCCAAGGCTCTAGAATGATTGCCCCGTGAACAGGGTCTTGGATGGCTTTTTGTCGTGTATGTTTCTCGCCCATTCCTATGAGACGCTTATGTTCCCGTATAGACTGGTCTATTCTACTCCATTTCTCACCACCCTCCTTCTTTGCTGTGTTAATCTCATTCTCCCTGAGACCAGTCAGGCGAATGAATTGGATGGCATTCACATCTGTATCACTTTGCAATGCAGTCAGACCCAAGATTAGGAAGACATGTCCGATATTTAAGCCATGACAAAAGCAACAATATCAGGAATGTGTTCTCGAGAGCTTCACATGTTCGCGAGCTTCAATATACTCGAAGGTGCTATCAGTCTTCATGGCTCTGCAGTATTCATTGGGATGACAATACCCCCAGTGACGCATGGAGTTGCAGGAAGGAGCGCTTCGTGATTTGTAAAATGGCGGTGCAAGAAGACCCACTGCTGCGAGGTAGTTCGTGACTGTCTTGATTGTCTTCTTTGCATAGGCCAAACGTATGCATGGCGGCGCTCTCTCAACGATGTCCCAAGTCGCCATCTTGTATAGCCGGGACCAAAGTAGGCAATTCTTGGCAACATAGAGGAGCTCACACTTAGGGCAGGTCTTGATGTGAATGGAGATCTCACACAGCTCATTACGAGTTGTCCTAATGAGACCGTCCCTACGAAGATGATGAAAGTTGACTTGGGCAAAATGATGGGGTGTGAAGGAGCCAAACTCATCAGCAAAGGATTGAAGCTCCTTGGCGATGGTCTCTGACGTAGAGAACCATTCATCCTCGTTCAGTTTTGGTGGTTCAGTGTCTCCATCCATAGTATCAGGTCTCATACTCCGCTCTTAAACACATTAATTCCGGATACGGCCTATCAGTCCAATAACTCTTAAATGGTATCGGAGTCCTTCACGTGTTCAATCAGCCCATCGCTGCAAGAGGACCCCCTACATGACCATGTTCGACGTTGTTTCAAAGGTTACTTTCAAAGAGGTAATCACTTCCGTCGAGCTAGTGGATCTAAAGGGAATGGGGAAGAGTAACGTTGTTGTGACCACGCTTAATGGCGATGTGAAGGTCTATGAGTTCGACCGAGCTGAGAAGACCCCTCTTGCTGAGCAATGCAGCCTCGCGGATATGCCACCTCTCGCAGCTATTGCTATTGGGGATGTTACAGGCGATGGTGTCGCGGACTTTGTCATGGGTGGGCTTGATAACACTCTCCGGGTCGTTGTGTATTTGGACGACAAACTCAGTGTGAAGGCGTCAACTCCTCTCGGCAGCCTCCCCACATCTGTGTCAGTCCTGAACATCCTCGGCAATGAAAGCGCAGAAGTTGTTGTGGCTACTAGCGATGGCAGCATGCGCTGTTATGGCTGGTATGATGTTGCTCTTGACAAACTGGCGCACAAAGTGCTTGAACGGCCAGTGTTTTCGATACAGCCTCTACGAACAAAGGGATTGCCCTATAATCGTTTCATCTTTGGTGACGATTCAGGGTTTTTTTACATCTATCAGTATGCTGATGATAGACTGCATGAGAGAGCGAGAACTAGTGTTGGAGGAGATGTCGAACTCCTGTCTTCCGGAGACATCACAAATGATGGGAACGACGAGGTATTGACCGTATCTGACGCGAAGACACTTACTCTGTTCGGCCTTGTGAAGGGGACAATGGAGAGGATTGACTCTATTAAAGCGCCTAACACTGTCACTGGAATCAAGATGGGTCGCTTCTGGGATCTTGAGCCAATGCGAGGTCAGATGGTCATCAGTCATGCCAACTCCAACATCGCACTATTGACGCTGGTCGAAAAGAGAATCAATTTAGAAACAACACTTAGGACATCAAAAAAGGCAACAGAGTCAATCCTAGCCATCGGAGACATCGACGGAAACAAAAGGTGCGAGATAGTACAAGCAGTAGGAAACAGCTTGTATGTCATCGACTTTATCGCTGAATGAATCCTACTCGAGCTTGGGCATGAATATCTCGATGGCCTGAAGGACTCTCATTGTCTTGACTGAGGTCTTTGCCCTTATTCTGGGTGCGACATTCTTCTCAATCCATGCTCGTAC
>PRDH01000013.1 GCA_003345545.1 Candidatus Thorarchaeota archaeon
TCAGCATCACCATAGTCACCGCTTACATTGGGATTGAGTGTCACATTGATGTACGTTCCCTCTGAAACAATATCATAGCCTGCCATCGAGAGCCATGTGAGGTCTGCAGTAAGGTTTGTCGCGTCCTTCATGAAGAAGTTGAATTCGATACTGCTGGGGCACATCAGATACGGTCGACTGTAGTAACTACTTATATTTCCAGTAATGAACAGCGGATAGAGCTGGAAGCTTCCTTCGCTAGGATACCAGACATCCCTTAGCGAATAGACCCTGACACTGTGAGTCGGTTCTTGATCATAACTTCCATAGTTCAGTTCTGCATGGACGAGGATTGTAGTCGGTACTGCAATGATCAAGAATAGAACAAGTGCCATGACCTTTCGATTCAGTAGCACCTTCTTTGCTGAGGATAACATCTCCTACACGTCCATCTGCTATTGACGCGGCAACATATACACCTTCCCACAAATCCCACCAGTTTCTGACACTTCGCAAATTAGTCGGGATTCTACTGGAATCAAAAAGCGGAACACCATTATTCGCCCAGCACTAGTAGTTGAGTCGTTATGAGGCGTGTGACAGCAGCAGGTCTTGGTATTCTCTCTCTACTGATCATGGGACTTGCTGTTCCATTGGCAGACTGCACATCCTCTGAGTGGTCGTCTGAAGTAGTACCTAAGACCCATCATTGGAGTTCCTGTGCCTCTACTAGCATCAACAATTGAGATTCATTCTTCTCTGATAGCTGCTATGCTTCTGGTCATGACTTGAGCCAACAGGTCTGCAAGCTTCTCGTCGGACATCATCAGTGCCTCATGGAGAACTTGTCTATGGACAACAGAGTCGATTATGTGAAAGATGAGACTGGCCCACATCACAAGACTGTCGTTTCCCTTCCGTCCGGTGAGCTCTCTAAGGACTGTCAGCAAGGAATCTCGACCAATTGTATACACCTGCTTTCCCATCTCTGCAGTTTCCGCATCTTCAAAGGAGGCCATCTCGAAGGCGGCAAGGTTCGCTGAAACCTGCCTGTGCCCTCCGATGAACCTGAGCAGTACCTTCGGCAGTACTGTAGGAGCTTCTTCAAGCGTCATGTTTCTCAGCTCCTCTGAGATAATCTGCTCTCTCAGATTCTCGATAGTCTTTCTGGCTATCTCAGGCTTGCCGCTCGGAAAGTACTTATAGAGAAGGCCAATGCTCACTCCCGCCTGAGCCGCTATCTGGTTGGTTGTCGTGCTGGGATAGCCCTGTGTCCTGAAGAGTGTCATGGCAGCATCGCGAATCGCTTCAATCTTTGCAGTCTTGTTGCGCTCCTTATGGTGAGTCATGGGGATACTGTGAACGTCATGCCTATAAGTGAGTTTTGCTCACTAATAGCATAAGTGAGCAACGCTCACCATGAGGTGTATGAAATGGCTCGCTTGACTCTAGGAATGGCAAGAGCACCCAAGAGCATTGGCATATTCAAGGATCCGGAGACCGACTGGGCATTCAATCGAACGCTTGAGTTTATGAGCGAGAAGGCGGCAGAGATGGGTGAGTGCCTCTATGCTGCTCGTCGGATTGACGAACAGGACGGTGATAGCTGGATCTCTGAGTGGGCTGCTCTTGCAGAACGAGTGGAGTCTTTGGGCGATGAATCTCTGAGGAACGGACACACCATCAGCGCACGGGAGGCATTCCTCCGGGCATCAAACTACTGGAGGACAGCTGAGTATGCCTGCACCCCGAATCATCATCGTTTCCACGAAACGTGGCAGCGGAGCGTCAATGCGTTCAGAAAGGCCTGTCGTCTTTTCAACCCCCCGATTCAGGTTCTTGAGGTCTCGTTTGAGGGAAGGATGCTCCCTGGCTACTTCATGCGCCCGGACAGCTCGGACATAGCAAGGCCCACGATGTTTGCTGCGGGCGGGAATGACTCTTCTAGTGAGGAGATACTGACTGCTGTCGGATTCTCTGCGGTGCGCAGAGGCTACAACTTCTTCACGTTCGACTATCCCGGCCACCGTGGAGCGGTTCACCTCTATGCTGACTGTGTGAAGCGGGCAGACTACTCTGGGGCATTCGCGGCAGCGCTCGACCTATTGAAGAGTCTCAGAGGAGTCGATGACCGAATTGCACTCTCAGGGTATAGCTACGGCGGGTATGTCGTGTCGCAAGTGGCGACCCGCGAACCAAGAGTCAGGGCTCTCATAGCTGACAGCCCGCTCATGGATATTCCTGCGTTACAGAGAAGCAGTGCGTTCAGCCGTGTCTTCAGGGCTATACCTGACCGACTTCTCATCAAGGCTGTAGAGAAGAAACTGAAGAGCACTCCTGTGCTGAAAGGTCTGGTCTACTACACATTCTGGTCTTGGGGTTGTCCCAATGTGATAGAAGGGAGGGAGTGGAAGCCAAAGTTGGACAGCGTCATCACCGAGGAAGTCCATAAGATCAGATGTCCTACTCTTGCACTGGTGAGCAAGCATGAAGGGGACTTCATGTTGGAACAGGCAGAGGCATTCATCCAGAAGATCGGTTCGGAGCGCAAGCGTCTTCACGTTTTTACTCAGGAGCAAGATGGCTCCTATGACCACTGCCAGCTGGATAACATATCCCGAGGACAGCAAGTAATGTACGACTGGCTTGATGATATACTGGGCTATCGATATCCTCCATGAGAGTCGGTCTCAGTCATCCGAAGGACGGGCTATCCACTGCCGGCCAGTTTCCTTGGAGCGCTCGCGGACGCAGCGATCTGTTCGATGAAGACGAGCAAGCTCAGGGTTTCACTGCCGCCGCCACTCAGCTTTACAGAACGTCTTTCTCCGGTCCAAAGTCGGCAGACCTTCATGGTCCCGTCCTCGCGATGAGTGATGGCTGGCACTCATCTTGTCCTCAGTGCCAGATTTCTCATCAATGCCCGTCCATGCCAGTCACGCTTGAGAGGGGGGATACCCAGACCTGGCTGTTTCTCAGGAAATGAGAAAGGCCCGGGAGCATGCGAATCCATATTTGGCCTAGTCACTTCTGACGACTTTTCCAACGTTTCTGCATTTGGTCAAGACCTGCAGTTTGGACAATGTCTTGGGTATGACCACCGTCTTGCAGTTGACTATCTCATCGATATACTTGGCAAACAAAGTCCAATCGAGGTCCTCTTCGATCGTGAGGACCTTGATGCCTATGAACGCAATAGGTCCTCCCACAGATTCCAGTCCCTCTCTTGTTACGGACACCTCATCTGTGTCCTTTATCTCATATCGCTTCTCACTCGTCTCTTCAAGAAAGATTCTCATGACCTGGGTCACAAGCTCTCCTATGGGGATACTTCTCTTTCTTGCTTCCGCTGAGAACTGGCTATAGACTTCATCTTCAATGCCCCGTATTGTCACGTCAGTCACGCAATCACCCTCTTGCCAATGCATAATCACATCTCATCCATGACCAGACTCGGGGAACGCCTGAGGAAGAATGCTACAGCAATGAAGAAGACTCCGAATAGTATGACACAGACGGAGACTACTATCTCCACCGTCAGCGGGATCACACCTAGGAAGAAGAGCATCATGAGCAGCCCAATGAACGCAATGAGGAATCCAATGTAGAGGACCATCACCCATGCTGAGCCTGCTTCCTCTCTCTTTCGATGCTGTTCATCCAGCTCTTGGAATCTCTTCCGCATTCGTATTCGTGCTTCGTCATTATCATTAGTTGTTTCATCGGTTGTCATATTTATCACCATAATCACCATTATCAACAAACGGTTATAAAGTTGCTGGTACGATTCGAATACCCGCTCTCAACAGATGATAGGGTCTTGTCTGCGGGACGCCTGCTTCTCTTGGCGACGGAGGCAGCATTCAGGTCCAGAATTTCCCTACATAGGTTCGGCTATGCCTCAGTCTCTGAGACCGGCAGCATTGAGCTTGGAGTTCACACTACTCAGTCCGAGAGACTTGAGGGTCTCTGGAGTAGGCACACCATCTTTGTCCCATCCCACGGCACGATAATACTTTGCTCGCGTCTTCTCGAAGGTCTTTCTGTCTAGTGCCTTTCCCTTGAACGGCCCTGAGGGCATAGGCTCCCAGAATCTAGGGGGATTATCATCATCTATCTTGGGTTTCCAGGTGATGTCAGGTCCACCAAGCAACAACATCGCTCTCTGTATCTGAAGGATCCTTAGGGCCTTCTTGTTGTACCAGTCCTCTGCTGTCAGCTTCCATCCTGTGATGGCAGTATAGAAGCGAAAGACCTCCTCATTGTCAACACTCTTGGCGAACATGCAATAGACTGCAGAGTCATGCAGAATCGCAGACAGCTCGCCACCCTGACCAAACGGTGGAAAGTGAGCCTGAGAGCCATGGTCACCTCCCTGCGTCGAGCACGCATACCCAATGAGGTCCGATATGAAGTCCTTTTCACTCCTGATGCCGTGGGCTCCGATTGCCATGCCCTTCTCATGGACGACATACTGCATGAGTCCCACTCCCTTCATCTCTTCAATTCTCTTTGCGGCCCGATAGACACCCTGCGCCAGAATATCGCCAATCCCCTTCCTGTTGACGACCAGATTCATCAGAGCCTCGAATGCTTCTGGATTCCCCCATTCAAGTTCTATTCCCTCAAGATCATCCCTGGTGAGGACTCCTCTCTGGTACAGTTCCGCCGCAAGTCCAAGAACAGCTCCTCCTTGGATTCCACACAGCCCCATTTCGTTGACAACACTGGCGAGGTGGATGTTCACCTCGGGATCAAACACACCCAGATTCGTCCCATCATAGGATTGCAGTTCATAGTCTGGATTATCACAGATGGCGCCCTCATACTTGCCACTCCTCAGGACCGCCAGCTTGAGGCAGGTCACGGGACAGCCAAAGTCGCCCCAATACTTCTTCGCCCAGAACTTGTCGAACTCATCGCCACTGTAATCCTCAATATCATGCCATTCTTCCTGCCAGTTCCGTATGGGTTCTGAACTCGTTCCTGCTCCAAAGTAATATCCCCCATTTCCAGTACCCCATCGTCTGAAGGTCTCTCTCTCGTAGGCTGGTGCTGACATGGTCTTGTACATGGCAGCCATGGACTCAGGGTCATCCACCTCTGGAAGAGGTCCAAAGCCCTTTGCGACCACTGCCTTGAGGTTCTTGGAACCCATTACTCCGCCATATCCACCATAGCCTGCTGCATGAGCATACTTGGTCAGCACGACTGCAACTCTTGTTGCATGCTCTCCTGCTGGCCCGATATAGAGCATCGAGGGTTCTTTTGCCTCACCATACCCAGGATGCCTGACCTTGACCTCATCGACTGACTTTCTGGTGAGATAGCGCACTGTCTCTCTGCCCTGCTTGCCCCATATTGACGATGCATCCTTGATCTCGACTTGGTCATCGAATACTGTCATGTAGCATGGCTTCTCTGCTCGCCCCGAGATGATGAGCCCATCGTAGCCAGCGCACTTCAGGTCGACCCCAAACTCACCAGCAACGGTCGAGCCAACAACGCCATTGCATTGAGGGGACTTGCCCGAGACACAGATCTTCGTGCCAGGAAAATAGCCCGTGAGTGGACCCGTCAGCATCAATAGAATGTTCTCTGGACCAAGAGGGTCGACAGTCTCCCATCTCTTGCCCAACCTGTCCCATAGTATCTTTGTCGCGAGACCCCGACCACCCACAAAGTCCCTAAGAACACGGTCGGCGAACTTCGTTTCCCGAATCTCCCCAGTAGAGAGATTGACGTCCAAGAACTTCCCAGCATACCCTCTCATTGGTCCCAGACCTCCCTCAGAGTCTTCTCACCGAGTATAGCATTTCCAGTCTTTTGCGTCAAGGCTCTAGGTGTCTCTGGTGATTGTCTCTTCATGTTCTCTTCACCCAGCGTGAGAGCGTTCCAGCGTCCCTCTTGGCATGTCTTCACGCACTCTGGGTCTCCTCCGCACAGGTCGCATATCACTATATGATTTCCCTCAGGATGTAGGTGTGGCACACTACCCGGACAGGCATCGATACAGACGCCGCAGGCGGTGCATAGCGAGTCATCGACCCTGATGGCCTTCGTCTTCTTGTCGACCGACAGAGCCCCTTCCGGGCATGCATCGACGCACTCAGGATCATCACATTGAAAACATAGATGTGGAATCTCGATACCAGGGACAAACATGAATACCCGGACCCTGGATGCTTCAGGCCAGATCTGTTTCTCATGAAACAAAGAACATGCAACTTCACATCTTCTGCATCCGCTGCAAAGCAAATAGTCCCGTTTGATCCAGACAGGCCTGTCTTGGTTCATGTGAATCCCACAGTTGTAGGCTGAGTAGATTCACTGAAACCGGTCTTACCTATTCAGTTTTCTTGTACTGTAGAGGGAAGCCTTATTGAGTACACCCACATTGGTCATCCTGCTGCACCCATTCCTCAACCTCTTCTTTGGTCGAGCCAAACGGGCATTCATCTGAGTTCTCAACATTCTTTCCTGTGACAGCAGACGCGAATCTATCCATCTTGCCGATTGCGCCTCTTCTGACTATTCGTCCGATCGCAATTGCTTCATGTATATCTCTGCTCTCGACTCCTGCAGACTCTGCTTGAGAAACTGCAGTCTTAAGACAGGGTTGACAGTTTGCAGTGATAGACGCGCCCACCGCGATGAGTAGTTTGACTTTTCCATCCATGGTAGATTTCTCCACTTCGCTTTTTACTACTACCAAAGAATAGTAGAAAACAATATAACCATTCTCTGCTGCCTTCTCACTAGAAACGGGAGAGAGCGACAATGGGTGTCATGAAGGAAGCTGCCCGAGACAGGATCGTGTCCCGTCTGAAGGAACTTGAGCTGCCGACGCACGAGGCTTTGACATACGTCACACTGTTGTCTAGTCCGAGCATAGCTGCGAGCAGGCTGTGTCAGGAGACAGGGATTCCTGACTCCAAAATATACTATGCATTGGAGGGGCTTGCGAAGAGAGGGATGGTAGTCGTGCATCGTGCTAGTCCGAACACCTACACGCCCGTATCACCAAAGGAGGCTATCGCCAATCTGAAGTCCCACTTGACTGAGACCTTTAATGAGAAGATGAGAGCGGCGGACACACTGGTCGATATTCTAATGCCGATCTATGAGGAAGCTGAGAAATCAGAAGCGGCTGAGATTGCCTATGTGATCAGAGGACAAGGCAACATCATCAAGAGAATGAAGGCGCTTGTTGAATCCGCACGAGAAGAGATAACCATCTTCATTGCCTACCCAGAGGTTCTCAGAGGTCTCAGAAAATCATTGCTAGAGGCAAAGGAGAAACGCAAGGTGCGGCTGAACATCGCTCTAGCTGAAGGTGTCCTTCAGAAAGAAGACCCTACGGGTCTCGGTGATGTGCGTCTGGTTCGTTGCACTGTCGACTCCCTTGGAATGCTGATCTCTGATATGGCTACGCTTCTGACGATTTCCAGCTGGATGGATGGCGCAGCTCTGTTAACACAAGACCAGAACTTGATTCAAGTGACCAAGGAGTACTATGAGAACCCCTCGGCCTGTGCCCCCGTCAAATAAGGAGCTTCAACTGTAGACTGACCATCTGTCACTTCATCGTATCTCTCATAGTGAAGAGAGAGTCCAGACATGACATCTGGACAAATCTCTTCTGACTACCACCAATCTGCCTGAGTGATTCTTGCTCGTGACTCAAGGTCGCGGTAGAGCACCGCCTGGAAGATTGCTGGAAATGGGCTGACGAAGATGCCTATGATAATAGCTGCGAGGCCCACAAGACCCATAGCGACGAGGGCTATTGGAGCCACAAGTATACCGATGACCATGCCGACCAATGCTATTACAATGACCAATAGGAAGAGTCCACCAAATATGTGCCAGAAGTGGTGTCCTGTGATTTTCCAAGCTCTCTTCACCGAGGCCACTGCAGACTTGTCTTTCTCTGCTATTACCACAGCGATTGTTGGTGCAAGTCTGACTGCCAGGTATAGCGTGATGATAATACCTACAAGCAAGAAGGGAATAGATGCGAGCATGGCACCATAGGTAGATGGATCCATCCAGTCAACAGTCACGGCACTATATGCAAAGATTAGACCACCAGGTATGACAGGGATCATCAGTATGATACCATAAACCAACTGAGCTCCAATTAATGTCACCAGTCGGCCTCCTGCATA
>PRDH01000014.1 GCA_003345545.1 Candidatus Thorarchaeota archaeon
GTGACCTTGGCGCTGAGATGATGCACGGAGTCCTAGGCTGGTTCTTCAGGCTCAATATTCTCCTAACACTCTACATCTTTGCAGGTCAAGCAATTGACCTTCTGAGTCGTGATTTGGAGAATGCCACAGAGATTTTGCTAGGCTACTACACCTACGGACTTATGCTTGCCGCGCCCCCAATCCTCTTTGCTGTCATCGTGCTGCCCTACGTAGAGGACTTCTCTGCCATCTTCTACAAGCGCGTATTCGACGGCATAAAGGATGCAGGCTCCAAGATTCGTCAAGCCGATAAGAAGGCTGTCGTGAAAAACTCCATAGCTGCATTAGGAACTGGGCTCGTCGTCATCGGAGCATTTATTGGAGCGGTCTTTGCTTCAACCCTCAATTATGCGACACAGAGCTTCTTTGCGTATGGACTATTCACCGACGATCGTTTCCGCTTTCGACCTGGTAGTGTTGATGATGTTGTGTCACATATACTTGACCTCGTCACAACTCCGACGAGTTACTATCCCGGGGCCTCGGTTCCGAGGAATAACGTCTCCCTGCTGGCTCCTACCACTTGGACCATACTCATGTTGGCCATCCCATTTGCTGCGATGCTGCTAATCGGTGTACTTGGGTACTTTGTGAGAGGAAGGGCAAAGGGTGGTTCCGAATCGTTTGCGCTTCTTACGGGGGCTCTGGTTTCGATAGCTACATACTTTGCCTTGCCGGAGATGGACTACATAATCGGAGTATCAGTCACTCCTGCGACTTATGCCGGTGAGGCGTTCTACAGACTCAGACCCGTCCCATACCTTCCGGGCGAGGAAGAGTGGCTTTGGAGGCTTGCTTCTCAGTTCGCCATCAGTCTTCCCATGTACATATTCACGGCGCTGTTCATACTTTACTTCTTCGAGTATCGAACAAAGTGGAAGGTAACCACTGGCGAAGCGACAAGCTCGCTCCTCAATGTTCAGAAACGTGATGTTGTTGACTCAGCACTCATGTTCGTAGGGGGATTAGTGATTTCCATCATTGGGGTGTATATCTTCGGGCTTATTCTACAGAATCCAGCCCTTGTCAAATCCATACTGGAATTCCTATTTACAAAGATAGGTAACCCTGATGGGCTAGAAGGGGTGCTGCCTCCTCCTAGTGGTTCGCTGTCGCTCATGGATCCTGGTGGATGGTTTGTGATATTCGCTGAGCACAACATTGTTCGAACGCTCCTTATGCTCATCGTCGGGCCTGTCTTCTGGTCTGCAGTGCTCTGGTTCGTCCGGGCAAAGAAGACGAAGAATGAGGAGAACCTTGGTCTGGCAAGTATCGTCGGACTTGTGTTCCTCGCGGCTGTGTCAATTCTCTTGACCCTATTCGATGCCAGGAATGGTGTATTCAATCCTGTCCATCCGGTTTGGGGATTCACCGCGCAGCTGGGTCTGAGGTCACTCATTGTCTTTGGAGCTCCAGTATTGATTATACTGATTGTCATAGGTCTCCGCTACATCCAGGGCAGGGGAGTCGGTGCTTGGTGGTTCCCTCTCTTCATCTTCGTCTTTGCTATCGAGTACTTCGTATATGACGACCAATTCACACTGATTGCTCTCATTGCACTTCCTGCCATCATAGCTGGAGCCTATAGGCTGCTATATCGAAGGGCTGAAGATGTCAGCACGGAGAGCTTTTCAATCACCTATATTCGGTTCAGTCTCATGGCCGTTGCAATTGCAGAAGTACTGTCCACAGCCTTGATTGTAGGTGGTCTCCCCGTCATCGAACTGACAATAATAGATGGCACCCCGTGGGTATTCCTGAAGAGTACCATACCTCACGCCATTATCGAGATACCTATATTCCTACTAGCCGCGGCTCTCTCAATACGTGTTGCTAGAGGTCTCGGTAAGACAGTACAATCAAAGGATTGGAACCTCCTGCCGACCCAGACGAGGTCACTTCTTGGCGATACACGGACCTGGAGGACATTCGCCATTGTCGCATTCTTCTTAATTATCGCAGCAGTCATTGAAGCGTATGTGACTCCAATCATTGTTCAGATGTTCTGAACTCTCTCCAAGAATTAATCGATGGGCTGGTATATTCCCGCTCGTCGTCTTCTTTTCCCTAAATCGAATCTCTTTTCTCTTTCTTTTCTTGATTCAATCGACGTAGCCTTATATTCGGATTTCTGGATAATCATGGGAAGCGCCGCTATTTGACATGCAACTATCTCCAGCAATGCCTAGGACATTGTCGAAATGTTGCTTACTCGATGCACGTCCCGTGCTGTTTTGGCACAACTGCGGCTTTCTCGAGAACTGAAACCAGAGGTCTACTAGATGAAACTTGCTACGAAAGTAATCTCTCTTGCTGCTCTATGCCTATTTGCAGCATCACTCTTCATCGGTGCTCCCACGGTTCCTGCAGAGAACTCAGGAGAGGATCTTGTCTTCTCCAATTCGCACGCAACGAAACCGCAGGGCACGATTGCTGATTATCCATTCAACTTCACACGGGTGACTTGGGACCAACAGATCATAAATGAACAACGAGAAGAAGAATGGAATTCAACAGGATATCGATTCGGCCCCACTGTCAATTGGCACACACGCAATGCTACAAACAGTGCGATCATCGCTTGGGATCAGGAGATTCCACTCGGCTCATGGGTCGACTTCATTGTTGAGATACCGTATACTGCACTGAGCGGGCAGGTTCCCTTTGCTGTGGCTATCATGGGGTCATACTACAATCTATCAAGGATGGTAGATGGAAAGGTATCCAGCTCCGATGAGAATCCAATCGGCGTAATGGCGCTCTACTACGTTTCTGAGAACAAGTGGGAGATCTACTCTAGCAAGGTGATAGACATGCCAGAGGCGCCGCCTTCAAGCTTACCTGAGAACTTCACTCTCTCCGATATATTTGGACCAATGGTGGAGCCATTTGCGGAAATTGATGATATCGGTTCAAGTTATGAAGCCGGATCAGAGGCTTATTGGGGACGGTTCAGATTACTATTCAACTCAAGTACATTACCTGGTTTCTATATGTTAAACGCGATTGCAATGGACTCGAATTTCCAGCAGCTCGCGCAAAGCCAACAGACTCAGCAAAGTGGTCGCCTATTGGGTCTGAACCTTAATGAGATTGTCAATAGTGCTTTCGGAGGATATTATGTGGTATCGCGAATTGGTGATGATGGTGAAATACTCTATACAGCCAATCGTGGGGTCGATTTCAATGTCACGATGACAGTCACCAATGCGACGCTCATGGACAATGCCACAATCCACATGTCAGCACCCTCGAATATCAAAGTACAACGCTGGGTCTATGGCCCCTACCAGGAGACCCATGTTCGCGTGGGAGCTTGGGAATGGAGTGAAGCAGCAGGTACGTACATCTGGAACGCCAGTGTCGAAGTGACTTGGTCTGAACCCAAAGAAGGCTATCATTGGGAGAAGACTTACACATGGCTGAACATGGGCAAGGAGTATTTCTTCTATTACCCGTTCGGCGAGGGATCCGGAATTCGCCAGACCTGGCCAGAGTATGCAATTTCATATGACTTCGAATCCTCGAGCTGGATGTACAATGCTCTGTACTACTACCAGAACTACACATGGATTGACGACCGCTGGGAATACATTGAGTGGCAGGCGTATGAATCCTGGTCTCCCGAGTTTCCAGCGCCCTTCATACTCAATGAAACCACAAGTGGGGTCTATGTCAACTCTACATCAGGCAAATTAGTAGTGACCTTCAGAGGTCACATAAATGAAGAAATGCTGCCATCAGGAAGCGAATACGGTCAAACTCTCCACTTCTCCGAGCGTCTGTACACTCTGGATGGCCAGCGGCTTGTCAACTTCGTTAACTTGCCAATTGCATCACCTCAGCAAGCTCTTGACTATGAGGACCTGAGAGAGCTTGCAATCGACAGTCCTGTTTCAGTGGTCAGGCTCACTCATGCGGGCGAACCATACGATCCAAGCTGGATATTTCAGGCGGACATTGGTGACACGTTCACTGTATCCTCGAGATTACAAGGAGGAGTTGACTATGCTGATGATATTGATGGTATCGGATTCGTCATGTACGGTCATCAGGAGCGTTGGGGTAGGGAAGTAGATCTCGAGTGGTCGCAGTACTCTGACATAGAGATACAGGTCAAAGTAAGTCCAGTGGGTGCCATTGAAGTGAATGTCTACAACTACACTGTGAGAACATCTTGGGGCTTTGGGGAGCACTACGAATGGATCAACAAGGAAATAGCCCCTGGGATCTGGCAGCCCGAGAAAATCCTTATTACGGATTACTTCTGGCAAGAACGAATCTGGGACTTTGTCGCAAATGACTGGACCGACCAGCATTATCCTATGCAGTCTCTGCGTGCAAAGATGCCCGTAAGTTGCTTAAGTGCTGGTAATGTTTCGTACTCTATCATCGGAGATGACTTGAAAGTCTCGTTCGACATAACGCCTGAGCCTGGTATGCCAGCGCTTGAATGGTGGTGGGAGTACTTCTACGGAAACCTGACTTGGGTCACTGATTATGAGTCCGGTTGGGGCAGTCACACTGTCCTCGGCTGGACAGAAGACACTGTATATCACTATTGGAATGGAACTCAGATTGTCTATGTGGAGCAGCCCTTCAAGGCACGCGTCTTCCACAATACTCAGACTGATGAAGTGTATGAGCGCAGAAGCGTTCCCTTTGTCATGATCGCTGGGACGCCTGTATGGCTTAAGAGCTATGTCTTCGGCGACAAGGACTCTACATACGAGACACTGATTCGCGAGGAATATGATTACGTCCTTGAGGACTATAGGCATTTCATTAGATTGGTCAATGGCACTGAGCTAGAGGTCTTTGGCGACCAGACTGCGCCTCTGTACAATGTCACTCTGGCTAATGGCACTTGGTTCTTCTCATTCCAATCCGACCCGTATTACATTGGCACGATGGATATGTACTCCATGATTGCAGATGATGGTTCATTCATCGCCATGACATGGACTGAATGGAGCGGATACACATCAGTGAGAGTTGGTGTAGTTCCAGTTGCAAAGGTCGACTATACATATATGACGTATGCCGCGCCGCTCTATCCCTATGAACCATTCAATACTAAGCCACTCTACATGATTGGCTGGCCTGAGTCCGTTGGCTATGACCATTGGATCATTCGTCTCAATGGAACTGTGGAACCTCTTGATGTATGGAGGTGTTCAGAACCAGGGTTTGAATACCTATACATGTACTTCAATCCGCACGATGGAAGATACTATGTCTTCGAGTGGCCGTGGGAGTTAATGAGATGTGGTGAGCCATACTCCGATGTGTTCATTCCTC
>PRDH01000015.1 GCA_003345545.1 Candidatus Thorarchaeota archaeon
TCGTCAGCAACGAGTATCTTCGGTTTGAGTGCCAGTGTCGATGCTATTGCAACCCGTTGCTGCTCCCCTCCTGACATCTCATGAGGATGCTTGTTTCGAAGATGCTCAAGCTCCAAGAGATCGATTAGCTCCTCCACCCTGCGGCGTATCTCTGCTGGGTCTACACCGAGATTCTCAGGGCCAAATGCAATCTCTTTCTCCACATTGAGAGTGACAAGTTGGTTCTCTGGTTGTTGAAAGACAAGTCCTGCAATTGTCGCCATTTCCGCAACAGTGTGGTCGCGGGTGTTCATTCCATTGACAATGACATTCCCAGCAATGTATCCGCGATGGAACTGTGGCACAAGTCCATTGATGGTTCTGCACAGTGTAGTCTTGCCACATCCACTGGGTCCAGTGATAACGATGTATTCACCCTCGTCAATAGTCAGATTGATCTTCTTGAGTGCAAGGAAGTCAGTCCCATAGTATTTGAAACTGAAGTCCTGAAACTCAATCAATGGCATTGACTATAATCTCCTAGGGTTCACTTGTGGGCTCATGCTCTCTCTCTATGATTGTTCTTATCAAATCTACAGACTTAACAATTGCCTCTTCAAGACCTTTCGTGCCGTTAGCCCCCGCTGCATTTTCATGACCGCCACCTTTTCCTCCGATGATATCCCCAAGAGGCTCCATCACATCCTTGCCAAGATTGACTGACGTTGCTGTGGAGAATTCACGAGTACTTCGGGAGCTGACTCTCACCACACCCTTTGAGGGGCTGCCACCAACGATTGCCACATCGGCTCCCATCTCAATGAGAGATCTACACACGCTTGCCTCGAAGGCGCTAATTGTGGAAGTGGCAAGCACCCAGTCCCCAATCATGTGAATCTTGATTCTTCCTGCTGCCTTCAGGCGAGCTATTCTCTCCGAACGGTCTGGACGCATCAGGAGAGCCTTGATGCATCGTTCATAGTCTGCACCGTATTCTATTAGTCTGATGGCGGTCTGAAGTGTTTTGGTGTCCGCGAAATAGAACCGCCTCGTATCGAAAAGGATTCCTGTGAGCAAGAGGTTGGCAGTTGCAGGGTCAATACGAATCATCTCTTCTTCAAAGATATCGACCATGATCTCGCAGGTCGACGAGCGATCGCTCTTCACCAGTCGATGTTCAGAGAGAGTTTCAACCTCGGGATTATACTCATGATGATCCAGTATTATGGTTCTGCTGGGGTCTTGTGGTACTTTCTGAAGCTTCGGGCCAAGCTGAAATGTGCTATTCGTATCGACCAGAATAACAAGATCGCCCACAACATCCGATGTTTCGAGAATCGGTACATCAGAAGTGAAAGTGTCTATGACTTGATGAGACAAACGGCTCAAATCATCAGCTAGGAGAACGGGCGACCCTGCGGGATTGATTGCCCTGTACAGTGTGGAGAAAGCAATCATTGCGCAGACTGCATCCGGATCGGCATTCTGGTGCCCTAGAATTAGCGGTCTCACTGATTCTGAAAGGAGAGACCTCAGATTCATTTTGCTTTCAGCCCCATCAGCTGTTTTTCTAGCCACTCTGCGCCCCAATCGATTGCTTCCTGAATTACATCCTGGAGCGAAATGCCAGTGTCGAAACCCTGACCGATCTCGATGTCGATATCAACATCTAGTTGACCGTCAAGCAGGCTTAGAGCGCAGCTGACGAATAGATCTTCGATGCTCTTCCCAGGTACCCTCTTCAGAAGGAACCCAGTGACTTGGCGTTCACATTCCTCAGCCATCTGCTCAATTATTCCTTCAGAGATATCGGGAAGGCCGATATCGATAATGTTAGTCATCTCTCTCACTGGAGTCGAAGATTCTGTTTGGAGAGTTCAAGTTGTATCTTGTTCTGGAGCTCTTGAAGCTTCCCGGTCAGACTCTCGAGCTGCTTCTTCGTGGATGCAAGCCGCAGTTCCAGGGTCTTCTGTCTATCATCAAGTTCCGCAGCGAGTGAAGGTTTGTCTACTTTGAACATCACTTGCCCTACCGCTTTGTAAGTCACAACGTCATCCGCCTGCTTATTCAACTCCTCAAGAGTACCCGTCACTTCAGTGAGTTCGGACTGAAGCGCTTGTGACAATGTAGCAAGATTCTCATGGTTTCTGCGCATCGTATCGAACTTCTGAAGTTCCTGCTCTAGTGCTGGAGGTATATTCTGAGCCATTATCCTGTATCTCCCAAATCCGATAGTAGTGCCGTTCTAGATTGCGCGTTCGAACTGGTGACTTAAGGCTTTGCATCAGTACTCCCGGAATCAATGTTCTCTAGTGTTCTCATGCATGCAGAGATCCATGCGACATAGGAGTTCAAGGACGCACGCATCGCAGTCAGGTCATTAGCCTCAATTCTCACAACCAGAGAAGAGCCATTGACTGTGACTGTAGACGTAGCTCTGTCTGATGGAATCGACTCTGTTTCAGGTGCCAGGGCAGCACATAGAATCCTTGCTTTCTGCTCTGATTCAAGAGGTATTTCCAGTACGGACCTACTCTTGACATCACTACCAGTCACTTGATACACTTCCTCTGAACGTAGAAACTAGAATTCTCGGCCCCGCCTCAAGCCCATTATGAGCATCATAGTGAGTCCAAAGAATCTTTCCTGAGGCATCGTCTTCGAACCAGATGAAACTTTGGTTATCCTCTGTTAATGCTCCGATGGGATTGAGCCGCTCTGAGAGATTGAGGCTCAATAGCGATGCAATATCATTGGCCAGCTCTTTGGCTCTCTCGCTGCTCTCCGATTTGATGACAACGCTGTCGACCGTCGTAGTTCGGATTGAAGCCGCAGAAGAAACCTCGCGTCGAAGGCGAATGCGGTCAAATCTGATGCTGATGACCTCTTGACCAGCAGATGAGAGAACCGTCATCTCGCCAGGATTGCCCTTCCAAATAGAGATAATAATGGCTGCCTTAGCACCGTTTTGGTTTATCCGGGCAGTGAGTTCAGCGAGGCCCATTCCTCCACGATTGAACCGCTCGACCCTGGGTAGAACTGAACACAGATCACGAACAAAAGTCCGAACTCTATTTGATGTCTTCCGTGAAGTTGTAAGTAATAGACTCGGCAACTGGAATCGGCTCGAGATTAGTCATCATTAGTGTCTTCGGACTCTGATGTTGAAACTGTTTCAGCATCAAGAATGACTTCGTCCTCTTCCTTTCCAACATTGGGTAGGAAATCAAGTACATCCTCAATGTTTTCGTTTTCGCGAAGTGCTAGAAAGTCACCTGCAACCCTCTGGGCGATTACTCTCCTTGAAGCCTTTCCTGGCTCAGTAAAGGGGACATAGGCACCACCTGCGAAAAGAAGATTGCACTTATTGCACTTCCAAAGCCCAACAGCCTCTCTCCTGAGTGCCTTTGTTGCACATGCCGGACACCGGACTGGTTCGCTCGCCTTATTCTCTATATCTAGGACTCGCTTTCGTAGCTTGGCGCCATATCGTGGTCCGAATCTTCCGGTGCTCCCGACCTTCTTGGTTCGTGCCAATTGTATGATCTCCTTATAGTATCGTATGTGGGCTACTTGAGGTGGCTACTGGAGCCAACCAATCGCCCGCATGAATCGCTTATTAGCATATCTGTCTGTAGGCAGAGAGAGGGCTCAAAGAGTGACCTAGAGTCCTCCACGAGCCTATTTGACTGCTTTCACAGACTCGTCGATCTTCCTGCGAATGTCCTTCCCTGCAACCAGAGCCATGTCCATTGCCTGCTCGATGAGACTCAACGACATTGCACCTGTTCCTCCGCCTTTCTGGAGAGCAGTGAAGTTGTTCTTCTCATCGATGGCCATGGTAAGCCTGCAATCCTGAACGAATTCCTCCTTAAGAGTGGGGTCCAGAATCAGATGTTTGCCAATCTTGACGATTGTATGCTCTACTGCAATATTGGCAACAGGGAGTGAAAGTATCTTACCTGTAGCGACAAGCTCCTTCTCTTCAACCTTCATTTCAGGAAACTTCGTTGTCAGCAAGGCAACATTCACTGCAATCGATGATGCGTCGATGAGGTTACCATCATATTCAAGCGGATAAACATCTGCGAATACCATGTACACCTTCTTGCCCTCTAGAATGCAGAGCTTCTTCGCATCCACCATCTCCGACTCACGTACACCTCTGTCAACAATTCTGGCAAGTTCAATTGCATCCTCTTTGGGGGGACCCAGCTCGAATAAGGGTGATGCAATTGGAGACATTTCAGCAGTCACCATTATGACACCCTCATCGGGAGCATCAGAATAGGGCTCACCTACGAGGACCTTGACACCTGCAACAACACTTGTGTCACCGAGTCGTACAAGAGCCGAACCTTCTGCCTTAGCAGGTACGACATTCGCTTCGACCTGAATATCACGATATTGATCGAAGGCACGGCCGTCGAGTCTCTCTCCCTTTCCGAGAAGTTCAGCTATAAACTCGCGGTCAATGTGACTGATTGTTTGTGATGAAAAATCACTCATTTCACTCATCCTCCTCTGGCATGTCAGCCTCACCCAAGTCCGTTTCGAGGTCGTCCTCGAACTCATCTTCTTCAACAGGCTCGCCGTCGGGAGTCTTCCGGACATATGCTCTCTTCAGAGCATCCTTCTGAAGTTCGTGCAGGTACTTGCAGGAGCCGATACCCATCTGAATCGCTTCCAGAAGTTCGTCACGCGTGAAGAAACCGTCCTGTTGGAGGAGGGTGATTTCGTCAGTCGGGGGTAGAATCGCAATCGGAACATCGCCCTGACCGTATTTGTCTTCCTCATCGCCAAGATCTACAATGATTACACCGTCAGCCTTGCCAACAGCTACAGCCGGAACTAGACTCCTCATTGGGATTCCTGCGTCTGCAAGCGCCAATGATGCGGCGTTAATTGATGCACAGCGTGTACCTCCATCAGCCTGAATGACTTGTATGAACACATCAATCACTGCACGCGGAAATTCCTCTAAGAAGAGTGCAGGACTCAACGCATTGGCAATTACCATTGAGATTTCCTTTTCCCTTCGGGAGGGAGCAGGCTTCTTTCTGTCAGGAACTGAGAAAGTGGCCATCCTGTAGACTACTCTAAGGTATGCCTTATCGTTCAGTGCAAGGTGCCTCGGATGTAATTCCCTAGGTCCGTAGACTCCTGCAATGATGTATGTTTTACCCTGTCGGATTGATGCAGAACCATCGGCTTGCTTCAAAACACCAACTTTCAGCTCAACTGGTCGCAATTCATCAGGTCGTCGACCATCGACCCTTAAACCCTCAGGACTAATCAGGTAGTCGGGTTTTGTTTCTGGACTCATTACTTTTTCACATCCTCATTTTCAACTGTATCGTCTGATTCATCTTCAGCATCATCTGAAGCTGTAGTTTCTGATTCCTCGTCAAGGTAGTCCTCCATATCGGATTCCAGATCTCGGTCATTCTCTACAGCTTCAATAGTTTCATCACCTACATCAGCAGACTGTTCGACTTCGGCGACCTCATCCTCAGCTTGTTTCTCGGTCTTCTTTCCAGCCTTCTTGGAAGGAGCAGCAGGACGTAGCTGTGCCACCTCTTCGGCAAGCATCGTATTGATCCTTTCAGTCAGGTTGGATGTATGTGCCTGAGTTTCAATGGTCTTGATGGCTTTGATTGTCAAGCGCAGTGACGCAATATCTGGCGCTTTTATCCAGATGCGTCCATTTTGACCAACGACTGTTTGTATCCTCAGGTGATCTGTAATCATGTTGATCATTGACCCTCTTCTGCCAATGATTCGGGGTATCTTTGCTGGACTAACATCAAGGAGCATTCCTTTCTCTAAGACTCGCAGGCCTCTTCCCTTCATTGAGAGAAATGGACCAATCTGTCTGTCAAAAGCAAGCACTTCAGCGGATATGACATCACCAATATCCATGTACTCAGAAATATCATCAGAGTAGGGACGTCTCAGCGCGTTATTTGCATGCAAAGATGCTCCATAAGGACCACCGATATCCACTTTCCAGTTATTTCCCGCAACTGTTGTGATGATGCCAACAACCAGATCGCCTTCCTTTGGGATGTAGGCACCCTCCAGCGCAACAACCTTTACAGTGTTGCCTCTAAGCTCAGCTAATCCAACAAGTGTGGAGTAGATCTTGCCATTCTCATCATACGTGCCATAGGACGGTCTGTATCTGCCTTCTGCAAGCAGCTGCCCAGGCACGACAACTTCACGTTTTTGAAAGTATATTGCCAATTATTCGTTCCCTCTGTAATCTAGTTTCAATCTTAATTATTCCTCTAACGGGATTCTGTTATCTAACGACTTCAATACGAATCTGACCCTTTGTCAGCCTGTTCAGCTCGTCATAGAGCTCTTGTCTCTTCTGGGCAGGAAGCTCAACCAGGCCGGTCCATGAGCCATCGAGATTCCACGACTCTGACTTGATAACGGCTGCATTCGAGACCAAGTTGTATCCCTTTCCAGAGTGTGCTGCAGGTATAGTGATTTGCAGTTTGACACTCTCAAAGGATATTGGAATGATGACTCTCAGAGCCTTGACCACGTTGGGAATCTGTTCATCAACGCTGATGAAAGGGTCGACCTGCACTTTTGCCTCCTCAAGAGCCTGACGAATTCTGTCAGGTGGATGAGGATGGCCCGTCTGAGGGTTCATCGCACGTTTTGCGATGTGATCAATGATGGTGTCTGTCTTCTCATGCACAAGCTGAACTCGCTGTTCGTGAGTGAGCTTGAACTCACCCTGCTTGATAATCTGGGGAGCAATATCAAAGATCTCAGAGGTCCCAAATGCATCCTCGAAAAGGTTCTCTGAGGCATGGTCACCTCTCCTCGCATCTTCGTATACAATATAGGATTTGAGTATGTCCTCAAGTGGGATCTCTTCTCCTCGTCTGTACTTGAAGGCAAGATCAGGGTCAACAAACAGTTCAAACCGATTGGGCCCCTTCTTAAGACTGACAACAACAGCATCGAGATCAAGCCAAGTTTCGCCAATTCTCCTATCTCCGCCGCTCATCAATTTGCAGTCAACTCCTATTGCTTCTTCCCAGGCTTGGGAGGATTCAGAAACGTTTCAATCTCAGCACGAGAGAGCTTCTCAAACTTGCGTGTTGCCAGTGGTATCTTGGCAATCTCAACATTATCAGCGGAGAGATCGCGCTCAGTTGCTTCGCGAAGAGCACCAAGAGCCAGTTTGATTGCATCAGACAGCGATTTCTCTCTTGAGTAATTCTTCTCAAGGAATTCACCCGCTCTTGTCGTACCTTTGCCAATCACTGCAGCCAAAAAGCCCCAGTATGTGCCAACAGGGTCAGTCACAAAGAGTCTTGGTGCATTGTCAAAGTCAATAGATCCTATTATCATCGCTACACCATAGGGTCGGGCGCCGCCGCCTTGAGTGAACTCTGCCTTCTTGTTGCATATGTGTTCAGCAATGACCTCTGCAGGAACAGGTTCTTCGTAGGTGAGCCAGTACGATTGTGCCTTGATTCTGGCCTCATATAAAAGCCTGCGCGCATCGGCCATCAGACCCGATGTGGCCGTGCCAATATGGTCATCTATTTTTGCTATCTTCTCAACACTGTCGGGCTCCTGAAGAGGTTCGATTCTCTTCTCTGTGACAAGAATGACTCCCTCGTTTACAAGGACCCCAATTGATGTTGCCCCCTGTTCTACTGCCTTCTTCGCGTATTCGGCAGCGAATATTCTCCCATCAGGACTAAAGATGCTGGTACTCATATCATAACCAGCACCAGAGATTCCAAACACAATGTATTCCTCCAAGTAGTCATTAGAACTCGCCGGAAGCCAGAACCCACAAGTGGGCATCGCCTGACAGTTCCAGGGATAGTAAAGACTCCTATGCAGTCAGCCCTGAGGTATTCTACCGCTTGGGCTCAAAGGCAATTCTCCGACCTAGCCACATAAAGCTTCTGGTCTATCAGCTTAGCTACATTTGTTCTCTTCTTGCTGACTGATATTGATGATATCACTGTTGGAGCCAATAGAGATACACGACGAATCCGAGAGAGAATATTGCTGTTGTACCACCCACCGCGGATCCAAACATGAGCCAAGCCATTGCTGCGACTGTGATGAAGACTAGTATCACTTCGAACCAGCCGGCCCTCACTCCAGATATGAAATGCTTTAGGGTAATCACAGTGACCGAGAGGAAAATGAATATTCCAACCATCGTGAGTGACTCAAGCAGGACAGTGACATATAGATTCATTTCACTGAGTATACCAATCGGGCTGGTTTCAATGATGTCAGGCGAGGACCATGCCCAAAATGTAAGTCCTAGTATCAAGAATACAACTGTGAATACCAAAGTAATCACTGTAGAGCGTATCACTTCGCCTCTTTCTGGAGTATCATCGCTCACTGTTGTTCACTCCGACCTTGAAAAGCGAGGGTTAATGTTTCACTCTTAAAGATAGCGACAGACTCAATGTCGTCCGGTCTGATTCTCATCCAGAAATCGGCCTTTGTCTTCATTTTGGCTTGAAGATAATGGGATAGATGATGCAATTCTATATAACATGGGAGGACCCATCATTGTGCGTATGCACATCGGAAACCGACTGATTGAGCGGCTCAGTGACATCCTTTGGTCGAGAATCAACCTCTGGAAGTTCTGTTCTCACCCGGTCTCTCACTCGTTTTATTTGGAGAGCAAGAACATAGGAGAGACCTGCCAATATACCAGCTATGGCGCTGGGGGAAACATAGACAGCGAATGAAGCCGTTATCCCAACGAGCTCAGCAATAAGGGCAATCATGAACACTGAGAAAATCACCCCTCTGACTGATTTTACAAGCTCATTGGATGCCGCTGCAGGAGCAACCAGTATAGCATAGACAAGAATCGCACCTACTGCCTTGGTAGCAAGTGCGATGGCTAGAGCTGAAACGATAAGCATGAGATAGTGATAACCGCGAGCATTCATACCATGAGCGACGGACCCTTCCATATCCACGCTGACATAGACGAATTCCTTGTTGAACATTAGAGTGATTATTCCAAGGAGAAAAGCTGTGCTTGTCAGCATGATGATATCAAAGTTGTTTAGAAGGAGGATATCACCTACCAGGTATCCCCATATTTGAGGTACTCTGTATGGAGGTATGTAGTACATCAAGAAGACGGCAAGACTCATCGAGAGGGCAAAGGATACACCGACTGCAACCTCCATCTTCTGTGTGATGCCAGATTCTCCGGCATATCCTGTGAAAATGGATACAAGGACACTGAACAGGAGCGCCCCAAGAACAGGGTCAAACCAAGGAACAAGTCCGGATTCCTGAAGGAATATTCCGAGTGCAGTTCCTCCAAGTGCAGCATGAGCTACTCCAGAAGCCATGAAAGAGAGACCTCTGAAAACCAAGAAAGTACCACTTGCCGCAGCTATGACAGCAACGAGGATAGCTGCAAGCAATGCTCGCTGAAGAAAGGGACTAGTCATGATGACCTGAATTATATCAATCATGTCGATCAAATCCTGAGTCGCGCGTTAGACAGTACCTGTGCCCAGAGTACTCCACTATCTTAGCTGTGGGCCCATAGACACTCTTGATCAGTTCGGGTTCCATTATTGAGCAGGGCTCACCTACTCCGATGACAGTGTTCTTCAGAAGAAGGACGTCGTGTACCATCATGTGTATGGGATTGAGGTCATGAGTAATCATGATGATACTGACATCGTTGTCACGATGGTATCGCCCAAGTGCATCAACAATGAGATCTTGGCTCTCTGCATCTGTTCCGGCGAGAGGCTCATCAAGCACAAGGACAGATCCTTCTCCAGCCAACGCTCGAGCCACAAGCACTCTCTGTCGCTGACCGCCAGAGAGCTCTGGGAATGGACGATTCCAGAGAGCGTCCATATTCACTTGGCGAAGTGCGTTCAGTGCCACCTCTTTATCTTTTGTAGATGCGATTCGTGGTGGGAGCTTCTTGAGTAATCTGCCCATGAGCACGATGTCCTTGACCTTCATGGGCACTGCCAGCTCAATCCTATCCCTTTGAGGAACATATCTGACTTGCTTTCGTATCTTGCTTGCATGCTTGACTGAGTCATGCCCCAGAACGCTGATTGTGCCCTGAGCAGGCTTGATAAGACCAAGCGCAGCCTTGATGAGCGTCGATTTGCCCGATCCATTGGGCCCGATAATCGCTAGGAAGCTAGGTGATTTTATCGAGAAGGACACATCATGAAGAGCAAGCTCTCCATTGGGATACCTGACAGCCAGACTATGCGCTTCAATAAGTGGAGATGCTTCCGTTATTTGCCACCTCCAATCAAGTTGACATCGACTTTGAGTACTTTCTTTTGCGATCTCAGTCTCTTGAAGAAGGCACGAACTATGTCAGCATCCGCATCCACAATCATCACCTCTGTGCAATTGCCATCTCTCGTATGAGCATGAACCGTAGCGGTGAGGTGTTCTCTAAACTCATGTTGAACAGCGCTTACCTCATTGCCTTGGCCTCTATTATGGTAGAGGGCCGTGAAGACAGCTGTTACAGCTCCTTCTGCCTGTTCAAGAGTCCGATGTTCAGACATCAGCTTTTGTACTGCATGCCGAACGACCTCGGACCTATTTGAAAACCGCCCTTCGTTCTGAAGGAGTTCTAACTGATCAAGATCAGAATCAGACATAGAGATAGCAACAATCGGCATCATTAGCACCCTGTGACCTATGCATCTGAGTTAGTAACTATTTCATAATCCTTAATAACATTTCAGAAAGAGCGTCATGCTTGACTGAATTCTCAAGCAATAGAAGTTCTGGTGGGATTATGCTCAGGCACAGAGAGACCATACTTCTTTCACTCCTGTTGTTAGTAGTACCTCTCGTTACTAGCGGGATGACCCTGGATGCCCAAGCACAGGTTCAACCCGTGTATGAAGTAGCCGTATCGGTTGCTTCGCTTGCAGGTATTGTAGAAGGGATTGGAGGACAACTGATCACAGTATCTATTCTCATGGAGCAGGAAGCAGATCCTCACTCATTCACAGTTACTCCTGCAGTATTGGCTATTGCAGAAGCCGCTGATCTATTGGTTTTCACCGGACACTTTCAGTGGGAAGAGGATATTGCCAATGAAACAGCAACCCCATTCATAACACTGCATGATGAGATTGCTTTGGAAACCTATGAGGATTATGGCGCTGCTCTTTCAGCTTTGCCTGGTGGGATAGAACTCGAGGGCCAGAGAGGCAATCCGCATGCATACTGGCTCTTGCCTAGGAATGCTATTGCAATTGCTAATGCCACGCGTGCAGCACTCTCAACACTAAACGTGACTCTCAGCGAGTCCTGGAATTCCCATTTTGCGTCCTTTGTTCAGAAGATGAGTGATCTCCAGTCGCTCATAGCTTCACTGGATGAAACGCAAGGCTTCTCGAATATGCGAGCTGTAGCGGTTTTCCCTTCAGAAATATATGTTGCTGAGGCATTCGGAATCAAGTGTGACACTGTTCTTGTAGTAGAAAGCATCACCATTTCTGGAGCCAAACTCTTGGAAGTCCAGGATGCCCTGCGGAATGGTACAGTTCAACTAATCATTGGCTCTGATGTTTCACAATTCCAGGCCGGAGGCGAATTCGCTTACCAACTTCAAGCGGATTATGGAGGAACTCTGATCTGGTGGAAGACACTGTTCTTTGCCGAAATGGACTACTTCGCACTGATGACCTTCAATCTTGGAGCCCTCGCATCCGGCTTAGAGGGTAGATCGGGCAGTACTGGCAGTGAAACGGTGAATGTTGCACTAGTAGTCCTTGTAGCTTCTCTCGGAATAGTGGTGACAATCGAAACAATCATCTTGATTGTGAGAGCTCGAGCAGAGTAGCTCAATCAAGACTACTTGACATCAGTACCAAGGCGCAGGTTATAGACAGCAGTTTCTAGTTCAGCAAGCTCGTCCTGTAGCTTTCGATATTTCTCCTCGAACTCATCGACCCCCACCAGTCCAGCCTTTTTATTGACGACGAGCTGTTTCAATGCCTTCTGGCGTTCGTGAATTTGGCTCTTGATATGCTCCCAGTCCTCTCGGTTGGACTCGACTGAATCACTCCAACTCGAACTGGATGCATCGTCCTGTTCCAGCTTGTGGACCAGGTCATCGAGGGATTCTTTGATCTTTGCCGACGCCTTTTTCGATTTATGTTCACTCAAAACCAACACAACTCATCATGTTGTCCAAGTGAAGTCGATATATGCCTTCAGATTGCGCCTAGGACTATCCTAGGAGAAAAGGTATGGCTGGGACAATCGGCAGGAGGAATAGGGTGCCAACCGTCACAATAGTCGCAGCCTTTTGCGTATCAAGCTCGAAGCTCGCAGCGTAGACAACAGTCAGGACTGCAGGTGGCATTAGAGCCTCAAGGATGATGATGGCTGTAGGCACATGTGATAGCCCGGAGAGAAGAATAACTGGTATCGTGATGAGAGGAACCAGTATCTGTCTTATTCCGACGACTTCCAAGGCAGCTCTTATGTCAACGAGTGAGAATCGCACTCCTACGCCGATACCAACTGAGACCAGTGCAAGATACGTTGTCATGGGACCAGCAAATGAGAGCACGATTGCAAGGTCTCCTGTTAATTGAGCTCGTGTCGCAAACAAGATCAGTGCGATGATTGCTGCAAGAAAGGGCGGGAACATGAGCGCATCCTTCACGATTCTCAGCCGCTCCGATGTCTTGTTTCCGTACACAGCTCCTATCAATGATCCAAGTGTGGCGAGCAGTATCATTTGTGTCAGAGAGAATACAATGACAATTGGTAGCCCTGTGCTTCCTATGAACATCAAAACGAGAGGGAGTGGTATGAAGAGAGCGTTATTGAAGGTAACACACATGTAATAGACACCCCTTGTTGAGTCGTCGATATTGCTCCTCAATAACCTGATGTACATCAAAACGGGACCTAGAAGATCGACAAGGAGAGATAAGGCCACAATGAGAGGTACGTCAAGGGTGGAGTCAGGAGAAGCCGTGAGTAATGTGTGGATGAAGAGAATCGGAATCAGTAGATTGACGAGCAGAGCGGTGAGATACTTGTTGAACACTTTTCCTTTGCCTGATAGTCTGGCAACTAGGAACCCAAGTAGAATGAGGCCATAGAAGAAGCCGAACTGCGCAACGATATCAAGTACTGTCTGAAAGCTAAGCACCCAGCTAGGTCGAGGTCAAACAACGGAATAAGCTGCCGGAAGAGGATGCCGTTCAACAGCCTTTTCTAGCTGCGCGCCCTCGTCATGAAATACACAAAAGAGAGGATCCATCGATGGTGACACAGGAAGAGCTTCTGACAGCGATTCGGAATATGATTGCCAAGGCTGAAGAACCGAAGATGCAGAAACGCTTCGCAAACTTCAACAGGAGCTTACTCATGACATTCGGAGACCTGGGAATGGATATCGCGGTCGTCTTTGTTGAAGGAAAAGGCACTGTAGAGAGAGGCGTGATTGAGAGCCCAGATATGGCCATCAAGACGGACAGTACGACCATCATTGACATTCTGGACGGTAGTCTTTCTGCAATGCGTGCCTTCATGAGCGGCAGAATCAAGGCAGACGGACCAGCAAGAGACCTGATGAAACTGCAGCATCTGCTGAAAGCCTGATCCTGCCCGTAGGCTACTTCACATCGATTCCTAACTCACGCAGAGCCACGTTTCGAGGCCTACCAGTGTTTCGGTCCCAATTTCTATAGTCATAGTAATCCCGTAACTGAAGCTCCAAATCTGGAACAAAGCCATCGGTCACGTTTTCAGCTTGAGGCGTTAAGAGAGGTTGTGGTAGACAATCATCCTGCGGAATAAACCCGCATCGTAGATTAAAGAGGCGCTTCATCGTGACTGCGCGGCTCCCGATCTTGAGTATATCTTCTAGTCGATATGAGGAACCTATCGCCAGATTCAGAAGGTCGAGAATCGTCTTCAAAGGAACAATTGCAAAGTGACACATAATGACGGAATCACAGAAGGCGCGGAAGTCCTGAGCTCGGGCAGCAGTATTCCCTTTGTCCTGATTCACCGATCGATCTCCAGCAGATATCCCAAGTTCTCGTACATCAGCACCCATATCAACACTGTACATGTCTCCTTCAAGGTGGGTGGCTCCTCGTGAAGCAGTCGCATAGACTGTTGCCATGCCAGAAAAGGCTCGCGGGTCATGATTTGGAATCTCGAGCCCTTTCACATGAAGAACAAACTCCTCAGCTCCGTGAATCTTGCCAAGAGCAAGCGATCCTTCAGCAAGGATGTTACCGATCCCTTCCCGTCTGGATATCGCGTGGATGAGCTCAATCACGCCATCAGGATCAGCCCACCTTAGGCCGTAGTCAGCCTTTCCTGTATCACAGAGATGAGTGGCACAAGCAATGGTACTGCCACAGCTGATTGTGTCCATTCCATATTCGTTGCATAGACGATTCATCAGCACGATTTTCTTCAAATCCGATACCATGAGGTTGGTCCCAAAAGCAGCAAGTGTCTGATACTCGGGTCCTGCAACGTCCTCAAGATTGAACTCGGGTATGGATACTCGCCGTCCGCAACCAATTGGGCAGGAGTGACAAGCGCTTCTTCCTACGAGCATCTCACTGAGCGACTTGGCATTGATGAGATCAGCATCATCAAACGCAATATCCTGAAAGTATCTGATTGGTACATCATTGAACATCATTCCGATGTCGATGTACAATGCAGTACCCTGTTCGCGCAACATCCCCATTGCTTCGCCCAGAATCTTGGATGATGATAGTGCCAGCTCCTTAAACTCATCAGGGAAGGCAAGAGGAGTGTCGCGGGACCCAGAAACAGTAATCGCTTTCAGTTTCTTAGAGCCCATCACTGCTCCAAGGCCACACCGCGCAGCCACTCGCTCATCATTTACGATACTCGCAAACTTGACGAGATTCTCGCCTGCAGGGCCAATACAGGCAACTTGCATCCTTCTCTGACTTTTCTTCAGAGCCTTCTGAGTTTCCCCGGTAGTCAATCCCCACAGGTGGTCCGCAGTCCTAAAGCTAGCGCGTCCATTATTCACATCAAGAACTAGAGGAGTTTCTGAGGCTCCGGTGACTAGAATGCCATCAAATCCTGAGGCTTTCAGTTGAAATCCGAAGTGGCCACCTGCGTTTGATTCGCCCCAGAACCCCGTGATGGGGGACCTCCCACATACCACATGACGCCCAGTGCAGGGAGCAAGGGTGCCAGTCAACGGGCCGGTCATGAACAGCAGCATATTGTTCGGGCCCAGAGGGGCACAGGTAGAGTCCAATAGATCATACAATAGACGGCCGGCATAACCACTCCCTCCCAAGAACAACGTGGCAACCTGCTCTTCAACCGTAATCACACTTGTTTCTTTCTTCGAGAGGTCTGCCACCAGGATTTTACCGTGATAGCCGGGCATTCAGAAGCCTCTCATCATCTCCCACACATCTTGCTCATCTTGAACTGCATCCTCAGGAAGAAGATGTGGAGTTCCGCTCTGTTTCGCAATCAGATATATTTCACTGGTCCGTTCAAGAACGAGAGCAAGGTGCAGAGCCTCTTTCAATGTCTTTCCAATACAGACAGCACCATGATTGCCGATGAACGCAGCACTTCGATCCTCCATTGCAGCTGCAACGTTTTTCGCAAGTTCCTTGGTTCCGGGTACGGCATACTTGCTTACCCGTATCTCAGAACCAAGTTTCGGTACGACTTCATCTATTATTGGTGGGAGCGGTTCGTTCAAGACTGCCATCGCAGTAGCATAGAGACTATGTGTGTGGACTACCGCCTTAGCGTCCTTTCGAGTGTTGTAGAGCTCAAGGTGCATCTTGGTTTCAGTACTGGGATTCTTGGTACCTTCGATAACATTACCATTCATATCTAGAACGACCATATCGTCACTGTTCATCTCAGTATAATGAATGGAACTGGCTGTTATGACCACATGGTTGCCCAGTCGGATACTGACATTGCCGGAGGATCCAATTACTAGGTTCTCCTTCACCATCTGTAGACAGATGTCCAAGACTTCTTTCTTTGCATCTTCGTACATGCTCACGCACCGTCGCAAAACATACTGGACCATTTGGAGAAGTAGGACTTGTATAAATCTGCCCGTTCGTCAGGATTAGTAGCGGACTTCCACTTGACCATTGCCTTAGCCGCATCCATTAGTCTGGAGTATTGACCAGCCCCTGTCGACGCGCATATTGCTGCGCCCAGAAGACTGCCCTCTGGCTGAATCGGAGTATGCACAGAACGTCCAAGGACATTAGCAAGCATTTCAGGCCAGATCCGTGACTGTGTCATGCCTCCAATTGTCTTGATGCAACTAGCCTGCTGATGGGCTTCTAGCTGTTGACAATTCCCTCTCACTGCATAGGCGATGTTTTCTAGGACTGCATGTATCATTGCAGCGGAATTCAGGGGAGTCACTTGAGGCAGAGCTGGCTGTGGAAAGACCATCTTGGCTTGTTTGACATCAGTGATCTGTTGACAGTTCATTATACTGGGTCCCAATGCTACGAAGGTCTCATGGCTTCCTGGAGGAATGCCCGTGAGTATCCTGTCAAGATGCTTCAACGTGTCCCTGATGCAGCTCTCTGTGTCCTTGGCACGTTCACAGAGGAGTCGAACAACCCAGTTAAGGTAGGCACCAGTCAAGGTTGCATTACTCTCAAGTACCCAGTTGTCAGGTATCATGTGGCAGCCTGTCCAGATCTTTTGAGATGGGTCACAATAGAACTTGTCCAGAATCATCATCACAGGTGCAGTGCTCCCAGCTATGACAACAATCTCCCCGGGTTGAGCGTCACTTGCTAAGAGTGCACAATGAGCATCTGCACCGCCCTGAGCAATTGAAAGTCCTTTTGGCAGTCCACATGCCTTATGCGCCTCTGGAGTCACCTCACCTGTGATGGTTCCGGTCTCATGAATCTCTGGCAGAATCTCGCTACTGACGCCGACAGCCTCGGTGACTTCATCGCTCCACTTGCCGGTCCGAATGTTCATGAAACCTGTAGCGCTGCCGGCTGACGGATCCGTGGAGAAGATACCGCCGAGCCTATAGGCTATCCAGTCGTTGATAGGCAGTACATGAGCTATTGACTCAAAGACCTCTGGCACTTCCTCTTCGAACCAAGACAGTCTTGCAGGTGAAAACATGAGCGGCGGCCAGCAGCCAGTGATCTCATGGTACTTCTCCCCGATAGACTCTTCGATTATGTACTGGGTCATGGCCCCGCGCGCATCAACATTGGGTCCTGCATAGACCTCTACTCCTTCCCTATCGACAAAGACCACACCATGTCGTTGGCTTGTGGTGGACACAGCTAAGATATCGGAGGCCTTCACTCCAGAGGTCTTGATTGCCTCTTTGACAACTGTGCATATCAAGTGCCAGAAATGCTCTGGGTCAAACTCCTTTGCTATCTCCAAATGGGTCGGAGTAGTGTAGTTCCAAGGCCGCCTACTGATTCCTAGTGGCTCGCCTTTCGTACCAGAAATCATACAGCGCACACCGGTAGTACCTGCATCTATTGCTGCGACTACCATCTAATCGTATACCTCCGGATTCAGAATGTTCTTTGGTCGTTTCCCTCGGACAAATGCTACGATGTTCTCAACGATGATTTTTGACTGTCGTTCTATTGTTTCCACAGTGTTGCTTCCCATGTGAGGCATGACGGTGACGTTATCCAGTTCGAGAAACGCATTATCACAGTCGACCGGCTCCATGGAGAACACATCCAGTCCGGCACCTGCAATGGCTCCTGCCTTCAATGCGTTGAGAAGTGCATCTTCATCTGTGACTGATGCTCGTGCCGTGTTAATGAAGATGGCAGTCTTCTTCATCAGATTAAATTCCCTTGCGCCCAGCATTCCCTGGGTTTCGTCGGTAGGTGCACAATGAACTGTCACAATATCCGACTCGCCGAGAAGGGTGTCAAGACTCACAGACTTTGCGCCCACTGCACGTATGCGCTCCTTAGCCACGTAGGGATCAAACACCAAGAGCTTCACACCAAAGGAAACAAGCCGCTTCGCAACTTCAAAGCCGATATTTCCTAGACCTATGATTCCGACAGTTCTGCCGTTCAACTCAAAACCAGTGAGCTTGGTGTACATTCCTGCAAAGTCTTTGAAGTCGTTGACAAAGAAGTCATCCTTGAGCAGACGCTCTGCTGCGTTGACTTTCCGAGCCTGACTGAGCATCAATGCAATGGCCAGCTCGGCAACTGCTACAGTATTCCTACCTGGTACAGCAATGACCGGAATTCCCTTCGCTGTTGCTGCGTTGAGTGAGATGTTGTTAGGTGAGCCTCGGACAGACCCAACAAGCTTGATCCTGGTCTGTTCGAGTACCGGTTCCTTGATTTCATCACCCTCGACGATTACAATGTCATACTCTCCATCTCTGAGTGTCTTCAGGAGTGAGTCACCCATGTGCAGCTTGCCCGTTTCAAGCCAACTGCGATAGTCAATCTCCAATCCTTCGTCACGCAGTCGTTTAAGGCCGGACTCAGAAAAAGGAGCAGTAATTAGGACTCTCATGTTATGCCTCCGAGGATGCGAATCAAGAGATATACGATACTGCCCTTTAAACGTTGATTGGGAGTCGTGGGGCAGTTTGCCGCGCAGACTCCGATGCAGTTCAAAGATTGTCCACGCCTTATATTCATTCTATGCATCCATATGACTCGTGAAAAACAATGTCAGAATCTGCTATCACAATAACAAATCTAACAAAACGGTTCGATGATATAACAGCTATTGAGAATCTCAGTCTTGAAATTGGCTGGGGCGAGCTGTTCGGCATTCTCGGGCCCAATGGTGCAGGTAAGAGCACGACAGTCAATATTCTCAACACTCTTCTGAAACCGACAGATGGCTCAGCCACGGTCGATGGCCACGACGTCGTGTACGATCCGGAAGGCGTTCGAGAAGTAATCGGTGTTTGTCCCCAAGAACCAGCTTTCTATAGGTTTCTTACGGGTGAAGAGAATATCATCCTGATGGGCGAGATGCATCTCGTCCCTAGCGATGTCCTCAAGGAACGTGTCAAGACCATGGCTGAAAAGATAGGCATGGAGGACCACATCAAAAGGCGTTCTAAGGATTACAGCGGGGGAATGATTCGTCGGGTCAGTATGCTTATGGCGTTGATAAACAACCCGAAGATTGCATTGCTCGATGAACCAACGGTCGCAATGGACCCAAACTCCCGTCGAGCAGTATGGGACTTCATTCGCGAACTGAAAGCTCAGGGCAAAACGGTCATCCTGACTACGCATTACATGGAGGAGGCTCAGGAGCTCTGCGACAGAGTAGCCATTATTGATAATGGATTGCTGATTGAGATTGGATCACCTTCAGAGCTAGTGGAGAAGCACAAGGTGAAGAACCTGGAAGAAGTCTTCCTGAAACTGACCGGAAAGAAGCTGAGGGAGGCTGTTTAAAGATGAATCTACGGAGAATACTGGCTCTGACAAAGAAGGAGCTGAAGAAGACCACAAGAGAACCTGCAGTTCTCTTCCTTCTGATTATATTTCCAATCATGATTACATTCGTGTTTGGTCTTGCATTCGGTGGAATCGGAGGAGGAACCGCAACAAGCTTCGATGTGGGTGTCCTGAATCTGGATGCTACAAGCCCTCAAGCCGATTGGAGTCTTGCATTTGTAGACAATCTGACTGCATCTGAGGTCTTCGTCACGCGTGCGTATAGTGACAATGATTCTGGGCATTCAGCACTCATTCAGGGCGACCTTGATGCATTCATCATCATTCCTGAGGGATTTGGTGACAGTGTTGCATCGTATTATGGATCGCCGCTCGACCCAAGTGCGTGGACAAACTCGACCATTGAACTCTATGTCGACAGCGGGTCTCAGATGGCAGTGTCAGCCATTCCTCCTCTTGTCAAAGAGGTCTTGATGAGGACCCTCTTCGGAAACGATGCAATGACGATCATTCTACCTGTTGAGATTGGAAACCTTGGCTTAGTTGAGTCAAGCGCTCTCACCCAGTGGGATTTCATGGCTCCAGGAATCTTTGCCTTCGCTGCCATATTCATGACAATGATTGTGGCTCAGACGATGACTGTTGAGAGGGATGAGGGACTCCTGAAGAGACTAAGAACAACGCCTGCTTCATCAGCAGACTATATGATTAGTCAGACCGTGTCCTATATGATCATTGCATTAGTGCAGGTCGCGTTGGTCCTAACATCATCATTCGTGATAGGTTATCGACCGGCAACGGGAATTGCAGGAGTTGCATTTGCCTTTGTAATTACTTTTGCGTTTTCACTGGTCGCAGTTGGATTCGGTCTAATATCTGCCACAGTTTCCAAGTCCGCTGAATCGGCCACAGGTGTGAGTTTCGTTTTCATCATGCCACAGATGTTCTTGGGAACATTCATGCCTCTCGGTGGAGCGACAGAGATGATCTCCAAGTTCATTCCAAGCAAGTATGTCACTGAGGCAATAACGACTCTATTCCTGAGAGGTGCACCGATGACTACTCCTGTTATCTGGATTGACCTAGCCATTGTATCAGTCATCGGATTCTTGCTCCTAGCTATAGGAGTCATTCTGTTTGAGAGATACGGTTCTCGTTAGGAGTCCCCCGGGGGACTCCCTGTTTTTCTATTAGAGTTATTAGGAGGTAACAATACGTGGATGTGAACGAATTTGAGGTGAGTGAATGAGCTCTGATGAAAGCGGGACAGATAATGATATGATTGAGAAAGCGAAACAACTTCTCCTGCTCGCAGATCTGGTTGACAAGTACCCGAAGGTAGTCTCGCGTAGAGTGGGAGGTCTAGTCTATCTCCTAATTGGTGGCGGGATCTCGTTCGCCACATTGATTCTTATGTCGCTTCAAGATTTGCTTGGACCCGGAGATCCTTTTCTGGTCAACGTGGGTTTCGTGGTATTCAGCCTCGTTCTTTCATGGGTCATTGGCTTTAGACTGATTGCTCCCCTTACACGTTCATACCCAGTAGAACCTAGCTCATCTGAAGGTGGAAGACTGGTCTATGCACTATGGGGAGTCCTTGGAGTAGCCATTGTGTTATCATCACTGGTGATATTTCAAATGGGATTAGCAGCACTATTCCCACCAACACTCCAATTCATAATGGGCTGTGGTTTCACAGCCAATTATGTCATGGGAAGAAGAGCAAGTGATTTAGATTTCTATTCTAGGGAGCACATCTACTTTGCAATTGCGATCTTTCTCAGCATAGTTCCAATGTTGATAGTTCCGGCTGCTGCATACGCAATCCTAATCGTAGTGAACATGGGTGGAATATACAGTATCGGCATATACATGCTAATTGCTGCTGAAAGAATTCTCTTGGAGAGCAAAAGGCAGGGATAGGATTGAGTTTTGGTGGGGGCCTCCTGTCTGCGTTGGCAGGACTTATGAATGAAGACCGTGAGACCTTCGTCCCAGCGAGACTTTCAATCCTCTCATACCTGTACTTCACTCGGACAGCCAAGTTCACTGACCTGCAGAAGACACTGAATCTCACATCTGGGAACTTGTCAAGTCACCTGCGGAAGCTTGAATCACTTGGGCTGATCAGAATCTCAAAACGATTTGTTGAACTCAAACCTACCACACTAGTTGTGATTACCCAAGAGGGTGCTGCGCGCGTGAGAGCGCAGTTGCTAAAGATGCGAGAGCTCGTCGCTGCAGCGATGGAAGAAGAGTCCATGGCACATCCTCAGAGTGCCAAGAGCGTTGCAGAGCTATAGCGCAATATGCTATACGAGCAACTTCTGGAGTTTAAGGAGGTCTGGAACCTCACCTACAGTCTTCAGCTTGCCAGATGAATAGGCAGACATTGGGCTCTCGGTCTTGTTCATTATTCCAAAGAAGACACTTGTGTCCATTGTCACCTTTAGCTGTGAGTCTATCTCTCCCTCCGCAATCTGCTCGAGCTTGGCATCCCCGATTTTCATGTATACCTTCAGGTCTATATCAGGAAAGATGAATTGGACAGTCTTGTTATAGCCCTCGAACCTGCGTTGTATCTTGGGATCCTTGAATCGGTCTCCAAGAGATTTCAGCTGCGCCAGTATCTTTTCTTTTGTCATTCCGACACCGTGGTGCCAATTCACAAAGGACAAGTTATAGTTTATGAATAGCTTGACCGACGATGCCAGGGTTTCGTCATACGGAGATGGCATCGTAGGTTCCAGCAAAAGACTATTTCATTCTGCTTTCACCGTAGAAGACCTGACCTAGCTTCTTCATGGCATCTCGAATGCAGTCTTTCTTCCCACTGACCTGTAGATACCGTTCTCCATCTAGAGAGATATTCACTCCGCAGTCCTCTGCAATCTCAGAGACAACCTCTACTGGAACATCTTCAGGAAGCCTAATACGGAAGAAATCTACTTGCTTGTCTCTCGGTATATCTGAGATTGGCACTTGTGGCTCGGGCTTGTACTTCTTACTCTTGCCCTCCATTGCTGCGTCAAATCTTGCTTCCCAAGTGTTTCGATATTTGACACCCCCATTTTCCTCTGCCCAGACCATGAGTGTACTTCGAAGTCGTTGTATCTTGTTTTCCATCTCAATCTGAAGCTGGGTGTCAGCGTCACATTGACCTTCTGATCTCATCTCACTCCCAAAGGAACGAAGATACTCGATGCTCATCTTTGAGTTTCGAAGGTCAGCAAAAGTCAAGTCAGGGATGAAGACCTCTCTCTCCTTCAAAGCTCCCAATAGATCATTCAAGACCATCCACCCCGCAAGAAGACCATCCAATGAGACCATCATGTCACTCTCTCAACATTTCTTCTGTTTCGTTGAGGATGCTCTTTTCCCGCCACCAACGAAGATCGCGTGCTCCAGTGGGACAGATCGCACAACACGCTCCACATCCCTCACACCGCATCTCATCGGTGACACTCTTCTTGACACCAGGTTCAATCTCCATCATCGAGATTGCATCATACGGACAGATTTCCGAATAATGGCAGAGATCACAGCCGACACATAGGTCTTGATCGACCTCTGCTGTTAGGAGCTCAATCTCTACAGTACCTAAGTTAAGTGGTATGCATGCCTCGCTTGCAGCTCCGCGAGCTTGGTTTATGGAATCTCCAACATTCTTGGCATAGGTGACCCCAAGAAAGACACCCGGTACTGTGGTTTCCACCGGTTTGTACTTCATATGCATCTCCGCCAAGAAACCATCCTGACCCCGGTTGATGCCCATCGCCTTCACAAACTGATCAACATCATGTGGTGCTTCAAGCCCGAGAGCCAATACTACCATCTCTGACTTGATTCTGAGGATTTCCTGCGAAAATGTGTCGTAGACTGTGACAATTGCAGCATCACTGTCAGGATCCTTCTCAACCGTAATAGGTTTCTCACGTTCCCAACGGAGATAGATCACTCCCTTCTGCCTGTTCTCACGCCACATCTCTTCCATACCCTTCGCATATGGACGTATGTGCTCCTTGAAGGCCGAGAATATCCTGATATCAGGAAACATCTCCTTCAACTCGTGCTGCATAGCAATTGTCGCTGAGCAACACACCCTTGAGCAGTATCGGTTGCCTTCACCTGGATTCTGTCTCGATCCCACGCAATGAATGAACACAGGATTCTTTGGTGGTTTCTTCAGCTCACCATTCCTTAATCGCCGCTCCAGTTCAAGCGTCGAAATCACACCAGGAACAACGCCCCATCCATACTCGCCTTGCTTTGGTTCATAGACATCCGTCCCTATAGCTATTACCATGGAGCCAATGCGATGGATGGTCTTTTCACCTGTCTTGGTGTTTTCTACCGTAATGTCATAGTTTCCATACGAGCCAGCTCGCGCGACAACTTTCGAGTCCAAGAGAACTAGTATGCGCTTGTTCTTCTTGGTCCTGCTAGTAAGGTCTTTCACAATGTCTTCTGCAGAATCCAGGGCAGGAAACAGCTGACATAACTCGTTTAGCCTACCACCGAGTCTGTCCAGCTTTTCGACAAGAATTACATCGAAACCCTTTCGTGCAATATCAAGAGCTGCTGTCATACCAGAGACCCCTCCCCCAACGACCATCGACACTGGAGTCACTTTGACACTCTTTGACGGAACGATTTCGTTATTGACAGCCTTGGCTACAGCGCTCCGTATCATATCTTGAGCTTTCTCTTGCCTTACTTCAGGGGCCTCATTCACATGGACCAGTGCAAGATGCTCGCGCAGACCAACGGGACCCACCAGGTAGTATCCTGAGAGACCTGCAGCCTCCAGGGCTCTTCTGAAGGTTGACTCGTGCTGCAATGGCGAACAGGATCCGACTACCACACGGTTGAGCTTATGCTCCTTAATCGCTTTGGTCACAAGTTGCTGACCGGGGTCACTGCACATGAAGATATAATCGGTAGCATATGCCACGTTCGGCAAGCCCTTTGCCCACTCTGCAAGACCTGGCGAACTTATCTCATTCCCGATGATTCCACCGCAGTGACAGATGAAGACACCCACACGTGGCTCATCACTGATGAATGCGGGAGGAATCTCCGGTTTTGGTTCTGCAATTGGAATTGGCAGGATTGACTGAGCAGCCATTGCGGCTCCTTTCCCCTCATTGACACTGTCTGTGCCATCCCTTGGACCATGGGCACAACCAGCCACAAAGATGCCTGGTCGATTAGTTTCAAGTGCAGATGCATTTGCGTGCTTCTCCTTGATCCATCCAGCTTCATCGAGGTCAATCCGAAGTGTCTTGGCCAGTTCTTCGACACCTGCACTGGGTCTGAAGCTGGCATTGAGAACGACCATGGAGATCTTGTCGAGTTCGAGGATTTTGCCTAAGTCTGTGTCCTCCATCTTGACATACAGGTCACGTGTGTCAGGATCTTCCTGAATCTGGGAAACCCTACCTCGAATGAATTTGATGCCCCGATTCTTTTCAGAGTCCCATAGGAACTCCTCGAGTGCCTTTCCAGCTGTTCGCATGTCCATGTATGTGTAGATTATCTCGCAGTGATCCTTTGGATAGTGCATTCGAGTCACCTGCGCCAGTTTTAGTCCGAATGAGCAGCAGACTCTATTGCAGTGCGCGCTGTATCCACTGATATTCTCTCTTACATCTCTACTTCCTACGCAGTTCACGAACAGGATTCGCTCTGGTTCTTTCCCATCTGATGGACGCACTATGTGTGAGTCAGTAGGTCCAGTGGGATGTGTCTGTCTATCATACTCCATTGAGGTCACTACATTTGGAAAGACACCGTAGCCATATTCTCCATAGTCCAACGGTCTATACTCTTCGAACCCAGTGGCCACAATGATGGAACCAACATGGAGGTCGTATACCTTATCTTCATCATCGTACTTGATGCAGTCCTGCGGACAGACTGATGCACATGTTCCACAGCCAATACATGCGTTTCTGTCAATCGTTGCAATCAGCGGAATCTGTTGTGGAAAGTTCATGTAGATCGCCTTCCGGAGAGAGAGTCCCTTGTCGTACTCATTTGGCACTTCGACCGGACAGGAACGAATACACAGCTGACAACCAGTGCATTTGTCCGCATTGACATAGCGAGCCTTCTTACGAATCGTGACTGTGAAGTCGCCCTCTTCTCCGGTCACCTTTTGAACGGTCGATAGTGGATGAATAGTGATGTTGGGATGTTTGCCAACAAAGGATGTGAGAGGTGTCATAACACACGCTGAGCATTCCAAGGCGGGGAATATCTTGTAGATCGCCACATAGTTCCCACCAATGTTCACTTTCTTCTCAATTATGTGGGCATGATGACCGCCGTTGGCAAGACTCAGAGAGGCATTGATTCCCGCCATGCCTCCTCCAATGACTAAGACATCTGTTGGCTTGGCCTTCGGTTCTGATTTCTTGGTTGACTTGCGGACCATGCGAACATTCTCCAAGGTGCTAATGCAACAAGAGCTCGAGCAGAGCAGGAGATATAATCTTTCTGTCACGACCTCGGTGTATCATGAATTTGGAACACATGTTCCAACACTATTTCTCTATTCAGTAGCTGTTCACAGCATGTGAACCTGTCAAACCCTAGATACCGAGAATGTCACGAATTGGATTCAGGCTAACTCTATTCAATTCAAACCCTAATGGCTCGGCATCAATTCCCAGTGCTGTGCCCAGGACTTGCGTGACAAAGAGAGCTGGTAATTCCAGAGAGTTTCCTGCTTCATCTTTGAGACCTATCTGCTGAATGTCGAACTGGGTCTGACATGCGGGGCAATTCGTGACCACACAGTTCGCCCCTGCGCCATTTGCAGAGATCATCTTCTCTTTCAGTATCTTAAGGGCGACCGATTCGCTTGCAATGAGAAGAGGTGAACCACAACAACGCAGCTTCATGTCCCAATGGACACACTTTGCACCTGTGATCTCAATCAATTCATCGACCTTTCGAGGTAACTCAGGGTCGTCGAATCCCGCAACACTGGACGGCCGAATAAGATGGCACCCCGGATGGAATGCAACCCGAAGGCCATCTAGACGCCGAACAATCTTTTCTTCGATCTCGCCCCTCATATCATAGAGGACTTCTACAAAGTGACGTATCGTGGCCTTTCCAGTGTACTCTAGACCCAATGGTTTCAGAACTGCGTTGACCTTCTTTCTGCAAGCTGCATTGTTGTGAAGCACATGGCTGGTATCCTTCAGAGAACCAAAGCAGCCATTACAGGGAGTGACAATGTCATGACCTCTCTGCTCTGCCAGTGCTATATTACGACCGGACATGGAGAGCCAGCTGTTCTCATCAATTGATTTGAGAACTACGGTTCCACAACAGGAGGCGCCTTCAAAATCAATCAACTCAATGTCAAGATTCTTTGCAACTGCACGCATAGACGACTCGTAATTGTTGAACCTACTTGGAATAGCGCACCCAAGGAAGACCTCATAGCTCTGTGTCAATTCACACATCCTCCTCAAGCTTCATGAGCCCTGTCTTCTTGAGCATCCTCTTTGTGTCTTCAATATTCAGTACGGGAACTGGGTCAAGTCCGAGATCATCGCGTTCCCAGTCAGTAGGCTCGTAGAGCCTTCCCTTATCATACAGTGATTGTCGTGCTCCTGAATATCCGGGAGGTGCGATTCTCTTCTTGAAAGCCATATTCTTCAGACCGAACAAGATGTCTGTGATCTCTATTCCCTGAGGGCAGCGTTCTTGACAAGTATAACATGTCGTACACAACCAGACCATATCGGTTTCGAGAACCTCCTTCAGGCCAAAGAGAAGCATCCGCATCACTTCATGAATCTGTATGTTCACCTTATCAGAAACTGGACAACCAGCACTGCATTTTGCACATTGGAAACAGGCAGTGAGATCCTTCCCTCCAATCAGGTTCGAAGCTCCTCTTGTGAACTCAGCATCCATTGCCTTGAACTTCTTTCCATCAAAAGACTTGAATTGTCCCCACGCGTCTGTCATTTCTATTGCCTCCTCTGTCTCAATGGACTTGGCCCAAGCCGGTCTGCCAGTTCTGCAAACTCTTTCACAGTTTCGGCCCATATCGACCCTTCACTTGCACTGATATGTGTGAACTGCAGTCGATCGGTTTCGAGCCCGGCTTTCTCAATGATCTTCTTGGCAATAGCAAATCGACGCTCAAAGGATATGTTACCATCAACGTAATGGCAGTCTCCCACATGACATCCAGAGATCCACACCATATCGGCGCCTAGTCTGAAAGCTTCCAAGATATGCTGTACGCTCACTCTTCCAGTACACATGACTCGTATGTCCCGGACATTAGAGGGCTGTTGAAAACGGGACACACCAGCACTGTCTGCGCCTGCGTACGAGCACCAATTGCAGAGAATCGTCAGGATCCTCAAGTCGTTAGCAGGCATGTTCTCCAATGCACTGCGAATCTGCGTGAGTATCTGATCCTCGGTGAAGTGCTTCATAGTGATAGCACCCGAAGGACATCCAGCGCCACATTTCCCACATCCTTGGCATAGAACCGGATTCGTCACTGCATAATCATGGCTCCCATCGCCAGGAACAACCTCGATTGCATTGTAGGCACAGTTGATCTCGCAGGTCCCACAACCAATACAGATCTCGGGATCAACTACTGAAACTATGGCCTCAGCCTTTCGAATTCCTCTGATGAGGGGAATCAGTGCCCTTGACGCTGCTGCTTGCCCTTGAGCGATGGACTCGCCGATGCTCTTTGGAGCGGTAGCAGCACCAGCAACAAACACACCATCAGTCTGGAAGTCTACCGGCCGTAGTTTCGGGTGAGCTTCCATGAAAAAGCCAGAGAGGTTGAGTGGTACCTTGAATAGCTCCGAGATCTCTTTATTCGGCCTTGGAACCATCGCAGTGGCAAGTATTGTATGATCGACGTCAATGATGAGTTCAGCACCCAGCACTTGATCCATCACAGTAATGCTCAGAGCTTTGTCACGCCCTTTCTTCACAGCAGGTAGTGAGTCCTTATCATACCTGACAAAGACGACGCCCTTCTTGCGAGCTTCTCGGTACTTATCTTCTGCAGAGTAGAAAACTCGAAGATCACGGTAGAAATGGAACACACGGGAATTCGGGTATTTCTCAACTAGTTCAAGTGTATGCTGCAAGGCAACGGTGCAACAGATTCCTGAGCACCATGTGCGGGCTCCTTCAAGTGACGCGTCCTCTCGCGAACCTGCACAATGAATGACTGCGAAGGTCTCTCCATCATTGATGCCCTCTCCGCTTGCCACTCGCTTGTTGAATTCCACTTCAGTCATTACTTCGGGCAGTTTCTTGAGACCAAAGAGCCCTTTCTCTTCCAGAGCGATTGCTCCAGTCGCAACAATGACAATGCCAACAGTCAGCGATTCTCTCTTCTTTCCAGTCTTGATGACTACCTCGAATTCGCCAATAGAACCCTTTGCCTCAACGACCTCGGAGTTCAACATGATTGTAACGTTCTCGTTTCCAGTGATTCTAGACTCATAGTCAGCTATGATTTCTGAAGCAGGAGTATGGGTGAAATTGACCGTGGCAAGCTCGTTGAGGAATCCACCAACCCGGTCCTGTTTCTCTACTAGATAGACCTTGAAGCCCTTCTGAGCAATGATATCAGATGCAGCCATTCCAGCGACTCCAGCACCAATAACAAGGACAGATGGCCCAATCTGGGTCACCGCCTCTTCCTGTGCCTCCAGTAGTCTGGCTCGACCAACTGACATTCGCACCAGATCCATGGCCTTCGAGGTCGCTTCATCCTTGTCAGCCTGGTGAATCCATGCACAGTGCTCGCGGATGTTTGCCAATTCGAATAGATACTTGTTCAGTCCTGCTTCTTCAATCGTCGCTCTGAACAATGGCTCATGAGTTCGGGGAGTACATGATGCTACAACTAACCGGTTGAGCTTGTGCTCCTTAATCGCATCCTTGATTACGACTTGAGCGTCTGAAGAACAGGAGTAGAGGAGATTCTTGGCAAACACAACATTGGGAAGTTCGCTTGCATACCGAGTGACCTCTGCAACATCTACGGTTCCTGCTATATTGATTCCACATGAGCATACAATCACGCCAATACGTGGCTCTGCTGTCAATAGCTCAAGGTCTTCTTTTGTAAGAGCGTCTGTTTCATCGCCCTTAGGGATTGTTAAATCCATTGCAGCTAGAGCTGCAGCAGCGCTACCATGCGCAACAGAATCGGGAATGTCCTTGGGCATATGAACAGCCCCACACATGTGAACTCCAGGTACTCCAGTTTCAGAAATCATCAGTGATTTCAGGTCTGGTTGTATGAATCCAGACTCATCTTTCTCGATGCCCAATTGCTCGAATATCCCCGAGTCCGAAGAAGGCACCATTGCGGGACAAAGAACAACGAGATCATACGTATCTAAGAGAACTTCATGACCCTTGGTATTACTGTGCCGGACTAGAAGGTTCTTAGTGCCGTATTCCTCCTGTATCTCACTCGGCAGCCCCCTCACAAAGTGAATATCATATTCAGTTTCGCCCCTCACAAGGAACTCCTCAAAGCCCTTGCCGAATGCGCGCATATCATTATAGAGGATGTCAATATGTACGTCAGGAGTGTGTTCCTTAGTAATGATTGCCTCCTTGGTCGCATACGTACAACAGATCCTTGAGCAATAGGAACAGTGATTGACGTCTCTCGAGCCCACACATTGAATGAATGCAATCCTATGAGGTTCGCGGCCATCAGAGGGACGCATGACGATACCTCGGGTCGGACCGCTGGCCGATACCATTCGTTCATACTCCAATGCACTTACAACATTGCCATAGCGTCCATAACCATACTCAGGCACTGTGGTTGGATTGAGAAGCTCGTACCCAGTCGCTATAATGATTGACCCAGCATCAATCACCTTGGTTTCGTCAGCAATATCAAAGTTAATCGCCTCTGCTTTGCAGGTCTTCACACAGGTCATGCACTCAATGCAATTTGCAGCATCTATCGTAGCAATGTTTGGAACAGCCTGTGGAAAGGGAATGTATGCAGCCTTTCTCATCTTGAGACCGAGGTCATATTCGTTAGGAACCTCAATTGGGCATACCCTCTGACATTCACCACAGCCTGTGCATTTCTTGGCATCAACGCGGCGTGTATGTTTCAGCACATCGACTTTGAAATCACCTGTTGTACCCGTAATTCCAGTGACTTCAGAATAGGCAAGAATCTCAATATTCGGATGACGCGAGCAGTCAACCATCCAGGGTCCTTGAATACACATGCTGCAGTCCAATGTCGGGAAGGTCTTATCCAGCTGGGACATGTGACCTCCAATCGAGGGTTTCTTCTCGACAAGAAAGACCTTGACTCCCATTCCTGCGAGGTCAAGTGCGGCACGCATTCCTGAGATACCAGCTCCAATTATGACGACTGGTTTTGATATGGGCTCTGCCATTGTACCGTCTCTCCGAAGAGGTGTCGCGTTGATTCAAGATTGCCCGATAAAATGTTTCGCATTGAGCAGTAGTCAAAACCGCAAGGTTGCGCTCCTTGATTGGCGCCAATCCTTTGGAATTAACAATTCTTAATGCATGCTCTTAATACAACGTCAGTAACGTCTTGAGATTATGAAGGCCGCTAGACTCTACACGCGAGTCTATCTGGCGCGTACAAAGGACCGCCGGGAGATTGGAGCACTGGATGATCTCAGCAAGATTGAGATTGTGATCTTCACACCTCCACAGTTCAGACTCGAATGAAGCAAGCATGCAGGAATACAACATTCGGTAATCGCGCAGGCAGCAGCAAGGATTTATGCCCATAAGTTGCGGATGGCCCCACCGAAAGGGGCAGACTGAAAGCCCTCGACCCGCTCTTACGACAGAGAGAGGTTTCGGAGTACCTAGCAATAGAAGGCGCTCGTGCAATGACCTCAGTTGCAAGAAAGATACTATCTGAACACATTATGTCAGGGTCCGCTTCACTTCGCCCTGGCGATGAAATTGGGCTGAAGATTGACCGCACACTGACTCAAGATGCTACTGGAACTCTAGCATATCTCCAATTCGAGGCAATTGGCCTGGAGAAAGTTCGAACTGAGCTGTCAGTTTCATTTGTTGACCATAACACATTGCAGACAGACTTCAGGAATCCTGACGACCATCGATACTTGCAGACTGTGGCTGCAAAGTATGGCATTCTTTTCTCAAGACCAGGAAACGGAATATGCCACCAGGTGTTCTTGGAGCGATTTTCGAAACCGGGAGAAACGCTAATTGGATCGGACTCGCACACACCAACAGCAGGCGGGGCAGGGATGATCGCGATAGGAGCTGGTGGCCTGGATGTTGCGGTGGCGATGGGAGGCGGAGCGTACTATCTGAAGACACCGGAGATCGTCGGTGTGAAACTCTATGGAAGAATGCCGGACTATGTTTCAGCAAAGGATGTCATTCTTGAGGTCTTACGAAGGTTGAAGGTGGACGGAGGAGTAGACAAGATACTTGAGTACTTTGGCCCAGGGATTAAGCAGCTGTCTGTTCCGGAAAGAGCTACTATTACGAATATGGGAGCTGAAACTGGCGCAACGACATCCGTGTTTCCCTCAGACGAGATAACAAGAGAATTCCTGAAGATGCAACAGAGAGCCCATGATTGGGTGGAGATTCCGGAGGCCAACGAGAAGGATTTTGACGAAGTCATCACAATAGACCTGAGTAAGCTTGAGCCATTTATAGCGAAGCCTCACTCGCCTGACAATGTTGTTCCTCTCTCGGAGCTAATTGGATTGAAGGTTGATCAGGTGGCCATAGGCTCATGCACTAACTCCTCACTCAAAGACATGCTCACTGTGGCGGCGCTGCTCAAGGGAAGAAAGATACATCCAAATACCGTTCTAGGTGTGTCGCCTGGTTCTCGTCAAGTATTGGAGTACATCGCTGAGAACGGTCAGCTTGCAGACATGATTTCAGCTGGAGCCAGGATTCTCGAGAGCGCCTGCGGCCCGTGCATTGGAATGGGTTTTGCACCACCCTCAACAGGAGTTTCATTGAGAACCTTCAATCGCAATTTCAAAGGAAGAAGCGGGACTGCAGATGCTCAGGTCTATCTGGTGAGTCCTGAGGTCGCAGTAGCAGCCGCCATCTATGGAGAGATAACGGATCCACGGAAGCTCGGACCACCCCCAAGAGTTGAGATGCCTTTGAAAATAAACGTCGATGACTCAATGATAATCAGGCCATCAAACACACCTAGCAGCGTTGAGATTATTCGGGGGCCAAACATCGTACAACTTCCGAAGATGGTACCACTCCCGGACAGTCTACCAGCCATGCAGGTGCTGATCAAACTTGGAGATGATATCACGACTGACCAGATTATGCCAGCGGGAGCAAAGATACTGCCATTGCGATCGAATCTGCCTGAAATCAGCATGCATGTCTTTGAGCAAGTGGATCCATCATTTGTATCAACAGCCTTGCGAGCAAAGGAACAGGGCGGAGGTATCATACTTGCCGGTAACAACTATGGTCAGGGCTCTAGTAGAGAACATGCTGCGCTTGCACCAATGTATCTTGGAGTAAAGCTTGTCCTTGCAAAGTCTTTTGCCAGAATTCACAAGGCCAACCTAGTCAATTTTGGAATCTTGCCCTGTACAATAGACGACCCTACACTATTCGAGAAGATAGATCCAGGCGATACTCTTGAAATGAAGAGAATTCGTCAGGCTCTCAAGGAGGGAAGAACACATCTCTCTCTCACTAATAAGGCGAAGGGTATCAAGATACCCATGACATGTGAACTCACTGAACGTGAGAAGAACATTATCCTGGCAGGAGGCCTTCTCAACTATACCAGAGAGGGAGGAATCTGAATCCGCAGGAGGAACATCAATGGCACAGAAATCAATCTATGAGTATTCAGCAAAGATACTGATTGCCAATGAATTGGAGAAGCACTTTCCGGAATTCAGATACCACCGAAAGCTTGCTGTAATAACTCCAGACACCAAATGGGCGAAACTAGAGAAAGACCATCCATGGTTGAAGACTGACAGACTAGTAGCCAAACCTGACCAGCTCTTTGGCAAACGAGGAAAAGCAAACCTCCTTCTTCTCAATGCCAACCTGAGTGAATTGAAGCAGTTCATGAAAGAAAAGCTGGGCAAGGAAATTGAGGTTGGAGGAGTAAGAGGAGAGCTTACGAGATTCCTAGTTGAGCCATTTATTCACCATGAGAAAGAGCTGTACGTGTCCATAACCTCGGACAGGAAGAACGACATTGTCCACTTCTCCTTTGAGGGCGGGGTATTCGTAGAAGAGAATTGGGACAAGGTAATCCATATTCCAATTCCTATTGGAACAGACATCAATGCCATTGATTTGGAGAGCAAGATCAAGGGCTTAGGTACTCTGGCACATTCTGTCATCCCATTCATCAGGGGATTATTCCAAGTATATTGTGAGCAAGACTTCGCATTTCTGGAGATCAATCCATTTGCCATTACAAAAGACGGTCTTGTTGTGCCATTGGACATGAAAGCACGCCTTGATGACACAGCTGCGTTCAGACATACTGACACGTGGGGAAATCCTGAGAATCCAATTGCGTTCCCAGTATCTTTCGGGCAAAAGCACTCCAAAGAGGAGGAGTTCATTCAGAGCCTCCAAGTGCAGACGGGTTCATCTTTGAAACTTACGATTCTTAACAGGGAAGGTCACATCTGGACAATGGTCGCAGGTGGAGGTGCGAGCGTCATCTATGCCGACACGATTGTTGACCTTGGTTTCGGCAATGAACTGGCTAACTATGGGGAATACAGCGGGAATCCCACTCGTGAACACACCGAGTTGTATGCACAGACTCTCATAGACCTCATGACAGAGAAACCAGACCCAGAGAAGAGACCCAAATTCCTCTTGATTGGCGGTGGTATTGCTAACTTCACTGATGTAAAAGCAACGTTTCAGGGAATTGTGAGCGCATTACGAAGGTCGGCAGAGAAGCTGAAAGAAACAAATGTCAGAATCTATGTGAGACGTGGAGGGCCTAATGAAGCTGAGGGCCTTCAACTTATGCGCGATGTCGGTAAGGAGATTGGTATCCCCATTGAGGTCTATGATAGATATACGCACATGACGAGAATTGTTCCTCTTGCGCTGAAGGGGGTCAAGTAGAATGGACAAGTATGAGCTGTTCAACAAGAATACTCAAGCGATTATTCATGGCTTTCAGGCCGATGCCATCCAAAGAATGCTCGACTTTGATTTCGTCTGCAAAAGAAGTACGCCCAGTGTAGCGGCTGTAGTTCGTGCTTCCCAGGAGGGCGCCATGGAATATCACAAGGTCTTTTGGGGCAGCAAGGAGATTGTGATTCCAATCTATAAGACTCTGGATTTGGCGGTGAAGAAACATCCAAACGCAGACGTGTTAATCAATTTCTCGTCGTTCAGATCTGCATTTCCGACATCCAAGGAAGCCCTTGAAACAGATACAATCAGAACAATTGTGATTATCGCAGAAGGAGTCCCAGAACGTCAGAGTAGAGAACTCATTGAAATAGCCGAGAAGAGGAAGAAGATCATCATAGGACCAGCAACAGTAGGAGGACTTCTTGCAGGGGCCTTCAAGATAGCTAATACCGCAGGTACAATTGATAACATCATCAAATCAAAGCTCTATAGACCGGGAAGCGTGGGATTCGTGTCAAAGTCGGGCGGTATGAGCAATGAGATGTATTTCATGATTGCCCAGAACTCCGATGGCATCTATGAAGGAATAGCAGTCGGTGGAGATCGGTATCCTGGCTCAACACTAGTTGATCATATTCTGCGATTTGAAGCCAACCCCAGAGTCAAGATGATTGTGTGCCTGGGGGAAGTCGGAGGGAGAGATGAGTACGCAATCGTTGATGCCATCAAGGTTGGGAAGGTGAAAAAGCCACTTGTCATGTGGGTCACAGGAACTTGCTCTAAGATTTTCCCAGCTGGAGTTCAGTTTGGGCATGCAGGAGCCATGGCAGGAACAGATATGGAAACTGCCGATGCAAAGAACAAAGCGCTGGCACACGTTGGCGTGATAGTACCACAGTCGTTTGATGACTTCGGTGATAGGATTCGGGAGACCTTCGAGAGGCTGAAGTCGGAGGGACGAATCGAGCCTATAGAGGAGTTCACTCCACCTGAGCTGCCCATGGATTTCAATAAAGCTCTTGCGAAAGGACTTGTAAGAAGACCAACTGACGTTGTAACCACAATATCGAATGAAACAGGTGATGTGCTGACCTATAACGGTGTACCGATTGACAAAATCATCAGAGAAGACCTCTCGATAGGCTATGTGATAGGTCATCTCTGGTTCAAGAAGGAACTCCCACTGTTTGCTCAGAAATACATCGAAATCGTGCTAAAGTTGACTGCAGATCATGGTCCAGCTGTGTCAGGTGCACATAATGCGATTGTGGCTGTGCGTGCAGGGAAAGATCTCATGTCTTCGCTGGCCTCTGGCATCCTGACCATTGGCCCCAGATTTGGGGGAGCCATCTCAGATGCTGCAAAGTACTTCAAAGACGCACATGATTCAGGCAAGACTCCGCAGGAGTTCATTGACTACATGAAGGACGTAATAGGCATCAATATACCTGGAATTGGACACCGTGTGAAATCAGTGCAAAACCCAGATGTCCGCGTTGAGCTGCTGAAGGAATTTGTTCGTAACAACTTTCCGAACCATCCCTACCTTGACTATGCACTTGAAGTTGAAAAATTAACCACTGTCAAGCGGAATAATCTGATTCTCAATGTGGACGGGTGCATAGGAATTTGCTTCTTGGACCTCATGGAGAATCTTGACCTAACTCTGGAAGAAAAACAAGACATTCTGGATACTGAGATGCTGAATGGGTTGTTCGTTCTGGGGCGTTCAATTGGGATGATGGGGCACATCTTCGATCAGAAGAGGCAACGTGCAGACCTGTACAGACAGCCCTGGGATGAGATTCTGTACACCACAAAATAGAATTCGAATTCAAAGAGAAGAGAGAGTCTATGAAATGACGGAATACGAAAAACTAGTACCCCCAAAAAGGGGAAAGAAAATAACAGTCAAGAACGGTAAATGGACGGTTCCCGACAATCCGATTGTTTGTTGGATTGAAGGAGATGGCATTGGCCCGGAAATCAGCAGTGTAATGCGAAAGGTTGTAGATGCAGCAGTCGAGAAAGCCTACAAAGGAAAACGAAAGATTGAGTGGTTCGAGATCTACGCAGGGAATAAGGCTCGTGCTCTCTATAACCCAAAAGTCACTGATGAGCAGCTCAAAGCGCTATCACCACAAGACCAACGAAAGGCCTACCTGCCTGATGACACTCTGAAGGCAGTACGCGAATATCATGTCGCCATAAAAGGACCGTGCGAAACACCTGTTGGTAAGGGATTTTCATCCATCAATGTTGGGCTTCGACAGTTCTTGAGCCTGGGTGTCTGCTTGAGGCCTGTTTGGCATATCAAGGGGGTTCCTGCTCCTGTCAATGACCCCGATGCAATAGACATGGTCGTATTTCGCGAGAACCTAGAAGACATCTATGCTGGGATTGAGGCCTACCCGGGCTCTGAACAGGCCAAACAGATCATCAATTTCCTTAGAACGGAATGGAAGGTTCCAGTTGACTCCGAGAGTCTACGAGATTCGTCTGGCATATCAATCAAGCCCATGTCCCCTGAGAACTCAAAGAATCTTGTAAGGAGTGCCATCGAGTATGCAATAAAGATGAAACGACATGTCGTGACGATATGTCATAAAGGGAACATCATGAAGGCTACTGAAGGGCAATTCATGAACTGGGGCTATGAGGTCGCCAAGGAGGAGTTCAGAAACGTCATTGTCACTGAGGAGGAACTCAACCAAAAGTATGGCGGCGATGTCAAGAAAGCAATTGCCGATGGAAAAATCCTCGTAAATGATCGGATTCAAGATGCAATGTTCCAACAGGTCTTGCTTAGGCCAATGGAGTATGAGGTGCTGGCTATGCCTAACCTCAACGGTGACTATCTCTCAGACCAGCTTGCAGCCCAAGTGGGCGGACTTGGCTTTGCACCGGGAGCGAATCTCAACGATAACATCTTCTTCGCTGAAGCAACTCATGGTACTGCTCCAAAACACGCGGGGAAGAATGAAATCAACCCAGGTTCAATCATTCTTTCAGCCTGCCTGATGTTGGAGCACATGGGATGGGGTGAGGCATCGAGCATCATTAGGTCTGCGGTTTCGAAGACAGTAGAGTCAAAGAAAGTGACCTATGACATTGCTCGCCAATTGACACCCCCGGTTGAACCCATATCGACAACAAAATTCAGTGATGAGATCATAAAGAACCTCTAGTCATTGAAGTAGACCTGGTCCTATCAAGGACCGGATCAGTTCATCCAATCCCTCATCAGATGGATATACAAAGAGTGGCAACCACTTCAGGGTTGCCACAGTGCTGGATAGCTCATAGGTCATAATCTTAGCCGAGAGCCTTCCTCAATAGGCTGGGACTACGAGTAATAGCCTGCTTAGAAAGTGATGACGAGTTCCATGTCGTGGCTGGTCACATCAGGTCGACCTTTGACGCCAATCACGCCTTTCATCATCCAAGTATTACGGGCGTTCATGCTACGGTAGGTCGGAGGCACGCTTGAGGGTAAGGGGAGACTGAAGGGGATGCTTTCCCTGAAACCACTAGTGAAATGTCTTCCTCCTGCCACAGTGAGCTTACCTTGATGAAGTGTGCTGGTCTGCTCGGCGGTCACAGGTACCTGCTTGTTCTGAACCATCTTGTTTTGGGTGGCTCGGGTCCATTCGTTGACCCAGATCTCAATACGGAGTTCATCGGCGTCGAATTCTTCCGATGCCGAAATATCGAGTTTACCTTGCAGCGGCTCTCTTAGGCTGAACGTTCCCTTGTCAAGCAGCACTGCAATAGACGCGTTTGGTGCTTTTAGCTTACCAAGAAATCCCATAGACTTCACATCATTTTATGTATTGAACCCAGATTATGCTGGGTTGCGTGCCATACTGAGGAGGCTGTTCATTTAGCATTTGCGCCTATTGCTTGAAACATGACTGAAGATTGACCTCGAAGCTGGGTGTGCCTGCAATCTGACCCGCCAGACGTTCCCCTAGCTCGACCTCGTAGGTGCACTGACTGAGAGACAAAATCACTATTCTACTGAGCCATCATACTGAACCAACCTTCAAGCTTGTCCACTCCTTCGAGCCGAATAGTTGTGTCTTGCTCTGTAGGAATAGGTGTTATGATGTCTGATTTCCATCTTTTGAAGCATCTTGAAACGTAAAGAGGCGAAATATGTTCTATGAATTGTGCTAGCCGACCACCGTTCATAGGATACAGAATGGTGGTTATTAAAGGAGAAGTCGAGGATGGTTCTGGTGAACTATATAATGAAACACAATGTTTCGAAAGTATTGCTGCTTGCACTGATGTTTCTATTGTTAGCATCATTTTCTCCTGCTATTGCATTTTCAAACAGTCAGAGTGATGATGCTACTACTGGAACCAAGCACGCGCAGTCTGACGATAACAGTACCATTACTGATGATGACGACGAGCATGAGCTCGATGAGCATCGGGATGATGATGGGACTGCTTGGATAGAAACTGACATCATGACGGTGACTCTGAGTCCGGAGATGCCGACCTACCAGTATTGGTATGCAACTGACAACAATGGGAGTCTTGCTCGTTTCATGATCAGCTACAGAATGATTGTTGAGTTTGAGGACTCCAATGGCGACGGTGTCTTCCAAGCCAACGAAACAATCGCCTTTGCGCCGCTTGATGCCTTCGAGTGGAGCCTTCAAACCGGGACTATCACTGATAGTCTTGACCAAGTTGTAGAGGTCTTTGCCTCGTACACAAAGGGCGGCTTGAGTGGTGAGTGGGAGGACGATTGGTTCGAAGACTGGATGCCCGAGCTTGGAGATGATGGTGAGGGCGATGACAACTCAACGCTCTTGGCCAGTGATGGTGAGAGCAACTACAACTTCACAAGATTCTCCGAAATGACCCTCCGTTTCTATGGTCACATCTACACGACTGACACCGAGGGAAATGTCACTGATGACTTTGGCTTCCAATCCAATTACACCGTTGCTGGCGGATCGGAACTCAAGGTAGACATTGAGATCGGAAACTTTCCATTCCTCTCGAACACTTCGAAGGTTGCAGTACTGAATTATATGCGAGAAGACGTTGCGTCAACAGATGATTCAGATCACTTCTTCAGGCTTCATGAGGATGATAGCGATGATGAGGTTGAGTCCGAGGATATATCTGATGACCATGGAACAATGTTCGAAGACAAGGATGATGACCATGATGGTGAAGATGATAGCATTCAACAGCTCTCAATTGTTGATGATGCCACCAACACTACTCGCGGGCTCTATACTTGGCTTGACAGGGCATTGATAACCTATCTGAACAGCACTCAAGTTGCAGTGGATGTAGGTGCTTCCTACTGGACAGATGGGAACGGACTTCTGCTGTTCCTAGTATATCCTAACTTCGATGGAGGCTCCATCTTGCATGACCCATCAATGAAACTCCTCGAGGATGGAGCGCCAACAGGTGGTGCATCAGGAATTCTAGGTCTGGAAACAATCGCTTTGATTGGTGTCGCAGCAGCAATCATTGTAGTTGCCGGGCTGGCAATCAAACGCCGTTAGTCTTGTAGGGGGAGTTCGCTCCCTCTACTCGACTTCTTTTTCTTTCAAACAGATGGATTATTAGACTCTATGACAAGACAATGAGTTGGTCCTTATGCAGAGAACGACAGCACGCATCCTCGTGCTTGTATCAATCCTAGTTCTAGGTGTATTTGCCTTGAACAATCAAGCCAGCGCAGCATCCGGGACTCAGAACATCATGATGACAGACATGCATGTTCATGCAGAACTGGGGGCTGACTGTTCATCTGAGGTCTTGATGGAAACAAATGTGATAAACATGGGACCGACCGACTTGAACTCGTTTGATATTAGAGTCGATGTACGAGGCCTGCTGGTGAATTCAGCCAATCTTAACGGATCTCTTGTTGATACCACCGTTTCTCCTCTGAGCAACTATGTGATTGTGACAGTTGAGCCCTATGCTCCTATTCCTTCAGGAGCTTCGATGATGCTGAATCTCAATTTCACAACGCAGTGTCTTCAGGAACGCATTGGCCTCAGCAGCGACGGCACAATGTACGTCAACCATTTAATCTACTATATTCGTCCTCTTGATGAGGTTCACAATCTCACTTTCGCAGCTGCACTCCCACCTCATGCTGTACTTGACTTAGAGGCTGCAGCACCGCTCTTTCCCAGCGCAACATCGAACCATACAGATGGCATAAGGACTGTATATGTCTGGAGGATGGATACTCTTCTCCCAGGACAGGAGGTTGCGTATATCATCAAGTACCTGATACCTGCAGCCCTTCTTGACACCCCAGCGACTATCACGGACAATTCCTTAGTCATTGGCATACTCGCCGCAGTAGGTGCAGCGGGAGCTGTACTCATCCTTGAGCGGACACCAGCTTGGATAAAACAATTGAGGGCAAGAGAAGTCGTTGTCAGTGGGAGGATATCAAGTCAAGAACAAGAGATTCTTGATTTTCTTTCCTCTCGTGGAGGATCATGTTCACAGAGAGAGATCTATGCAGGTCTGGATATGTCCCAGGCAATGGCTAGTATGATGCTTACATCACTTGAGGAACGTGGTCTCATCAAGAGACTACGAAGTGGAAGAGAGAATATTGTACACATTATGGAAGACTAGGATTCTTCCACTTTGATACCAATCCGCTGCCATGCAGGTTCGCTCTTTCGCTGTATGTATTGAAGATGCGTGGCCAAACCGAATTCTTCTGGCTCATGGCCAAATGCCAAGGCAAGTAGTTCAACAACATGAAGAATATCAAAGGTATACTCCTTTTCGAAGTACTTCTGAATCTCCACCTGGCCCATATCCAGTTGCAGCTCACAGAATGGACATGGTGTCACAATCATGTCAGCGCCTCCGGCCTCAATCAGACTATCAAACTTCTGCTTTGTGAATTCGAGGGCGAGCTTCACATCTGCTGTTCTGACTGCGCCACCAGCACCACAACATATCAGCTCATCCTTGTAGGGAACATATTCGGCACCCGAGGTCTCACAGAGTTCTCGAAATATGTGGGGTCGCTCCGAATCATCTTTCTGTTTGACGCTCTTTGGTCGCATCCAATGACAACCAGGATGTAGAGCCATCCGGACCCCCTTTAGTGGCCGCGTGACCTGCTCACGGATTTTCTCCAGACCTGCTATCTTGTACAGGGCATCAACATAGTGCCAGACCTCAATGGTTCCCTTGAATTCACGATTTACCTCTGCGAGGTTCTCGTTGACTTTTTCCCTGAGTTCGGCGTCATGTTTCAGTTCATGATTGGCATCCCATAAACTAGCAAAACAGCCATTACAACCGGTCGTGATTGGATGGCCACCAGCTTCTGCAATCGTAAGGTTCCGAGCCGCGATTGTCGCCCAAGTCACTCGATCGAATGATCCAAAGACACCTGGAGCAGGACAGCAAGTGGCACCTTCCATATCAAGGAGTTCAATGCCAAGATCCTTGAAGACAAGCTTCGCTGCTTTTTCGACACTTGGATATCTATGAGGAATGATGCATCCAAGGAAATGGTAGAAGGATTTCTTAGCCATAGCTATTTCTCCTCTTTCTCAGCAACGAGCCTGTCAAAACCTGTCTTCTTTGCAATCTTGCGTAGCTCCTCGATTGCTTCGGGGTATCTGCTGGCATTGGGTGGAACTCGCTCAAGGCCAACCTTCTCACGTAGGTTTTGCCATGACTCGCTGTCTAGAGGGACTGCATGACCAGCTTGGAGCACTTTTTGGGCTGTCTTCTGATGCGGGACTAGCATGTAACCCTCGGCAACAGCAATATTCCGAATTGCCTTGATGACATCAGTCGGTTTCACATCTTGTGGGCAACGATCAGTGCAGGTATAACAAGTAGTGCAGTACCAGAGTTCTTTTGCAGAGATGCACTGCTCCTTGAGGCCAAGGAGAGCCTTTCGAATAATCCCCCTCACAAGATAGTTAGTTCGTGCTCCGGCAGGACAGCTTCCACTACATGTGCCACACTGGTAGCAGCTCTGGATGTTGGGACCACCGATCTTCTTGATCATCTGAACGAAGGAGTCATCAGGGAGGTCGATTTCGATTGTGGCTTTTTCCTCAGTACTGGTCAAGATAATGCACCGACAGGATGGAGGAGGTGATTTTCAGCCTTAAATTCATTACCAAAAGGTCACATTATCTGAGGCCTGTTCATCAGGTCTCTCGAATCAAAGGATTCCACCGCTACGATGGTGAGGTTGCGGCATGAAAGATAGTATCTCTCGTGGGAGCATAGACAACAATACATTTGATTCAGAATTTCTGGACAACGCTACGGATGCATAAGCTAGCGGGCTCAGGGATTCCAAGCTGCGAAACGCTTGGCATTCAGAACCATTTCTTCGCCACATAATAGACAACTAGCGCCATCACGATGCTTGAAGATAGCAATACCACAATGAAAGTAGCAATGCGATAGTCTATCGGCGCTGTAGTATTGCTTATAGTCGTTGAAGTGTTTGTGGCCACCTCTCCTGCTATGAACGGAGAGTCGGATCGGTCATACGAGAAATAGATACCATCCGTAGCACGAATCTCCACAATATAGGTGTCAAGCTTGTAGAATTGTGAGCAGTTCCAGTTGTACCACTTCTCTGTCAATGACGATGCAACTGTTTCAAACGTGAGCCCGAGGTCAGACGAAACCCGAACATCATAGCGAAGAGAGTCATCGACGTTGATGTCATATGCATACCATCTGATTGTGTTCACGCCAGTCCACTCTTCGCCACCGTTAGGAGAGAGCACAGTGACCGCGGGTACGAAGTAATTGCCGATGTACACGTTTTGAAAGACTATGGATAGCACAGTCCCATTTGTCAGCCATACAGTGGAATTAATGAAACATGTAGCATTGTTGCCCAGAGTCTTGGTGTCTATGACGAGTGTAGGCGTATCTTGTTCAACTGCAATAGTTGCCGGAATCGCTGGCGCAACTACCTCAAGACGTGATCTGTTCACGACTGATGCACTCCATGCAGACCGGAGAATCACATGGTCACCAGCAATGACTGAGTCAGATAGGACTGCAATCTCAGTCAGATTAGCAGGTGTATGGTATGTAAGATTCAGTTGAGGTGAATCAGCAGAGAGCGTGCTTGGATAGAGATCAATTGTAGTTATCAACGAATTCCCGGTATTGGGAGAGAATACCAGCATTGAAGATAGCATCAAGAAAACCGAGGCAATTACAAAGCAAAGACGAAACCCATGCGGACTGTTGCTACTTTGAACCTGCTGTTTCAATCTCCATCACCTTCTGAAAACGGTTGCTCTCTCCATACCTTCAGGGCTTCATACCATAGCACCACACATACTGATACTAGGATACAAATCAGGGTAGCGGAGTACCAGTCAGCATACCAGATCAACAGAGAAGCAAAAGCTGCTGTAAGCGACGAGTACAGTGTTGCGTAGAACAGGTATCTTGGTACCAGGAGTCTACCCTTTCCAATGAATTGATTCAATATGCCTACTCGTACATCTCGTGTTACGCTGTACTGTCCATGAACATCTTTCTCAACAAGGCCGTACTGACGCAGCCGCTCTAGATGGTGCATGGACAGCGATGGGCTTGAGAGATCAGCCCCACGCTGGATTTCTCTCGCAGTCAGTGGCTCTGGATGCCGAAGCATATACCAGTAGACTGACAGGGTCTTGCCTTTGATCAACTCGGCCAATTCTTCATCAGTAGGCTCCAATTTGGTCAAGACCCGCGACTCCAAATAGTTGATGAAGCTGTGACGGGAAATGACTCTTAAAGCCTGCTAATCAGCTCTTGACTACGGAGACCTCAAGGCAAGGCTAAAAAGGGGTATTCGTTTTTCATGACCCAAACATAGCACTCCATCGATGTCCAACTAGCGGGCTCTATGGTAGAATGAGCCTTACTGAACAAACAGGAGAAAGCCATAGATGTCTTCGGTCCCAACACCAGTCACACCAAAACCCCCAAGGACGAGAGAGAGGGTACTAGTCATTCTCCAAGAGCAGTGCAAAGAGTGTGGGCTTTGCATAGAGTTCTGCCCCAAGAAAGTCCTGTGTTTTACAGACATCTATAATCGAAAAGGGTACCATCCTGTCACTGCGTGCGATATTGATGCATGTGTGAACTGCGAGTTCTGTGAGCGAATTTGCCCGGATATGGCTATTTTTCTTGCCGGCCGTGAAGAGGCAAAGAAGGCGTACAAAGCAGGGGCGCTTGAAGAGGGAACTGTAATCCCGGAGTTCGAGGCAAAGCCAGCAGAGAGGAAGGAGAAGTCAAAGTAGATGCCCGAGCGTATCATGTTCACAATGGGGGATATTGCATGCGCTGAGGGTGCACTCTGTGCTGGTTGCAGATACTTTGGTGGATATCCAATCACACCTGCCACCGAGATTGCAGAATGGATGTCACAGAGAATGCCGCAAGTTGGTGGTGCCTATGTTCAGTATGAAGATGAGATAGCATCCATTACGAGCGTGATAGGTGCGTCATGGACTGGAGTGAAATCAATGACAGCTACCTCAGGTCCTGGTGTAAGCCTCATGCAAGAAGCAATTGGCCTGGCAGTGATGACTGAAACACCGCTTGTACTCGTGAACATCATGCGTGGAGGCCCAAGCACAGGACAGCCCACAAGGGGTCAACAGGGCGATGTCATGCAGGCAAAATGGGGAAGCCACGGCGACTATCAAATAATCGCTCTCACTCCAGCATCAGTTCAGGAGATGTTCGACCAGACTATTCAGGCATTCAATCTGTCAGAGCGGTATCGAACGCCTGTCTATGTGCTGGCTGATGAAACCGTGGGCCATATGAGAGAGAAACTAATCATCCCTGATCAAAAAGACATATGGATTGAGAACCGCAAAACACCCACTGTGGAACCATCAGAGTATCTACCATTCAAAGCAGATGATGACCTCGTGCCGCCAATGGCTCTGTTGGGATCCAAATATCAGTTCTATGCCACCGGCTTGACTCATGATGAAAGAGGGTATCCAAGTGACAGCGAAGAAGTTCAGATTGAACTCATAACTCGTCTCAGCAACAAGATACTCCGTAATGCGGATAAGATCATTGACGTCGACCGTGTAGAGCTGGATGATGCCAGAATCGCTGTGATATCATATGGCACGCCAGCACGAAGTGCAAAGAGGGCCATCAAGATCGCTCGCGAGCAGGGTATCAAGGTCGGGATGCTAAGGCTCAAGACTGTGTGGCCATTCCCTGAAAACGAGGTTGCACAGATTGCCACAGAGGTCGACCATATCATTGTCGCAGAACAGAACCTTGGACAGGTCTACTATATGGTGAAGGCTGCAGCTGCTTCGACACCAGTTCATCTAATGGCAAAGCCCGCAGGAATGCCGCAGCTTCCTAGCGAGATTCTTGACAAAATCAAAGAGATTGATGCGCAATAGAGCCAACGGCTATTCTTGGTTCATGATGCTCTACACAGGGAAGAGTTAAGTCAAGAAGACGATGGAGTTTGATCATGAGGGTCCTAGTGACTGGGTCATTTGGCAACCTCGGAGAGAGCACATTATTGGCACTCTTCGAGAAGGACTATGAAATAAGATGCTTCGATCTATGTACTAATGCAAGCCAAAAGACACAAGAAAGGTTGGAGAAGAGAGGCGTCTTTGACACAATATGGGGGGATATTCTTGACATAGAAACTGTGAAATCTAGTGTCGAAGATGTTGACTGCATCATCCACCTAGTGGGAATCATGCCCCCCTTGTCTGAGAGAAGACCAGATCTTGCAAGAGCCATAAACGTTGAGGGAACTCGAAACATCATCAATGCAGCAGAAACACAGGGCAGATTACCCAAGTTCATCTTTGCAGGATCGGTATCAACATTCGGACCCACGATGCACCTCCAGCCACCACGAGCTGCAAAGGATCCATTGGTAGCCACTGATACATACACTGAAACAAAAATCGCCTGCGAAGGGATAGTACGAGCGTGCAGTCTTCCTTGGACAATCCTGCGAATCACAGCGGCACCACCAACTGTGGTTAGTGCAGACATGAGTGCACTGATGTTCGAGATGCCACTCGACCAACGGATCGAGTTCGTACACTCTCGGGATGTTGGCCTGGCCTGTGCAAATGCAGTGGAGGCAGAAACATCTGGAAAGACACTTCTAATAGGCGGTGGAAGGTCAAACCAGATGATTCAACGGGAATTTATCTCGAGAGTAATGAAGTTGATGGGTCTGGGATTGCCCCCTGAGTCCGCATTCAAAGTGCCAAAGAGGCCCGAGGAATACTATTACACTGATTGGCTCGATACCGAAGAGTCACAGCGACTTCTGAAATATCAGACTCGAGCATTTGACCAGTATCTCGAAGAGATGAAGTCCATGCTAGGTGTCAAGAGATATGTTACCAGACTATTCAAGGGACAAGCGATGAAGCAAATACTTGCGGCCTCACCATATTACACGAAGAGCGATGACTGATTCTCTTTGGAGAGAGAACGAGAGATATCACACGAAATCAAAGGCACGTTCATTCTCATGGCAAAGGACTAGAAAAGCGATTGGCAAATGCTCCGTGCAATCATCTCGAAGGCCTTGTTCACATTCTTATCATCTCTGACCGAGGTTTCGATATAGTCCATTCCTAGTTCGCGTGCCATTCTTTGGCCTTCCTCAATAGGGATGACTCTCTCCTCCACAAGGTCTGTCTTGTTCGCCACAAGTAATGACTTGTATTCCTCCACATTTCGGTCGACTTCTTTTTTCCATTCAATCACATCATGTAGAGTTTCCCATGCAGTGACATCATAGAGGAAAATGACTCCCTGCGTGCCAATGTAGTAGTTTGCCCGTACCCTCTCAAGAAAAGCCTGAGAGCCCAGATCCCAAATCTGGAGATTCACAAGATTGTTGTCAACCTGCATCTTCTTGTAGGCAAAACCAGTTCCTAGGGTTGGAGAATAGTGTTCCCTGAAGACCCCTGTGGAGTATCGGATGATGATACTCGTCTTGCCTACTGATGCGGATCCAACGGTGACTACCTTGAGAAGATAAGTTGGACTCATACTTAATCATCCCACGAATCTCAGGGACCTATTGTCGTGTAAATCAGATAACGGTTACCATGACATATGAACTCGTCGAATGAACATACAGAGCAGCTGTAATCCTAGTACGTGATGGTTGTAGGGATAGATGTGATGGTCTTAGGAATAGTGATACCGAGTTGTAATGACAGTATCAGCAGAGTCAACTTCGCGGCCGCTCCCAGTTTGGAGTACTCCAACATCAAACGCTTCAGGCTCTCATTCTTTTGCCACTTCACCCAATAATCAGGAGGTATATCCATCAGCGGCACTCCGGATGCCGCACAGATTCTACTGATACGCTCTGTCCCATAGATGGCCTGACCCCTTGTGACAAGGGTGAAGATCATCTCTTCTGTAGCATCATCACCTGCCGGTGTTAACGACCCGGTCTTGATTGTTCTAATCTGAGACCGACCATGGCTGCTCAGTTGCTCTAACCAGAGGGAGTACTCCTCAAATCCTCGCATATCAAATGGAGCAAACCGACTGACTATGCGTTCTCTGAAGGCATTAGTAAGGGCAATAGCAAAGGATTCAAGGTTCCTAGGGTCAAGAGCCGCCGCAAACTGTGCCAGGATTTTCATCCATTCACCAAAGAGGAGCATGAGCCTTCGGTTGTTGAGGCCTTCGAGGATTTTGATGTCGAAATCAACAGACCAATGGTTGTCTGCAAAACGAAGTTGCCCCAGGGTTTCGGGGGTCTCACTCGCATTCATAACAGAGGTCAGAGCTTTAGTGGCATCTCCTACCGGGTAGCATTCCTCAGCCACACGTAGCGATATCTCAAGAACCTCCTTTGCCAGGAGAATACGTCTCTTCTCGGGAGAGAGAGCCTCAATCACCCCAGTTTCAAGAAGATAGTCCAGCGCCCTAAGTATCTCTCGCTCATCGTATGAGGCGCCGAGCTCACCAAGTATCTCTCTGACAGTTCGTCGGCCGTCCATCAGACCTGCAATACGGGGGATTACAACAAGCATCTCTGGATGTAGGTTGCGCAATGCTTCGGTTTCTCGAGATGTCGCCTGCACATACCGAAAGAACTCAGTCCGAGCCGAAACGAAATCATTGAAGCTCAGTGTGTTACGAAAGCGAATGACGCGATATGCCCATAACTTGGATATCTCAAGGAATAGGTCTCTCTTTGATAGTCCACTCACTTCCAGTATCTCCTTCATGTTTCGGGATCCGTTGATTAGCGGCACGAGAGTACCACTGGACGTGACAATTGTGTTCGGGTCAACTGTGAAGTATGGTACCCATGAATCGGGAAGGTCATCAAAGGAGAGCTTCATCATCACGCTTTCGCCAAAGGGCTCCAAGTAGGCCTCTGCAAAGGACACATCATTATCATAGAGTTGCGTTTTTGGAAGCCATTTCTGTTCAAATTCAGTCAGCAGCGAATTGAGTACACGAATGACCTCTGTGTTAAGACTCTGCACGCCAACAGCTACCATGTGCACATTCTCGCCATTCAATACTGTAAAAACGTGAGCCCCATAATCTACGTGGAAGACAGGTGCACTCTGCTGAAACACTTCTTTTGAGAACATGTCGATGGCAGTGAAGAAGCTTGATGCGAGAATAGGATTCATACCAAAGGCACGAGGATCAAGTTGCATGTAGAAACGAGGATTGCTGTTCTTGTCTGTTATTAGGATGGCTTCAATCACGTGTCCAGGCATCTTGACGCACTATCTTTGATGATGGTAGGTTTTGATGAATATTAGCCTTCTTTGGAGAGACAATAGGTAGGTATCTCACGACTTCATTGAGAGCGGTCAGTGCATTTTATCATGACTGACTATTCGAATATGACTCGACTCGTCGACCACATCAACAAGCCTTTTATCATATTGACAGTCGAAACTTGATGAGAGTACCCTCCATGACTGAAGCAGTGCGTGTCTTGAAGCATCCGATGGCCAAGTACATTCGAACTGATAGAACTCCATTCATCTATTGCCCGGGCTGCTCTGTCGGGATTGTATCAGGCATGCTCGCAAGAGCAATTGATAATCTTGGCATCGATTTTACCAAGGTCGTAGTGGTTTCAGGCGTTGGATGTACAGGAAGAACCTCAGGGTACTTCAAGACGGGGACATACCATACAACTCATGGAAGGGCAATAGCTTTCGCAGAAGGCGTGAAAATAGCTAATCCTGAACTCAGCGTCATTGTTGTCAGTGGGGATGGGGATGTTGCAGCTATTGGCGGTAATCATCTCATTCATGCGTGTCGTAGGAATATTGACATAACTGTCATCTGCATCAACAACTTCAATTACGGCATGACAGGAGGGCAGTTTGGCCCAACAACTGAGCACGAACGATTCTCTCAGACGAGCCCAGCTCCGATTGGCAACATAGAGCATCCATTCAACTTAGTGAAGCTAGCAGCATCATCTGGTGCGACCTTTGTGGCGAGATGGACAGCAATCCAAGTTCGAAGAGCAACAAAGTCAATGGAGAAGGCAATCAAGAGGAAGGGTTTTTCATTCGTCGAAATAATCGGAGCCTGCCCCACAGCCTATGGTAGAATGAACCGATTGGGTGACGGTCTGGCCATGCATAAGCATCTACTGGAGGTCGCCGAGATTCAGAATGGTCTGCCACCTCATGAGGCAGAGCTTGACTATGCTCGTAGAATTGTATGTGGTGAGTTTGTGGACATTGAAAAGCCGGAGTACACCGCTGTTCTAGAAGAAGCGCATCGTCGAGCCAAGGGTGAATGATTTGAGCAGATACGAGATACGAATCGCAGGCTTTGGTGGTCAAGGTGTGGTCACAATGGCTGTGGTGGTCGGAGAAACCGCTGCACTGAATGACAATAAGTACGTCGTGCAGACCCAGTCATATGGACCGGAAGCCCGTGGCGGTGCGAGCAAGAGCGAGATAGTCATCTCTGATGAAGAAATTGACTACCCAAAGGTCATGGCACCTGATGTGTTTGTGGCGTTGAGTAGAGCTGCCTACCTAGAATACATCCACGGTCTAAAAGAGGATGGAGTTCTTATCATAGATGAAGACATGGTGGGCGTGGAGGGCAAGCTTCCCAAAGGAGTGAAGGTCTACAAGATACCTGCAACAAAGATTGCAGACAAGGAAGTAGGTAACAAACAAGCGACAAATATGGTGATGCTAGGAGCCTTTACCGTCATCACGAGAGCATTGTCAATTGGGGGGCTGAGGGCCAGAATCGAAGAGAAGTGGCCGAAATTCCTCAAGACGAACATGCTCGCATTGGAACTGGGCATAAGAGCGGGCGAAGAGGCCTTGGCCAAGAACGATGACTGAGTGACACATGGGTCGCTGCTACTAAGGTATGCTTAGAAATAGGATACGCTATTTATTCAGTCCCCTTATAGCAATAACAGCTGCTCCCAGAGCTCCTGTGAACTGGGGATTCTCAGGAACCCATAGTTCGGCTCCAAGTTGCTTTGATAGATGGTGCTTGAATGCAGGATTCAGAGCCACGCCTCCCGTCAGGCAGATGGGTCGAACAATGCCAACACGCCTAGCGAGAGATGCAATCTTGGTGGCCATCGATGCATGAAGTCCAGCCGCAATGTCCGAAGGATCCTTTCCAGCACCAATATGACAAATGACCTCACTCTCTGCAAAGACAGTACACGTACTGCTGATTGTCGCCGGTGTCTTTGACGTCAGGGCAAGAGGCCCGAGCTCACTGATGGAGATGCCAAGCACACCAGCCATCACCTCAAGGAATCTTCCAGTCCCCGCGGAGCACTTGTCGTTCAACTCGAAGTTCACAGGTCGACCTTCCGGACCGATGCGAATCACTTTTGAGTCTTGACCTCCAACATCGATTAGAAGACGCATTTCCGGATGCAGGGAGTGAACGCCCACACTGTGACATGTTATTTCGGTGACTGATTGCTCAGCATCTTCTACTTGAGTACGTCCGTAACCTGTACTTATTATTGGAATACCCTTTAGTTTCATTTTGGAGGAAACCCGTAACTCCTCCATTATTCTCTCAACAGCCTGTGAACCAGAGGATCCTGTGGGCATGATATACGAAGCGAGAGTCTTCAGAGTGGAATCCACGAGAACGCCCTTTGCAGTGGTTGAACCGATGTCAATACCGATCCCATGTTTCATCACAGTCAGTACCTCAGAGGAACATCTCAAGAAGCGCATCTACTCGCGTCTGTATCTGAGCCTCGTTATATAATCTCGAATCCACCATGTCACCCTCTATTACAACTCCCGGAACCCCGGTCCGTTCGCTGACGATCTCTTTCGAAACTAGCTGACCAAGGGAGTAGCGTTTGCATGATCGCACAGAGAACATGATGAAGCCATCAAGGTCATAGTCCTCAATCAGCTGACACATCTTGTCTATCTTTGCCTCAAGTCCCTTGTTAAGGTACGAATTGGAATATATGCTCACGACGCTCCCATACAGATCATCTGTTTCAATGGCTCCAGACCATGCATGCGTGTAGGTATCAGCCGGAAAGACCACACCTCTCTTTGCCAGACCATTAAAGAACCTGAAAATGGAATGCCATGGCGGAATATTGTCCCAGAGTAGACGTATCTTCTCATCGCGGATTGCACCTATGCCTTCTTTCACTCTCGAGTTCACTTCATCTAAGAGAGTCTGATAGAAGTCGATGATGATATCAGTACCTCTCATGGAAACCACAGGCGCCATCGTCAAGAAGCGATCAGCGCAGTTCAGCGGCGATGGTCGATTCTTGCATGCAGCCAAGGATTGATTATAGAGTTTGATAGCTCTACTGGAAAGGTCAGCAACCTCGCGCATTCTCTTCTCTGTAAGGGTGGTGTGAAAGGTCGTCCCAAGAAAATCCACAAGCCGGTCAATCCCCTTTCTCACATACTCTTTGTGATGCTCAGGTTGTTCGCCTTCAATCGGTGGTGTGTCCAAGAGAAACACGGGTGCGCCGGTCTGCTCTGATACTGCATCGTACCATCTGAGGACAGTGCCACAGATGTTGTTACAAGCAAGAAGTGCCTGGGGAACTGGTAGTCCATCCATTGGGCTAGCATTCGGCTTCTCTACTGAACCTATACTTGCTCGTGCATAAGAGCACAACTCCTGCGAGTATCCTATCTCTTCAGCATAGCCACACACTTCTGGACCTACCTTCTGAGACCCTACGACAGCTCCATACTGCTCAGGATAACTCACACCAACGCCCATTGCTACAGGAATCTCTACAGGGAATCCCGAGGTCACCCATGCAAGACGCTTTTCTTCACTGGCCTGTTGACCCTCTAGCATGTACTGGAACATAATCTGTTGGAGTAGTGAATTTGATTCAAGCTGGCGATAGGCTTTATCTTCTTTCTTTGTCTCTGTCAATATGCTCACCTCACGTTTTACCAAAGGACTCCAAGAAACTCTGAATTCTCACTTCTATGCGAGATCTATCAGACAGTTCTGGATCAATAGGGATTCTCACCGTTCGCACTCCTTGCCGGGAAGCTGCTCTCTCGATCGAGGGAGCCTCGAATTCGTCAGGATCACAGAAGGACTGCTCAAATACCATCAAACCATCAACTTCCAGTGGTCCGAGAAGCCCTTCAAGATAGCTCATCCGATGACCAAGGCCTTCCTGGGTTGGTTCTCCCGGAGCTGATAAGATAGACTTCGCCATTTCTTCAAAGGGGTCACCTTCCACATCCAAGGGCGGAGTAAACGCCGTCTTGAAACCAAAGGAGAGAAGATCGAGAATAAGTATTGAATCAATGAATCCGCGGACACCAGTGATGATATTAGCAATTGCTTGGGGCTCCACCATACCACCAGCAACGGCAATCCTTGGTCTGTGTGATGATTTGAGTTTCTTGATCTGGGAGAAGTGTCCAGTCTTGAATGCCTTGAGAATGGATGTGACAACGCTAGAGAGTGCCATTTTCTTAATTCTATTATGAACCAGTGATGTAGTGTTATGTAGCTCCAATCCGACTGCAGGGAGTGGCGTCGTAAGAAAGGCTCGCATCAGACGACAGAGTTCGGTATAGGACAGCACTGCTGGTTCTGCAACTCTTGCACTGTATAGATACTGCGCATCTTCGCGAAATTGACCGACAAGTGAAACAGCACGTTGATAGTTCTCTGATAGAAATGGACGATCTAGCGATTCCTCAATTCCATCACTCAACAGCTGAAGCTCCTTTGCTAGGTATCTCACAATAGAACCATCTTTGACATGCCTCGTAGCAGGATATGTCAGTCGGAAGACCACATCATCAGGGAAACGAAAGCGCCACACGTCTGAAAGATTGTGAAGAGAATCACAGGTGTTGCTTGGAAAGATAAGACCAGCGATAGATGGCATCTGATCGTTAGTCCTCTGGCTGTACAGATTCCTGACATAAGAACAGGCGAATGTCTGCAGACTCTCTTCAAATCCGCCGGATACTCCCGGCAGACCTCGCAGGAGGGACGGTGTCAGACCATGAGCAAGTATCAATTCAAGTGGTGTATGGGGATAGATGTAACCTATGACCTCCTCTCCGGCCTTGAGAAGCTGCCGCAGGCCAGCACTAGACTGTTCAAGTATTCCTTCGTAACTCAATATTGCTCCCTCGCACAACTGCAGGGTAGTAATAGTCAATCTCTAGCACCATCCATCTTATTTGTTATGCTACGGCAAAGAATCTCTGTCAGTAGAAGGAAATATGAGGAGCTAATGTTATGCTGAATGACCAGACTTCAACTGAACTTGACTACGATGACTCGTATCAAGTATCAATATAGAGAGGAGAATAACATGGAAGAGATGCTTTGGCACAAATACAAGTGGCCAAAAGAAGCGCCCCATTCACTCGAATATCCGGACGAGCCACTCTATGCTTTGTTAGACAAAACAGCCAACGAGCATGGTGACCTGCCGTTTACCGTGTTCATGGGGATGAAGAGAACTTACGCAGAAGTAAGAGAAGATGCTAATAAGATTGCGAACTATCTGGCAAGCATTGGGATCAAGAAGGGCGACAGGGTTGCGATTTTCATGCCCAACATGCCGCACTACCCGCCAGTATTCTTTGGTATTTTGAAAAGCGGAGCAACTGCAGTCACATGCAATCCACTCTACAAGCCCGGAGAACTCAATTTCCAGCTGAAGGACTCTGGCACAAGAGTAGTCTTTGTGCTGGACCACCCGGTCTTCACACCATCATGCTACGAGGCGATTAAGGACACAAAAGTGGAGAAAGTGATTGTCTGTAACGTGAAGTCATTCCTGCCCAAGGTAAAGGCAGTACTGGGTGGACTCCTTGGGAAGATACCCAAGAGCCCCTTCTACGAGGATGATAAGACTGTCTTCTATGATGACATCTTGGCGAATTCCGAAGCAAAGCCGCCCGATGTTAAGTTCAACCGTAAGGATGACGTGGCGCTGATACTCTACACCGGAGGCACAACAGGAGTACCAAAGGGAGCAGCATTGCTTCACAGTAACCTGTACTCAAACGTCCTCCAGATCTTCAACTACGCCTGGATAGACCCGAAAGACCATCCTCAGAGCGGCAGAATGCGCATTGGCGAAGAGGTGGTTGTTGGTGCCCTGCCATGGTACCATAGCTATGGCCTCACTCTGAGCCTTCTCATGTCAACCTATCTTGCGGGGCAGCTTGTGTGCGTTCCAGACCCACGTGCTGGAAAGCCTCCAATGACAGAGTTGTTGAAGGAACTTGAGAAGAACAAGGGATCGATTCTCAATTGCGTGCCAGCACTCTACGCAGGTATTGTCAACAACCCCAAAGTGAAGGAGTTCAATCTGAGATCAGTGAAAGTCTGTAGTTCGGGAGCAGCTCCACTTCCTCCTGAGCTTGCTAAAAACTTTGAAGATATCACAGGAGCAATCCTCTTTGAAGGATATGGGTTGACCGAAACTTCACCAGTGACACATATCAACCCTACGAACAAGACAAACCGCAAGTTTGGGTCAATTGGTTTGCCAATACCAGACACGTACTGCAAGATTGTGGACCTCGAAACAGGCGCCAAGGAGTTGCCGATTGGCGAAACTGGCGAGTTAGCTGTATCGGGGCCACAGGTGATGCAGGGATATTGGAACAAACCAGAAGAGAACAAGCAGGTCTTCCGTCAGATTGATGGAAAACGCTTCTTCCTCACCGGTGACATCGGACACATGGACAAAGAGGGTTTCACTGTAATCTCTGACAGAAAGAAGGACATGGTCAATGTAGGTGGTCTGAAGGCATATCCGCGAGAGATTGAGGATATACTCTATGAACATCCCAAGGTGCAGATGGCTGCGGTCATTGGTGTACCGAGGAAGGAGGATCGAAGCAACGAGTTTGTCAAGGCCTTTATAGTCCTCAAGCCCGGAGTCGAGGCAACACCCGATGAGTTCATCGAGTGGTCGAAGGACAAGATGGCTGGCTACAAACGACCCAAGGAAGTCGAGTTTGTCGCCTCGCTGCCGCTCACTAATGTTGGAAAGGTCCTGAGAAGAGAACTACGGACCAAGGAATTACAGAAGAGAGGCTTGGCGTAGACTGGACTAGCGGGAGATCCTTCTCCCGCATTCTTCTTTTTTGATTCCTCAAGACATATGAGGGACTGTAGCAATATCCTAGTGGTAGGTAGTGATTAGACATCACAGCGATTCGCTACCGAGAGAGGAGATGAAGTGAGTTGGATGATGTATACTGGCGGTCAGGCGTTGCATGGCCAAAACGTGCTAGAAAGACCCTGGACTATCCAAAGGAACCCCTATTCGCCATGTTGGATAGGGCGGCTGAGAAGAGCGGAAACTCACCCTACACTGTATTCATGGGAAAATCACAGACATATAGCGAAGTGAGAGAACACGCAGACAGGATAGCCAATTTCCTCACCAGCAAGGGAATCAAGGGAGGAGACAAGGTCGCCATCTTTCTCCCTAATGTGCCCCACTTCCCTGCCGTGTTCTTTGGTGCACTCAGGGCAGGGGCAAAGGTGGTGACATGTAATCCATTATACAAGGCCGGCGAGCTGAATTACCAGCTGAAGGACACTGGTGCACGCATAGTGTTTGCATTGGATCATCCAACCTTCACACCAATATGCTATGAGGCTATCAAGGGCACTGATGTCCATACCGTGGTTGTATGTAGCGTAAAGCCATTCCTGTCCAAAGTGAAGGCAGTGCTGGGAGGACTTCTCGGGAAGATACCAAAGAGCCCATACTACGAAAAAGACAAGACCGTCTTCTATGAACAGATTCTATCCACATATGAGCCCAAGGCGCCTCAAGTCACCATCGACCCAATGGACACAGCAGTTCTGATCTACACTGGGGGAACAACAGGAAACCCGAAGGGTGCTGAACTGACCCACCATAATATGACATCAAATATACTGCAGATAGCAGAGTGGGTCTATTTGGAGGAGGAGGATGCAGAGAGATCGGGCGGCGTCAGGTATGGAGAAGAGGTCTTTGTCGGGGCAATACCCTGGTATCACAGCTATGGCCTCACGCTGACAATGCTTATGGCCACATGGCTCGGAGGAAGACTGGTATGCATTCCTGATCCTAGATCTGGAAAGCCGCCTCTGTCCGATCTGCTGAGCGAGCTGTCAAAAACCAAGGGAACTGTCTTGAACTGTGTGCCCGCACTCTATGCCGGTATCGCAAATCATCCCAATGTCGGAAAATACGATTTGTCGTCGGTCACGATCTGCAGTTCAGGAGCTGCACCACTGCCACCAGAAGTTGCCAAGGCTTTCGAAGCAGTGACAGGTACACTTCTCTTTGAGGGGTATGGACTCACTGAAACTTCACCAGTGACCCACATTAATCCAACGAACAGCAGATATCGCAAGTTCGGCTCGATAGGCCTCCCAATCTCAGACACAATCTGCAAGATAGTTGACATGGAAACAGGGACGCGAGAGATGCCAATTGGTGAGGTTGGCGAGATCGCAGTCCACGGCCCGCAAGTCTTCAAGGGATACTGGAAGAAGCCCGATGAAACTGCGAATGTGATACGGACATTTGGCGGGAAGCGTTTCTTCCTGACAGGCGATATTGGTAGAATGGACGAGAATGGATACACCTTCATCAGCGATAGAAAGAAACAGATGATCAATGTCGGTGGTATGAAGGCATACCCACGGGAAATCGAGGACATACTGTTCACCCATCCGAAGGTACAGATGGTAGCAGTTATAGGAATCCCCCGTGAAGAGGATCGCAGCAATGAGTTCGTCAAAGCGTACATTGTATTGAAAGATGGTGAGAGAGCAACACCTGAGGAGTTCATTGAGTGGGCGAGAGATAAGATGGCAGGTTATAAGCGTCCTAGAGAGGTTGAGATTGTAGCCAGTCTGCCTATGAGTAATGTTGGGAAGGTGCTGAGAAGAGAACTGCGCGATGCCGAGCTCAAGAAGAGAGGTTACACATAAGTCAACTTCAATCACAATAAGAAACATAGGTACAGCCTGTGCTGGGTCAGATTGGCTGGCGTTCGTACATTTCGTTTATTAGTGAGTTGTGACTAAGAATGTGAACTATCACTCTAATCGATTAGAGGAGAGGTGAACGATATGGCTGGGTCGTGGAAGAGAATTGGTGCCTATTTGGGAATACTTGGTGGAATCATTTTCATCATTACAACGTTCATAGCAATGCTGACATATCCGGGAGGATACTCATTCTTAGAGAACTACTTCAGTGAGCTTGGGTTGACAGTAATAAATAGTCAACCATCAATGCTGAACTATGTTCTGTTCAATATCGCATGTACAAGTGCTGCAGTCTGCCTAGTGCCGTTTGTATTCGCGATGCGCACAGTATTCACAGAAACTGGGGTGCTGAAGGGCTTGAGCTGGGTAGGCACCATTCTGGTGATTGCTGCTGCTCCAAACCTATCAGCCCTTGCGTTGTTTGCTGCAAATCTCTTTGGGTATGAGCATTTTCTGACGACGATGCTCTTCTTCCTACTCATAACCTTGGGAATTCTCATCTACTCAATTGCCATACTTCTCAACAAGAACTACGGGAACCTCTATGCTCTGATTGGGTTCGTAGTCGTAGTGATCTGTTTCCTTCACGTCGGAGCTTTCTTCAGCTCAGCATTTGACATGTTTGGAACAGCTCTATGGCAGAAACTATCAGTCTACGCGCTGATTCTGTGGTCGGCATTTCAGGGATACAGACTCCTGAAGGTAATTGATGGAAAGGCTGAATAACTCCATGGAGATACAAAGGGACCAGATCTTGGGTAGCCACCGCGAGGGTAAAACGGAGGCTCAGCCAGACTTTCCAGAACCCGACTTCTTGTGGCTCTTACCCAACTCAATGTAGAGCTGTGCACCGGTCATGAAACTCTCGCGAAGCGCTTCAGAGACCTCCTTCACAACTTTTCCGGGAATGCCCATGACAAGACTTCCATCCGGAATGACCGAATTATTGGTCACGACAGAACCAGCTCCGATGACACAGTCATTGCCAACCTCGGCACCATCAAGAACAATAGAACCCATCCCTACGACTGCACGGTCTCCAATCTTGCATGCGTGTATCACACAGTTATGACCAGCTGTCACATAATCACCAATGATAGTGGGATGCATGAATGTGGTGTGTACTGTGGCATTGTCCTGAATCGACGTGCCTTTTCCAACCCGTATGTAGTTCATGTCAGCTCGAAGCACAGCAAACTCCCAAATGCTTGAATCAGCACCGACCTCAATGTCACCAATCAGAGAGGCTCTGGGAGATATGTACGCTTCAGGGTCAACCCTTGGTTTCTTACCATTGAACTCGTAGAGACCCATAGTATTCCACCTAAGACGGCAACTGGCGCTCAGTGCCTTTAAGAGTGTTGTCATGGAAATGGCGCCAGAACACATTTTACATCCTGTTGTGTCTACAATTGATGGGAGGCATAACAGTGATTCTATTGGATCCCAATAACCTCACTCGCAAATACTCGGATGCTGAATCGAAGAATATAATGAAGAAGACCGTCCAGTTCTTTGAGAACAAGGGAAAAGTCGCCCTCAAGAATGATGACCATGAGAGAGTCTGGTACCAAGACTTTCTAGACTTCGTGAAGAAGAATGAGATTTTCTACAAATTACTCACGCCTAGTAAGTATGGTGAGAAGGGATGTAGATGGGACACATGGCGGAACATGGAGTTCAATGAGATACTGGCATTCTATGGTCTTCACTATTGGTACACCTGGCAGGTCTCAATTCTCGGTCTTGGGCCGATTTGGATGAGCAAGAATGAAAAGGCGAAGAAGAAGGCAGCGAAATACCTCAAGCAGGGGGAAGTCTTTGCATTTGGCTTGAGCGAGAAGAATCATGGTGCAGACCTCTACTCATCTGAGATGAGTCTCAAGGTACTAGGAGACGGCAAATACATTGCTAATGGCTCCAAGTACTATATCGGGAATGGAAACGTCGCGCGAATGGTCTCGGTCTTCGGAAAGACAGATGTTCCCTCAGACCCTGAGAATGCCAACTACGGTAACTATGTCTTCTTTGCCGCAGACTCTCAGCATCCAAACTACGAGTGTGTCAGAAATCTGGTGAATGTGCAGTCATACGTTGCTGAGTACAAACTCAACGACTATCCTATTTCAGAGGCAGATATTCTATCCAAGGCGAGAGAGGCTTGGGACTGCACACTGAACACTGTCAATGTAGGCAAGTTCAATCTCGGATGGGGATCGATTGGTATCTGTACACATGCTCTCTACGAGGCCATCAATCATGCATCCAACAGATACCTCTACGGAAAATATGTTACCGAGTTCTCGCATATTCGACAGTTCTTCACTGATGCATATGCCCGATTAGTCGCCATGAAACTCTTTGCCCTCAGAGCTGGGGACTACATGAGGACTGCATCTCTAGAAGACAGACGCTATATCCTCTACAACTCTCTCGTGAAGATGAAGGTCACGAGTGAAGGCGAAAAGGTGATTGACCTCTTGTGGGACATCATTGCGGCACGTGGCTTTGAAGGGGAAACCTACTTCTCAATGGCAGCAAGAGATATTCGTGCGCTGCCAAAGCTCGAGGGAACAGTTCATGTCAACATGGCACAGATCATCAAGTTCATGCCAGCGTACTTCTTCATGCCTCAGGAATACCCGGTTGTGGGTACAATATCTGAGCCAAAGGATGATGAGTTTCTCTTCAATCAAGGTATCACAAAAGGCCTGAGCGGTATCAGATTCCATGACTATCGAGCTGTATACGACACGGTAGACCTGCCCAATGTGAACATCTTCAAGAAACAGGTTGAGGTGTTCAATGAGTTCATGACTGAAGCAACACCTGATGAGAAACAGGGCGAGGACCTTGATTTCATACTGAATGCAGGAGAGCTGTTTTCCTTAGTGGTCTATGGGCAACTCATAATTGAGAATGCCAAGATCTACAAGATATCGGACTACTTGCTCGATCAGATTTTTGATCTCATGGTTCGTGACTTCTCAAGGTATGCCCTCCAGATGTATTCGAAACAGAGCACTACAGAGAAACAGCAGGAGATACTGCTGAGGATGATTATGAAGCCCCATGTAGACAGGGAGAGGTATGAGGCAATTATCAAGGAAGTCTATTCGTTGAATGGAAGATATGAGATGCGCAAGTAGATCATGACCGTCCGACTCTTGTTTCTTCGATAATAGCAAATAGCCAGGCTTATCACCAACTGGATGTTGAATCAAGATGCCGGTTATGCCGTTCCATATCCACTTGCATTTCTATTCTCCAGGGCAGACGAGCATCTATCCCTGCCTGGATTAATCGTTGGCTCAGTCATACCTGACATTGAAGTCCCATTTATGGGGATGTTCTTTGCCAGTCTTCCAGACCATCTCTTCTTGCACGGCCTTCTTGATGCTTTGACGATTGGAACTCTGCTTGCGGCTGCCATTACACGTTTTCTGTACACACCGATTGTGTCGCATGTCTTCGGGGTTGAGAGAGATGAACTGAACTAGGTATGTCGAGTAGGTCCTTGGATGGCAGTATCTTGTTTCCTTGGAGTGACAACACATTTGGTGCTTGACTTTCCGATGCACTGGTATAATTCTATTCTCTGGCATTGGGCAAATCCGTATCACACTATTGGTTCGCTATTTCTCTTGTTTATGCCGATCTTTGATATCTGGGCTGCTTATTTGAATGCCAGTACAATCATGCATGTTGGGCCATGCCCCAGATATAGAAGCGCAGTTGAAGACATGGTATGAATACCGTGGATGGAACAGAAAGACAGCAAGACCACCCAAAAACAAGCTCGAGAATCTTGGTCTTGGCGACCTTACTTGAGTACCAACTTCCTTGGTTTTGGAAGACTCTCCACGATATCTTTCAGACAATTATGGAGAACCTCAACATCTATGATCTTCAGTTTATCATTAGTCGAAGGGGTGGAGATGTTGAGATGCAACGTGCATTTGAGGGAGCAAATAAGTCTGGTATATATTGGAAAACAGTGAGCTAGCTCTTTGAGAGAAAACGAGTCCCCAAGAAGAGTTCCTTTAGGATTACTCTGGTGAATTGTGACCCCATTTTGAGAGTTGGTGATTGCTTTGCGGGGCCCACTCTTTCCAATTCTCTAGTGGGAATCTCAACCACTCTCTTCTTTAATTTGAGACATCTAATTGTCTGTTGAATTTCGATATTGTAACCCTGCGCATCTTGCTTTAGATGTTTCAAAAGGCTTCGCTTTATCAAACGATAGCCATTAATTGCATCAGTGACACTGCCACCCCAAAACAGCTTGGTAAGTCTGGAAAAGAACATATTCCCAACTCTTCTGATTCTATAGGGGTCATCAGAATCGTCACTAACTGAGCCCTCGGTAAATCTTGAGGCAATTACCAGATCAGCATGATGAGCTATCATTGTGTCAATCAAGTGTGGCAGGTCACTTGGATCTTCATTTCCATCTGGACTGAAAAAGAGGAGCGCATCAGCGTCTGTTTGTTCGATTGCTTCAATCACTGCTTTCCCTCTACCTATCTCTTTCTGTTGTACTACACGAATACCTAGTGATTCGAGGAACTCGACACTTCCATCTGTTGAATGTCCATCCATACACAGAAGATCATCAAAGATACTGGCATCAATTCTAGGAATAACTTCTTTCATAGGCTCCAACTCGTTTTTTACTAGCAAAACCAAAGCTACAGAAAGACGTTTCATTACTATCGCAGCTCCTTCATTCCTCTATCTACTACTTCTAAGTGAGATGAGCTGATGAAAAAAATGTTCCCGTTGAGATTCTCTTTTTTTTTAACTGATGGATTATTATAGTATTCTCTGTTCTTACCAGGATGTCACCCCAAAAGAACTGTTGTTTGGAGATGCTTCGATGGTGTTCACAAAAAGAGGTCATCCTCCCACAAAAGCGTTAATCATTTTGACTTTCAATGAAATTCATGGGTCTAGAGCTCTTGCTGACAAGATACCCTATACTTTGTTTGACAATTCTATTGTAATTGATGGAGGAAGTACTGATGGAACACGGGAGTTTTGGGAAAGCAGAGGAATACGAGTGGCTCAACGTCGCTCTCCCGGGCGTGGGAGTGCTTTCATAATCGCTATTGAAGAGTGTAAGGAAGACATACTCCTCTTTTTCAGTCCAGATGGAAATGAAGATCCAAACGATATACCACGACTTTTGGATGCGGTCTTGACATCAGATCTTGTCATAGCTACTCGTTTTGGTAAGGGTGGGACAAGTGATGATGCAGAAGTTTTGAGAACTTTCGGAAATCTTCTTTTTACAGCTATTTGCAGACTGCTTTTCAGAGCCAAGGTCACCGATGCTGTAAACGGATTCCGCACCATCTGGAGAAAGAGAATGATGAATCTCAATCTACCCCCTTCGCGATTTGAGATTGAAATGCAAATCACCATACGCGCTTCAAAACTCAATATGAGAATAACCGAAATCTCAACTCATGAATTCAAGAGGATTGGAGGAGTATCAAAAGCGAAATCATTTGATGTAGGTTTGTCTTACTTGAAACTCTTCCTAGATGAACTTCTTCTGGGGAGGAGATTCATTAATAAAGCGCACACATAAGCGCTCTGCAATGCTGTACGGTGAGTATCGCTTATGGAGTCTGCGGCTATAACTCTCATCTTGATATTAATGGGAATCGCCTTTGTTCACGTCATAGGAGAGATCCTATTCAAGAAGGGAGGGATGACTTCATTTGCGGAATCAGAGAGAGGTCTTGATACGAAATCCTGGAGACATTTTCTCCTTTCTCCGATTGTGATTCTATCATTATTCATCACGCTGGCCGTAAAGGGACTCTATGGAATTGTATTGGCATCAAACCCGCTCTATTTGGCAGGGGGTACCTACTTGGCTTCAGTCGCGGTAATCTCAGTACTTGCTGGTCGTATCATTTTCAATGAGGACCTGAAAAAAACCCAGCTTGTTGGATTTGCGCTAGTTGCGATTGGAATAATCCTTTTGGTGTGAAAGAGATGGACAGAATGAAACCTAATGCACGAGCAACCTTCTGGTTTCCTCTTCTTATCGCTACTGCAATCTATGGCGTTGGTGATGTCCTCTTAAAGATGGGAAACATGGATATTGGTAGCACTTTTGAACGGCTCCTGGAGGGTGAGTTTTGGCTGGCCTTCATTCTTAGTGCTCCGATTATTGCTGCCTTTGGTCTATCCTTGGTAGCCAAGTTGATTATGGGAGTGGTTCTGTCAAAGAATCCACTCGGAATATCTGAAGGATTCTTCTTGGCCTTCTCAGTGATGGCAGTCTTCGTTTTGGGCATATTCTTATTTGCAGAGTCAGTTGATTACTTGAATATTGCTGGACTAATCGCAATTGTGGTGGGTATAATTCTGGTCTACTCCCCCGTGTCAGTGAAAGATGAAGACTCAGTTCTAGAGGATAAAAAAAATGAGTAAGACTGCCTTTATCACAGGAATCACTGGACAAGATGGATCATATCTTGCTGAGTTTCTCTTGTCACGTGGATATGAAGTCCATGGAGTCATCCGTCGTACAAGCACTTTCAATACACAGAGGATAACTCACATCTTTCAGGACCCTCATGAAGCGGACGTACATTTGAAGTTACACTATGGTGATGTGACCGATGCCTCCTCATTGAGCCTCTTGATTCGGGAGACTGAACCTGATGAGGTCTACAATCTGGCAGCACAGAGTCATGTTCGTGTATCATTTGATCTTCCTCAATACACTGCAATGGTGAATGGTGTTGGGACGATTTCTCTGTTAGAAGCAATCAGACAAAGCAAACAGGATGTTCGCTATTATCAAGCATCATCATCTGAGATGTTCGGGGCAAGTCCACCTCCCCAGAATGAGCAGACTATCTTCCATCCGTTGAGTCCGTATGCTGCTGCAAAAGTCTACGCACACTGGGTCACAGTGAATTATAGAGAAGCCTATGGAATGTTCAATTGCTCTGGAATTCTCTTCAATCACGAATCTCCCCGCCGTGGAAGGACATTCGTCACGAGAAAAGTGACTCATGGGATTGCAGAAATCTTAGCTAAGAAGATCGATGTCCTATACTTTGGAAATCTGGATGCAAAACGCGATTGGGGCTATGCTCCGGAGTATACTGAGCTCATGTGGAAAATGCTACAAGCTGACAAGCCAGATGATTATGTAATCGGAACTGGTGAATCTCACAGCGTCAGAGACCTAATCATCGAAGCGTTCTCCTATGCCGGTCTTGAATGGGAGAAATACATCAAACACGATGAACGCTACATGCGACCCTCGGATGTCAACTATCTTCTATCTGATCCCTCAAAGGCACGGAAAAAGCTAGGCTGGAATCCAAAGGTTAGATTCAAGGAACTGGTGAGGATAATGGTTGACTATGACATGTTGAGTGTCGGACTTGAGCCACCAGGTGAAGGCATCGAGTTCCTCAAGAAGAACGGTCTTCTGTGGAGTAATAGTGAAGAAACACCAGGGTAGAGCTATGGCATGACCTCTGGATTTGCAAGCAACCATTCGTAAGTCAGTCTTAGGCCTGTCCGGATGTCCGTTATCCTATTCCAGGTCAAGCGACCGAACCTAGAACTGTCCATCAGTTTTCTTGGCATACCATCAGGTTTTGATTTGTCAAGTTTGATTGAGCCCTTAAAACCAACAGTTTCTTTCACCAATTCCGCAAGATCAAGGATTGACATATCACTACTTGTCCCCACGTTGATGAACTGGTCGTCATCATACTCGTTCATCAGATAGACTGCTGCATCTGCTAGGTCCTCAACGTACATGAACTCCCTTCGAGCGCTTCCTGTTCCCCAGAGGGTGACGCTCTTCTTCCCCTGAACCTTCGCTTCATGGAACCTCCTTATGAGGGCCGCAATTACATGAGACTTCTCAATGGAGAAGTCATCTCCAGGGCCGTAGAGGTTTGGCGGAACGATTGTGATTGCATTGAATCCGTACTGTCTTCTGTAGAATTCGCACATCTTCAACCCTGCAATCTTGGCGACTGCATACGCCTCATTGGTCGGTTCCATTGGACCAGTCAGTATGTACTCTTCTTTCATCGGTTGTTTTGACTCTCTGGGATAGATACATGAACTTCCAAGGAACTCGAGCTTCTTCACACTAGATAGATATGCGCTATGAATGACGTTTGTCTGAATCATCAGATTGTCATAGATGAAGGTCGCAGGTGAAGAAATGTTAGCTTGGATTCCTCCGACTTTTGCTGCAGCAAGGAATACATAATCTGGCCTGATCTCTTCAAACCACGCTCTTACAGCATGTTGATCCGTCAGGTCTAATTGCTCCCTTGTAGCAGTCAGGACATCTACGTAGCCAGAGGCTTCCAAGTTGCGGAGAATTGCTCCTCCAACCATGCCTCTATGTCCCGCGACATATATCCTGTCTGTCTTTTCCATATCACTTCCCTCAAATCGGTCTATTTCTCTCCCAGTGCAGAGATGATTCTCTCTGAGAGGTCCTTACATTCCTCATCGGTCATCTCTGCGTGCACTCCAATGAGCATGCCAAGACGATCCACATGATTAGCTACATTCAACGGCACGGGAGCCATTGCGGGATAAGTCTGCCTTGCAGGTTGGACTTCCATATTTCCTCCCATCACTACCCTCGTTTCAACTCCCCGCTTTTCCATTCCTGCAATGACCTTACTTCTGCTGTCCCAATCCCCTTCTTTGAGGACCATTGGAAAGCCAAACCAGCTGTGCTTTCCGCCCTCCTGCTCATGTTGTACATAGATATCGGTCTTTGCATCTGCAAGAGCATCAAGCAAGATAGATGCATGTCTTCTCCGTAGCCTTACGAAGTCGTCCAGTTTCTTGATCTGGTGAATTCCAAATGCCCCTTGTATCTCAGTTGGACGCAGATTGTACCCCCGATTGATGAAAAGGAACCGAGGGTCTCGATTCGCATATTTGCTTTCGACCTTCTTTCTGTTCACTAGATCCCGGGTCCAACCATGGGCTCGAAGAGCTCTAGCAAGTTCTGCATACTCATCATTATCCGTAACAACCATTCCACCTTCGATGGTAGAGATATGGTGGGAGAAGAAGAAGCTATATGTCCCTAGGTCTCTAAATGACCCTACTTTCTTGCCATTGAATTCTGCCCCATGAGCTTCACAGCAGTCTTCAATAAGATATAGTCCATGCTCATCACAAATCTCATTCAGCTCATTCATATCACATGGATTTCCGATTAGGTGGACTGCCATGATTGCCCTAACATCAGGGGTTATGGCTGCTCTAACCGAATCAGGGTCCAAGTTCAGGGTGGCAAGCTTCGAATCTGCAAATACAGGCAATGCACCCACATCAGCAATTGGATACACACTCGTTGACCACGTCAACGCGGGAACTATCACCTTGTCATTTGGCATTAGTGGATTCTCAATACTTGAATTAGATAGAATTGCCATAGCAAGAAGATTCGCTGAAGAACCTGAGTTGACCATAATCGCATTACGAACACCTATGTATTCTGCAAAAGATGCTTCAAAATTACGTACCTTTTCTCCCATTGTCACTTTAGTCGAAAGAAGCGATTCGAGTGCTTCCTTGATTTCCTCAAAATCAAATGTTGGTTTGACAAGTGGAAACTCATATGATGATGCATTTTTCCTCTTTTGTTCCTCGAATATCCTTTCTAGTTGATCAAGAATTTCTTTCGGAATCATCAATTCTTCATTCACGGGCAATCACTACTCGGTTGTTTTCAAGAACTGAAACCAACATGACAAGCATACATTTGGTTGGAGACAATCTATCTTAAGAATAGTGCTTTTAATCTGATTCAAGCTGAGATAGACACAGCCCTAGCGCCGGCTTAGAAGCTTCGTATCTGCTGCCGACCCGTCAGTTGAACTAATTTCGTATCTGCCTTTCAAATTCATCTCTTTTCATACGGACTTGAGAATACTGACTGCTTCGTCATAGCGTTTTGATGCCTTACAATCAGTTGCCCGTTTGATGGCATTACTTAGTGCGTCCACTCACAGTACACCATGACTTATCTGATGAAGTAAGCTAATCGAGTATTGGTTCGGGTCAGCTGCAACCTTTTTATACCGCTAATTTTGTCGAGTTTGAGAACGGTCTATGGATGCATCATTCTTGGAAATCGGTCACATATCGTACCAAACCTTACTGAGAGCCTCTACATACGTACTTCTCATTGCATGTTATCTCCTGTTCCCGATTTGGATGCTAATAGATGGAATAATACTGCAGATCGCATTTGTTTTTACAATCGCATTCATCATACCTGAGATTCTGGGATACCTCTTAACTGACATTCTAGGCGAACCAAGCAAGAAGATCGACATTGTGTCTCTGTTGAAGAGAAATGGAATCACAGTAGGGTACTTTGCAGGCACATCATTCGTATATGCCTTGCTGCTACTTCCTCTTTTGCTCGCCCCGATAAAACCAATTGATGATGAACCAGTCCATCTTGGAAGAATTGCATTTCTCGAGAGGATACTCACACTTGGTTCTCGCTTGGACTCGACATTAGTCGGGATTGCCATTTCCCTCGCTGTTATTGTTCTGTCAATAGTAATTCTGATCGCAGCTGGCATAATAGGAGAGAATCGGATTCAGTCGTTCTTCCGCTCCTTGTTTGAGAAGACTATGCTGTCGCGCATTGCCCACATAATAATCGGAGGCGCATTCTGCGCACTAGTTGTTCTATCATCATCCTTTGTAGTACATGAGTGGGATATTGCAAGATTCGGTCCGCTACAGCCAGTATCCTATGTGGCGCCACTCCTTCTCTTTGGTTACACAGATGTCACTCTATTGATTCTAAGGTTGTTTGATGTGTTGCTTATGGTACTGTCCGCAGTGTTCATCATGAAAATCACATCAGACCTACTGGAAGCCTTTTCCGGCCAGAGGGGGCAGACAAACAGAATTCACAAGATACTGGGGATGGTAGCAGGGTGGGTTTTCCTCCTCTACACGCCAACGATAGTATTCTCTGCTCAAATCATGCTGACCGCGGGAGTGGCGATGTTCTTCACATTGAATTGCTTCTTATTCATCCGATTCTTCAAATCTTCAGGAAACAGAATCGGCAACATCTATCTTCTATCCCTGTTTGTATCACTCGCAATTGGAAGCTTATGGAAGAACGTGCTTCTTGTTCAAGCAGCCACTTTTGTAGTCATTCTCTTGCTATGGGCGATATCGAGACCCAATCGGGCAGAGAGTCTGATACTCTGGTTCAAATCCTGTCTAATATACTTGGCAATATTCGGCCCATGGTTTATGATCATACAATTGGGAGGAATGATGAGCCGGGAGTACATCCCAAATCCAACATATCTTCTGCCACCCAGTCTATTTGACTATCTGTTTAGACTTGATCTTCAAATGGGAGTCTTTTGGGGATTGCTCGGATATGCAAGTATCTGTTCGGTCTTTCTTCTTGCTATTTGGAAACGCTCATGGATTCTGTTTACTATTACTCTGACATACGCTTCTTGGTATGTCTTCTTCACACTTGATTCAGGTTGGCCTCATATAGTCGATCGCTTCTTTGTACCAGCTTTGTCTTTACTTGCAATCTCATCGGCTTTCCTTATCGGAGCATTTCTGCAGGAAACGTTGAATATTATCAGGGATTCAAGAGCGGCTGGAAAGACAGGAATATCAACACCGTCAATTCAGAGTGTCAAGAAGATTGCAGTGCTGAGCGTGACTATTATTCTGCTTACTTCACTCGCTGCGGGAGTAGGAGAACGGGCGATTTCTATTCCGCAGCAAATTCACTATTCTGTAAATAACGAGTATTTAGCATATGATAAGGCCGCAGAATATGTTCACAGTATCATCAATGGGAACTCTAGTCTTCTCTACTCAAGATTCGGGCAAAGTGGATTCAACTACTACATGAGGAATTATGGGGACTATTACTATACCATGAGTGGCTTCGGAAATCCTTGGGTGCCCGAAGAGGGTAATGAATCTGCAGGCTATTTCATTGAGTATCTGAGAAACAACAGTTATTCCGTCCTCGCAATGCCGGATGCAGAGTTCTGTCAGCTTGATTTGGCAAATGCAACAGCTGTCATTGACGAACTGATAGAAAGATATTCGTTCTTTGGGATAACCGAATATCGGGCTTTCCAATATGGAGAGACCTCATTCCATGTATGGAGTTTCTAGTACATATAATAAAGAGAGGTCTTTGAACCGAAATGAAACCTATACATCTATCGTGATGGCTCGTCCTCCATTTCTCGGATAAAGAGGAGTAGTTGAAGACATGGTATGAATACCGAGGATAGGACAGAAAGACAGGAAGACCACCCATAAACAAGCTCGAGAAGCTTGGTCTTGGTAACCTTACCTGAGTATTAACTTCTTCATATTTGGTAGGTCCTCAATAATATCTCTCAGAATATTATAGAGAATCTCAACATCGATTATCTTGAGCCTTTCATCAGGCATGTGAGGATTCTCCAGGCTTGGTCCAATTCATACCATTTGCATTCCAGGTATCTATGATCCAATAATACCGCACTCGAAACCTGCATGAATGGCCTTGATTTTGACCTCTCTTCCAGTTATCTCCTCGAAATGTTCACGAAAGAAAGAAACGGACTTTTCGGTTCAGGGTCCAACCGGGGTATGCAGGTTTCTTAGTGGCTTGCCGTCCACTCGATTCGGCAAGATTAGAAATGCCGACCGTGAGGGTTTTGATCTGGCTATATTGACTGCAGCCTATCTTGAATATACTGTGAAGAACGGTCGTTCAGGCGAGATCGAGATTGAGATTCAGAGTGGACCTAGGAATGACCCAAGTCCTGTGAAAATTGAAACGCCAATGATTGGGCTATACTTTGACTGTGATATCTTGGTACAACCAGCAAAGATAATCGGTGACTTGGAGCTGTAGTTTATCACAGATAATCTGATGCTTCCTTCTGGGCTAATCTAATCCCTGCACTCATTGCATAGTGTCTAGAGATGCTAAGACAAATGAACCCAAATGGTAGAGCTATGATAGTCATCTGGCATAGTATTATCCGAATGGTTCGTTCCAAAGGAAATCTCTCGTATCGGCAGTGGATTAAAGATACTACAGTGGTGAAACACACAGTATAAGAAACGCCTAGAATTTCATCTAATGGGGAGGAACCACTCTTCTAACGAAATGTAAGACTCAGTATCCAGGACATCCTGACTCTCATACAATCGTCTGAGAAACTGGTTGAAGGTCATGACGCTACTTGTTCTGACCATGGCAAGAAGACTATAATCTTCGCTTGTACGATAGAGGTCCCATACCTCGCGCATACCAGTGATCTTCTGCGCGATATCACTTGCAGTTCCAGGACTCACTTTTATTCTGACAAAGAACTTCACAGGCAGGTCAACTAGGGAAAAATCCGTGTTGATAGAGTAGCCAATTATTGCGCGTTTTATCAAGAGCTTCTCAATACATTTCGAAACTGCAGGTTGACTAAGGGGGGGATTCATCCGAGCACCAATCTCTTCCTGAGTCAGCGGTAAAGGGCTTTCATGAGTTGGTTCATGACAGTACATTATCCTAAGGAGTGCGAGCTCTTTCTGAGAGAGGTAAGACTCTGAAGACTCATTGGGGAGAATTCTAAACCGGTTCTTCATGTATGTAGTGAGTACTTGGACAAGATTGTATTTCCCAGCCCCCGAAGTAGCCACCACGGTGTCGACTCGGTCCAGTAAGTCCTCAAATGCACCTTGACTGTCAAATCGGAAGAATCCGAGAAGTGAGAAGTCACCGGCAATCCCATCGAGTGACTCAAGTTCTTCCATCTCCATGAGCTTCTCGCTCACATCCTGTTCCCGAGGGTTGCTCTTCATGAATAGGATTGTGACCCTTGCACCCTGAACTTGAGCAGGATCAATAATCGTCGTGTAGCGCCGTATGACACCGCCTCTCACAAGCCCTCTGATAGTGCGCGATACCCAATTCCGGCTCTTGTCAACTAACTGACCCAGAACTGCTGGAGTGTCCCGTGAATTCCGCGCGAGAGCCTCGAGGAGTCGGCGTTCTGCATCCGATAGCATGATTTGCATGGTAGATGCGCTCTTCCTGTGCATTCTATTCCAATTCGCTATGAAGGATTCATATACTTGCTGGTTTTCCGCTAGGCTCGTGATTTAGGATGACTGAATATAAGGTCAAAGACATGAGCCTTGCAGAAGAAGGCAGAGACCTCATTGACTATGCAGAGAAACACATGCCCGTTCTCATGCATCTGAGGGAGAAATATTCCAAGACAAAACCCTTGAAGGGAATGAGAATTGCCGGATGTCTACATGTGACCAAAGAGACTGCAGTTCTAGTAGAAACACTGCGAGCTGCTGGAGCTGAGGTCGCATGGTCAGGATGCAATCCGCTCTCTACAAATGACAAGGTAGCTGCCGCCCTTGCTGCCAATAATGTGCCAGTCTTTGCGTGGCACGAATTGACCAAGGAGGAATATTATTGGTGTATCGAGCAGACTCTGAAGAGCAAGCCAACGCTTACGCTTGATGATGGTGCAGATCTCATCTTCACTCTTCACAACAAGCACAGTGAGTTGATTCCAAATCTGTATGGTGGTTCTGAGGAAACGACGACAGGAGTCATTAGGGTCAGAGCCATGGCAGAAGATGGGGCACTCAAGTACCCAATCATCGCAGTAAATGACGCTGACACAAAGCATCTGTTCGACAACGTCTACGGAACCGGACAGAGTGTCTTTGATGGTCTACTCAGAGCCTCAGCAATATTGGTGGCTGGAAAGACGGTGGTCATCGGTGGGTATGGATATTGTGGTCGAGGTATGGCAACCAGAGCGAAGGGAATGGGTGCAGATGTGGTTGTCACTGAAGTTGACCCTGTACGTGCCTTGCAGGCAAGAATGGATGGGTATAGAGTCATGAAAATGGATGATGCTGCTCCCATCGGTGATGTATTCCTGACTGCAACAGGAATGAAGGATGTTGTGGTTAGTCGTCATATGAAGAAGATGAAGAGCGGAGCCATCATGGGCAATGCTGGACACTACAACGTTGAGGTCAATGAACCCGACCTCTTGGCGCTCAGCAAAGAGAAGAAGCGCGTCAGACATGCATTGGATCAGTACGAAACAAAAGACGGTCGGTTCCTCTACCTACTGGGCGAAGGGCGACTCGTCAATCTGGCGGCAGGGGAAGGTCATCCGAGCTCTGTGATGGATCTATCATTCTCGTGTCAGTTCAATGCAATGATGTGGCTCACTAAGAACGGCAAAGGTCTGAAACCGGCAGTCTACGAGTTCCCTAAGGAACTGGATCGCGAAACAGCAATGATGAAGCTACAAACCATGGGAATTACGATTGACGAATGGACTGAAGAACAAAGACGATACGCAAAAGCCTACAACGAAGGAACATGAACTCATGAGAATGGGGACTACACCCCATTCTCTTCTTCTTTATTCATAGATTCACCATCAAGTCCGGCTGTTGCTTCATTCCTAAGGCGCTTTGTTTCTTGCATCGAATAATACAGCTTCTTTTGGGCCGCTTTCACTTTGCTTGGATGACGTTTCATCCAACCTTTCAAACGTCCTCTCTTTCGTTCATCGTTTGGAGGTGCCAGTATCCCCCAAAGAGCAACATCGTCTTCAGAAGATGCCCTGACGTCCCATTTCACAGAAACGCGATCGGACGAAATTGACCTTCGAATCTCTCCTGGCGACTGTTCACTGGTCATTATGCCGTTAATATCACAGAGATGCTTTTCATCTTCGATATAGAGGGATGGGTTCGCTCTAATGACTTGCTCCAATTCTTTTGCCTTGGCTGCATCTTCTGGCTTAGTGGAGCTCATGAGTTCCTTGAGAGATCCCATACTAAGTGTGAAGTAAGTTTCCTCAACTCCTGAGGGGTAGTAGCGGACGTGCCTTGTCCCATGCTTTTCTATGAATTCAACAATTTGATGAGATATCTTCTGCTCAAGTCTGTATTTCTTACCTTTCTTAGCATCATAAAGCACAACCGACCGACCCCAACAAATCCGAATGTTATCTTTCCTATCAATCGTAACACAACCTTCGTCAGGAATGAGCTCTTCGAGATATGCAAACTGTAATTCTGGTGAACCATTCATTATGAATTCGGGGATACGAACATCCTGCAGGACTTTGTCGCCGACTGGCATTCCAACTCTAGCCAGTAGCCGACCCACGATATTTGGCATTGCTAGACCGCACTCAGAACCATCACTCTTGTAGAGTGAGCGACAATTAATACCACCCAGAACTTGGACCATTGCTCGTAACTTGTCGCGACGCAATGCCACATTGTCATAATGTGATACTTTGTAATTACTATCTATAGACCCATCAGATCCAATCATAGCATATAGTCGAGCCAAGAGAATCTTGAGAGTTGTTTCGTCAGGGAATTTCGGATTCAGGATTTGCTCTCCAATACCAACTCTCTCTATCTTGCGGTAGACATCCTTCAAAGTCAATCCTTGTGAATCGAGAATAAACCGTAATACTTCGCCTCTGAGAAGGTTCGAACGTGGCTTTAAGTCCTGAATCAGTCTGCCACAGCCAGAAAGCCCCCGTGGATCATATCGTGTAATCTGCTTAATTAGCTGACTGAGAAGATAGTTACCCTTCAATCCCAAATGCTTCAGCGCCGTATCTATGAGGGTCGTTCGATACTTATCGCTGAAGAAAAACAGTTCCTGGGAAAAAAGCTCAAGATAGTCAAATGGACTAGTTTCATCTCTCCAGAAGTATAACAGATCGCTGACCAGACCAAGACGAAGGTACTGCCTTTCAATGCCAAATCGCATTTGTACACAAAGTATCTTCTCAATTGCGGATCTATTTCGCTTGATGTTTCTAGATAAATCAAGTAGCCATCTTGGCCCTCGTATTTCATTGTAAGGGCGAAGTGGAACTACTATGACCTTCTCCTTGTTCCAATAATCCCTGTATAGCAACATCAGATGTTTGGCAATGTTCTCGACGGTCTGTTCATTTTTTGACTCAAGGGGCTTCAGTGTTCTATAGACAACTGAAGAATCAACCAATCTAGTATGAAATTCCGGGAGAAATCCATTTTCGAACCGAACTCGCATATACTCGTTTGTGAGCACAATACCAATGAGGCTGGGTCTATTCCCACTTAACCAGATTCTTGCAGTGTCGAAATTCGCATCGACTCTGCGTGCAAGTTCAGAATTGGACAGATGTGGATTCTTCTTCTGCAATTCGATGAGTCTGAAGTACTCCCGTACATCCCTCACCTTCTCTTCAAACCCCTCAATCTCGCGAAGGTAGGGGTGACGTTCAAGCATACCTAGGAAGTTCTCATAGGTCTGAGGCATAGAGGGCCTCTTCTTCCTCGTCTTTGCTGCACTCGGCTTGCCTGACATGGCTTCAGACTTCTTCAGTTCATCTCGTGCTATAGCTTCAATCAGGCGCGGTAGTGTGCCACGGACGACCCAATTCTTCAAAGATGTTGGCGGAACACCGTACTTCATTGATAGATGCCTGAGCATTGCCCTCTGCGACATGTGTGAGAAGTCTTCTCGTGCTAGCATGTCCTTGACCTTGTAGTAGACCTCAGCCAGTCGCAATCCCTTCCTGTAGTCCTTCCTCGTCTTGAGCTCAGGCCGCTCTTTGAGAGCGTGTTTGAAGTTCTCGAAGGTCGGTGGAATGAACTTCT
>PRDH01000016.1 GCA_003345545.1 Candidatus Thorarchaeota archaeon
AAGACTCACGAGTTCAAGTCTCGTCCTCAGCGCCATTTATTCTCTATTGATCTTCCTTAGTGGCACCAGAGGATGACAGAAGAATACAAAATGAGAAGACGAGAGGCAGCCTTCTGCCTCAGCGCCTGTAGATGTAAGCATGAATAAGAGCATCGGTCGAGATGATTCTGCCAGAGGACTTTCTCTGGGTTGTCTTTGCGAGTGCCATGATACTTTACCTCCGATACTGGTAGGCGTAGGTGATTGCCTCGGTCGAGTAGATTCGACCGATCTTGTTCTTCAGCGCAGATGTGTTCCGGGTGTTAGTTGTTAGAGCCATAATAGTTCACAAGAAATACTGTGTAGAGTTAGTATATATAGCGAAGCCACTTGCGAGGGACACAGGATGAAGTCACAAGACGTGACTAGTCAGAGGGGGTCGTGAGGCAAATCAGAGTCATTCCTAGTCACTGTACATGCAAGCGTGTCCTGCAATGTGGACAGAGATAGACCTCTCTTTCGACTGGAACTGCGTTTCCGATGTCGAAGTCCATTCCACAATTGTCGCAGTGCAACATACCACTTAGAGAGTCGCCCTCGACAGGAAGTGCATGTTTCCTCATTGATGCTAGTATCGTATCGTCCTCTGAGATGTTGGTTGGGGCAATTGAACGACCCTGAGCCCATCTGAATGTGGCATAGAGCAAGAATATGACAATTGGAATGTACATGAAGGTGTAGAGGAAGATCAGGTCAAGTGGTGTACTGACAATGACACCATAGATTCCGAGGACACCAAGTACGAGAACAACTGCGAAGATGAGCCATCTTCCTGTGTTTTGATGTCCATCTTGGGGATAGGGGTCATACGAGTCGTCATTCATCATAGTAAAGAGACTCTACTGGTGAGTGACATGTAAAGCCTTCCATATTCTCTTATTTGACTAGTGTAGTACGTTACTCGATACTTCATCACATACTTCGCTTACGATATGCTGTAGCAAGTGCTAGAACTACAAATCCAATCGTTCCACCGACTACTAGACTCAATTGTATAAGGGGTATTGCATCGCCAGAGGAGGTTTGGATACTTATGATGAAGCTACTATGGTAACCGGGATCACAAGGGCATCCCTCTACGGAATATCCTGCGAGATATACCTGTCCGCCTTCGCCTACTGCAATGGCAATGGTTGTTTCATGGTACGCACTTCCATAGAGATTAGAGAAGACCACACCGCCAGCTGTGTTCATGCGAACAATAAAACAATCATCTACTCCGGAGTATGGGTTGGTTGGATTTTGGATGAAGTCATCAGAAGCAGTTCTGCCTGCAATATAGATGTAATCATCAGAATCAATTGAGAAGGCTCCAGCGCTATCAAATTCAGAGCCGCCCATCTCCTTTGTATATTCTAAGTCTTCGAGGTCGTCATCAAGTCTGTATACTGCAAACGAGCTAGCAGTATGGAAGTTATCTAGAAGATAGACATAGTATTGAGAGTCAACAACTATCGACATACTCGGGAAGAAACCACGAGTTTTGAACTCACCAGAATCGAGGAGAGTGCCATTACCTGATATCTTTAGGACAAAACAATGCCCACCATAGTCAATACCTGGATAGTAGTATTCGTCGGTAGGACAAATATCCGTAGCACCAGCGACATAGATAGTACCACTATCTGTGTAGAAGAGATCTGACCCCGAATCAGTATATTGAGCACCATAGAACGAGGCATAGACTACCTCTGTACCAGTCGGATTCATCTTCAGAACATAACAATCAGTATCACCACTATATGTATCATCGAATGCGTTTACAATCGGGACCTCAGAGGTTCTTGTGCTACCAGCCAGATACGCATAGCCTTGTTCGTCAACTGCGAGTGCTTGAAAGTCAGCACCATTTGGTTTGTCTATGAATTCAGGCCCGAAGAAGGTCGAATAGACCAGTGTCTGCCCATCAGGAGCAAACTTGGTCAGAAAGTACTGCGATGATTGATTAAAGTAATCACTATATGGATTGACTAATGGAAAATCCTCCGAGTAAGTAGAACCCAGAACATAGATACAGCCCAAGCTATCAACACAGATTGAACTAGCATAATCAGCACTATTTCCTCCCAAGAATGAAGAATACAGAATAGACCCATCAGTTGTATTCATCTTCATCACGAAGCAGTCCTGAGTGCCGCCAAGAGTGTTGTCAATACCGTCTACGACAGGAAATGAGGAGTAACTTGTTGATCCTGTCACATAGAGGAAACCCTGAGAGTCAATACAAATATCCCACAATGATCCGATAGTCGAGCTATTGAGAATTGGAGTGCAATCAATGAATGATGCAAGTTGAGCAGTATCATCCTCTATTTGTTGGGCGCTCTCTAGAGATATTGTGGGAGTTGTAGAGATTGTTAGGAATGACGCAAAAAGAAGTAGTAATAAGAGAGAGAATCCGGGTCTAACTGAACTACCACGATTCAACACATACCATTCCCATAGAATATAGAGTAAAGCACGTAATCTGCTTTTCGAAAAAGGTAGTCAAAAGAAAGAAAGAACGCGGGCCTTGCAAGCCCGGTTCTCAATGATACATACAATCTACCTTGGAGTGACCTTGGTGACAATACCAACAGCTACAGTCAGACCCATGTCACGGACAGCAAACCTACCGAGCTGCGGGAACTCCTTATAGGACTCGATGACCATCGGCTTCAAGGGTACCAACTTTGCAACCATGGACTCACCCTTCTTGACAAAGTCTGGTTTCTCCTGGATGACCTGTCCGGAGCGTTGGTCAATCTTCTGTAGAATCTCGTCAAATCTACAGGCCACCTGAGCAGTATGGGCATGGACAACAGGGGTGTAGCCAACTGTGATAGCGGTTGGATGCTGAATGACCATCACCTGACCCGTGAAGTCAATAGCGACTGTTGGTGGCTTATCAGCAGGACCTGCAACATCTCCACGACCAAGGTCCTTTCTCTCTACGCCTCTGACATTAAACCCTATATTATCACCAGGCACAGCCTGAGAGAGTTCCTCATGGTGCATCTCAATAGTTTTTACCTCACCGGTCTTGTCCGCTGGCATGAAGGTAATCTTCATTCCTGGCTTCATGATTCCAGTTTCAACACGACCGACTGGTACAGTGCCAACACCCTTGATTGAGTACACATCGTTGATAGGTACGCGTAGGGGCTTCTCAGTAGGCTTCGGTGGGAGTACCACTTGGTCAAGAGCCTCAAGTAGACATGGCCCTTTGTACCATGGTGTGAGTTTTGGTGTTAGTACCTTGAGGTTAGCTGCATCAAGTGCTGAGGTAGGAATGAACGGAATCTGATCGATCTTGTAGCCGATGCTCTTCAGGAATCCTCCTACTTCATCCTTGACCTCTTTATACCGCTCTTCGCTGTACTTGACATCATCCATCTTATTGACACATACGATTAGTGATGGAACCCCGAGGGTCATAGCAAGGTATGCATGTTCCTTTGTTTGTCCTCCAGGACCAACTCCTGCCTCAAACTCGCCTTTCTTGGCGGAGACAACGAGCATTCCTACATCTGCCTGTGATGCACCCGTGATCATGTTCTTGATAAAGTCCTTGTGACCTGGAGCATCAATAATTGTGTAGTAGTACTTGTCAGTAAGGAACTTGAAGAAGGCAATGTCAATTGTAAGGCCTCGTTCTCGCTCTTCCTTGAGTCTATCAAGTGCGAAAGCCCAAGCCCAGGATGGACGACCGAGTCGCTCGGCCTCTGCCTTGTTTGCCTGGTAAGTTCGCTCATCTACCGCACCAGTCTCGTAGAGCAGTCTGCCCGTCATAGTGCTTTTACCGTGGTCTACGTGCCCTATGACGACGAGATTGAGGTGCGCTTTGTCTTTTTTGCTCAATCTTATTCACCACGTTGTTTATCGCCTGTCCACTGATTCGGACAGACTTTTGATGCTCCTTCGCGGGATGCTTTTAACGCTTTCGACAGGTTCCCTTGACCACAGGGAAAAGGCGTCTTCTTGATGTGATTGAAAACGGTAATTGATATGAGAGTAAGATTAGTACCGCATTTCGTCACTCTATTGGAGTAACTGCCGTATCCAATCGCGAATTTTATCCCAGTCCCGGAAGTCTAACTTCTCAGGGACTTCCTCACCGGGGGGCAGCTGCGCCTTCACAATCTTCTTCACTAGCGCACGAACTCCAAAGTTGTATTTTTTAAAATCAAACACGCCGCCGATGAGTGCGGTTGAGATAGGGGAGAATCCCGGGTGTTTTTCAACAATCTTATCTAGATAGGCCACCTGAGCTTGCCCGCATTTCTCGGGGCTGCCCGCATCTCCACAGACCACAAAGAGTGCCACTCTTGTCTTGGATAGGAGGTCAAGATTGTTTTTGATAAAGTCCAATGGTTCCTTTGTCCACTGGCCAGCCGCAATCCCGCTTCCTATGATCACTAGGTCATACTCGTGTAGGTTGGTTGGTGGTCTGTCCTTCTTTAGAAACACAGCTTCAGTCTTGGTTCCCAGTCCTTCAGCTGTCTTGACCATCTCTTGAACTACTTCTGTTGTCGTTCCATATCTTGACCCGTAGCAGATGAGAGCTTTTTCTATCATGAGCATCAGAACTGTGCTCGTATCTTCGCCTCTAAATATATTTCTCCCGGGAAACAGATCTCCTGTGTCCCTATGCTTCATGCGTGCTACAACGGAGTCCATGGCTTGATGGAAGCACGATTCTTGCGCAAACCTTGCACTATGATTACATCAACCACAGTAAGAGAAGACTGCTTCATCCTACCATTCATTGTTAATTGGACAATCTTGGACACCGGAGTGCCGTCCGCCCAGAGAACGGCACTGGGCACAACTCCGTGAGGTCAGCGTTCGTGTCGGGTCAACCTCAGAGTCGTGCTCCTCGACACAGTATATAAACGCCTGTCCAACCTTGTCCAAGATTGAAGCAACTGCTGCATACCCCTCGAGAAGATCACACACTCTGAATCACTCTGATGGGCAGAAGCAAATGAAGAAGACACAGGAGAATATCGGCACATGCCAGCAAAAGGAATTATCTCGCTGAACGAGCCACACGCTCACGCTCTTCTTTCCTGGCAACTGCAAAGCTACCAGAATCGTTCTTGTAAGCCAGCAGCAACTCGTCCACTAGGCACTCTTCGAAAGACTTGGCATTCTTATGTGAAGACCGCACAGCACCCACCATGAGATATCTCAGGGCAAGATCGACTCTTCGTTGGGGAGCAACATCCACTGAACGTGGGTATGCCATTCCTCCGTACGAGATTCTTGTTGTTTCCTCAGCCGGCGCAGCATTCTCAATCGCTGTGACAAGCACTTGGATGGGGTTAAGACCGGTCCTGTAGTCAATCATCTCGAAGACTCTCCGGAGTTTGTTTAGCACCTTCAATTTCTTACCAGCATTCTTTCCGGTTCGAGTCTTCTTCTCTTGACGCTTACCAGCATTGAGCATCTTGTTGGCAAACCTCTCGACAATGGGCACACTGGACTTGTGGAAACTCTTGTGTGCATGTCGGCCGGATGTATGAGGAATGAGGCCGGGTTTCAAAGAGATGTACCTTACTAGGCCAACATCAGTCACTTGGACTGCTGTAGCATCCCATTTGCCAAATAGAAGAAGGCTTGGAGGCGTGTGAGAGCGACTCTCAGCAGTAGTTGGTTGTGATGAATCGTCTGACATGATAACCACCTAACGTATCGGTTTCTCCTTCCTTCCATAGATCAACGATTCTAGGGCGACACCGTTCACCTTACTCACTCTCCATCTGACACCGGGCAAGTCACCAAAAGCGCCACCCATCGCACCACCAATTCCCTCCACCTCAACCGAATCGTGCTCATCGATGTACTTCAGACCACCGTCCCCAGGAATGAATGCTGTGATCTGTTTTCCGTTTCTTGATAGCTGTATTCTTACAGCTTTACGAATGGCTGAGTTGGGCTGTTTGGACTCGATTCCGACCTTCTCAAGAACGATACCTCGAGCTTGAGGCGCACCCTCTAATGGGTCAGTCTTAGTCTTGAGCTTCAAGGCTTTGTTCTTGTAGGTTGACTTCTTCCAGCGAAACTTCTTCCTCTTTCTAAGAAGAGGTCGCGCTGCAAACTCGCCAACTGGGGACTTCGAACCTGTCAAATTGTCTAACCTCTTAGTAGTAGAAGCACCATTCATGGTGCACTCCGCTTGGTCGTCACGGCTTCGGGTTTGTGTTTCCTTAAAAGCCTTATCAAATGCATCTGATTAGAATGAGTGTCGAACTGCTCTCTAAGCTATCACTACGTTGTTCAAATCAAAATGGCGCCTGACTAGGATGCGTGCGCGGGCCACATTTCGACCATCGCGCCCGATGGCAATGCCACGATCATCGCTCTTCACGGTAACGGAGGCCACCTTGGTGCCATCCCTGTGCTCAATGATTTTCACAGACTCAACTCTGGCAGGGGCAAGAGCACTCTTCACAAACTCCTCTGGGGTTTCAGCCATTTCGACAACATCAATGGCTCTTCCAAAAGCGTCAGAGGCCGCTCTGACATTGATGCCACCCTTTCCTATTGCCTTTCCAAGTTGTTTCGCTCGGACAACAACGATAATTCGTTCTCCATCGTCATCTCTAACGACATCTACTGCAGAAACTCCTGTAATCTGCTCGAACCGAGCAATTAGGCCCATGTCGTCCATTGAGAGCTTTACACGGGTCAAGAAATCGCCTCAGACCATCTTCAGAATCTTGGAGTCACCGGGCTGGATAATCGCAATAGCAGAAACCATGAATGGCTTGCCTACAATCTCACCAAGGTCCCATGACGTCCCTTCGAATTCCTGCACTTTGACCTGTGCTAACTGAGCATACCTTGTAATATCCTCGTATTCATCCTTAGGACAGTTGGCAGCAACAACTACCAGCTTGGCCTCACCCTTCTTGATTGAGGAGATTGATGATTTGACACCTATCTTGCACTTCCCTGTGGCTACTGCACTTGCTATTGGTTGATTCAAGCTCATTTTATGCGCCTCATTTGATTGTCGGCAGACCGAGTGGTTTGCGTCTAATGATTTCCTGTTTTAATGTTTCCGCAGTGGTCCCTCTGATGCGTTTCCTCACTTCTTCGTCTTGCCAGAAGCTGGAGCTTGCGGGTTCATGAGAAGGTCTATAGATCCAGTACCGAGTGGAATCAATTGCCCCAGGATTACGTTCTCAGTGATACCTCGCAGTGGGTCCTTTGTTCCAGCAATGCCTGCGCCAAGGAGATGTTTGATAGTAACCTCGAAGGCGGCTCTGGCAAGAGCGCTGTTCTTTGAGCCCGATATACCATGACGACCAATCTGACTTATGCTACCATCTGTGGTCATCATATCAGCGACTAGAACGATATGACGTATGTCAACATCCATTCCTTGCTCCCTGAGAACATTCATCGCCTCCTTGATGATTGCGTTTCTGGTGGCCTCGATTCCTAGTACTTGGTATATCTCTCTGAGATTATTGGTGTATATCTTGTGTGGATTGACACCATCAATCTCAAGTGCATCTTGAAGGTTTGATCCTTCTGTGTAGAGAACATATCCATCCGGTTCCTTGCGAATAACAACGTGTGTGACATCATTGATACCCTTGACACGAAAATCACGAATCTTCTCACTCAATCTCTGAAGCTCTGCAAGCGTATCGTTTGCAGGGTATACAAAGATTACATTGTCACCGGGTTCTACCTCTCCTTTGCCCTTGAGTTTCTCTTGGATTGCTTCAGCTACGCTCTCAACTGAGAGACCCTTGTCCTCCATGAGTTCAGGGTCGAGTCGAATGTCTATTGCTTGCCTAAGGAGATCGATTGATATGTTACTTGCAACGCTCTCAACAAGAACCATCTCGATGTCTCGAGCGATTCTTTTGGCATCATTCCGATCACTAGCGATTTTGTTGTCTAAGTGTATTTTCATGGTAGGAGTGCTTGGGTTGTTTCGAGCGTCAACAATCTCGATGAGACGAGGTAGACCTTGAGTGACACTCAGTTCTGCAACTCCCGCATAGTGAAATGTACGCAGAGTCATCTGTGTTCCAGGCTCACCTATACTCTGAGCTGCCACAGTGCCCACAGCCTCGCCAGGCTCTACGAGGGACCGTTCATAGGATTCGATAACGTTGTCACAAATCTCATCAAACTCTTTCTTAGTGACATTGAGTCTGCTTATCTTTGTAACGAGCTCATCCATTACCTTCGGAGGGAGTCGACGTTCTTCACGCATCTTGGCGAACCGTTTCTCCATATTCTTGTCAATTGAAGGAACCACATCGATTGTTTCTGCAGTGATTGTGGGCGTAGCCTTCGGGGTGTCTGCTTTCTCCTTAGTGCCCTTGGCTTTCCTTGTAGCCTTTGGCTTTACGCTCGAAGTCTTGGTACCTGTGCTCTTCTTCGCTTTCGCTGTGGTCTTCGTGCTCTTTGTTGTCTTTGACATCTTTAGATCTCCCTACTCCATCCTTCCTTTACCAAGGACTTTCTCGATTGCTATGTCAATGTTTACTGACCGCCCGTGATCTGACTTGCTTGGATCAACTCCGTCATCGCCAAAACGAAATTGGACGATCCTTCCAGGTGCTGTTCGCACAGTACCATCCGTTTCTACCTTGAGATCTTGAAGCGCCGTCATTAGACGCCTTTGCATGTAACCTGAAGTTGAGGTTCGTACTGCTGTGTCAACAAGCCCCTCGCGCCCTCCTGCTGCATGGAACCAATATTCGATTGGATCCAAGCCGCTCTTGTAGCTAGACTTGACAAACCCGTGTGCTCGTGCACCAAGGTCTCCTCTCTCAAAATGCGGCAGAGTTCTACCCACATACCCTCTACTAATACGTTCACCTCGTACAGCCTGCTGCCCTACAACAGCTGCCATCTGTGATAGATTGAGCCTTGACCCTCTTGCACCGGTCTGCGCCATGATGACTGCTGTGTTCTCCAGACCCAGATGCTCCCCAGCCACCTCACCAGCAGAGTCTCGCGCCTCAGCTAGAGTTGCCTTGATTCTCTGTTCGAGGGTTTCTAAGAGGGTCTGACCAGGATTCGGGTCGAACTCGCCTCTCTTGTAGGTCTCGATGAGTTGATTCACTTTATTGTCAGCCTCGGAGAGGATTTTCTCAATTCTCTGTGATGCAGCACGGGGCAACGTAACATCATTCAGGCCCATAGAGAATCCTCTGTCAGTGATGAGACGGACAAGGAGTTTTCCCACCGAGTCCATGAACACCCTGGCTGCAGTCGATCCCTTCTCCTTGATTATTCTGTGAAAGAGCGAGTCTGGCTCTCCTGCGCCGAATGCCTTCTCATCTATAACACCAAATAATAGATTGCCATCGCGTATGACATCAAAGGAGTCAAACTCACAGTCTTCATGCTTACAGACAGTGCACTTTCTACATATGTTCGCTTTGAACGAGATATTGATTCCTTGAGGAATGAATATGCTGAAGATCTGTTTGCCAGTCCATAGCTCTATGGGAGCCTTGATGGCTGGCTCAGGAAGACTCTGTGCTCGATTCGCAGCTGCCAGCAACTGGTTCACCTGGTCTTTTGTGTAAAGACTTGACTTGCGAGTTAGGAGAAATGCTGCTGAGATGTAGTCTTGAAGTGCCCCAATGATTGGTCCGCCATATCTTGGTGAGAGTATCTGTTCCTGTACTCGCATGAGTACTCTTGCTTCTGCGCGTGCCTCCTCAGACTGGGGGACATGCAGATTCATTTCGTCACCATCAAAGTCAGCATTGTAAGGTGGGCATACATACAGTGACAACCTGAAGGTTCGGTACGGCATGACCCGCACCTCATGTGCCATGATGGACATTCTGTGGAGAGATGGCTGCCTGTTGAATAGTACAATATCGCCGTCAGACAGGTGACGCTCTACTATGAAGCTGGGTTCGATTGTGTCAGCAATAATAGATCGGTCCTTAACAAACCGAAGGTCCACTCTTCTGCCATCTGTTCGAATCAAGTAGTTACAACCAGGATGTCTGTCAGGGCCCCGAATGACGAGCTCCTTCATCTCATCTATGTTCCATTCGGTCACACGTTCAGGAATAGTCAGAATCTTCGCAATCTGTTCAGGAACACCCACCTCGTTCATGCTGAGGTTGGGGTCTGGAGAGATGACAGTACGTGCCGAGAAGTCTACACGCTTCCCTGAGAGGTTGGAACGGAATCTACCCTCCTTCCCCTTTAGCCTCTGGGCAAGTGTTCTCAAAGCCCTTCCTGATCTATGCCGAGCAGGCGGTATACCGCTCACACCGTTATCAAAGTAGGTTGTACAGTGGTACTGCAGAAGTTCCCAAAGATCTTCGACGATAAGTTGTGGAGCTCCCGCATCTAGATTTTCACGGAGCCTCTGATTTATCCTGATAATGTCAATAAGCTTGTGACTGAGGTCATCCTCGCTCCTGACTCCAGACTCAAGAGTTATAGACGGTCTGACGGTGACTGGAGGAACTGCAAGTACTGTCAGAATTGACCACTCAAGTCGTGCGGCTTCGGGATTGACACCAAGTAGGCGATAGTCATCGTCTGAAACGTTTTCGAGTCGTGCTCTGATATCAATAGGTGTGAGTCTAACAGACCCAGCCTCACCGACTTCATAAATCGAGGTGGGCTTCTCGAGCTTGAGTTTGAGTTGCGGCTGCTCGCAATGAGGACAGGTCTTGACCTTTGCAGCTCTCTTGAGAAGCTCATTAGAGAGATTAGCAGTCTTCTGGCCCATCTCTGGATACCTCCTGAATAGCTTCTGAAAATGATCAGTTTCCTCGTCTGTCAGGAGGATTCTGTTGCACTCTCTGCATATGGCACGGAGGACTTTATGGATGACCTTTGAATAGCCCTCGTGCATGATTGGTCGTGCAAGTTCTATGTGACCAAAGTGGCCAGGACAATTACCGACCCTATTCCCGCAGGTCTTGCAGCGCTGACCAGGATCAATCACACCCAACTTGGGGTCCATGATACCCGAATCGATAGGATAGCCGTCCTCATCATAAGTATCAGCTACGACTATCTGTGCAACAGACATCTTACGGATGTCATCAGGCGATAAGAGTCCGAACTCGATTGAATCAATCTTCTTAGTGGTAAGGCCAGTGATCATCTAGATCATCTCCTTGAGTCTGAGCCGGGTAGCAAGACCCAGTGACATCATTTCTTGTATCAGTAGTTTGAAGGCATATGAGACCACAACACTACTGATCTTGGCGTTTGAGCCACAGATTGGACAATAATATTGGTCTTTGTTACGGTCATAGACACCGATGAGCCCGCACTCCTCACAGACGAGCATGTTACTCTTGTCCGACTCGTCCAAAAGACGACCTTTGAGGAGGATAGCAGCACCATGTCCAATGAGCACATCACGTTCCATCTCTCCGAACCGGAGGCCACCCTCGCGAGCACGACCTTCAGTTGGCTGACGTGTCAGAATCTGGACAGGTCCTCGTGCTCTGGCGTGTATCTTGTCGGCCACCATGTGATGCAACTTCTGATAGAAGATGACACCCATGAACACGTCGACCTTGAGTTTCTCTCCTGTGATACCAGAGTACATGGTTTCGCGGCCATTGTGTTTGAGACCATGCTTGCGGAGTATATCGAACAGCTGCTCCTCAGTGACACCGCAGAACGGTGTTGCATCCTGCTGTTCGCCATCCATACATGCAGCCTTACCAGCAACCATCTCCAGAATCTGTCCAATGGTCATTCGGCTTGGAATAGCATGAGGGTTGATGAGCAAATCTGGTACTACACCATCCTCGGTGAACGGTAAGTCCTGTTGTGGCACAACATAGCCAATGACTCCCTTCTGCCCATGACGCGATGCATACTTGTCACCGAGCTCTGGAATTCGCAGGTCACGTACTTTCACTTTGACTAGGCGGTTGCCATCAATGGTTTCCGTAAGAATTACGCTGTCCACAACGCCCGCCTCTCCATGACGCACAGCCACAGAGGTTTCGCGGCGGTTGGGGGATGAAATCTCGAATTCCGAGTACTCTTCAAGGAATCGTGGAGGAGAGGTCCTGCCAATGAGTACGTCGCCTCCCTGTACTTCTACTTCGGTCTCAATGACTCCATCTTCGCCAAGATTCCTGTACGACTCTGAAGCCCTGTACCCTCTAACGCTGCGATCTGGAATCTCGAACCTGTCTTCCTGACCACCGGGATACTTGCGTTCTTCGCTCTCATAGACTCGAGCAAAGGTGCTTCTTCCTAGACCTCTCTCAATGGAGGCCTTGTTCATAATGAGGGCATCTTCAATATTGTATCCCTCGAAAGACAGGATTGCTACAACAAAGTTCTGTCCTGCAGGTCGCTCCTCGTAGCCAATAGAGTCCATGGCACGGGTCTTCACCAGAGGTACCTGAGGATAGTGGAAGAAATGAGACCGTGTGTCTGCTCGATATCTGAAATTCGCTGCCGGTACTCCGACGGACTGCTTTGCCATGCCAGCCATGTACACATTACGTGGAGACTGGTTTCTCTCTGGGAATGGGATTAGCGCTGCAGAGATGCCAAGAATTGTAGATGGCACAATCTCAAGATGAGTCGTGTTTGGACCTATGTCGGGAGGATACATAGCAATGAGGGTGTTTTCTTCCTCTTCAGCATCGATGAACTCTACGATGCCATTCCGTATTAAGTCTAGAAAGCCCCACTCTCCGTCTACAATCATACGCAAGTGCTCATCAGTAAGACGACTCTTTCCATTCTCAACAACAATTACGGGTCTTCTCACTCGCCCAGCGTCACCGTTGACCTGAACCTCATGGCTGTCCTCGTAGTAGGCAACATTGGTCTGGTTATCAATCTCTCCAGCACGACGTTTCTGCCGGAGTGTCTTGACCAGCACTTGTGGTGCGGGATGAATTCCAACAAGCCGCCCATTGAGAAAGACATCAGATCCCTTCCGGCCACGTTTGCCGTGGAGCTTCTCGATGGGTTCAACTTCTGCATTAATCATTGCACGCTCGACTATGTCTTCTTCAGTTCCAACTGAGATGTATGCCATCATTGCGATGTTCTTCACAAGACCACAGTTTGGACCCTCGGGTGTTTCGTTTGGACATATTTTACCCCAGTGAGTGGAATGCAGGTCTCGAGCCTCGAAATGAGGCTGAGATCGTGATAGAGGCGAAACCACCCTTCGTAGATGTGAGAGCGATGAGATGTAGTTAGTACGATCAAGAAGCTGGGATACCCCTGCCTTGCCACCAACCCAGTTACCTGTAGCAAGAGCGTGTTTCAGTCTCTGAGTAATCACGTCTGCTCTGACTGCTGTGCGAATGTTTGGTTTGCGACCTCTGACCGCTGTGCGCTCAAGTTGATACTTGATATCACGGGTCAGAGAATAGAGCGCTACCCTGAACAGTGACATCAGCAGGTCACCAGAGAGCTTCAATCTCTTGTTAGCATAATGGTCTTTGTCGTCTTGTTCTCGTTTTCCCAAGACTAGCTCAAGCAGTCGTTCAACCATCTGACCGAGATAGTATGCCTTTTGAAGTCGGCTATCATCTTCAGTTCCGATGTGAGGAAGCAGGTAACGGTCAAGCACCTTTTCAGCACGTGCAAGTCTGTACTCCTTTGTCTGACCGACTGCAACACGTTTCCCGATGAAGTCAAGAGCGTTGACACGAGTTGACCCCTCCTCTTCATCCCCAGTAGCGTTGATTGGTGCAGACTGCTCAATAGTGACGATTAGTTCGTTTCGGATCTCATCATCATCAGAGATGACATCCACAATCTCCCTATCAGACTCAAGACCTAGTGACTTCATCAGAATGGCAAGGGGAATCTTTCCTGGAACAGAGGGGAAAGAGACTCTCAGTTCACCGGTCCGCTTTCTCTCAATAGTGACAGGAGCTCTGAAACCACGGGATGTTGAGAAGACTTTGGCAATATGGGTGAAGCTTGAGCTCTTGCTCGCCTCCTCGATGAGAATTCGGTTTGGCGCCAAATCTTCCTGCGTTACCAGAACACGTTCAGATCCGTTGATTATGAAATAGCCACCGGGGTCCTTTGGATCCTCACCAAGGGCAATGAGTTCTTCATCGGTCTTACCGTGAAGATGACATTGTTCGCATCGAAGCATGATTGGCATGTTGCCAATGTAGATTTTCAGGGTCTCAAGCCGGGTTGATACAGACCCCTCCTTTCGGACCGGGGTCATGTTCAGGAAGAGTTTGCTGGCGTACGTGAGGTTTCTGATTCTTGCCTCGTTGGGAGTCAGATTGTGTTCGCTCCCATCGGCCTCTCTAATCGTAGGTTTTCCTATCTCGATATCGCCCAATTCTACGACATAACCCTCGATCTTAGGAGTCAGCTTTCCAACACTGTCAACTACTTGCTGAAGCTCCTCCCGTATGAACCGATTAAACGAGTCAAGATGTTGGCCGACTAGTCCATAATGGTCGAAGAACGCCTCAATGACAGGCCAATACTTTTCCCGATCTTTAGTACCCGACGCCATAGAGTAATCACACCGTGAATGTGTAGGACGGGGGAACTATCGCTAGCACATACGCTTCCCAACGCATGGAACCCAGAAACCCGAGCTCGTACATCTGCCGCAATAGCCGCCCCGTTTGTTGTTTACTCTGACAGACTCTGCTGTTGGTCCCCACCCATATCGAGGCCGATGGCGGGCTCGGCGGGATTTGAACCCGCGGCCCTTTCCCGAGTCAAGAGAAGAACCTCTTGCTCATCAGGTTAAAGGCCTGCTGCGCTTCCTAGCTGCGCCACGAGCCCCTGATGTCTAGGCGGTTCTCAGCTGTTCACCTTCGGTGCTCTATGCATGACAACGAGTACCATGAAATGTGACTTATGGCCATGCATGAATGGGAAGCAGTTCTGCCTGAGCAAAGGACAAAAAATTCTGTAGCCATAAAAGGATTCCGATAAAACACATAAATGGCATGACATCTAAGGGCGGTCTGGCGATGTACGCCACTGATATTATACGCTATGGACCATAATAAACTTACGCTGTCGCCCAGCTTTAGTGATCAACTCTCAAGGAAAATGCGTGATAATGATTCACTCTTGATTCTTGATGTGAAAATGGCGTATTCTCGACCGATGACTTTAATAGAATTTCACGTTTGCAGCAGTGGAAACTCGCCCCTGTAGTGTAGTACGGTTTAGCATTTAAGACTGTCAATCCGAGCGGATTGACGCTTGAAGCAGACCTCTTGAGACCCGGGTTCAAATCCCGGCGGGGGCGCCACTTCTTCTACAAGTCCACTCCGCAGCGTTTTGATGACCTACATCGTGACTGACATAAGGAATGATGAACACAGCACAGTACTATGATGTCCTGCATCGAGATGTTAGTCAATCACAATCTCACTGTCAGAAGATCAATACTTGAAACACTGGAGGGATTGAACAACGGGGCCTTCGTGCGTGATTCGGGAAGTGGGATTGAATCCATTCGAGACATCCTCGTACATCTGATTGATACTGAGAGATACTGGATCTCGGTCTTGAGAGAGAGGGAGTGCGTGCGTCTTAATCCTGCAGACTTCGGTACCATAGGGGACATCAAGACAGTCTGGTGCGAAACAGAAGAACTCACAAGGAGATTTCTAAAGGACTTGAGTCAAGAACAGCTTAGCCATGTCAGGTCTGTGAGAAACGACGAAAAGACCATCTATTTCACGGTGGCAAAAGTCCTCATCCATTTGGCTGTTCATGAGGTTCATCACCAAGGACTGATTGTTGGGCTTATCAGGCAGCTTGGACTTGACCCACCAAATACAGACATGTTATAGGAGCAATGCACAATGACTGAGTTCTTGGATTCGTGTTTGGCTGCCATCAAGGTACAAGAGAAATCAATTGCCGATACGCTGAAGAATGTAGCTGCCGAAACAGGACCCTGGATTGCTGCTAAGCAACGGGTCATTCTCGTGGGTGCGGGTGACTCCTATGCAGTTGCGGATTTTGGGAGGTGGGCATTGCTCAGTGCGGGTGTTAATGCGTACTCGGTTTCGCCAACGGAAATTGCGTACATTCCCTTGGACTCTGAGTGTGTTGTGATTGGAATAACTGCGTCTGGCAGGAGCCTTTCAACACTAGATGCAATACGAACGGCCAAGGCACATGGAGCAAGTATCATTGTTCTCACAGATGATCCAAATGGAAGAGCCGCAAAGGAAACCCTAGACGTATGGACCACAAGAGCAGGTGTAGAATCGTATAATGTGAGCCCGGCCTCTCCAACTACGACGGCGATGGCTTATCTTCTCAAGGTTGCCTCTGGACTCAGTAGTAAGTTCCAGATTGACCTGCAACATGATGTCAATCGTCTATCGAGAGCCGGTAGAGAGATGGTGGCATGGGCCGAAGAAGAAGGCATTACAATCTCAAACATGATATCGCCGAAGGCCCCCCTGTATATGATCTCTGATGGCCCAAACTACACAGCAGCTCAGATTGGGATGATGAAGTTCAACGAGTTTTCAATAATGAAGGGAATTGCCGCTCTTCGAGAAGAGTTCTGTCACCACCACAACCTGTCAATCGGAGAGGGAGAACAAGTCATCCTCATATCGATCAGTCCTCCATCAGCCAGCGACAATCTGTATCTAGGGGTTCTATCAGACACTCTGAAAATGAAGACGCACCATCTTCACAATGAACTGGGCTTGAGAACAGCTCTTGCTCAGGCAATTCCAAATACAATTGCGCTGCAGATGGCCGCGCACTATACTGTGCGTCGCTTCAAACCAGATATGGAAGGTTTCAAGATGCCTCATGCAAAGGCATTCCAGATCTATTGAATTTCGTCCTTCAAGGGAAGACCTATCAATATCCAAGAAATCGTGAGAAACTGTGACAGATTTATCAAGACTCCTTCAAGAGAGTGGTACTCCAGAGAAACGCAGATTCATTGCCGATTACATCCATGATCATTCTCATGAGTTCGAGTCATTACTTGACAGCACGTTCGAGTACGACGAGGGTTTGAAGGGACATATACTTGACATTGTGGACCTCCTGAATAGTACTCTGATGGTCCGTGTCATAGAGAAAGCTGTCATGGACGATGATGTGCAGACCCGGATAAGAGGGCTACAGGCAGCATACAGAAGCAGAGTCGACTCGGTCAACGTACATGTCGCACAGATTCTGATGGCCGAAGAGGAGGAGTTTGAGGCACGAAAATGGGCTCTGCATATCTTGGGAAGCACGGATCCCGACTACTACAGCCAGATGATAAGAAAGATGACACGCGATCGCTCTGAAGACCTCAGACTACGAAAGGAGGCAGTCTTCGCCCTCACGAAGATTGTGAATGATAAGACAGTGGGGACTCTCTGCACACTCTTGGGTGACTCTAATGTTGAGATACGACGGTCCGGGGCATGGGCCCTCAGCAATGTTGGAGCCCCAGAGTCCGTTAGCTGTCTATTGGCTGCCTTAGATGATGAAGACGAAGATGTCCGGGACTGGGCAATACGCGCACTTCGTGATATGGATGATGCTCATGCATTGCAGGGACTTGCTGATGCAATTCATTCAAGCTCTCCAGAGGAGCAGGTGAGAATGATTCGATTAGTAGTAGAGCGGCGGTCAGAGGTCATTCTGAGAGTTATTGCAGAGCTTCTGGGTTCGCAAGAGCTTGATGTCAGACGTACTGCTGCATGGGCATTGAGCGTGTCGCCATACCCGCCGGCCGTGCCAAGTCTCAAGACGCTTCTTGATGATCAGGATGAGCAGACCAGAGAGTATGCAAGAGTAGCTCTGATTAGGAGCGGTGGTCTTGACCCCACTGAGCTGACCTTAGAATAGACTACATCATTCCTTTGAACAAGCCGCCATCAACAAGTAAGAGTGCGCCATGTACATAGCTTGCAAGAGGACTCAGTAGAAAGGCACAGACTCTGCCAAATTCATCAGGTGTTCCCATTCGTCCAAGAGGAATTCTGGCTACAATCGCTTCTTCTGCAGCATCACCCTTGGATTTCGCGGTTGACATCAATTGCCTGACACGTTCAGTGTGTATGTATCCAGGACATATGGCGTTGGTTCGAATGCCATCTGGTCCAAGCTCCTCAGAGAGTGTACGCATCATCCCTATTACTGCGGGACGGAGTGAGTTGGATAGTAGCAGGTTTGGAATAGGTTGTTTGACAGAGATTGACGTGCTATAGAGAATGGACGGGGCGTCAGACTTCTTCAGAAGAGGAATTGCCTCCCTGGTCAGGCGAATTGCACTCATCAGAGTGAGGTCGATTGCCTTCGACCAGTCATCATCTGAAATCTCAGTGAATGTCCCCGGAGCCGGCCCTCCTGCATTCACAAAGAGACCATCCAGCTTGGATGTCTGCTCCCTTGTGAAGTTCAGTAAGGCAGTCACATCCGCAGGCGTTGCAACATCTGCAACAAAGTACTGACATCTAGTTCCAAGGGAGGATGCCGCGTCCTTCAAGGGCTTCTTACTTCTCCCGCAGATTATTACATTAGCCTTCTCTCCTACAAGAGCCTTGGCTACACCAAAACCTAGTCCTCGAGATGCAGCTGTCACCAGGAATGTTCTGTCCTCTAGTTGCAGATTCATAGTTCTGTATTATGTAACAAGAACCTGATAAAAACCACGAATACGTCAATCTATGCTGCTTCAGGTGTTGCAGAACGCTCAGTTCGTGCCCCGAACGTGACCTCTAGATGCAGAAAGGTTGAGCTCAGACGCTGGAAATCGTTCGGAACTTTGAATTCACCAATCCCTGTTGTATTGAGTGCCCTATCAATCTTAGCCGTTGTCAGACGTCCGTTATCTTTTGAGTTGAATGCAAGAAGGATTCTCGTTTCTTCTGGATCTGGTATCTTATACACCGAGGAACACTTGATGCCATTGCTGGATAGGACTTGTTTGATTTTTGCCTCTAGTTCGTTCATCACTGTCTGCACCAAATACTCGTCACGTCCAAGATACTAAAGCACCTGTATTAATAGGGTATTACTCACTAAGAGCGCCAATCACATGCCAGCAGTTATGAAGTTCGCTCATTCATTCCGAGTATGATGCCTGGTTATTGCGTTCATGCTTCCTTTGATAAGGTCCCTGCAGGAGTACTGAGTACAAGCAGAGCGTGGAGCAGTTGGACAAGGAAGGATATCGAAGATACCTGACTGATCGAGAGAGTCCCGTTCTCGAAGGCAAAGTCAGAGAAGGAATCTTCATGGTTGAGAGGTTTGAGAGATTCATCATGAAATTCGGTAAGACTCTCGAAACAGTTGGCTCCTCTGAGCTCAACAGATTCTCACTGGTTCTCATTGATGAGGCTGCTAACACGTATGAGAACTATGTCGCACTATTGAGGTATGGCTACTTTGTGAAGAACATGCGACTCTACCTTGCGGTTCTAGAGCTGCTCGATGGCGCAGAAGTCATGGATGTGCTACGTGAGAAACTGAGTGAGATGGTCGGCGACAATGAGCACGATCAGGTCTTTGATGAGATAGATGGACCCCCATTGGGCATGCCATCATCCGAGAAGCCGCGAGTCACGAAGAAGGTGGTGGACAGGATGGAGGACATACTTGACTTGGAAACATGTCAGAAGGTCCTTGCTGAGGTCGCACATGGCCTTCCGAGAGATTTCCGTAAAGATGAACGCGAGAAGTACCTCAATGCGGGAAGCCTAGATGAATATCTGAAACAGACACAAATGGATGGAATCGCTGAGCTTGAGAAACATAGGAACGATGGCACCCTGTTTTACAACCAAGAGATCACTGATGAAGTGATTGAATTCGTGAAGAGCCGTCCGGATGTCTTAATTGGTGAGAGAAGGGGAAATGTCATCTATCACACCAAGATTCCATTCATGGCAAAGGAGTATCTTGCTGCGACAGACAACAAGATGAAGAGATACTATGCGTGCCATTGTGCTTGGGCAAGGGAAAGCATACTGAAGGGCGATGTAGACATCTCACCCACATTCTGCTACTGCAGCGGCGGATTCACAAAACAGTCTTGGGAGGCCGCGCTTGGTCAACCTCTCAGAGTTGAGATGATCAACTCTGTGCTTAAGGGAGACCTGGAGTGTAGCTTCAAAGTGTACTTACCTGAGGACGTGGTATGAGGCAGTGGCCAACCTTCCAAGCGAGTTGATGACGAACTTGGTTACTTCACTGCCTTTGCAAATGCCCGACCAAACTCGTAGGCATTCTTGAGTTCTTCCTCCGTTGGCACCCATTTGACTGTGAATGGTTCCATCACAATCTCCATCTTTCCACGTACCATTGCTTCCTGGATCTTCTTGACCGCCCCGCCGCCCCATCCATAGGACCCAAACGCTGCAGCCTTCTTTCCCTTTGGTTTGAGAACTTCGAAATCAGAGAGAATCGGTGCCACAGTGGGCAAGATATCATTATGGAGTGTTGCACTTCCGACAAGTACCCCCTTTGCCTCCAGCAGCTCAGCCATGATATCGCTCCTATCGCTGTGAGGTATGAGCCGCAGGAGGGGTATCATGCCCTCGCTGTCTATTCCCTCAGCAATAGCACGAGCCAGTTTTGTTGTGCTCTGCCACATCGTATCCCAGGTGATCACTATCTTGTCAGATGTTCTCTCGCCTTTTGCCCATGCCAGGTATCGTGTCACAATCTCAAGAGGATTCTTTCTCCAGATCAAACCATGAGAGGGAGCAATCACCTTGATGGGGAGTCCAAGCTTGACTACCTCCTCAATCTTCCTCTGTACCATGGAGCTCAGTGGCCATAGGATATTCGCATAGTACTTCTCAGCCTCTTTCCAGAGAATGTTTTGGTCTACTTCGTCAGCGAACCGCCTCTCAGTCGCATAGTGCTGCCCGAATGCATCGTTGGGCATGAGCAGCTGCTCTTCTACATAGTATGTGAACATCGACTCAGGCCAATGCAACATGGGGGCCTCATAGAACCGCAAGGTCTTTCCCCCAAGGTCAATCTCATCACCGGTCTTGACAGTCTGAATATCCCATCCGTCGGGATAGTGCTTCTTCAGCTCGTCAACGGCCTTTGCAGTACAGACAAGCTTGGCATTCTTCATGACCTTCAACACATCAGGAACAGCACCGGAGTGGTCCATCTCTGTGTGGTTCGAGATCATGTAGTCAATCTTCTCAGGTTCGATAATCTCAGAGATTCTTGAGAACATCTCTTCTGAGAATGAACCAAGAACACCATCAATGAGAGCTATCTTCTCTCCCATCACTAGGTATGCATTATATGTAGTACCATGATGTGTGGTGTAGCTGTATCCGTGAAAGTTACGAACATTATAGTCAATTGCACCGACCCAGTAGACATCCTTTACGACTTCGATTGCCTTCATGGTTTCAATCCTCAATTTGTTAACAATAGTGCATTGATATTTAAGTTGAATGGTTTCCAAATGGTAAGTGGCAGAAACGCCCACTCAGATGACTCAAGAGAATCGCTAGGCAGGAATCGGTAGGAGCGACTGCAATTGGTTTCATTGTGTCGGGGTTACTAGCGTCTTTAGAGCCTACTTCAAGCGTGAGTTCTACAAGTCGTTGAGTGTTAATCGGAATTGCTACATGCTCGTAAATACACCGAAGACAACCAGGCAGTCACCTGCAGCATGAAATAGGACTGCACCCCAGATGCTGCCGGTCTTTTGTGTCAGATAACCCCAGGCGAGCGAGAGAGGAAAAGCTATCAGGAGAAGAAACAGAATCAGATTCGTTGTATAGGTGACCTGCGCGTGAATGAGAGTGAATACTATTGCAGCCAGAAGATTGGATAGATTCGCTCCTAGAAAGGGCTCGAATCGTTTCAGAAGCAGGCCTCTAAAGAGCAATTCCTCCATGAATCCGTTCGAGAGCACGAATAGCAGGATCCATGGGGATAACGAAAGTAGTCTGTCCACTATGCCTACCTGATTTGCCAGGGGGATGTATGCAATTATCGGAAAGACGATGAAGGCAATGATACCGACGACAAGTGCAATGCCAATTCTGCCTCTATTGAGGTACATGGACTCTCGATTGGCTCCGATGAGCATCATGAGTACTAGGAGGGGGATGACCCGTAGGACTGCTTCAGAGAACTTGGCGACGGCTATTCCAGATGGAGTTGCAAGAGAGAACCCGAGAAGCTCTACTAGGAACCCACTGAACAGGCTACTGAGAAGAACTACGGCTCCAGCCGCAAAAAAGGCATAGAACACCTGAAAGTACTCTCTGCCTCTCTTACTTATTCGTAACAAAACAGCAGCAGCTAGGAGTGCTGCTATGATGCAGGCATGTATGACTAGCAGTATCGTGATTGAAACAATCGACGATAGTGGGATTATAGCAAATATTGCTGACTCTAACATGAAGAAGAGTAGAAAGTAACCAGCTCTCTTGGACCAATGAGCATTGGGTGGTTTCTGACAGCCCTGTTGTTCAGTTTCTATGTCGCTCAAGTGAAGGCCTCTTTTCTGTTTCTTACTGGATTCTAACCAAGTAATAAAGATGGAGCGATCCCGTCTGTCATATGACCCCAGTACTTAATTCAGGCTTTATCGTCATGTTTTGGTGATGAAGCGAGTGCTGATTCTTGGACCTAGTGGCTCGGGAAAGTCGACCCTAGGTGAAAGACTTGGTCGAATTCTTGGTATTCCTATTATTCACTTGGACAAATATTACTGGAAGCCAAACTGGGCATATACTCCAGAAGACGAATGGAGAGCCAAGGTCAAGAATCTCATCACTTCAGACTCGTGGGTCATGGACGGAAACTACACGTCAACGCTCAGACTTCGTGCGTCCGCCGCAGACACCATCATCTTCATTGATGTTCCTCGAAGATTGTCGTACCTCCGCATATTCAGTAGGTTCCTTAGATTTCGAGGTAGAACAAGACCAGATCTTAGCGAAGACTGCCCAGAGAAGATTGACTGGGACTTCATCAGATGGATCTGGGACTATCCTCGCACTCGGAGACCCGCGATTCTCAGGTTTCTGGAGAAGCAGAAGTCAATGAAGAACGTGTTCGTTCTTCAGGGACAGAGGGAGGTTGAAGCATTCCTTCGTTCTCTTGGAAAAAATGGAGATGATCAGAGGACCGGCGAACCGTCATTCCTCTAGCAGTTCCAGAGGATGATTATAGTACGCGCCAACTACGGAGTCCTAGATTATAAGGAAATAGAGCATAGTATGGATGGGGGATTGATGGTGAAGCGCCCGTCACGATCTCAGGGGCTTCTTGTTGCAGGTCTGCTCCTAGTTCTTATAGGAAGTCTCCTGCCTCTCCGTCTCCCGAGCTGGACCAGTCAGCGTACTTTTGAGATCGGCTCCTCAGGCGTCGATATTCCAGTGAGCATACTGTATGGTGAGGCATTGGCGATCAGTGTCTCATTTGATGACTCGGCCGTTCCTAGTGACTGTTGGGTATGGGCGCAGATTGACTACCAATATCCTACGAAGAGCATTGGTGAAACTGCAATCCGCCTCGAGGGTCAGCGTGAAGTAGACTTCACGTTTAGCTGGGCGAATGTACACCTTATTCCTTTCTTCGTCACTTGCTTCCTGGTCAGACTATTCTATTGGGGTTCAGAGACCGTCATGGTCAATGTCACTATCAGTAGATTGACAAACATAGCCACTCTTGCTGGTCTTGGCCTCTTGGTCGCTTCAGTCTTTGTTGTCATCGCGCCAGTCATGATTGGCATGTTTGGTAGGTGGAGAAGTAAGGAACAACTGATGATATAATGGTCGGAGTGCCCGGATTTGAACCGGGAACCAATGGATAACTATGAGAAGCTATCACAATAGCAGCTCTCTACAGTCCATAGCTTATGGCCTACTGTACTGCAGATGTGCAGCAGACTGCCAGGTTGAGCTACACTCCGCTTTGACTTCTGCCCTAGTTTATTGTGTTAAAAGGATTACTCCTTATCAACGCAGAATTCGGGACGTAGCTCTTGACCTATCTCCTGCTATTGTTGAGTGAACGTCAACTGCAAGAAACTTCTGTGTTTCACCGTTTCTCGACCTGATGTCGCCATCACACTTTGGCACCACCCAAAGGTCAGTCAAGACTTCATCCCCAGTCATTGAGACACTGTCCCTCCTACGGGTCTGGTTTCTTTCTCCTGTATTTCAGGCGGAGTATCATTTCCGCAGACAGAGAGCTTTTCCACAGTTCTTTCCACGGCGGGGTCATTCTCACTCTTCTCAGATTCGTCGCCGAAGTTGAGAAGGTCCGATTGGACGAAGTGATCAGCCGCGGACTCCCTGGAGTCTGATACATAACTCCTCTTTTGGAGTAAGGACATCAGTTGTGGGTTCTTCCCTGTGTTCACAGAGTCCACCCACTTTCCTCGTCCTCTCACAGAATGCAATGAGTCCGTGAGCATAATGAGACGTGCAGCAATATTGATGGCACCGTTCCTGTCCGCATTGGTTTCATGGCCACATGATGGGCAGACAAAATGGTTCTGTTTAGGCCGCCTCCCTCTTGAGCTGCACTTCCAGCATAATGAGGACGTCCAGGCCTCTGAGACTACCTTGTAGCGGGCCTTCTTTCCATCGACAACCCATCCAAGCTGTGAGAGCTGATGCTTCAGACCATTGGTAATCCTTGCAAAGGACCATGAGTTGATCATTTTTCGATGTGAAAGGCTGGTATGACTTCCTCGACGGGCTTTATTCCGTATATGTTTCAGCCTGCCAAGAGCCACGTAGAGAGTGTGTTTCTCAGAGAGTTGAATGATATATTGTAGGAGTTCTCGAAGAAGCAAGAGATCATATTCTCTTGAGACATCTTCGCGCTTCGACTTCAATTGCCTCAGTCTCTTGGCGATGTTGTCATAAGACTGATGTCTGCTTCGACGAGATTCCATTTCGCTCTGAAGTTCTGCAACAAGCTGGTCATACTTTTCAATGGCATTTGCCTTGTCTTGCTGGACAAAGTATCTAGTCTCTCGAACCTTTTCAGGTGTTATCAGGGCAGTACACGCAGCTTTCTTTATTCCCAAGTCGATTCCTAATACTGCCGGTGGAAGATTGCCCTCAGCAGATACTGAGTCCTCATTCAACCTGACAGCAAAATGGACCCACCACCGTCCTCTTCTATCATTGATGAGCTGAAGAGCTTTTATCTTCCCTCTTTCAATTTGACCAATGTGAAACTGACACATCTTTAGAGGAATGCGTATACGGTCGTGTATGGACTTCTTCTTTGGAGCAGAGTCAAAGGAGTCCTGCAGGTCCAACCACCAACGCGAAGCTGATGATGTGGTTTCTAGCAGCCTGAATTTTAGAGAATATATCCATCTAGGAATTCTTCCAGATTTGATGGTCTCACAAGGTCGTGCTGACCTACTCCTTCTTCTCTTTCTGAGTGCCAAGTAGCTCTCGTATAGAGCTATTGCTGTCCTTCGGCACTCAATAAGTTCACCAGAAGAACATCGTGGAAACTTCTCTTTCATATCATGAAGGACTTCGAGGCGTTGTGGATATTTGGACGCCACATGTACTGCTGTGATTGTCAGATGATCGAGAGCTCCATCGTTGATTCGTGTCTTGTAGCGACCTGATAATAAGTTGCTTTCATGTTGCTCGATTACACCTAGGAAGGAACGGATTATACGGGTGTCCCGGCCGACAATCTGACGAAGCCTCTGTTTTTTCAGCTCCGTCATCGTATCCCAAGCGATAGGAACCTTTACGGTGATTGTCACACCTTTGGAACGACCCATTGCATTCGCCTACCAATTTAAACTTCTGACCTGTTTCGGTCAGCAGTTGAGTTCACTCCCCCTCTTGTTCGGAGGATGTCTTTTGAACTCGTATTGATGTAGAAACGGGGTAATTTAAACTTATTAAGTAATTTTAACAAACATTCGTTGTACTATCTCTCTGATGCCCATCTAGGCTCCATAGAAGCGAAACGAATATTAGAGAATTGATTGAATAGGTCACAACATTCAAAGAATAATGCAGGAAAGGTGAACACGGCATGCTGGAGGGCAGAGGACGACCACGCAAGGTGATGCCAGTCCACCCCAATCTGGTCCTGACCCGGGCCCTGAAGACCGCCCTCTCTACAGCAGTGTACCTGCAGCGTGCACTGAAGAACAAGAACACTGCCCACCTCTATGACAGTTCACGCAGGAGCCTGAGAAGAGCCGAGCGAAGATACCTGAGACTGAAGGCACACGGCGCCGCACACTACACACACCTTGCCAGGGCAGAGCACACCATCCGAAAGAACTCCCTGCAGATGCTGTTCGAGAACGCGGCAGCCTACGAGAACCGGGAGACCCGACGGGTCAAGAGCTCCGATAAGACAGTGGGTCCCCTGAACCAGAGGCTCAACATCGGCGGGGCTGCCCTCAGGGACTTTGGCATGACCATGTTCCCCTTTCCGGATCAGGTCCCCCTGCGCGGGTCGCCCGATGTGACCTATGGATATCCGGAGGACTCCCTGTGCCATGAGGTGGTGCCTATCCACAACATCCCTGAGCTGGACTTCATCGATGCCTGCAGACAGCACATGCAGGTCCTGACCACCTGGTGCTACGTATTCGATGTCCCGCTGAACGACACCGCAAAGTACGCCAACCTGTTCCTCCTCAGAGCACGACCCTACCTTGAACGGATATATTCCGAGAACAGGTATGGAGAGCCCGGTTTCAGAGAGGGCACCATCAGGATTCTCAGAGAACTCAAGGATGACATCGCCAGACACTACAGGGTCCGCTCCGGTGATACCCCGACCGTGACCTCAGCATCCGAACATCGGGAGCCGGAGTACAGCACCGACTTCTTCAGGGACCAGATGAGAGAGGCCCGAGAGCAGGGGATTGTCTCAGGCGCAATGGATGAGGTCGACCGGATTCTGGCAGGCGGGTCGATCATCAAGACCATGCCGGATGAAGAGACCCTTGAGGAGAGACCCGCCCCCTGCCTGACAGACGAGGATGTCAGGTACATCTGGCAGCGGCTCTTCGAGCTGAGCGGTCAGAAGGGGAGCCAGGTCCACAGGCAGATCACCAGCCTCTTTCCCAGCCACTGGAACATTGGTCGAGCGATACGCTTCGGAGATGAACTGGGAGGCGAGGATGGATACCTACTCTGCTCCGAGATCCCTATCGACACGAGACTGGGAAAGGGGAGGATAGACCTTGTCCTGCTCAGACGAGTGGTGACTCCGGACGGGCTCAATGTGTTCTGGAAGCCGGTCTTCATTCTGGACATCAAGACCAGACAGGGGTACTCTTGGGACCTAGGGCATGAGACCAGGGAGTCGAAGTCGAGAAGACGGCACGGTCTGCCGCTGAGAGAGATACCAGAGTTCATCATCTCTGAGCGAGCGTTCGATGACATTGAGTGGAGGGCACTTCTAGAGGGAAATCCGACAGACACGGCAGTCACGCAGGTCGATGCCTATGCGGCTGCAGCTGCTGAGGCGTATCAGGAGATTTCCCAGACCGAGAAACCGGCTGCTATTCTGAAGGGTACTCTTTTGGTCGATGCGAGTGATGATATCAGATTGATTCGCTCGGTCGTTCGTTCCTTTGTCATCGCGGTCTTCGAACGTGCTGCTGAGTTGGACGATAAGATCCCAAGGACTCTCTTCAGCGTGACAGTGAACGAGAGAGTTCCCAGGGCGGCTATCGTCCTCCACGAACAGCAGAATCCTGAACCTTCTCAGTTGGTATCGTTCCCCGCACCCATAGTCCCGATGCAGGACCCCTTTGAGATGCTGGTTCAGACTGACAGGGACTTTACTCTCTATCTCTCTGCAGAGCCGCCCACGTCCGGAGGTACTTCTGCAGCCTGGATCTCGAAGTACTACCATGGACTTGAATACGTCAATGAGTGGAAGAATAGGACCGGCAAGTCCAACATACTGTGGATTGACCTCGCCGACGAGTTCGTCGAGGCTGGTTTCAGAGAGTGCAGGCTCTACCTGCGTCCTCGCAGTGGGATTCCGCGCGATCAGGCTCGGTGTCATGCAGTTTCTGAGAGAACTATCTTTGATTCAATCAATGTGATGGGGCTGTTCCAGAGAGTGCAGGACTATCTATTCAAAGATCGGCCCATTCCAACCATTCAGACCGAGAAGAGGCCAGACCTGATAGTTGTCAGTGGGTGGGACAGAGTATTCGGTTCGACGCCCTCTCCCTATGATGAGAGACTTGGAGAACTCAAATCGAGTCTGGTCGGTCAGCTGATAGAAGGTTCCGATGCTTCCTTACTCTGGTTTGATGACCCGATACCCGGTGAGCAAAACTCGGGCGTCTATGCAACGCGAACACTGGTTCCATACCATCGCGAGTCACCATTCTTCGGACAGGTGACTCAGATCATATGGAGTCTGCCTGTTGCACCCGAGAGTGAGATTCTACCAGATGAATGGGTTCTGCCATATGCAGCAACTGCTCCTCTCTATGATGATGTCAGAATCATTGTCACCCAGAAACAGAGAGAATTCGTCGCAGAACTGGCGAATGTTCCGCCTGTCGTAGGATGGTCACGCAAGTTTAGGAGCGAGTTGCTTGAGCCCGAGTTGGAATCAATCATGGATGAACCGATACCTCAGTCGGATATTAGGGGCAGAATCAAGATTCTTGCCTTTGATCTGATTCCATGGCTTCCCGACCTCTGGCCTCTATCGAGTGTCGGAACAGACAATGAGAGGTCAGTACATCAACTACTGCGCGAGCTGAGAGGAGAGTACAGGGTTCCACGGAATCAGATTGTTGTTACCAGTGAGTTGCTGACCGAAGCTGTTCAGGAACCGCAATTGCTTGAGAGGATGAGATTCAGACCAAGAGGCCCAAAGAGTGGGAAGTCGTATGCCTCGCTAGCCTTGGGCACAATCAACTCTCACCGGCTCTATCGCTCACCATATTCGATCAAGTCGAAAGAGAGGTCGTCGTACAAGAGCACTGAACCAACAGACAACGAACAGGATGTAAAGTTCCTATTTGGTCGTATGTTTACGAGAGTCACCCCTGAAACGCAAGATGAGTTGTTGGTGATTGAAGACCAGACGGACTCAACAAGATTGCTCATCGGGCATTTTTCTGAGTCCTCCAGAAAGGACCAATCGGGATTTCTTTGGAGTGAGAAGGATAATGATCGGTTGCTCTCTCTGCTAGAGGAGTTCGATTCGCTGGTAACTGATGACATCTTGGTCAGAATCACTGAGAATCAAGAAGAGCTATGGCGATGGGATACGGATGTGAAACAGTGGCGACCCCGCAGCATCATCGAGATTGTTTCAAGTAGAGTGGGACGAGTTGGTGCAATACACGGGATTCGGGAGGGGTTGCTAGACTCCAGAGAGAGAGTCGTGTCAGAATCCGGTCTGTCACAGTCCTTCAATCATCGTGTCAGACAATCTCTGTATCAATTGATAGAACAAGAGAAACTGCGAAGACCCGTCAAGATATCCCTTGAGAGAAAGAATGCGTTCTGCAATATCAGATTGCAGCAGCCTACGGACGACGGGCTTATCCATCTGGTCGGGGTTCAGAGTGTTCCTGATCTAATTAATACTCTGAGATTGCCGTTCCAAGAACATAGGACTCTAAGATTAGAAGACGGGAGTCAACTAAGTTGGAATCCGTTTACTGACATTGAGTACGGCGAGTTTGAGATAATCCGGCCCTATGTTGAAACAAACGCACCAAGAGATGTGGGCAGGTCTTTGCCAAAGTCAATCGAGGAACTGGTAGAAACCGGAGAAGAGCAGACATTAGAACTGGTGCTGGGTCATGACCAAAGTAGTTGTCCCCTACTGCTGAATACCGGAATGTTTCATGATAGATGTTGGACTATCACACTCAGGAATAGTAGTCTGGTTATGCCGCAGTTCGAAACCCCAATGAGTGGAAAAGAAGTCTATGGTCATTTGACTACGGGCAAGATGAGAAACGGGCAGCAGACATACAATACCGAACTATTGCTGAAGTACAGTAAAGACAGCAGGGAATTCTATGTATATCATGAAGATGCTTGGATTCGGAGGCTTCTTCGTGAGATGAATATGAGTCTGAAAAAGCTTGTACCTGGAACATACCTCAGAGATGACGAACGGTGGATAATCGACTATGTAGTACAAGGGAATGATGTTGAGTGGGCAGGAGTATCAACCATTTCAGGAATTCACTGGAAGAGCCGAGTGTTTCAATTCAGGCTCAATCCAGCATCAAATCTCGAACAGGCAAAAAGTGAATTCCTTGACAGCATCGCAGCGGAGATTCCATTTGATAGTATTCTGAATCTGAATGAACTTGACCGAGAGATTGAAACGATTCTATCTAACCGTGGCTATGGTAAAGAAGGACCACAATGCAGACTCTCTGTGCTTTGTGAGGACAGGAAGATCACTGTCATTCTGAGTGAAGTGAGTGGATTGCAGCCGCGGATAGTTGACAGAAACTCCTTCATTATCGAGAAGACTGATAGTCGTGAGGCAATCTTGGAAGGATTTTACTACCGATTTGAGTCTGGTGATTTGTCTAATTATCACATCATTAATGAAAAGGAGTTCTTCAATACCCTAGAAACACTACTTGATAAGATTGGTTTCAGGGAAGATGACTAAAGAAGATATAGGGAGTTCAGTAGATTCTACTTGGTTTTGCATGCAGACGATGACATCACTCTTGAAGCATATCAGGAGTTAGGACTAAGGAACCAAGATACTTCATGGAAAGGTGAATCAAATAGTGATACGGAATCTTGAAAGGGCTGCAAGTCCTTAGAGATGTGGGGGCTCTGCCCGCTGAAGCGTCCGATTGAAGTCGCATTTCCTCTAGACAAGGTCAACAAGATAGCAGAGATGGAATCAACAGGGTTTGGCAGACGCCATTATAGGCCAGTCTATGTCATGCACAAGTGGTGGGCACGACGACTAGGTTCTGTATTTCGAGCTCTTCTTCTGTACGCACTAGCAGACAATGACCTTCAAGACTGGGATGGAAATCCGGAGAACCTTCAGGACTTTTACTCAAGAGATGTCGATTTTGGAGGAAAGACGGTACTGGATCCTATGATGGGCGGAGGAACAACGGTAGTCGAGGCATTGAGACTTGGTTGCAAGGTCATAGGAGGAGACCTCAATCCGGTAGCTTGGTTCATCGTGAAGAAGACTGTGGAGGACATTGATCCGATGGAACTCCGTCGGGCTCTGAGTGAGATTGAGGTTGAGTTAGGGGATAATCTTCGGAAGTACTATCGTACTACGTGCCCAGAGTGTGGGAACGAAGCAGAGGGTATCTACTATTTCTACTGCAAGGAGGCACTTTGTCCAGAATGCGCAAATGCAATTCCACTAATGCGCAATTACTTCCTCTCGAAATCGCCATCTATGCAGGGCGACTATGTCGTATGTCCTCGTTGTTGGAGTGTGTTTTTAACAAAAAACGCAAAAAAAACAGCAAAATGCTCCAAATGTGAGGAAGTTTTCACACCAACGGATAGATCTCTTGTTTCAGGTCGAACGTTCAGATGCGAGAACACCTCATGCAAGACACATAGCATAGTCAAGACCATCAGAGATTCTGGGACAAGACTCAATGAGCGTCTGTACGCTGTCGAATTCTACTGCAGGCACTGTGATGAGTCGGGAAATAAGAAACTAGGAAATGGAAGAGGGTACAAGTCTGCTGATAGTGAAGACCTCGCGTTGTTGGAGTCTGCTCATAGAGAATTCAGAAGAATTCGTGATACATTACCACTGCCAGATGCGGCACTACCCCTTGGGGTGGAAACTAGGCGCGCATTAAACCACGGGTACTTGAATTTTCAAGATATGTTCAATGCTAGGCAGCTCTTGAACCTTGGAAAGATCTATCGGTGGATTCTGGGTGTTCAAGATTGGAATCTGAGAGAGTTCTTGATTCTGGCCTTCTCAAACTGTCTAAAGTACAACAACATGTTTGCAAAGTACAATGCTACAAGAGGATTCATCACAGATATCTTCAGAACACATTCGTTTTCACCATCCCTGTCTCCTGTGGAGGCTAACTGCTATGATACCTCAAAGGGCAGAGGCGCCTTCACTGCGTTCGTGAAGCTGGTAATTGAGGGGAAGGAGTATTGCCGAGAACCATTTGAGCGAGTCTTTGATGGAAAATCGATGAAAAAAGTCACTCTTCAGAACAGAATCAATGGAAAACTGGCTCGGAACTATACCGACCTTCATGACGGAGCAAATGTACTCCTCCTATGTGGGTCATCAGAGTCTGTTCCCATTCCTGACTCGAGTATTGATGCAGTGGTTACGGATCCGCCATACTCTGACAATGTGATGTATTCAGAACTGTCCAACTTCTTCTATGTCTGGTTGAGAATTGGATTGAAGGAGAGGTACCAGGAATTTAGAACAGAATATGTGCCATGGGTCGATGAAGTAATCGAGAACAAGACGCAGGCGAAGGGTCGAGAGGAGTATGTACGGGGTCTAACAAAGGTGTTCTCAGAATCGAAACGAGTGTTAATTCGGGATGGCATTCTGGTTTTTACCTTCCATCATACGAAGCTCTCAGTATGGGGTGCGCTCTTAGAGGCCTTACTTCAATCCGGCTTCTATATCACAGCAACATATCCTGTGAGAAGTGAGATGAAGGCGTCAACACACCTTCATGAGATGGAGAACATCGCGTACGACATGGTCTTTGCATGCAGAAAAAGGACCACTAATCCAGTAACAGTTCAATGGTCTGCTCTTCGGGAGCATGTTGTTCAGTCTGTTGCTGAAACACTCGAGAACCTTCAGAAGAACGGGCTATCCACAAGTAAGCAAGACCTCTTTGCTATTGCACTTGGAAAGTTGCTGCAATTCTATTCGAAGTACTATCCTAATGTGAAAGACGAAGAACGTGAGGTGCGGCCAGATCTAGCTCTTTCACTGATTGAAGCAGATATCACTGATGTTTTTCAGAGTGGTTCTATGTGCGGTTTATAGCAGGCGTGTCAGACTAGACTGCATGAGAACAACACGGGTACTGCGTACGTGGAATCGAACAAAGGCTGAGTTTGTTGAGATTCCTGTCCAGTATCCACCAGACACATCTCTATCATGTGAGGAGTGTAGGTATTATGATGACGGTTCTGGAATCTGCCTTGGTGTCGGCTCAGCATACTACATGAAGAAGACCCCACGTCATGAGTTCGTACCGCGTTATGCCGAGTGCCGAATCAGACTTCCCCCAGATCTTCTCTCTTTTGTCGAGTCTTAGAGAACTCCAACCAACTGAGGTATGAAACCAAGAGAGAGAGAAACACATAGTACGAGATAAGCAAGAGCGATGAGAAGGACAAGAGTGTCTCGAGTATGCCATTCTGATCTTCGTAGGTAGGTCCTTGTATTGCTATATCCGAACCCACGGCCATCCATGGATATTGATAGTGCTTCAACACGAGATAATGAAGATACAAGAAGTGGAAAGAAAGTATATTGGACTGTCCGCAATAACTTGCGAATTCCGCCAATCTCAGGCTCAATACCCCTCGACTTTTGGGCCAGGCGGACTACCTGATTCTCAGAGTCAAAGAGGGGTAGGAATCGGAGAGCTATGACAAGAGCAAAACTGTACCTGAATGGTATTCTCAGACGAGTCAGTGAATGTGCAAGCAATGTAGGGTCAGTGACGGAAACAAAGAGCATGCTCGATAGAACGATGAGGAGGAATCTGAGCGATATTGAGAGACCTCGTTCGATTCCATAGTCCGTTATTGGAAAGTAGGGACCAAAACCCCCTAACTGTGGGATAATGAAACCGAAGACCGTACCATTGGGAGTGAGTACAACCTGGAATAGCAGTAAAATCACTGAGAACAGAATGATGAACTTCGTACGTCGTCGTGAGAGCTTTAGTGATGTCCGTGAAGCTTTGAATAATACCAAGACGAGCAGAAGGAGAATAAGACTAAGTCGCCAGCCTGGATAGATCAATATGCCAACCAATACGAATATCAACAGGAACAAATTCAGAAGAGGGTTGAGTCTTCGGATTGAGGAATTATCCAGGTTGTAACTAGGCTGTGCCCCCATGTACTATTCCGCCCCCAAGCTCACGAATTCCTCTCGATTTGTTTCTATCAGTCGTTGGAATACTATCTCTGGTGGGCCATCGAGCAAAATCGACCCATTTTCCATGAAAACAACACGATTACAGTGATTTTTCGCAAAATCCGTGTCGTGAGTCACTACTAGAGATGCACCCCCGGCCTGAGCTGCCTCAGCTAGAATCCTCATAATGAATCTACGGCCATCCAGATCTTGGCCGATAAACGGCTCATCAAACAAGATGATGTCAGGAGAGTGTACTGATACTGAGCTTACATTCAGTCGTCTCTTCTGTCCATGACTTAAGGTGAAGGGGTTTCTCTCTCTCATAGTAGCAAGGCCTGCGAGTTCTAGGAGTTCAGTTGCCCTCTGGTGGCTTTCCGCATCCGGAATACCAAGTATATCTGCTGTTAGGTTCTGTTCTCTCCAGACGGTCCGTTCGAAGATCTGGTGATTGGGGTTCTGGAATACAATGGAGAGTGTCCGAGTGATCTGTTTCCTATCGATACCATGAATGGGTGTTTCTCCAAGATACACTGTCCCGGTTTGGGGTGTCAGAAGTCCACCAAGGAGTTGGACTAGAGTCGTCTTCCCGGATCCATTCGCTCCCATGAGCGCGATTATTTCGCCTTCATGAATTGCAAGACTCACATCTTGAAGGACTCGATTCGTTCCGTATGAAAAACTGACATTCTTCGTTGAAAGAACACGGTCGCCCAGCTGAACCGGAGGTCTTTGCAGATTTGGTTCCTGTGATATCTCAGGAGGATGCCAAGTCGATATTGTTTCGTTTGATATGACTAGAATTCGATCAGAAATCTGCCGAAACGCATTCAAATTGTGCTCGATACAGACAACTCCGACATTACGTGCCTTCAGACCTGACAAGATGCTCTGGAGTGAAAGTATCCCTTTTGGGTCTAGGCTCGATGAGGGCTCATCAAGGATGATATAATCAGGCTGGCACGAGAGTATCGATGCTATGGCCACTCTCTGTTTTTCTCCACCCGAAAGTGCATAAGTGGGTCTAGGGCGAAGATGGCTGGAGCCTACCTCAGCAAGCGTGGAATCTACCAAGTTTCTAATCGACTCCAACTCAAATCCGTAGTTTTCCGGCCCGAATGCAACCTCGTCAGCAACCCTCAACGTACAGATTTGACTGTCTGAATCTTGTTGAACGAGTGATACTCTCTTGGATATCTCTGCAATCGAAAGCCCGCTTATGTCTGTGCCATCTATCAGAAGGGTACCGGAGAAATGCCCTTTGATACTCCGAGGAATAAAACCGGATATGCACTTAGCAAGAGTGGACTTGCCAGAACCTGTGGGACCGGTGATTGTGACAATCTCGCCTCGAGCTATCTGGAGATTGACTGATCTCAGAACCTGTGTTATTCCATCGTATGAAAAGGACAGGTTCTGTACTTCAAACATTTTCTTCGCCTAATAGATCTCTAATGTGATGACTTGATGCACCCAGAGAGAACCATCATAGTTCGCCGCAATGAGCCAAAGACCGTCATCGGTTTTTGTAAGAAGCATATCTTGGTCGTCCATCACAGCACTCAGGTCCTCAAACCTAACGACATAACCATCTCGAGCTGACACTTGTAGTCCCGTAGCTTCTGGAAGTAGACTTGCCTGTGCAAGAATAGTACTGATCAAGATACCTGTATAGTTCGTGGGAGGAATATGTGTATAGGCACCAATCAGTTCAGCTTCGATTGTCACCTCATAAGCTGCAAAGTCCTCCAGACGGAAGGAAAATGGCGATTCGACAAGCCCTTTCACTTCACAGGTGTAGGGATCTGCGAATGCATGAGAAACATTTGTTGTATAGTAGAGAGTGCCTATAGTCAAGAAAAGAACGAAGACAATAGCAGGAAGATTTCTGTACACTAATGTCTTAGTTGTCCTAGTTGTTGGCATAGTTCGCTGGCTCTGAAAACCTGGAATTGCTCCTGCTTCGTTGAGAAACTCCAGTGTTTCCCATGCAAAGTAGCCTGCAAAAATGACTCCTGAACAGAAAGCAAGAATCGTAATTGCCCCTATGTAAACAAGGGGAGCTCCTGTGAAGTATAGTATTTGTAATACAATGATATTTGCAGCAGCAGACACTCCTGCCCCCAACCACCAGACCACGCGGGAGCTCTCTCTGGGACTATCTCTAGAACCAGCTGCTGCGGCACTCATATCAATGATAATGCCTTGGACAAGGGAAACAAAGACAATAGCAATCCCGTGCGTACTCCCCGTGAACATCTCGACCATGCCCTTGAGCAGACCTCCAGCTGTACCGGCTCCGAGCTTCGGTACAATTACTCTGATTAGCACTAGCCAAAACACATGAAGCCCAGCCATGAACTGGCCTGCTCCGAACGGAACTCCCAAGGCAAGATTGATGAGGTTCCCAAGGTAGCCAATGAAGGTGCTCAGGGCACCACCAAGTGAACTCAGCACCGCAATAGTCACGATATCCCTCGTGGTAACAGATAGTCCTAAACTGCTCGAGGTCATCCAGTTACGACCTCCAGAAATGATACGAACCGTACCCAACGTGAACCTGCAGAAATAACTGATGTTGAGGAAGTCAATGTTGCATCCTCGTTACTATAGGCGCCATCAGGAGGAATCATTACAAGCCGCATACCATCAGTCCATTCCAACACACGTGTTGCATTGTACTCATAGGCAAGAATCATTGGTCCCTGAATCTCAGTCCAAGATGCATTCGGGTAGATATTAGAGTAGCTGAATTCTTGGAAATATCCATCGAACGACATCACGAGCAGTGTGTCGTTTGCTGTCATTCCTCCTACTAGTTCGATCAGAGTAGAAATAGCAATACCCTCATAGATGCCTTGGCCGCGCCAGTTATTGTATTGGTTCTGAAAGGACGAGAATCCCTCTGTCGGTACCATGTGAAGAAGATCATTCAGAGATAACGTCGCGTCTTCATTGACACCCCTCACGACAACTGAATCCCGTGGTATTACTGGTAGACCTAGTAATATGGTTTCGATGTACAAATCGGATTCGGTCAGTGTGACATTCACAAAATGGTAGATTCCGCCGTCGTTCTCATCCGCATAGAGACTTGCACCGGCACCCCCGGTCACAACATACCTTACACCATTAATCACGCTATCATTGAAGACATGGATGTGTCCCGTGAAGACAACATCCACATTCTGCTCTTCGAAGAGCGTCATGAGCCTTGCACTAGTTGTAGTGTTGATTAAGGAGTGATCCAGCTCTGAGAGAGGGTTAAAGGGTGGGATATGAGTAAAGACAAGCTTGTATTCTGAATCGGCCTGGGACAGGTCCTGTTCTAACCAAGCTAACTCATGCTCAGCAACATCGCCTGAGGAGGTGTTGAATACAGCAATATGAGCAGGACCGCTATCAAAGGAGTACATGGAACTGCCGAAGTACTCGGCATACAATACGCCCCCGCCTTCCTTGATATCATGATTGCCTATTGTAGTGTATACAGGTACCTGAGCCAGATCAAAAACTGCCTTGATGGCCTGATATTGGTTTTCTTGTCCAAAAGATGTAAGGTCTCCACAATGGAAGATGAATTGAGGCCTATATTGGTTTGCAGCAGCCACAATCTGTTCGACCCCGCCTTGGTACCCCTGCGAGTCGCCGAACACGTAGAAGTTCAGGGTGGTACTATCCTCTGATGAAAGGAAGAGTACTACTGCAACAGTTGTACTGACAAGGAGAATTGCTGTGATTGATAGTACCAGTACAGACTTTCGTTGCTCCAATGCTCATAGTACTCTCCGAATGGATCTAAGCGATATGCATGACCGTATACTTCGGTTATGAAGTGAACCACGTTATGAACGTTGGGGAGCGGCTATAGTGGATTGGCATGCCTTAGCTCTTGGGCAGTCCCTCGGTTCGGATTCTCTCGGAGAGAGCGAGGATTTTGCTATCTCTGCGCCAGACTGATGTCTGTTGTAGCGTATCAGCTACGACGGTAGTGAACTCGTTCTCCACTGTGGCATCTCTCTCTTGCCCAAGCAGTGAGAGGTATGCATCCAGAAGACGCCAACATAGTGTTCTCTTTCTCGGGTCGAAAATCGGGTGAGTGTCTAATAGACTGGCACTAATCCCAGCAATATCGAGCGTCCAAGATCCAAGACGTGACTCTTCAAAGTCAATACCATAGAGTGTGTTCTCATAGTAGATGAAGTTCCTCAGACGCGGGTCTCCCTTGATTAGTCTGTGAACAGAGTGGTAGTCGTAATACCATTGTGCCAGCTTATCGATAAGGAGCGGATCGAATGTACTGTTTATCACATCAACAAGCGGTCGACCAGGAATGAAAGGCATGAGAATCACGCCATCTCGTGCCTCAAGTACCTCTGGAACTGCCAGATGGTGTTTCCAGCTGGATAACAAGATACGCAACTCGGTATCGTACATACCATGAACGAACATCTTTGCAACCAATTCTATGGACTTCAACTTCTTTGAGGACACTGTAAGGTGGAGTACAACATTCTTCCTACTTCTCAGACGGTGGACATGTTCGAGTACTGAGTTCTTGCCGAACCTCTTCTGTAAGAGCTTGCTCAATGTATCAATACGACTAGGTGGTAACGGCCTTCCATCGATCCCTTGTGGAAGCTCACCAAGCCACTTAATCAGGTCCATAGTATTAGAACTTCTGCAACATTGTCTCTATTAGCATTGCGTCAAGACCAATCAGATTTTAACAAATCAGGGTAAAGGTATCATGTGTAGACAATGACGGACAGAATGTGTAATGCAGAGAGAAACAAGGAACGGTGCAGTTGTACATATCCCGGATGCCCAAGACAGGGCTACTGCTGTGACTGCCTGCAGTTCCATTGGAAACATCATGAGCTGCCGGGGTGCTTATTCCCACCGGAAGCAGAGAAGACCTATGATAGATCTCTGGAAAACTTCATTGAGGTCTGGAGCAGGAGACTTGGCAAGAGATGAATTGTCATGCAATAGGTTTAGTAGAGATTACACCGTATTGACTTTGCGTGGAAGTGTTTGAGGCAAGTACATGTCGGGCTGCTGCTCATGATAGGTAGTGCAATAGTGTGGTCTATCGTAATAGCGGTCTTATTTGATTACATTGTAAATGTGCTGCATTCTGACTTGGCATTCGGAGAACCGATTTGGGTTATAGATCCTCTCGGATTCATGGTCATTTCAGTTTCATCAGGGATTGTCTTCTTTCTTGGACTTCTGGCAGTCTTTGATGATATTATTCCAAGAGAATAGCAAGTGGCGGGCGCGCCCGGATTCGAACCGGGGACATCCAACTCCGAAGGCTGGCGCCCTATCCTGGCTAGACTACGCGCCCGGACTTAACGATTCTAATATCCTCTTAAGATTTCTGTCCTACAGCCATCTGGTACCTAGAACAACACTTGTATTTCATTTCGAGAGGAGAGCCCGCATCTTCTTTTCAGTTGGATTTCTGACTATTCCTCTATCAGTAATGATAGCATCAATCAACTCAGGAGGTGTCATATCGAAGGCGGGATTGTACACTTTTGCGTTTGGGACTGTTATATATTCACCGTTAATCATGCGGACCTCGTCAGGGTCGCGCTCCTCAATAATCACGTCGTCCGGGGCGGTTTCCATATCGACCGTCGATGTAGGAGCTGCAGAGTAGAACGGTATCTTGTGATACTTGGCTGTGATTGCCATAGTATACGTCCCAACTTTATTGATGATGTGACCAGTACGTAATATTCTATCTGCTCCCACAACACAACAGTCAACACGACCTTCCCGAAAGACTGTGCCTATCATCCCGTCTGTTATGAGAGTCGTGTCGATATTGTCCTTCATGAACTCAAAGACTGTCAAGCGTGCCCCCTGTTGCCGAGGTCTTGTTTCTGCAGAGTATACTTTGATATTACCACCATATCGTTCATGAGCAACTCTAACGACCGCTCCGACTGTACCGAGGTCCACTGTCGCAAGAGACCCTGCATTGCATATTGTCTGGATTGTGAAGCTAGGTTTGATGAGCTCAAGTGCGTTCTCGCCGATTCTTCTGCACATCCGGACATCTTCCTCGGCAATCTCCTTTGCCTCCTCAATGAGTCTTTGAATGATAGTGTCAACACTTCCGATAGTGGTTCGAGCAACTTGAAGCATTCGTGTAGTGGCCCAGGTCAGATTCACAGCTGTTGGTCGTGTGTTGAGAGTCACAGCCGCCTTCTCGAGTGATTCTATCATCTTTCCAATTGTCCTTGCCTTGCTCTCAAGTGCAGCCAATGCCATTCCCATCCCTGCAGCTGCGCCGATTGCTGGTGCGCCCCGAATCTCCATTGTCCTGATTGCTTCTGCAATTCGTTCATGACTGCCTGTGACAATATACTCTAGGACCAATGGTAATTTCGTCTGATCAATAAGACGAACTTGGGATGTGTCATCAAGCCATTCAATCGTTCGAAACATCTCTAACACCTCTCACGTGCTCTGTCAGGAGACGCTCCAGACTTGCAGCAATCTCCTCGGCGACTTCTTGAATCTCAGGACTTAGTCCCTCTCCGAACTGTATGCTTTTCGGCTGGACCCCCAGCAGAATTGTCCTGCCACCCGTTTCCTGTTCTAGATACATCATTAGAAAGGACAGAGGCATGCTGTGTGTACTGATATTGATACCACCAATTCTATCTTTTGTGACAAGTTCAACATGACCAGGGGATTTTTGCATATCTGCAGCATCAATCATAATGACCCGCTCTGCTCCGAATTCAGCAAGAGGACGTGCAAATCCTTCAGGGACCGACCCTACATTCTCAATCAGGATATCTGGGTCATCCAGACTGAGAGATTCGATTATGAAGAGACCAAGTCCATCGTCTGTTCTAAGATCGTTGCCAATGCCTAGGACTGCTATTCTTTTTGCGTCTGAGATGAAGTCCTTGAGTGCATCTTCAAAACCTACGTCGGTCACAGTATTGAGTCAGTCCATAATGCTATAGTTCTTGTGGCACGACGAAGGGTTTTTCACGCAATCCGTCGGGCTAATCAGAGTAGGCGAGTACTAGTTGCCAAATGAGAACAATGAGCCTCCGGACCAAGAAGACTATGAGGAAGACCTAGAGTACGTGAGTGAAGAGGACGGCATCAGCGAACCTGAGGGCGAACCAGCGGGAGTCGTTTTTGACAACGGAAAGGGCTATGCTTCAAGTGAAGATGCCGACAGACTTTCACAGCAGGGATTCTATGGTACCCGAATTGAAGGGAATAGACTAGAACTCGAACCTGTTGAACTCCTTCATCTTGTTGAACGAAAGAGGGTCACCGTGACTACTCCCTCAGGTGATAGTGTCGGGTCCGATTATATTGTCAGTACATTGTTGGAAAAAGATCCTGACCTTTGGGTGAGCTATCTTGTCTTCAGGGACCTCAGAAGCAGAGGATATGCAGTTCGTAAGGGATTTGGGCGGGGTATTGGATTTCGAGTCTATGCCCGTGGTGACCGTCCTGGAGCTGCCAATGCAAAAGAGCTTGTCTACGTTCTCAAAGAGGGAGTTCCAATATCTCTCAGTGATTTGGATCTAGTGACCCAGACTGCAGCCAGTTCTAGAAAGAACCTAGTGTTCGCGCTGGTTGATCAGAATGGAGAGGTTAATTTCTATAAGGTTGCAAAGTTGACCTTGCGAAACCTCAGTGGTGATAAATGATGAACGATGAGGACGATAGTTTCGAGAGTGAGGAGATACTCACTCTGAAGGCATTCTTTGATGAACACACAATGAGTGTGCACTTGATTGAGAGGAATCCACCTCGTGCCAAGAGAGGAACCCCAGGGAATTGGGAACTCATTGAACTCTCTGATCGGATTCTGACCTACGACGAACTCGATATTCTGGCTGAGGCCATCATGGAAACAGCAGAGCATGATAAGGATTCATTCATTGAGATTGAGGAAGAGGGCGCAGCAGTTGTGCAGCTACGGAACATGAGAATTGCAATCGCTAGACGTCCCTTCGCTGACAAAATGGAGATTTCTGCAATCAGACCTATTCTGAAACTCAATCTAGAAGACTATCATCTGAGTTCCAAGCTGATGAAAAGGCTTGAGGAACGAGCGGAGGGCATACTCGTTTCTGGTTCGCCTGGTTCGGGTAAGAGTACGTTCGCAGCGGCATTAGCTGAATTCTATGCACACAAGGGTAACGTTGTGAAGACACTGGAACAACCGAGAGACCTGCAGGTAGAGGAGTCTATTGTACAGTATTCGCCTCTTGATGGCAGCATGGAGAAGGCCGCTGATATCCTCCTCTTGGTCAGACCAGATTATGTGATCTATGATGAGCTACGAAAGAACTCTGACTTTCAGGCCTATGCCGATCTTCGGTCTGCAGGAGTTGGAATGGTAGGCGTTGTTCATGCAGGGTCCTCTATAGATGCCCTTCAACGATTGCTTCTTGGTGGACGAGTTGAACTGGGTCAGGTACCAAGCACAGTTGATACAGTTGTTCATATCGAAGATGGAAGAGTAGCAAAAGTGAATTCGCTCTCATTGAAAGTGAAACTCCCTACTGGTATGAGTAGTTCACAGAGGGACCTTGCACGACCTGTTGTTGAGGTTCGCGACTTTGAACTTGGTCTGCTTGAGTATGAGATGTTTACCTTCGGAGGAGAAAAAGTCGTGGTACCTGTGAGAAGTGTCATGCCTTTTGCTGCTAGGGGTGAAGAGAGGCGCCGTGGCGTTCCTGGGGAAACCGTTCCGGTTTCTTTGAGCTATAGTAAGAAGAAAGTCACAGTCACTGCTGGCAGGAAATATTCAAAGCAAAGAGTAGAGCTCTTCGCAGAAGATCAGTATGTGTTGACCACAGTCATTGGTGGAAATGGAGAGAGCTCGATTCGGGTGAAGACAAGACAAGGGGCAGCCCTAGTAGATGCCATGGAAGATGGACTGAAGATAACTGCCAAGATAGTCGATTAGAAAGATACATTTGACAAAAGCTTTAACAACAGACAACCATTCGAACATCTCTCAGGGCCCGTGGCCTAGCCTGGTCATACAAAGAAATATTCTTGTATGTGGAAGATAGGGCGCCAGCCTCCTAGAATAACGAAAGATTATTGGAGAGAGTTGGTATTCCCCGGTTCAAATCCGGGCGGGCCCGCCATTTTCATTCATGACTACCTTTTGAGTACATAGGCACCATCTTCTGTACCTATATGGACCTCATCTGCCATCCCAGCAAAAATCCCGGTTTCAATCACCCCAGGAATCAGCTTTAGGTCAGTTGCAACTTGAGAAGGAGTCAGGATTGGTTTCGGAAACTTGAGGTCAAGGATAAAGTTACCATTATCAGTCACCACAGGACCCATCTTTTTCGTAGCCTGCCGAACTGTGGACTCAACACCCATCTGTTTGATTTTCCTTTGAACCATTCCCAGAGAGAAAGGAAATACTTCGACAGGAATCTGAGATTTCGTGCCAAGATGATTTACCAGCTTCGATTCGTCAGCAATAATGATAAGCTTCTTGGATGCTGAGGCCACAATCTTCTCCCGAAAGAGTGCACCTCCTCCACCCTTGGTGAGGTTCAGCTTCTTGTCGATCTCATCTGCACCATCAACAGTGAGCAAGAGCTCAGGATTGATATCGAGGTTAGTGAGTGGAATATTATAGTCAATTGCAAGCTGATACGCTTGATAAGAGCTGGGTACCACAGCCACTTCAACCTCTCCAGAAGCGATTCTCTGACCTAGTTCTTTCGCAAAAATAGCCACTGTAGAACCACTTCCCAGGCCCATAGCTCCTCGCTTTGGAATCACTTCAATAGCGCTCTTTGCAGCATTCAGCTTGACATACGACATGGTTTTAGACACCAGCTTCAGTTTGGACTAGTCTGGCAAAAAGTCTTCCTAGAAGAATGATAGCTTAGTTTTAGGACTGAAAAGTCCACAAGAACTGCGGCTCTTAGCTAATCGCCGCCCATGAGTGCCTTAAGACGCTCCATCTCCTGAAGCATTTCAGACTGCAGAGAGCTCTTGCCATCCGTTGATTTCAGAGGGGTTCCACCAAGAATTGCACTGCCAAGACCTGAGCCACCAGGGGGGCCAGCACTAGGAGCAACACCGCTTGGAGGACCGCCACTCGGAAGAGCACCACCTGGAGGACCACCTACAGGAGCACCACCACTGGGAACTCCACCTCTTGGCGGACCACCGCTCGGAGGACCGCCAGCAGGAGGACCACCGCTGGGTGGGCCACCACTTGGAGGGCCACCGCTTGGGGCGCCGCCTCCAAGAGGACCACCGCTCGGTCTGCCTGGGCTTACTGCACCCGGTACACCTACACTTGAAATGGGTGTTTCACCCAATTCTTCGGCTTCTACGGTGGTACCAGACATTGCGGCGAGCTTTTGAAGATAGTCTGACCGTGCTCTATCTACTGCAGAGGAGGTATCAACGATGGCCTTGAGTTCTTGGTCCTTGGCGACTGCATCCCGAACTGCAGCAAGTCGATCTTCATAGACCTGAGTGACCTTGGACTTCATCGACTCATCCAGATCACCTTGTTGCACATAGTAGTCCACTGCAACGAGTGCTTGTTGAATTGCGTTTTCTTCAACCTTGAGAAACACGAGAGCTTCTGCTGGAGTCTTCAGGAACTTGAGTTTCTTGACACCAGCCATGCCTGCAGAAACATCACCTGTCGAGGCGATTATCTTCTTGATTCCTTCATCTACTCCAGAGCCGCGACGACCACGACGTACCAGTACAAGAATAATTATGAGAAGAGGAGACACTGCGATGATGAAGAACCATGCCTCAGGGCCAAATGGAATTCCCAAGGGTATAAAGAAGTCAGATATGGGTCGGAATAGCCCGATTACGAATTGTGTGAAGGCTTGGTAAATTTCTTGCAATTGGCTCACCTACTGGTACATCATCTGATGATGCACTTCTGAGTACTATTTTACTTTTCGTGTAAGCATTAGAGTTTGTAAGACACACGTGTGATGCGGTTCAGTCAACCAAGGCGACTGTCCGCACGTCTTTCTTGCGCACAGTGACTCATAAACATGTCCTTGATGAACATCACTTACTACGACCCAATTTACCTTAATTGGGTCCATTTGTAAGGTGATTAGTGAGTGACCAATATGAATCTAATAGATCCATCAATTGAAGACTATGTGCTACATGAAAAAGCATGGAAGTTCGGCGGTGGCGATATCTACAATCCACAGGGTGAGAAAGTAGGTTCAATGAAGAGGAAGCTCATATCGATGAGAGCTGAAATCGAATTGAGAAACCCTGATGACTCGGTGGTTTGTATAATCAATAAGAAGCTAGTAAGTGCCCGTCCAATCTATGATGTGAAGACTCCCGAGGGCGAACTGATAGGAAGAGGCAAGAGACCCATGGTCGCTATCCGGGGATCTGTAGACATGTACGATGCTAATGATGTGATGATATACAAGGCACAGGGCGGAGTCATGAAGTGGGACTTCACAATAACAGATCCTAATGATAAGAACAGAATCTATGCTCAGATTAAGAAGGGTGACAAGTGGAGAGATATCTTCGCTCCAGCCTTCAATTTCAAGGACCGTTATGTGATTCACGTCGCAGATCCGATGGCACCAAGAATGATGCTGCTCGCCTATGCAGTTATCATCGATAATGTCTATCATGATAATTAGAGAAGCTACGACGAAAACTCTATAATACATTCAGAGGTAACGTGCAGTTCGTGCCCCAGTGGCTTAGAGGCTATAGTATCTCTGCTTGCTCACAGGTACGGCAAAAGCGGCTGACTTGTAATCAGCAGGTCGCGCGTTCAATTCGCGCCTGGGGCTCCACTCTTTCTTAGGTCGAACCGATTAATACCTGTAATACAGGCGCCATTCAAATGTATTGAGTTCCCACAATCCAATAGATAATGAGAGAGATAATCAGACCAACAGTTGCTACAGCCAGAAAGGACATCTTCTTTGTCTTATGGCGAAACTTGTACATACCACCAAGTATCCCAATTGCACCACCAATGATTCCGAGCATCTGTAGAGTGACTTCAGCAACACGCCACTGATTTCTTTCTGCCTTTCTCTTGTCCCAACGCATCGCTAGAAATGCCACAGCGTTAATTATTACTAGATAGAGCAGAGGAAACCAATAGATCATTTCTGCGAGCTGCAGGGGTGTTCACATCCTTTTTGCAGACTCCTCAAGTGCTGATATCAACTCCAATTTCTTTCCAGTGAGGAAATTGATTGTGGCTCCGCCGCCTGTACTGATATGGGTGATCTTGTCGTCAAGATGCATCTTCTTCGCCATTGCTCCCATGTGGCCACCGCCTACTACTGTGATGCCCTTGCAGTCTGCAATCGCCTTCAGGACTTTCATAGTGCCTTTGGCGAAGATCTCTTTCTCGAAATACCCCATGGGGCCATTAGCAAAGACAACCGCTGATTTTCTGATAATGGAAGCATACTTTTCTGCACTCTTTGTGCCGATGTCTAGGAAAGGATTCCCTTTCATCTCAGCGAAATCGCAATCGACTCTCTTGCCAGCGTCAATTGCAGCATCCTGAGGAAGAATAAGTCTGTCACCATGCTTTGCTAGCAGTTCTCGAGCTGTTCCTACAGCAGCGTCGAATCCTTTGATTGGTTTGGAGTAAGTCTCCGGAACTTTACTAGCTGCAATCAAGAATAGAGTACCAATGAGGCCTCCAAGAAGTGCATTATCGACACGGCCTGTTGCCAGGAGCTTGCTGAGCGTAGATACCTTGTCTTCTACCTTGCTACCACCTAGAACTAGAGTCCAAGGGTGTTTGTCGGTACTTGTTGCAGCGGTCAATGTGCGGATTTCTTTCTCCACTAGTCTTCCTGCAACAGATGGCAATACTGTAGTAAATCCAACTATTGATGCTTGAGACCTGTGAGAAGCGCCAAATGCATCATTGACAAAGAGATCAAAGAGTGGATACAGCTCCTGTACTATCTGTTCCTTAGCAACTTCACTGGGGGGGGCCTTCTTTAGTTCACCATCAAAGTATCGCACATTCTGAAGTACAAGTATCTCTCCCACCTTGACGCGATTGATCGCTTTCTTTGCCTTTTGGCCGAATATGTCATCGACAAAAGCAGCGTTGAATCCCAGTTTCTTGAGAAACTCAGTGTGCTGCTCCAATGAGATAAAATCGTCACTACCAGGACTTCCTTGGTGAGCCATCAAGACGACCTTGCTCTTCGAGAGCTCATCCAATGTTTCACGTACCGCCTCAATTCGTGAAAAATCTGTGATCTTCTTTGTTTCTGGATCCACTGAACAGTTCAAATCAACACGAAGCAGAACTCGTTTGCCAATATAGTCAACATCATCCAACGTCTTGAAACTGATAGACACTTCCCATCACCGATTTTTGGACGAAGTAGATTCCGAATAAAGAACTTGTTGGAAAGAACAAGTCGTTGAGCGATTAGAGCTGGCCAGTCAGTATTGCCATGGCAAATGACTCCAACAATGATTCATGTGGATAATGAATAGGCATGAAATATCGGGTGCCTTGTTTGAGTGTAATGATCAGATTCTCGTCAGAGCAGACTCTCACCAGTACTATTATTGCATCAAGTGTCCAATTTGTGATATCAACAGCACCAGACCAAGACATATCACGAACCATTTCTTCAAAGTATGCTTGATTTTGACAATTCACGATTCTGCCCAGTGCCTCAATTTTGGTCTGCCTATCATCGATATTGCCTTCGGCGTACAACGGATCTGGGATCATGCAGTGAGGTCCAAATCGATGCTATTAAACACCGACAAGTTTCGCTATGCACGGTAATACTCCAGTTCGCATGCTACCTCAGAAGTTTTCGACCGCCAATAGACTGCCCATTGCTGGTTCTTTGTCTTGGATAGGAACACATGACTGTTTTCCTTCATCTCCCGAGCAAGAGTGATTGCATCCAACATGTTGTCACGGACACCTGCCAGTCTGTATACACGCCCACCTACTAGCTTCCACTTCTCGTCTGTCATATTGTTCAGTGATATTCGTTCTTTATAATCCCGTAATCCAGTGGGGTTGATAGGATCCAGAAAGAGTGCCGCAGGAGGGCTTCGATCCCTCGACTTCGAGATTTCTCATCTCGTAGCGCTTCTTCTCATTGACCCCAGTCGTTTCATGGATGACTCCACGAAGATTATGAGTCTCGCGCCCCGCCAGTCTAGGCTACTGCGGCATTTCTACGGATGGTTATTGAGAGTGTCGTAGCACCCGTTCAGAGGTCAGCCATTGGTCCATCTATTAAAGTTAACTTTCAGTCGGTGTGAAACATCAAGTGCCAAGTTGTTTCTTGACCTCATCTACGAGGATTTCCTTGGCGATTTTCCCATCGACCTTCCCACCTAATTCCTTCATGACTATGCCCATGAGACCTCCAGTTGAGCGCTCGCCCTGTGCCTTAACGAAATCCTGTCGGTCGTGAACAATCTTCCTTATGGTTTCTCGGATTACAGTATTATTTGCCATAGATAGACCGGTGGCAGCCAGCACTTCCTCAATGCTCTGATTTGGATTGTGAGCAAGATGAGCCAGCACAGCGGGTATGGCTTCGGACGATACTTCTTTCTTATCGACAAGTCTGAATAAGTCAATGAAGTGGCGGTCCAGCAGATTCTCTGTAGGAATCTGATCTCTATGAAGACTGATTACTGTATTCTCTAGAGTTGCAGCAATGAGCGTGGGCGAAACCTTTGTTTCACGAACCGCCTGTTCAAAGACATCAAGATTCACTGAGCGAGCGATTTGGTATGCAAGATCGGGACTCAGCCCATATTCCTTGATGAATCGTTTCTCCTTGTTCTCAATCTTTTCGGGCATGTTCATTCTGATTCTCTTAAGGCGAGTTCTTGTGATCTTTACCGGTCTCACATCAGTTTCTGGATACATGCGTGATGAACCGGGCCTAGGACGTGCATACTTCGAGGCTCCATTTGGAAGTGGAGTTCGAGTTTCAGCGGGAACACCCAGCACGGCTTCTCTGGCACGATTGATGACAGCCTCCAGCGCATCATTGCATCGTGCCTCTGAAGAAGCGACCATGACAACGGCATCCTGCTCCTCAGCCTTCAATAGCATTCGAACCTGTGACACGTCACTGTCTGTGATTCCGTACTTGGGAAGCTCGTCAGTGTGGAATATTCCTCCTACACTGCCCCAAAACTTGGCGTAATCAGAGAACTCTGTGCCAAGACGACGTTCTGGTTGAATTTCAATACCAATCAGCCCGGCGAACTTAGGAAGTCTAGCAGCGTAGACAACGCCACCAGTTTCGAGAGCATTTCTAATCACTTTTGACTGACTATTCGCAAAAACCTTTGTGACATCAACAAGCAGGTTCTTGATATCATCGGGTTTAACATTCCTAGCTCTTAGTGCATCACGAATTCCAAGTAGTCTTTCTTGCCTCAGAGTTTCAAGCTCTACGAGTGTGGATATCATGTTGAGTTGCTGAAGGCCCTTGATTTCTGTGATTGCACCACCGCTGATTGAGATGTTCACATCTTGACGAATCGTTCCCAAGCCCCGCTTTACTCGCCCAGTCGATCTTAAGAGAAGTCCAAGTGCAAGAGCAACATCTTGTGCCTCAGTGGGTGTCCGAATGTCCGGGGCGGTCGCTATCTCAATCAGGGGAATCCCAAGACGATCGAGCCTGTACACACGTATGTTGTTCTCATCGTCATCAGCAATTTTTCTTGCGGCATCCTCTTCGAGGCAGATTGTCTGGATTCCTATTGTCTTCCCAGCAACGTCGACCTTGCCGCCATTAGCGATTATTGCAGTGCGCTGAAATCCCGTAGTATTAGAACCGTCTATGACGATTTTCCTCATTGGATGAATCTCATCAACAGGACTAGAGTGTAAGAAATTCGCCATCATCAGACAGATGTCGATAGGTTCTTCGCTTAATTCGTGAGGCGGTTCCTCATCTGCCTCTACTAGGCAGGTTGTGTCGCTGTAGTACTCGTAACAGAATCGTCTATGTTTTTGATATTCGAAAAGCGCCGCAGGATCTACTGTTCCCATCTCACTTTGTGTAGGACGAAGTCGTCTGATGAACTTCCCATCGGGTTCATCATCACGAACAATGGTGGCACAGTGACAATAGAGCTTTCTTGTAGTATCTAGTTGTTGATGAAGCTCGAGACCTACCATAAGACCTAATCCTAGATACTTGTCACTGTCTGTCAGCTCATACTCCCCCAAAGCGTGTTATGTACTCTGACTCTTCACTGCGCATGTCAATCTCACCAGCAATGGGTGTCAGGAGAAGACTCTTAGCGGCATCGCCGTCCTTACTATTGGCAAGGGACCACATGAGTTTTACAAGAGCAGTTTCTGGTAGCATGTCCTCGCAGGGAATGACTCCGGCTGCAAGCAGCTCAACTCCCGAACGATAGACGTTCAGATCGGTGCGTCCAAAGATGCACTGACTTGTCATTGCCACGACAACACCTGCATCTATCGCCCTCTTGACTGAGGATTGTAAACTATCTGGTGCATGCCCAAGACCAGTCCCTTCAATTATGAAACCTCTATAGCCGGTATCAATCAGGTGATCTAGAAGACTGTGCTCAACCCCTGGGTATGTCTTTACCAGCGCCACTTTTTCCTCGAATTTGGGCTTTAGTACAAGCTTGCGCTCCAGTTCGCGCCTTAGTAATGGAGGATTCAGTTCAACTATTTCTGTTTCAGTGACTCTAAAGAGCGGGCGACTATTTACAGATTGAAAAGCATCGCGTCGACTTGTATGTAACTTGCGAACCCTCGTTCCTCTGTGGGCATGAAGATAGCTGTCTCCAATTTCCGCATGCATTAGGACCATGACCTCAGCAGCATTGGCCCTTGCGGCGAGAGTGACTGCTCCTGTAAGATTCATTGCAGAATCTGAGGAGGGTCGATCTGAAGACCGTTGAGACCCCACGAGGACGACAGGAACAGGAAGACTTCGGAGAGCAAACGAGAGAGCTGCTGCCGTGAATCCAAGTGTGTCAGTTCCGTGAGCTATCACAACTCCATCGGCACCAGACTCTATCTCTAGGGCTATGGCGCGTGCAATTTTCGTCCAATCGGTGGGCCGAATATTCTCAGAGAGCACACTCATGAGGACCTTGGCATGAACATTGGCATAGTTTTGGAGTTCGGGAACAGTATCATAGAGATCTTGTGCGGTCAAAGCTGGATTGACTGCTCCAGTACGATAATCGACCTTACTGGCGATTGTGCCACCAGTACTTAGAATGGAAATGTGAGGTAACCCCTCAGTTTCGATTCTTGTTTCTGTCGGGGCAGCTTGTCTTCTTCCTCTAGGCTTGATTCGATGTACGACCGTTTCTTGACTCATTCGTATACCGATATTATAACCGCTCGTCAGTTTGATGACAACGTGTATTGAGTCACTACCGACCTGACTTCGCGGCATGAGTACTCCTGTGTGTTCAACCCCATCTTTCGTGACGCTTATTGTATCGCCGATTTGTATTCTGGAGCTGGAGAGTTTCTCCAGAACTAGACCGCTGTAACCCGAATCTTCAAGACTCAATGACTTTCTCACCTTCGAGCTGAAACTCAAACAGGATAGCTCGGTCATAAAGGCTTCGTCATAAATGATAGAACCTAGAGGATTCCAAAAATGATGAGCAGTCCGAATAGTATGAAGACTGTTCCGACTACTCTCTTCACAATCCTTAGGGGAATACGTTGAGCTACGCGATTTCCAGCAAACGCACCAAGCGAATTGACAATTAGAAATCCAATGACGGCACCAGCAAAGACAATGATTGGAAACAGCGACTGGGCAGCCAAAGCAAGAATCGTGATCTGGCTCTTATCACCAAGCTCAGACAATAGCACAAGAGAGAACATCCCAAAGAGCGTGCCTGGATTATCGCAAGTTTCGGGTATTTCGGAATTTGATCTTGCAAGGGTGAAGATACCCAATGATAGGAACATGATACCTGATATGTACGTAATAATCTCAATAGAGAGAGTACCAGAAAGAATGAAGCCCAAGATGACTGCCATTGCTGAGGAGATGGCAAGTGCTGCGATAGTTGCAAGAAGCACCAACTTAGGTCGACGATACTGTGCACTAAGACACATGGTGGTCAGCATGGTCTTATCGCCAAGCTCCATCAATAGGACTAGTCCCAATGACGAGATGAGCGTTTGAGTTGGCATTATAGTAGCGGGTTTCCATGGTTTCTTTTTAGGGTTTGGCATATGGTTTCATGGTTAAGATGGAGTGCGGGAGGCGAGGTTCGGACTCGCGGACTCCTACGAGAGCGGATATCATATCGTGACCCCGTTGTTCAAACGATCTTAAGTCCGCCGCCTTTGACCAGGCTTGGCTACTCCCGCACAAGTATGTGCCCAGTCTTTTTTGAGAGATTATTGGAAGCGCTCTTGAATTCTTTGATGATGTTTGAGATTGTGGTGGGCCGCGCCGGATTTGAACCAGCGACCTTCGATTCCGATGAGTCGGTGACTCAATCGGATTCTCGGTGTAAACGAGACATCATAGCCGGGCTAGACTAGCGGCCCCAAGAAGAGGCCTTGGGCGCTCCAGATAAAAAGCTGTTTACGTGCGATACGCTGCGATGTGAACGTCTTGGTAAGAACCGTCCAGGTTGGTGCTCCTGAAACCTTCGAATTTCATCTCATGACTACGTTCTATTACTTGTAATACACTGGCTGTTCTGTCCTTGACTCTCAATGCTGCAACAAAGACCATTGAGTCTGTACCAATCAGGTATCAAGTCTACGCATTCATTTTTGCCCGTATCTCCTCAGGAATGAACAAGTGCATTGGAAC
>PRDH01000017.1 GCA_003345545.1 Candidatus Thorarchaeota archaeon
AAACTTGACCATCTCGTCCTCAGTAGGTTTTTTGTCTTGCATCTCACACACCAAGCTCCACTTACAGTCGTTTTGTATTGAATACAGCTGCTGGCATTTCTTGCTTAGCCTGTTTTCGACAGCTCTTCTTCTCTAAGCTTCTTCTTGAAGAGCTTCATTGCCATAGTCATGGGCAGTTCATCTCTGAATTCCACCCATTTGGGTACAGCATATGGTTTCACCCTCTCCCTCAAGTAGTCAATGATGTCCTGCTCTGAGACCTTGCCTCTGTATTCATGTTTCAACTGGACAAAGGCCTTCACTCTCTCGCTTCCAGGTCTCTCAGGGTCAGGAACCCCTATCACACCTGCAACATCGACCGCTTCGTGTGCGTAAAGGATGTCATCAATGATCCTACTGTACACTTTGTTGCCCGAGACATTGATCATATCCTTCAACCGGTCTACAATCCTGAAGTAGCCATCACTATCCATCTCGACAATATCGCCCATAGGCAACCAACCGCCTTCCCTTAGTCCACTTCCAGGAGTTGGGAAGTATCCCTTCATCACTTGCGGTCCACGGATCCAGATTTCTCCCCGTTCGCTAAGCGGAAGCTCTTTGCCAGTTTCGGGGTCGACGATCTTGATTTCTGTATCAGGAATAGGGACACCGATGCCCCTCTTTGTTTCGCTCATGAAGCCAGTGACTTTCGAAAGCGCAGATACGTTGATTGTGACAACAGCTGATGTCTCTGTCGCGCCATAGCCTTCGCCCATGGGCACTCCTGTCTTCTCCTCAAATTCCTCCGCAACATCAGCAGGAAGTGCCGCTGCACCTGAGTAGTAGAATATCTGCCCCTTCTTCAAGTCGAACTTGCTCAGCATGGTATAGTGAGCTGGGACTGCAAACACAACGAACGGACGATGTTTGTTGATAATGTCAGCAATTCTTGAGATATCGCGCGGGTCAATCAGGTATATTTTCATTCCCCATGACAAGCATGCATGCACAGCCCAATGACCGTACGCGTGAAAGATGGGAACACATATCAGACCAGCACTCTGTCCTATGATACCCTCCTTTAGAGGATCCATCATCCATTGAATTGACTGTATGACTGCACTTGTCAGATTGTAGTGCGTCAACAGAGTTCCTTTTGGAAGTCCCGTGGTGCCGCCAGTGAAGGGCAGTAGAGCGATATCCTCCTTTGGGTTGATCTCGACAGTTCCGACATGTGGCTCGTATTGTTCTATCAAGTCACTGAGAAGGAAATAGTTGTCATCTTCTATCTTTTCCACGTCAGGATATTCGTAGTCCGGAAATACTCTTGTAGGAATGTAGATGACAATTCTCACATTCGTTTCCGGTTTCACTCGATTGACTCTTTCGACACGTCTGGACGAACACACTACGATTTCGGCCTTACTCTCTTTGAGTTCATACAACAAGTCGTCTTCCTTGTGCATGATGCTCAGAGGAACGTGGATGGCTCCAATCTTCATTGCGGCGTAGTCGGCTATTACGAATTCAGGACATGATGGAAGTACAGTGGCAATTGCATCTCCTTTCTTCACACCAAGTGCTACGAACGCCGAGGCAAGCTTGTCAACCTTCAACTTCAATTCCTGGTACGTCAAGTGCTGGTCCAGGTACTCACAGGCTTCAATATCCGGAAAGTCCCTTGCCGAGTCTTCGAGGAACTTGTAGACATTCATCTCAGGATACGGAGCCATCGAATGCTTGAGTTTGAAAGGACCTATTTTGTAGCTGCTCAACCATGGTCTGCCGGCGATGATTTCTGCCGATGTTGTTGATACCAGTGCTGCTGTGTCGTTATCGGAAGCAGTGATTTGTTTTGTTTTTGCCCCTCTGGTTCTTCTCTTGAAATCCTCATATTTGGGGATTGAACCAGCAACCCATTCCAAATCCAGCTCCTTCAGTTTTTCCGTGGTTGGTCTGCCTTGACTATCCCATCCACGATACTTATAGTACGCATTCAGGAGAACATCTAGGTTCACAACGTGCCCCTTGGCTGGTCCTTCAGGCATCGGATCCTCCAGCAACCGTCGAGGCAATGTGTCATCTTTTCGCGTAAACCCTTCTCTCAGAATGTATGCCCTCTCTAAGTTGTAGATTCTCTCACCTGTCCTGCGAAAGTCATCAGCAGAGAACTCATAGCCCATCAATGTGGAGATCAGTTTCGCCCAGTCGTCAGTAGTGAGCACCATCCCCATGAATTTGCACCCGCCAATGGCATCAAAGATACCGAACGCGTCCTCGAAGTTCTTGACGACTAGTGCTATCTCTGGGATTTCCAATAATGGGTCTCCCACATCCGCATCCTCGACGATCATGAAAGGCATTGAAAGAAAAGCAGGTCCTTCAATATATGCTGTGATGTGATCTCCACCTCGATTGGCGACAGCATAGGCAAGTCCAGTTATCTTGGCTGCTCTACTGTCATAACCCGGAAGCTCCAGTCCCTTGACATGCATCGCGAACCTCTCGGACCCATTACCTAACTTCTCAGCCATTCTCATGGTCCCTTCAGCAAGGAGGTCTCCTATTCCTTCACGTTTTCCAATCTTGTGAACAATGTCAACGATAAGTTGTGCATTTCCCCAGGAGAAGTCCATACCGTCAAGGTCCTCATCTTTCAGAATGCCGCGTTGGCGACACTCCATGGCAAACCCGACAGTGTTCCCTGCAGAGATTGTATCGATGCCATACTCATTGCACAGGAAGTGTGCGAGCGTGATGGCCTCTAGGCTGTCCACACCACACATGGTCCCAAATGAGCTGAGAGTTTCATATTCCGGGCCTTCTCCTTTGCTCTTGAATGGTCCTTCCTTGATCTCTGCAATTCTCCCACAATGGATAGGACAAGCAAAGCACGGCTTCCGTTTCACGAGGATGTTGTCATTGATTGCCTGTCCGTTAATCTTCTCTGCGTTCTCAAAGACACCAGTCTGCCAATTTCGAGTCGGGATGCCTCCCTTGACATTGACTAGGTCAACCATCGTAGCTGTACCATAAACCTCAAGGGTCATCTTCAGAAGGCTTTGGTTCACCCAGTCAAACCTCTGCTTTGCCTCCTGCTTGTATGCATCTGAATCTGCAATTGGGATGTCCAGTGTCCCCTTCGATGCTATTGCTTTCAGATTCTTTGAACCCATGACTGCGCCAACGCCGCACCGTCCCGCTGCACGACCCCAGTTCTCCTCATCGCAGTCGTTCATGATTGCTGCGTACTTGACTAGGTTCTCCCCTGCAATACCAATGCAAGCGACGTTGAATTTGGATCCATGTTTCTCTCTGAGGATTCTCGTTGTTTCAGAGGTGTTCTTTCCCCATATCTTGGATGCATCGAGCAGCCTTGCTTTTCCATCTTCAGTGAGCAGATAGACCGGTCTTGGTGCCTTTCCCTCAAATATTATGCCATCAAAACCTGAGCGCTTGAAATCTCTCCCCCAGAATCCTGCCGAGTTCGCCTGACCCCATCCGTTCGTGAGGGGTGACTTTGTCACTACGCTATATCGTCCCGTGCTGGGTGAATTCGTACCCGTAAGAGGCCCGGTCATGAAGATGAGTTTGTTCTCAGGTCCAAGGGGATCAATGCCTTTCTTAGTTTCGTCGAGTAGGATTTTAGTGGCTAATCCTGCACCACCGAGGTATTTCCGTAGGGTTTCTTCATCAGGGAATTCCTCAGTTATTCTAGAAGTGGCCAGATTGATACGCAGGATTTTGCCCATGTAGCCGTACATGATGAAGTGGACCCCTTACTATTCAGGAAACGAAGTCACACGCTTTTAAAAGGCTGATGTTCATCAAAGCAGGCGAGGCGCCAGTAGGTGAGGTAAAGGCGAGGTTCTTCGTGTATCTCAGTAGCCTCAGACCTCCCTAAGCTCTATTTATCAGTCAGATGCTCTTGTTACAGGAACATTCAATCGAATGATTATGATCAGTGATGCATTAGGGATTGATTACCATGCCGAAATTCATGTCACCTGAATGGTTAGATCTTTATAAGGACGCACTCAACAACAACAAGGCCTATGCCAAAGCTGCTTCGTGGTGGACTGGTGATTTCATCTTCATCGTCAGAGCCAGCGGCAAGTTGGACCATGATATCTTTGCTTTCATCGGGCTGACTCACGGCAAATGCACTGGCGTAAAGCCCATAAAATCGGAAGCTGAGTACCAAGTCGTGAAAGCCGGTGAGAGTGCGAGTAGCAAAGGTAAGGTTGCTGTAGAATACGTCTATGAAGCCAAGTATGATGCTTGGTTGAAAATCCTGAAAGGCGAGTTGGATCCTGTCCGCGGGCTTCTCAGTGGCCAGGCAAGAATCGTGGGAGATATGGCCAAAATCCTCAAGGCCACGGATGCCGCTAAGGAGCTAGTACGCTCATCGACCCTGATTGACACACAATTCTATTAGACACTAGGTGAAAAATGATGGATGAAGCGGCACAAGAAACCCTGTTCTTCACATTCAAGTCCGTAATAGAGGATGTTATCGCTGACAAGCGGAAGAATCTCGAGAACACCAAGACTCTTGACGAGTACCGAGCTAGGATAAACATAGGCTTGCATGTAGAAGAGAAATTCATAATGTGGGTGAATCTGGTTGCAGAAGGCGGCAACTATATTCTCAACAGAGGCAAGCTGGATAACTATGACTTGGAGCTGATATCTGACCCTGAAGATATGATGTACTTCACAAACAAGACATACTCGACGATGAAGATGATGCTTACAAAAAACAGATTCGGAGAGAGAAAGCTGCTTTTCAGGGGAGGGACCACTGGTAGAAACTACGGGAAACTGCTCAAGCTCCCTAAAGTACTCGTCTTGGATGCAGAATAGGTGTTTCAGCAGATACTAAGTCATTGCCTCTCTCTGCGAGGTACCGAGATAGGCTGATATCACACAATGATGGTGGTTCGAGTTCGCAGAAGACTCATGTCAGGAAATTGTATTTAAGACGGCGGACGCTGCTGAAATCTCAAGTTGAGGTTTTTCGAATATTCTAAGCTCAGAGGAAAGGAATTCAGCGGGCTTTCAACCTTTCAGATTCTTGCCCACTTCCGAAGGTCCATAGTCTACACTTTCTTGTCGATTTATCTAAGAACCCTTGGTCTCTCAACTACAGAAGTAACTTTGATGGCTACTGTGGGAATGATTGCCAATGCGCTCGCTCAATCACTTCTTTGGGGTAATTTGCTCGATAGATACCGAAAACCTACAGAGTTCGTCGTCGTGGGAGAGATTCTGGCAGGATTTGGTCACCTATTCATGATCTTCGGATACATGTTCTTTCTCGGTCTGAGTCAGTTGATTATTGCGGGATATATGATAATATTCTGCTTGGGCGGGATTGAGATATTCTGGAGTATGTCAAATGTTGGATGGTCTGCATTGGTTTCCGAGTTGACAGTAGTTGATGAGAGAAAAAAGGTAATGGGGCAGCTCTCAATCATCGGGGGATTTGGCGGAGTCGGAGGTGCAATGCTCGGGGGCTTTCTCTATGAAAGTGGTGCAGGATTTGCCAACGGTAGCATCTTCAGCATCGCAGCAGCCATTATGATATTCTCAGGTGTCTTTGTCTACTTCTCGATTCGCCTTGGAAGAGAGAAACAACCTGAGAGATTCGATAAGAATGAACCTTCCGAAAACCATGCACTTAGTGACCTTCCATCACAGCTCCGCACTGGGTACTTGATCTTCATTATGGCATTGACGTTTGTGAATTTCGGGAGAAACTCAATTGCGATTATCACCAGCCTTTTTCTGGCAGACCCGACAGCATTCAATGCAACCGGAGGAGAGATTGCAGTCTATAGCAATGTCGGGAGTATAGCCGCAATGTCATCTGGGCTCATGGTTGGATTCATTGTTACCAAAGCTGACGACAACAAGGTGATGATGTTTGGCGTCATATTGTCACTCGCAGGTATCTCCTGGCTCGTAGTTACGCCCACCTTCTCATTGGCTCTTCTTGCTTCGTTCTTCATTGGTGCGTCGCAAGTAGTCATAGAATCATCTAGCTACTCTATAGTCGCCAGAATGGCTCCCCAAGAATACAGAGGCCGTCTCTTCGCTTACTACAACGCGACCTTTTTCCTGAGCTGGGGAATTGCTGCAACATTGATCGCGGGTCCAATTGCAGACTTTCTAATAGCTGGCAGATTATCGAATGCAGACGCCTACAGAGGTAGTTTCATAGCAGCATTGATTCTGATAGCCATTGGAGTTGTTGTTCTTTTGGTGTCATTCAAATACACGAAGAGAATGAAACAGATAAAGGAAGTTGGAACGGTCGCTGATGCAGCACAGTAGTTGTGGTCATTGCTGTGAAGTCCAAGCTTAATTAGCCATGGCATTTTCAGATGATGCAACATTGGGTGTTTGAAATGGGCGTGACATACAAGAAGATCGAAGATACTCTCGTGCTGATGCATCGCATTCACGGAAACGTAGAGGATCTCCCTGAGTTGTTTGTCGGATTGAAACAAGCCGCTGGACTTGCCGCGGCTAGCGATCCTTTTGTTGTGCTGCACTTTCCGTTGACAGATGAAAAAGGGGTGACAATGGATGTCTGTCTCCCATTGTCTAGACCGATTGAAAGCGGGAAGTTCGAAGTTGTCACCATAGAGGGCGGAATCGCTGCCACTGCCCTTCACAAAGGAACCTATGAGGACATCAAGAAGACCTATCGCAAGTTTGTACCTGAAGTATACGGACACGGACATCCCATTCAGGAGAATGGAAGAGAAGTATTCATAGCTCTCGACCTTGAGAATCCCGAGAATACTGTTGTTGAAATTCAAGCCATGCTTGTCGGTTGGGAGAGCAAATTGGCGTATCACCTTGAACGTGTCTTGGGAAAGAAAAAGAAAGACCGCGTTCTTGGCGGTTTCAAAGAACTTGCTTTAGAAACTGAGCAACCCAAACGTGCATTGGTCATCAAGGATGCTCTAACGAAACTTGACAAGATAGCCACAGAGGAACAGAAGTATGAGGCTCTCTCATGCTGCGGTCATGAATTCCCTGCTGAACTAATCGTAGCAATGAGAGATCTGTATAGAGTGACAAAGAGTATCGATACAGTAATTCAGGCCATGAAGGACGGGCACTTCTTCTACCCGAAAATGCGCCGAGAGGGAAATATCATCTACGACAGGAAAGCTCCTGCTAGAAAGGAAGCCTTTGAGAAAGCCATGACGAAGAAAGAGAGAATGCATGCTGCCTGCTTCTGTCCGCTGCTAGAAGATTTCTGGGATGAGATGCCGGGCACGTTCTGCTATTGTGCAGCCGGATGGCCGAGAAGACTCTTCGAAGGAATTCTTGAGACTCCGTTGAAGATTGAGGTTGTCAAGGCACTCACAAAGGGTGACGACTACTGTGAGTTTGCAATTCATTTGCCTGAAGGCGTTTCTTAGATAGAAACACTACGCAAGAGCCGTATATCAATATTCAAGAGTGCATGCCCCGAGGTTAATTCTGAGAATAATGAAAGTCGCATCTATCAAGGCAGGGAGCATCATTAGCAGGAGCAACATACCCGGGATAGATTTCGTTGCCAATCCCTATGTAGGCTGTCAACATGGTTGCATCTACTGCTATGCAGAGTTCATGAAACGCTTCACCAATCACGCAGGGGATATATGGGGAGAATTCTTGGATGTAAAGCAATTTGAACTGGACAAAATCAGACCAGAGAAGTATGATGGAAAGACTCTCTTGTTGAGTTCGGTCACCGATCCCTATACGCCTCTCGAAGTGAAGTATGAGAATACCAGGCGAATCCTAAGACAGCTCATTGGAACCAAGGCAGATATCCAAGTTCTGACCAAGTCGAAACTAGTGGAACGTGACGCCGACTTATTCGAGCAATTCGAAAGAATTGAAGTCGGAGTCTCTCTGAATACTCTCGATAACGAACTAGCAGGCATTATTGAGCCACGTGCATCAAGACCGGCAGACAGGCTAAATGCCCTGAGGAGAATTGCTGACAAGGGTATCTCGACCTATGTCTTCGTTTCACCGATTTTTCCGAGGGTCTCAGACTGGAAGAAGGTCATTGAAACGGCGAGTCGAATCACTGATGATTTTCGTTTTGAGAATCTGAATTTTCGAGGTCACAACATACCTCGAATAATGAAATTGATCGACAGCAAGTATCCTGCCCTTTCTGATTACTATCGACGCATTCGGATGGATCAATCTCTTTGGAATGAAGTGGCAGAATCAATTGAGACAGAATGCAAGAATGCTGGTGTCAAGTGCAGGATCGAATTCCATCATGGGGGCTTCTCCAAGGAATGAATTGCTCATCACTCTGGCTCCAATGACTCATACGAAGTGAATCATACCTGTTAGATCGGTACTCTTTCCACATGCCCCTTGAATTTCCTAAATTCATCATTTCGTGACCTAGGTAATTGGAAGGTCAGACGAGAGAGGCCCATGGAGATGGTCGTGTTTATTAGATTACAAAACAGCTTCCGAGTAATGGAGTTCTGAATTATGAATACTGACAAGGCGCTACCGGGTGAAGTTGAGAAGAGATTTCTAAGACGACATTGGAAGATGGTGATCGTATTAGCAGTGCTCTTCTCTGGAGCTGCAATTGGAGCACTTCTTGTACTGCTTTGGTTTGTGGCTACGGCTCAAGCAACTGGACTCGTGCCACTCGTGCTTGGCCAATGGTCAATAGGTGCTGTGATTACATTCATTCTGCATCTGATCTTTTGGGAACTAGTCCTTGTGGGAAGTTGGGTTATACTAGTAGTTGCCGTTATATTTGTTAAATGGTACAGAGGACTTCCGGCGGAAGAACGGGCAGGATGGCACCGACGTGGTAAGCGTGAAGGGAGCGATGCCTTCGGATTCTTGGTCGGATTGACATGGCTAATTGTGGTATGGTTCGATGGTCGGTGGAACCTATCCTTCGAAACATGGACATTCAATGACTGGGTATACTCATTCCTTGCTGCAGTCTTCTGGGATCTGTTGATATTCGGTGTCCCTATTGCGTTGTACTTCATATGGTGGATTAGAGGCGAAACAAAAAAGAACCCTGAATCAGCTGATAAGTTGTAGATGACTGATTCTCGAATGCAAAGGACTTTCCAGCGAAGAGAGTGGCTGTGAATGAAATCTCTATTGATTGTGTATTCATATCATCATAGGAATACCGAGAAGATTGCCAATGCCTTCGCGAAAGTTCTTGATGCGCAAATCAAGACGCCAAAACAAGTAGAACCATCAGAGCTTCAGGAGTATGGTCTTGTAGGCTTTGGCTCTGGGATCTATGGTGATAAACACCACGAAACTCTGCTTGATCTAGCCAATAGACTTCCACGCCTCACCGACAGGAAGGCATTCATCTTTTCAACGAGTGCAATGATAAACACTGACAAAATCGCCAAAGACCACTCGCCCCTCCGGGGAATACTGCAATCAAAGGGCTACCTGATAGTTGATGAATTCGCATGTCTTGGTTTCAATACTAATGGTTTCTTGAGGTTTTTTGGAGGAATGAACAAAGGCAGACCCAATGCTGAAGACCTCAAACATGCGGAGGAGTTTGCCCAGGAACTCAAGCAGAACCTGTAGGAGGACGGTAAGTGTAGGTCGAAGCAGTTGTATACGCAGAATGCGAGCCTCCGGATGTCCTTCAACTGGAAGAGCTGGAGAAACCTACTCCAAAGGAGGATTATGTACTTGTCAAAGTCTATGCACACCCCTAATGCAGTTGACTTTGATATTATGGGAGGTATTCTTCTTGCCCGCTTGAAGGGGATCTAGAACGGGAATCAAGAATGCGCTGCCTCTTGGTCGGGTGAAGCAATATGCTTGATTCTCCCAAAGTCATTCACACTTGCACCAATGATATGGAATTGTGGTCTATGTCGGATAGATGGGAGCCGCAGAAAAAAAGGGTAGGGAGACCGTAATATGGTCTCCTGGCTAGGGATCTACTGATCTTCTAAAAGAAGTCCCGGAAGAAGGATGAATAATCCAGGAAGGCTAAAGCCCATGAGTAGGTTGAGTATACCGACAATTGTAAATCCGGTTCTATGTCGGAGTGGTTCTTTCCGCCACATGTAGATGATGGCGAGATAGATGATTTGGAGACCTGCTAAGATCCATATCACTATCGGGATTAGTAGTGGGTAATCTTGAATGAATGCTAGGACTGTAGGGTCGGTGATGAAGGAGCCTAAGTCGATCATTGAGAATGCAAGGAGAACCCCAATCCCTGCAAATACCGTCAATATAATGGTTAGGACGATGAAGATTATCGCGAACCACAATATTCTCTGTGCCGTTTCAGTTTTCATATATTTCTCTCCATTGGTGTTGTTGTCCACCAACTGTCTTGTAATGATTAACTATATTTAATCACTTTGGTATAGTCGTGCTGACAAGGATGGCTTTCCATTCAGTTGTCTGCCTCCAGCTTTTTTGATTCTTGAGAACTTCTGGAGGTCAGTACTTTTCGTAGACTATATCTTTCATTCTTGTGGCTCTTTGTAGAGTTTCTGGTAAACCTTGGATGTCTTTCCTTCTTTCTGAAGACGATCAATGTACTCCTTTTCTTTCTGCAGATGTATCTTGCCTAGTTCGACCTTCTTAGCGACCCACTCTTTGCCGTCCAGCCTGTACCATTTCCACAATGCGATTGCGCTGATTATGAAGCATAGTGCAGAAACTAATGCGTATCCTATCTGTATTCCAAGTATCGCTGAAGCTGATTGTACAGCCTGGGTATTATCAAATCCAAATCCACTAATGACCAGCAAGAACAATGCATTAGCTATGGAGATAGCGGGTTTCGTGATCAGCGCGTTCATGCCTGCATAGGTTGTTTCCCGCCTCTTGCCAGTTAATATTTCATCGTTGTCGATCACATCAGCCAATAACGGGGACCAAATCAAGATGACCGGCGCCAGACCTATTCCGACTACTACAAGACTGATCATTACTGCAACTAGCCAGCTACCTGAAAAACATAGCAATATCAGACCCGCACTGGTTAGCATCAGCCCGATGATGTAGACCTTCTTCAAACCCCGTCGTTTCACCATTCTATCGGCAAGGAAACTGAAAAGTAGCATGAGGATAAAAATAACAAATAATGGGATAGAAGCCAGGAAACCCTGTAGCCTCAGCACGTATTGCACGAAATATATCATGGAGCCAATTACTATCGTAAAAGCCATTTCATGAGGGAAATTCATGGCTTCGAATGCGAGAAACTCCCTATTCTTGACTGCCTTGACCATCGATTCAATGAAACCCAATGGCTCTTCAGTCCTTGCATACTCATTTTCGGTCAGGGCGTAACTCGAAAAGAACAAGACTACCCCAGCGACTATCGCTACTAGTACCATTACTGGCTGGAAGAGAGGATTCAGCTCGGTTGATGATTCACTGGTGAGTAAGATCAACGGGAGTACCATTCCCAATAGACCACCGAAAGATCCCAGAATCACGCTGTACAAGCTGAGATTGGACCTGGCTTCCTGCGTAATGCACATTTCAGCAGGCAGTGCAGTTATTACTAGTCCGACCATGGTGAACATGGAATCGAATAAGAAGAGGACCAGTAGCAGATTCCAGAACAGGGCTATTTCCGTGTTCTCCATGAGTGGGAACCAGCAAATAATGAAAGTAAGAACATAGAACGGTGCGCCGAAGCGCAGGACAGGGATTCGCCTGCCGATATCTGTATTGATCCTTTCTTGTAGAATACCGAACAAGGGGTCATTGAGAGCGTTCCAGAAGGCAAAAAGGAGCCAAGCAAGGGAAATCCATTCTTCGCTCAGACCTAGCACTATATTGTAATAAAACGTGATAGCGGAACCGAGAGCAATGACCTCAAGAAGGTTAATGGAAGCTTGAGATAGGCCAAAGGCTATCTTTGACTTTCTGGGTAGACGTTCGTCGAAAATCACAGTGAGATCTCTTTTCACTTCGTCTTCCATGTCTGTCATCTTGGATATTCTCTTAATCAACTACTGAAGTAGTAAGATTATCGGAGATAAAAGCCAATTGAAATACTATCGTAGTGATTGCATCTGGTATCACTGCATTTGAAAAGATATGCGCAGTTTTTGCCGACATACTTAAAACAAGAGTAGCGTTTGGAAGGTCTAGACGAGCCGGTTTGGCGGAGCAGCTACGCGAGAGACTGCAGATCTCTTCTACCAGGGTGCAAATCCCTGAGCCGGCTCCATCGATTTCTTCCATATCTATTCCGGAATGAGTCCTGCGGTGCTCGAAGTCTTGTCGGAAACGTCAATAGCCACCAAATATCGCCTGGTTGTGAAGCCCGCTAGACTGGAATGCATCATATACCAACTCTAAAAAGTGGATGTATGAGAAACAGGAATTGGTGGTTAAATGAGTCAGGTACGGTTGCAGCACGGAAGAGGCAGCTTCTCTGTATTTACAATCCTTGCGTTCACGATTCTCAGCTTATTCTTCCTTCAAGCTGTGGATATAGCTTTTGTGCAACTTGGCATCCCAATATGGCTGGCTATCATAATTATTCCCGGCTCGCTATTAGGGAGCCTGATCAACATACCGCTATACACGATTGAATCAGACTCAACTCCCTGTACCGAGGCTCCACATGTTCAGTACTGGGGCGTTAGCTATCAAGTCGTTCAGCCTGATTGCCCTGGCAAGACCCGGATCAGCATCAATTTGGGAGGCGCTGTCATTCCCGTCGCGGTGAGCACGTACCTCATATTCATGAATTTAGTTGCTTTCCTGCAATTCCTAATCGCTGTCACAGTTGTCACGCTTGTTGTCCATAGAGTGGCAAGGATACAACCGGATGTTGGTATCCTCACTCCAGGATTCCTCCCCGCACTTGTGGCTGTCTTTGTGACTATAGTACTGCTAGCAGTCGCTCCGGGTGCGTATAATGGCTATGCAATAGCCTATGTGTCCGGAACACTTGGCACTCTCATAGGTGCGGATATCTTGAATCTAGGAAAACTATCCAATCTCAGGACAGGAAGTGCCTCCATCGGGGGAGCTGGAACATGGGACGGCGTCTTTCTCACAGGCATTCTAGCTGTATTCTTGCTGTAGGCAGCCCATCGATGGTCATTCAGTGATGAGCTGTGCAAACGCGTAGCATCCGTGCAAATCCCGGGCTCTTGCGCATGATGGCCCTTTCTGCAGCAGAGGACTGAGTTTCCTTAGCAAATGTTTGAAGTGATAGTTTTATTAGATTTCTTGACGAATGTCTAGTCAACCATTTGTCGAGGGAAAGTGTTGCCAGAAAGAGGGATGCACGCAGAGCCGCCAAATGCAATAGAGTTGGATATCATCCGCTCCTTTGGCTGGTCCATTGTGGAGTTAGAGGAGACCCTATACGAGCGCTTTCTGCATTTGTCAGCCGCGCGCTCTCTTGTCCCTCGGGATACATTCCAGTCGCACCTTAGAGAGATGGAGGCCAAGGGATTCATTTCTCCAGTACGCCTTCATGGCATGAAGGGGTACAAACGGCTCCTGGCAGACAAGGATCTCGGGAAGTCTGTGTATCCGAATGTTCCGCTGGATGAGATCCGTCTTGCCTTGGGTAGTGTCAAAGCCAGACCTGCGTTAGAGAAGGCAAGGGCATCTACTAGGGTATCAGAAGACCTTTTCTCAAGTTCAGAAAGTGTCGGAGTGGCAATCCAAGCCGCGCTGGAGAACTGCATGCTGCGTGAAACTGGTCGGATCAGCAAAGGAGCAGTTCACGAGCACATGAAGAACATGTGTCAAGCCCTGAGCAAATCAGAGGAAGATCTCTTCGAGTACATTCGAGATCAAACGCCTGGTATTCTCATCGAGGTTGGTCAGATTCTAAGGTCTCACGGACCTGATTTTCTTCTCCTATCCTTGCGATTGACTGAGGCTAACATAAGAAAGTACAGCTACTGACACACGCAGAAATACTCCACGCATCACGGAAAGCACCGGGTGGCAGCTCTATCTGCTGCTCTCCTCTCCGAGCCAGCTATATGATTCCGGAGTCATCGGGTAGAACGATTTCAGGCCAGAATCTGGAAGGAGAGAGCAAGAATAGCCAAGCATTTCTACTTCTTCTTAACGGCGATGATAACTGCCGCCACAATGAGTGTACCTGCAGCGACGAGTCCTAGTGTAAGTGGATCAACTGCATAGTTCATGCCAACAGAGAAACTCACAGACTCTCTCTCAATCTCAAGAGTGTGATTCGTATCCTCGACTTCGATATCGACTACAAACTCACCGTTTGCCGAAGCAGTGAATTGACCCGAATACACTCCATCGTCATCATCATCGAGGAGTTCGATGATATCAGTGAGCGTCCTATTGTTTTTGGTATATACTCGAGCATTTACCTCTGAGATGTTTTGATTGCCTGAGGATATTGCCACAGGTTGGTCATCAAGGTCTGTGATCTCCGCAGTGATGGTAAAGGTGGTACCAATAGGTGCTGTCAGAGGTTCAATGCTTGCTGATTCCTTGAATGAATAACCCAATCCCTCCCGCACCAGAGCTAGGCAGACTTCCTCTGTTGGTGCAGCTTCATTTCCTCCTCCAGTCGGGCCTCCACCAGTGCCGCCTGTGATGAAGCGATTGTCTATGACTGTGCGGTATCCTGTTCTCACTATTGCTCCGGCCTCTGCCATGTACACATTAGCGGCTAGATAGCCGACAACACTTGAACCATTCACGATATTGTCTGCATCTGCAAGAACCCTGTTACCAATGCAGACTGCAGCGATTAAGAGACCATTATCGTGGGCATATTCTATGGACTCAAGCGCCCTCGGACTTTGGACTAGGCTGTTCCACTGGCCGCCAGAAGGAATGAATAATGCATCAAACTGATTCAGAATATTGTTGTCGACCTGATTCAGGAGTAGGTCTGCAATTGTTCCTCGAGGTTCTTGGTTCAAACATGAGGGCACATCGGTATCCAAGGAGTCGGCAATTGTGGTGACATTGACTCCCCATGATTCAAGCAACTCCATTGCGTCAAAGTAATTCCACCCGAAGTAATCTGCAATGAGCATCAGCACCTTGATATCACTGATTGCCTGACCCTGTACTGCGGGCATGAGAACTGGGACTGGAACAACAGAAATCATCACAACTAGGGAAAGTAGAGTAATTGCTTTGAGTTTCAATGGAATCCAAACTCGTTGCGTTCCTCTCCTATATTAGGAGCTGGTTTAACGCTGCTTCTGTTCGCACTCTAATCCTCCAAAGCGCGAATCTGGACACACATGGAAAAGTCTTCTGACCTACATCCGTTCACTCTAGCCTACTATAGAGAAATCGTCGAAGACAAGAGTCGGCATGTTTATGCCATAGGGAATAAGGAGGGGATCGTTTCCCACTTCTCGAAGATTCTTGAGTCCCTCATAGTAGTTGCCAGCGACTGAAACGGGCTCAACGGGCCCCTTCAGTTCTCCATTCTCGACCAAGAATGCAGATGTTGCCACACAGGAGAAGTCCCCTGTCTCTACACTTGAATGGAAGATACCGAGAGGAAAGTCGCGGATTAGTATTGCCTTTCCATCGATGGAGGAAATGATATCGTCTTCATTCTTCTTTCCAGGCACCACTTCCAGCCACTTCGTGGATGCTGTAGGTCTACTCTCATAGGGAGTGCCTCCACCAAAAACACTTCCACCTCTCGTGCAATTGCCGGTAGATTCAAGGCCATAGGCTTTTCCGAAGTAGTTGTCAAACAGGAAGTTCTTCAGTATGCCTCTTTCTACAATTGGATTTCTCCTCTGCGGAATTCCTTCTGCATCTATTGCATCTGTTTCCAATCCTAGGGGATCTTGGCCATCATCGATAATCGAGAACTTCTTTGAAGCAATTGTGTCTCCAATCCTATCGCAGAGCGGGGACACTCCATCGACCACTGGCCTGCCGACAGCGGACTGAGCCAAGCTGGATAGAACGTAGAGTGCGGCTGGGAGCGGAGTCCAAATTGTCTGCATCTTTGCTGTAACACCCATTTTCTTGGCGCCTAGAAGACTGATCGCGCGTATCGCAGCGTTTCTGCCCACGCCTTCAGTGTGGCAGATTCGTTCTCTGGAGGCATCAAAATCCAAGGCGCCTTTGCGCTCTTCTCCACTAATTGCATAGACATTCACCTGACAGGAGTTTCTGTTTTTGCGTGTTGCACGAAGTACTCCTCGTGTGTTGCCAATTGCGTAGCTACCCCATGATGCTTTTGCCCCTGCAGTCACAACTCTGACTCTGGAGTCCACTGCTCTGGCTTCCTCAACTATCTCATGACAACTCCTGATGAGGTCATCAGTACCGAGTGTCAGAATTTCATCAGCAAAAGCTCCCTCTCTTCCGGCTCCCTGTGGATCAGCGAAACCCTGAAATCGATTGTCCTCGACATTCACACTATTGATTACGGCAAGGGCTTCTTTTGCAGCCTGTTTCACTCTCTCGATTGAGATTCCGCTTACCACAGCAAAACCTACCCGTTTCCCCCTAGCCGCTCGAACCGCACTACCAGCCACTGCTCCATCTTGAGCAGTCACAACGCCCTGATCAATTTCTGCATTCATCCTGTTTTCAAAGTGCACATATATCTCAAACTCTGCAGAACTGTCCAGCCCTTTGACATACTTGAGGCCTGTATCAGTAATTGAGAGCAGTTCATCTTTTACGTTATCGAAATCCATTCATGACCACCTCAGTAATCATACCTCGCCGCCGAACGTGACATCATTGATGACGAGCTTGGGACCTCCCATACCCACAGGAAGAGGAAATTGATCACCCTTACCGCACCCCCCGAAATATCCGGATCGGAGTCTCAACTCTTTTGTTGCTCCTTCAACTCTGGAGAGTAGCTGGAGGATGTTACCTGAAAGAGAAACCTCTCGAATCGGGTATTGGACTGCTCCGTTTTCGACCCAATATCCTCTGTCTGCCTTGAAGAGAAAACTACCATCCCCCTCGACCTGGCCGCCCGATGTTTGAATTGCATAGATCCCCGTCCCGAGCAGCTCTAGTGCTTCTTCTTCGCTAAGTGTACCAGGAGAGAAGTATGTGTTGGTCATTCTTGGAATAGGCGGAAATACGAAACTCACGGCCCTTGCATTTCCTGTCGGTTGCTGGTCTAGTTTCTTTGCTGTGCCCCTGTTGTGCAGGTAATGCCGCAGAACGCCTCTATCCAGAACTACTGTCTGATTTGCAGCTGTACCCTGGTCATCGTATGGAACCCACAATCCACCATGTTTCTTGATATCAGGGGTTCCACCGTCAATGATCGTTGCATGTTCTGTACCCAGTGCTTTTCCGATTTTCTCAGTCAGTGGCGAACCTCCTGTCACAATGAAGTCCGCCTCACTAAGATGGCCAAACGACTCGTGAGCCAACACTCCAACAAGTTCTTCCTCAACTAGGGCACGAAAGCTGCCTGCAGGGCAAGCCTTCGCTGAAAGCTGCTCTCTTGCCCACTTGCCAGCGTTTTCGCCTAGCTTTTCCGGAGTAGACTCACCTCGCTCAAACTCCTCAAGACCCAGTGTTCCGCCCCTTCTGTCTGATCCATTGACCATGGCTCCTGTATCCGTCTTTGATGTGACTAATATGGTCAAATCTGTGACAAGGAATTCCCAACTGAGAGCGGCACCGTCACTGTTTGCAAACATCTTTGGACCGAACAGCTCTCCCCATAGCCCTCGGACACTCCGAATGTTCTCGCCGTACTCCCTCGCGGACTCTACGGTTCTGTTGACCAAATCAATCTTGTGGCTGAGGTCTCTCTCCCTCGGGTGTATTCTCACTTTATGTGTGTCCGTTTTCTTGCTCTTCGCAGCAGGTCTGCCATCAAAGGGCAGTTTCAGTGTTGCAGCGCTACTGGATGCCTTCGCCATTCTATATGCCTTCTCTGCGGCCAATCGAATGTCCTTTGTATCTTGACTGGACGTGAATGAAAAGCCTGAGGCGCCATCCACATACGCAGTAATGGCAAATCCCATTCTTGATTTGACTTGGATGTCCTGCCATGTGTCGTCAATCCGCTGAAGCGTTCTCAGTGTAAGATCATCGTATCTCGCTTCTATGAAATCTGCACCAAGATTCTCGCCAATATGGACACATTCCTGTAATTGATCCAGCATATCTTTGGAACCTCACTATCATCAAGTGATTCAGGATGCATGAAACTGGTCACTACCTATTGAGCTTCTGGTCATTACTGCCCACTGGGTGGCCACTCAGGAAAATGCGAGCTCGTGGCTAGGTATCATTTGGCATCCGTATTCTGGCGAGTGAATACTAGCCTGCTCTTAAAGGATGGCTCCAGAGCAGAGTTTGTGTAAAGTGACTATTTCCTGCCTGCTTACAAGATTCTGTACCAGTAGTCGTACATGGTTTCGAAACCCATTGATTCGTAGAGCTCCAGAGCTTCTGTGTTGCTTGCTTCGACCTGAATAAATGCTCTTGCTGCCCCGAGGTCCTCCCCCCACATCACCAGACCGCAGGTGACAGACCATCCAACACCACGATGCTGATACTCCGGAATTGTTCTGATAGAGAAGAGACCAAGCCATTTCTCTCTGACTACACCAAGACCCACTCCTGCAATCTTGCCGTCAATCATGACGCGAGCAATTCCCTTTTCACCCTCGATTCTGTTGATGATTCCTCGCCTCGCCTCGATAGCAGCTTCTCCCATCCCTGATTCGTACATCAGTGTATTGATGGAGTCATCATTGACCTTGATGATGTCGACAGGAACCTTAGGGTAGAAACTGGACAATTCATCAATAGACATCGTCTGAATATGGGTCAACCTACCTTTTTCAAAGCCCATATTTGCGAGGCCTTCATCTATATCCTTGGGTTCGCTCGCCTCAGTGACTTTGAAAGCAGGTGGCGTTCCTCTCTGGTTATAGAATGCGATGACGTGTCTTATTGCCTCCTCAAGTTGCACCTCTTCGATTGACCCAAGCGGAAGGACACTATTGGCTCTCCATGTTATGCCGTCATTCCAGTTCATTATCCACCCTGTGTACCTCTCAGTTTCTCTCGCCGGCCAGAACTGGGCTGTCAGATATTCCATCTCTTTGATGTCCTTGGATGACACCATATCGATTCCCTACTATTCCTGCGTACGATGTTCACACTTATAGTAGTTTCATCCAGCTCTGCCAGAACGATATACTTATTATTCACAATAGTTAAAACCTGGCCCATGTCACGAGTAATTCATTTTGAGATTCTTGCAGATGATGCTAAGCGCATCTCTCGATTCTATGAGAGAGTATTCGGATGGACAGTTCAGAAGTGGAATGGGCCTATTGACTACTGGTTTCTTATGACCGGAGATCCAAAGGAACCAGGTATTGATGGTGCCTTTGCAATGAGACAAGGTCCCGATGATTTCAACGTAAACACAATCGGCGTTCCCTCGATTGATGATGCTATCAAGAGGATTACCAAGAATGGTGGCAAGATCATTCGACCAAAAAGCACGCTGCCTGGCGTGGGCTATCTTGCTTACTTCAAAGATACAGAAGGCAACATCTGGGGCATAATGCAGAGTGATACTTCTGCAAAGTGAACGATAAAACGCAAGACCTTTCTTGCGGGTCTCACGACAGTCTGATGACCCATCTTGGAAGATAGAATCAGAAGTCTGGCATGGTCAATGCTCTGTGATGTTCGCGATCATGCCGCTCTAGATTCCTCACACAAGTCAAGAGTTCAGATTGATCCAGTACGTCTTGCAGCGCTGAATTGGATTGTCACCTATCGCTTTGGCAATGACTATCTAGGTCTCAATGAGGACCAGTTGCTGTTCTCTGAGCTCTCCTACGAGAGTGAGAAACGCGGAGCAGCTAGGAAAGAAGTGGGAGAACTTGCTCGGTCAATAATTGAGGGGCTGAAACTGGAGCAATACGACAGGATTAAGAGAATCCCTCTAAATGACTTCATTGAGCTCCTAGGGCGAATTCACGCTCTAGGTTCATATCAATTACCTCCCACCATACAGCAGGCTTCGTTTCAGAAACCTCTTGGTGCTTTCTACACACCTCAATCTCTTGCAGATTATATTGTACGGCTCACACTGGGACCGAGACTGCGAGAGCATGTTCGTTATGTCAGAAAGAAAGGCATCTCTGCATTCAGAAGTCTTGCCTCCCTGCTTACGGTAGATCCTGCCTGTGGCTCTGGCGTGTTCCTTGTCTCAGCACTGCGGGCAATGAAGCAGGCATTACATGATGCCACTCAAGTCCTCGAGCGCATAGGCATTTCAAAGGATGAAATCGATGACTCACTTACGGATGGCTCTCCACGAATCTATGGGGTGGACCTAGATGCGGGAGCATTGGAGGTTGCTGATGTATCACTGCGCATCGTGGAAAGCTCAGGGTCTCCGACATTCGGAAGCAGTCACATTGGTTCGACTCTGAAGAGAGGGAATTCCCTTATTTCGCTTAACGGTATTTCAGATATATCCAATCACCGATGTTTCTTCCGCAATCCAGATGGAAGGACTCCATTTGAATGGCGAAACGCATTCAAGGAGGTGTTTTGCCCGGAGCAGGGGGGCTTTGACTTCGTTGTGATGAATCCGCCCTACGAACGCCTAAAGCCAAACTTGGCAGAGTTCATGAGAGAGCAGTTGCTGAGTGGCGAGAGGGAGATTCATGCGAGTAGGTTTGAGGAATACAAGGCTGATATCCGCGAGAGTTCAAGGTACTTCCGTGAATCGAAGGAATTCCATCTCGCGACGAGCTATTCCCTCAATACGTACCAACTCTTCATCGAGCGAGCATTGCAGATCATAAAGACAAATGGCAATATCGGATTCATCGTACCATCAAACATCTTGTCTGATATTTCAACGGCGCGCCTTAGGCAGGAGCTTCTTCTTCGAAATGTCGTGAACGTTATTGATGAGTTCCCGGAGGCATCGAGGCTTTTCACTGGTGTGACACAGTCGGTGTCTATAATCAGTCTGACGAAAGGAGGTCGCACGGGCATCTTTGAGATTGGTCTGAATCGAACTGGCGTGAACGATGCTTCCAGACGTGGGAGGCACAAAGTCAATCTCTGGCGGATTCTCCAGACCATGGGTCAGTCACTTGTCATACCCCGTGTAGATGCGCTCGGTCTCGCATACTTGGAGATAATGCACAGACAGCCATCTCTCTCATCACTAGGCTGGATTCTGGCGAGGCGCGGTGAATTAGACCTCACTCTGAACAAGACGTATATTTCCTCTGATGAATCAGACGCAAGGCTGATCAGAGGATCTCATATCAGACGTTTCCATCTCACAGAGGCCGTGCGCGCTCCGGAATTCGTTGACTTGGAATCATTTCGAAGGACTCTCAATGCATCGGAGCGGTCAGAACATGTCTCGATGAAGCGAATCATCTGCCAGCAGATCTCAAACATGGGACAGAGATGGAGACTGAAATTTGCTCCAGTTGAACCTCTCACGATTCTTTCCAACTCGTGCAACTATCTAGTGGATATGCATCCTGATTCGTCTAGATACTTAGATTTTCTTCTGGGAATCCTGAACTCAGAGCTTCTTAACTGGAGATTCCAGATTGCGAGCTCGAATAATCACGTGTCTATTCGTGAACTTCAGAGTCTACCTATATCGCAGCCTTCAAGCGGGCAGAGCAAATTGGAACAAACAGTGGTCAGGGAGGTTCAGAAGCTCAAGGCTGGAACCCGTGATTTTTCGGCTCCGCTGGATGCGTCAACCTTTGCGCTCTATGGACTAGGGGTGAAAGAGGCTAATGGAATTCTCACCCTGCGAAAGACTCCTGAGAATCAAAGCGATGAAATCCTTGATGAGCTGTCGAAGATGGAGGGAGAAAGTCTTTCAGGATAGAGGGTGGCTCTTGTTCTCGTGAATTCCGTTTCAGCTAATGCAGAGGCGCCTGAACAGGATGTTGACAACATGCTGTACAATCATACATGTGCGACGCTAAGCGAACTTGACATGGAGATTGTCCGCTCAGTTCCATCAGGTGGCAATTGGAGGAATCTGCCTGAGGCGACAATTGCAAAGTCAGCAAGACTCACTCAAATCTACAATTCAGGCGGTCGCACAACATATTATGGCCGCCTGAGCGGTGAACTCCCGAGCTACACGATTAACACATACTTCAATCGACCAGGAAACGGCACCTTCATACACCCAACTCAGAACCGCCTAATCTCTATGCGGGAGGCGGCGCGATTGCAGTCCTTTCCTGATAGATACCGATTTCTCGGTAGCTTCAGTTCTCGGTTCAAACAGATTGGTAACGCTGTTCCTCCTCTTCTTGGCAAGGTACTTGGAGATGGACTCAAGTGCGGTTTCTATGTTGACTTGTTTTGTGGGGCAGGAGGTCTATCCGAAGGACTGAGGCAGGCAGGTCATCGAGTTCTCGTAGCGACGGACCTCAACCGCCACATGTGCGAAACGTATCGATTGAATCACGAGAACGCCACAGTTGTTCAAGCCAATGTTCTCAATGAGGCAGACACGGACAATCTCATTGATACTATTGAATCAAAGCTCAAGGGACGGACGCTGAATCTACTGGCTGGTGGCCCGCCGTGCCAAGGATTCTCAACTGCTGGTAAACGGTCACCTTCGGATGTTCGCAATTCCTTGATCTTCAGGACCTTAGTCTTCATCCACAAACTGCGTCCCGAGAATGTCCTTATCGAGAATGTTCCAGGGATTCGATGGATACGTCAAGGTCGATTGTTGAAGACTATGCTTGATGCACTAACGAGAGAAGGCTATCATCACAGCACTTTGGTGTTGAAAGCAGAGGAGTACGGAGTGCCGCAGCGAAGAAGGCGTGTATTCATCATGGCGGCTCGTAATGGGGATTTGGCCGAGAAGCCCGATGCTCTATTCTCATCGGTTGCGGACCCTAGTGCAAGAGGTGATACCATAACAGGGAGTCATTCTCTTCCACCACCGATTACAGTGTCTGAAGCTATACAGGATTTGCCTGAGATTCCTTCTGGTGGCGGCGTGGATTCCATCGAATATGACCGCTCTAAGATACACTCAGACTATCAAAAATACATGAGAGGTCTTGTTTCCATTGACAATCTTATCGCGAGGAGAGCTGAACAAGCTTGATTAGTGAAAAGACCTTCTGTTGGCAAGAACGGTGATACTGGGTGAGACTGGAGACCCGATGAGCTTGATTGCGAGAGCCATATTATACGATCTGCTTGGTTCAAAAGCACTGGCATCGCTGTCGTTCATTAAAGATGACATAACCGAGGACTTCATTGCTACTGTAGTGAACGAGTACCATGCACTAATCCAGGAAGACGCAGCTCGAAGCTTCATAGTGACGGATGTACATGGTCGTCCTGCAAGTATTAGTAGAGTAAGTGATATGACTCTAGTCATCGCTGTGAGCGAGTCTGAAACATTCACAGATGAAGAGATAGCGCGGCTTCAGGAGTTTCAGAAAGTTGTTTCATCAGAGATTACCGTCAAATCAGTTCGCCACTTCAAGTATGAGTTCTCTGCTGTAGCAGATGCTCATCTTCGAACTCCCCTCGATATCTGCTTTGTGACTGCTGCTGAGCATTCTGACGATAACAAGTCAGTGATTGCTGTAGAAAGCCTTCTTGAGATTAGGCAGCATACGGGTGAGCAGTTCTCAGAGGTGATGAAAATCGGTCCGTACGCGGTCCGGGCGACGCGGGCGATCTACCCCGAACTCGTCAAGGATACATGGCCCGATGTCATGAAATCCGTTGGGTTATTTGCATTGGTCATTTCAAAAGGTATGACAAAGAGCGATATGATTCGGGACGCCGTTTTCAAGATTCGCAAAGCATCAAGTGCGCGGATAATAGTGATTCCTGGTTCCGACGACGACCTTGAGGCTGCACGAGAGTTTGAGATTCAACATGGTGTTGATCTCTGTGATACAGTTTCTCCTAGACCCATCAATCTACTCCTCTCAGCTATGGCCTATGGCGGTTTCTGCGATATGCAACCAGAGCTGGCACTGCAGAAATGGGAAATAGAATCTATGATTCGTGAGCCCAATGCCCCTCAAGAAGTACCCACTGCTGATGTGGGGCATAAGGCATTCTTTGTTGTGGACCGCAGAACAGGGGAGGCTGTATACAGCTACTACTACGACGAGAGATCTGGGCTGTTGGAGGTGGCTCCGAACATCGTCGCAGCCATATCCTCCTTCAAGATAGATCAAACGGGCCCTACTGAAACCTCTGTGTTCAGAACAGGTGACTTGAGCTACATCACAATTGAACGAAGCGACTATGTGTTCACGTTAATCACTGGGAGTGAGGCAAACGTAGAGGCTCTGAGATCCCGTTTCTCGTTCCTTCCAGACCTATTCCTCGACGAGATTCCTAAACCATCTGAAGATCCTACTGACCTCTTCAGGTCTCCTCTCTTCACAATCAAGTTGCTGGCTACTCTCCCCCCTGCTGTGCTGCCTGGGAGGGTGGCACCGACTCAAAAACGGCCTCTAGTTTGGGAGCGATTTGAGCACGCGCCAGTGCGTGAATTCCTTGAAGCTGTTTGGTATCGACTGAATGGCACACTTACAATATCTAAATTGGCGCCAGGAAGAGGTCCGGAGTTGATTCTCGGCGCAATTCACCTTCTCAACCGGTTGGGCGCCATAGATTGCCAGCTGAGAGTACAGCCTGATGACATTCCCTCACTAGTGGTTATTCCCGATAAGGATGTGATGTCCCTCTATGAGGGTCTTAGTACTATCCTCGCGCTGGTTGATGGATCCCTTGGTATTCAAGATATTGCACACACCTTGGGACTGCAGCCCAGCGTCCTTCAGAAAGTCTTTGCTGAGCTACATAGGCGGGGAATAATCTCATTGACTGCGAAATGATGTCATAGCAAGCTTGAAACGGGCAAGAAATACAGATAACATCTAAAACTAGGACAATCTTAGACAGAGAACGTGAAAAGTCGATGATACACAACGTCTTGCTCATAGGAAAAGAAGATGGCAACGTTGTAGTGAGAACCAGGTTCTGGAAAATCGACTTTGTGGATAAGGATATCACTGACTTCCTGGCTGGCTATCGGGACCTCTTCGGGACACAAGGTCTCGCCCAGGACACTCCTGTCTTCGTAGCTGAGAAGCATAAAGTCTTCCATGCCGAGGTTGACGGAGACATGCTCCTGCTTTTTGTCACCGACGGCCGTGATGAAGATCGGGCCATTCAGTACAGAGTCAGAGAAGGAGCATCCCGAGTTTCCACAGCCCTCCGTGGAAACAGCATTGGTTACATCCGTGATAATCTCGATGACATACTAGGCGAATTGATATTCACACGGTTCAAGGTCAGCTTCGTCGGAAGCGGTGGTGTCGGTAAGAGCACTCTCCTGCGGCTCCTCTTCGGCAAGGAGCCAGCGCCGGGAGGGTACGTACCAACCATCAATGTTGCTGTGGACTCCTCAGAAACCATACAATTCGGTACTTTTCTCGTGACCGTCTGGGACTTCGCAGGACAGGCAGTCTTTCAAGATTTATGGAGCTTCTACTTCTCTGGGACCGATGTTATCTTTCTGGTCACCGACTCAAGTTTCAGGAACGTGATGCAGACCAAGTCCCTTCTTCGCACCATCAGGAAGGAAGCCCCTGCAGTGCCTCTCTTCATCCTGGCAAACAAGCAAGACCTTCCCGAGTCCATGAAAGCTGAGAAGATCAAGCGTCTTCTGGGCGCTCCCACATTCCCTATGATTGCCACGGACAAGTCTCGTCGCGAAGAATTCATTCGTATGATGCTAGAGGTTGCTGCTAAGACCGTTGGTGTGACGCTACCCGATCTGCCTATCAGTGAGATGATTACTGTTAGGAGAGGAACTGAGGAGATGGACCAGCCTGGAGCAGCGGCAAAGAAAGCCAAAGAGGGCGAAACCGGTTTTCAAGATGTGCCTTACGATGAAGCAGTCTCTTCGCTTGGCAAAGTAGCATCCGATGATTCGCCAACTATGGATGCAGAGGCTGTAGGTCCCAAAACGACCACTGAGGTAGTCGCAGGTCAGAAGACCCCTGTTCGACCTGCTTCTGACCGCTCGAGGATACTGCACCTCTTAGCCATTGTTCCAACTGACGGTGTTCCTGATGTAGTCACTCATGTGAGTTATGCCGATGAAGTCATTGATGAGAACGCAGTTGCTTCTCTCATATCTGCACTCGACTCATTTGGAGGAATTGACGCACAATCAAGTGACGGCACTAGTGGTACTAATGCACTTGAAACGATTGAGCACGAAGGTAATCTCGTAATGGTCGAGAAGTCCACGCACTTCGTGATGGCGCTTATTGTGACAAATGACAGCCAGGAGGATGAGCAGAGAGGAGTCCTGAACTCAATACTAGTGGATCTCGAGCAGAAGTATCAGAATGTCTGGGCAACATGGAACGGCAGTACTTCGATATTCGAGCCCTCGATCTTTGACATTCTCGCGAAAGTTCCACTCAGACCGATCAGTCTTGACTACCTATTGAGAGCTAGGGAGGCTGGAAGACCTCTACCATTCAGCAATCGAGAGGTAGGTACAGCGATTGTGGAGGTTCAGTCCGCCATAGCGCAGAATGATACTATTGGTGGTCTAGTGCGGAGTCTCAATTTGCCCCGTGAGATAGTCCTTGGCTGTCTGCAGATACTGAATCGCTATGGATGGGTCGATTTCAAGGTTGAAATTGGACCAACAAGCGTTCTGAAGAAAGTTGGAGTTGTCAGCGAGGAGACCGAGAAGGCCTACGGGCAAGCTGTGATCAAGTTTGTCGACTTCTGTGATGGTCAAACATCAATGGAGGACGTAGTCCGCAAGATTAACGTGAGCATGCAGGCCATGAAATTCGTGGCAACGAAGCTTGTTCTCGACGGCGTTCTTGAAATCGTGGCCTAGATTGATATGGTTATTCTCTCTTTATAGCTTGGTATCATGACGCCCTTTGGCTGGCTGAAGACTGGTGTGTGCACCATTATCCGCTTTCCTGTGCATGAGTTGACGTATCTCTCAAGGTTGGACGATGAAGAATGCGCGCTTAGCCGAGCATATTCAACGGCACATTCATGAGGTTCATAACCGTGAAGAAGATTCCATCCTGAAGTTCTGGGAGCTAGGTACCCGCAGAGAATTACTGCTGCCTTCGGATTGTTTCTCTGTTCATTGAAGTGCTGCCTTGCAAGGCCGCCGCTCATCATGCCTCCCCCCGCCACAAGTACATCATCCTCTTCAAGATGTGTCCTGTTCTTCTTCATGCTCTCCCAGCTGCCTGTGACACCGACGAGCTTCGTCACCCGCTCGGCCATCCCCGTAACCATGACATTTCGGTTCTTCGTTATGCCAAGTTCCTCTAAGATCAATAGAATTTCCTGCGAGCGTCCCACGGCGAAGCTCGGTACTATTACTGGTCCGTGAGTGGCGACTGTCTTGCTGATTTGTTCTGTTACCTTGGCTCTATCAAAATCCTCTCTTCCCCAGTAGGTGCCATCATAGATGACGTACCGTGCATCAGTAGGTATGTTTGCTCCAGGGAATAGTATTGACTTGTCAAGATTAAAGTCACCAGTATAAAGAATCTTGACGCCTTCAATGTCTATTGCATAGACTGCGCTTCCGGGTATATGACATGCATCGATTGGTGTGACAACTATGCCCGAAGCGACCTCACTACTCTGCCCGTATTCCAGTTTCACATGGTTCTTTGCGACCTTCTGTATGTTCTCTTCATTGTAGCGTGAGATGAGGTCGAACTCGTCATACTTGCGAGGAGGGAATGGAGTTCCAACCTTCAGGGCATCGTCAAGCAGAACCGTGGTGACTGCTCCTGTTGGACCAACAGAGCACCACTTCCCTGTGAACTCCTCATAGAGAACTGGTAGACCTCCAACATGATCCAAATGTGAGTGGCTGATAAGAACGGTATCTATCATGTCCATCTCCGGAATCCATTCAGGGATCCTGTGATTCGCTACAGAGAGACCGTAGTCTAGCAGAATGCCGCCTGTGTCTGTCTTTATCAGAATGCCGCTTCTGCCAATCCTATGCCCTCCGAGGAATATGATCTCAATGTGCTTGATTTTCGTGGAATAGGCAACCGATGGCAGAAGGTCCATTCGAAGCTTCTGCGGTATCATCTCAAAGATAATTGGATCTACTACTTCGCCAGGCGGAGGTCGAGCGAGCTCCTGAAGTCTTACAGGTAGGACTGTCTGCTTGTTCGTTCTGAACTGCTCTCTCACGAATATCTTCGATATGGTCTTGACGGAATCTTCGACAGTCATGCCTGATTTAATCTCAGTCTGCCCTTGCCTATACACTTCCTCTTTCTTTATCTTGAGAAGACTTAGTAGGACAGCATCAGGCGCCCACTCTCTCATCGATTCAAACGCGTCAAAAAATGACCTGTTCAGCACAGCCTCGCTGAGATACTGCGGATGACGCGCAACGGCATTCACCAGACGATACTCCTCTGACTCAACGATAGGCTGTAGGTCTATCCCTAGTTTATTACCGGCGTCTATGAACGAAGTCGTGCCAAAAAGAGGAGCTCCGAGAAACTGAATCCAGTGCCGTATCTCGGTTAGGAGACTATGAGCATCGTCATTATTGATTGCTGCAAGGAGGACTAACGCCCTACGCAGCCATTCCTCTATGCTCGTTTGATTTCTTACATATCGCAGTGATTGCCTGTACAAGAAGCGGAAATCCTCTTCATTGTAGTTGCCGAAAATGAGGCCGTATGTGCAGAGAGTCATTGACTCGATGTAGTCTGATGCACTTGCTTCTTCCTTCACATCCCTGAATACGTCGAGTAGGACCTCGTTGGCTGTTTTCGCAATCTGAAGAGATGATGTGTCCTGATTTTTGGATTTGGCAAGCTCAAACGCTATGAATTCTCGAGACTCTCCAAAGAACCCCTCGCCTTCAGGCACCTTCTTGCCTGTCAGAACCTCTTTCAAATCCGCTTCTGCTTGGTGAAGCATTCTCTTGATTTCTTCATGCTTCGTTTCTAGGGGTTCTTTCAAATCCTTCACTCCACATTCTAATTCGAACTCCTCTACTTATTGGCTTCTCTGCTTTCTTACTTGATATAGTCCCTGGCGACTATCTCGAAGAGACAGTTTCTTCGTTACCAGTCCCTCACTCATCAAGAGCGAGAGCGCATAGCGAACAGTCCTCGGAGGGAGCATTGTTTCCTCTATTATTTCCTTTTGGCTCATTTGATCCTGGTACTCAAGAACCTTAAGAACGAGTTTCGCACTCGGAGGCAGTTCTTGAGCATGCTCTTCTGATGCTTCGGACTTCTTTAGAAGCTTGCCTCTCAGGGCCGCGATCTTCTCCTCCTCGAACTTGACGAAGAATGCGCTTGAGTCGGCTCTTCGGATTCTGACTGGCTTGTTGTCCACTCTCTTTCTTATCTGTCCATCGAGGACTGCCTCTATGGCAACAGAACTTGTCAGGTCTCTGATCTCAACCTCTACGTCTTCAGGCAAGATCAGCGGTCTTCTGGAAGGATTCACGCTGTTCACGGGAATGATTGAAAACACAGGTGACGCATTGAGTATGACAGGACCGCCGACGCTCAGCGAATAGGCTGTGCTACCCGTTGGCGTGGCAACTATCAATCCATCACATCCGTCTTTCCAGAAGTGTTCTCCATCTATTAGAAGTGAGTATCTTATCAGAGTCGCACTTCTTCTGGCAAAAATGCCTATGTCGTTAAGGAGAGGCGGGGTCTCTTTTCCGGAGATTTCTGCAACTAGTCGTTTCTTCTCCTCACGAGCCCATCTTCCTTCAAGCAAGTCATCAACAACACTCTCAAAATTAGTGACAAGGACATCGAAGAGAAAATCTGGTTGACCCTTCGAGGCTACCGGGAGGATTGGTGTGTCAGTCTGTCCGAGCTCTAGGAGTGTCTTCAAGAGAGATCTGTCAGATCCGACAATCGCCAGGATGTCTACATCCATCCTCTTGGAGGGACCACTCTTCATTCCGATGCTGCTCGCGAGTTTCTCGTCAAGGATAAAATCTGCTTTGCTCTTGATAAGTGTATCAACGACGCTCTTGGTGTCCTCAAGCATGCCTGCTTCGAGTCCGGACGTGACACCGATTCTCATCATTGCATTCTCCATCAAACTGGCGCATCTTCACTGGAGCTCAGTACACTTAAATGACATGGCAAATGTTGCCTACCCGGCCTCTTCACGGAAATCATTGCCGTTTGAGATTTCATTAAAAGTAGTTCCAAGCGAGTTGAGAAGTGGTGCAATTGCATGCCACAGAGATTTAACAAGCTTCAGAAGAGAATCCTTGATCTGAAACGCAAGAAAAGAGTTCTCATTCTGGCCCACAACTACCAGACACTAGATATTCAGGAAATAGCAGATTTTGTGGGCGACTCTCTTCAGCTGGCAAGGAAGTCCGCTGAGTCGAATGCCCACAGCGCCATCCTTTTCGCCGGAGTGCGCTTTATGGCTGAGATGGCAGCAATCCTCTCACCTGAAGTTCCAGTCTACATTCCTGATCCCAAGGCACTCTGCCCCCTTGCAGCGTGTCTTGATGCGGAGAAGATACGAGCGAAGAAAAGGGAGTATCCCGGTGTTCCCGTGGTTGTCTATGTGAATACAACTGCAGAAGCAAAGTTCGAGGCTGACATGATATGTACGTCAGGTAGTGCAGTAGAGGTCGTGGAGTCTCTCGGAGTTGATACGGTGCTCTTCGGGCCTGATGTCAATCTTGCGGACAATGTGAGAAAGCACACTTCAGTTAGGATTATCGACCTTGATGAAGAGGGCCATTGTTATGTGCACAACAAGTTCAATCTCGACATGTTCAAGTCGATGAAGGCAAAGTATCCTGACTCTGTGGCGATAGCTCATCCCGAGTGCCCCATTGAAGTACAGGATGCCGCAGATATGGTTGGATCCACTGGGATGATGGCAAAGACAGTGGCTGAGTCCGACGCAAAGGTGTTCTTGATTGCCACAGAACTAGGTATGGTTCAACAACTGCAGAAGCAGCATCCCAAAAAGAAAATCATTCCTGTGTACGATGCTGCTGTGTGTCGACAGATGAAGAAGCACACTCTGGAAAAAATCATCAATGTCCTAGAGAACTTCCCGGAGGGGAACAGAGTCACTGTCCCTGAACAGTACATTCCTCACATCAGAACCATACTGGAGAGAATGAATAAAGTGCGTGGCCAAGGTCCCACGGCGCCAATAGATGCCCACTTGTGAGGCTATCCTCTTTTCCGATATAGAATCACTACAATTGCAGTAATGGCGATGATTTCAATGGAGAGGAAGAGCCAATCCAGGTTGATTGGCTGTCCCGAACCGTGATACTCTTGTACCGTCGCGCGCATTGACACAGTATCGTCCTGAAACTCTGACACATTAAAGTCCCAGATTGCATTCGGCGAGAGGTTTCCCTCATTTGGATCTTTGCTGGCTCAGCAGCATCATACTTCTCGATGCTTCCTGGCATTCTAATTCTGGCGAATCTTGCTGATATCAGACAGGCAGCAGGATACCAAAGTTGGACCTACTTCATGCCCTATCCAGCTACCGCCATCCTCTTTTTCGCACTCTCACTATTGGTCTGGCTATGGCAGGCGTATGAGGATGCACGTGAACCCGAGAAATCGTCCGGGTCAACTCATGATGATGCAGATAAGAAGCAGACTTGACTCTATGCTGCAATGATGTTCCTGACCACTCCTAACAGAGTATGAAGCACAGGTCCTTCGTAGCCTAGGTTCCTGAAATCCTTCGATGTGAACATTCTACTTAGTGCAATGAACTTGCAGAATCCCTTGGAACGTTCGAAGTCCTTGAGGGAGTCTCCTACGAACACCATCCTGTCAAAGGGTACATCGAAAGTCTTGTGAATGTGATTGAAATGATCTGCTCCCTTCTCAAAACCTGGTCTGTATCCTAGTATCGCCTTGAACAGACGCAGAATCCCTCGTCTTCTGAAGTATTCCTCAATGGTTGGCTGGAACGTAGATGACGAAACAAACACATCAATGCCTTTAGCTCTGATTCTCCTAACAGTGTCAACTGAGTCAGGAAACAACTCTTGTTCGAATATCCGTTCTATCTTCAAATGCTCAAACTCTTCTATTGCTGCCTGGTTTCTTGAGTCGTCGGGGAAATTCATCTTGACCTGCTGTTCATATGGTAGTCCTGTTGTCGACCGATATCTGGATGTAGCTTCTTCCTTTGAGATGCCAAAGTACTTCATCATCATTTCAACACCGACGCTCTCGAGGAATGGCATGCTGTCCGCCAATGTGCCATCAAAATCGAAAACAATAGCGCTGCAGGGTATCCTATCAGGCATGTATAATCACTCGTCACATTCAGTTTTCGAATCCATTCACAGTTCGCTTTAGACAGTTTTGGTCTGGCTTCAATAGAAGGCTAACAAGAATGTGAAGTGGCTTGCCTAACGGGGCACTATCTGCCTTCACCGAAAATGATGGCACCACAATCCTTTATCAGCCTCGCATCTACTATTTCGGTATCCGAACATACACGGAGGGAAAAGAACTGTCTGCTCATGATTCAGAGATGCACACTGATGAGAAATCTGAAATGCTTGATGTGGGCTCGCTCTTCAAGGGGACTGCGACCATTACACTGGTTGCCGAGATAGTTGCCGCCATCATGTTGCTTGGCTCTGCAACCGCTTACGTCATTAGTCGTTCAGGGCTCATCGAGGAAATCGAGTTTGATGTTGCTGTCTTTCTTCTGCTTGGTGGAGCCATGATTACTCTGTTCATTTTTCTTGCAGCAATTGGCTTCTTTGTCCGCTTCAATAGGAAAATCGGCCGATCTGTAATTGGAGATGGTATTGGATCGGTTGACCTCAAGAGTAAGGGTGTCAAGACGGTCGTCATCATTTACGGTCTTGCTGTGGGTCTAATCCTGATTATCGGAGTGTATGGGTATTGGCTTGTCTACAAGTACTTCTTTGCAGCCATAGCACTGACATCTCTGAGCTTTCTGGGGATTTCTCTATCCCTAGGAATCTTAGTCATGTCATTTCTTGTGCAGGTCGTCATCGCGACAATTGGCAGGACTGCGACTACAATTATCAGAAAGGTCCTTGCTGAAGATATGTAGACTCTCGCCTAGTGTGAGAGGCCTCTTGATGCTTCAAGAACCATCCAAACTGCATGATGCACATTAGTAATTACCATATTCGCCCAAGACTTGGACCTTGATGATGCACTCGAGATTGACGAACTCGTCCGGTTCCTTGCTTTCAGCGTGTTTGATGGCGACTATTTCCTTTCCGACGAATGCTATACGTCCCTCTGCCACTATCATCATGCCTGGTCCATAGAATCGAAGGCGCTCTCCGGTCTTTGATGCGTTTTGCAAGATGCTCCTGAGAGTATAGTCCTTCTGTATGTCAGACATGTGCATACCTGTTGCAGTTGATGGAAATAAGTCTTAGCAAAAAGTGGTGCTGGCAAGAATGAGGGAGTATGAATGGATATAGCGGGCGTTGTCGACACACTCGGTTGTTCTTTGCGCATGTATACATCGCCCTCAACGTTCAGCAAGGATATGCTCTCTGCTTTACAGTTGACCAATCATCAGCGCTTCATCGTATACAGAACAATGATGAGAATCAGTCCTATTACCGAGACTGCTACAATGCCAATAGGCATATAATTCGGATAGTCGTTGGGGAATCCTGAGCTCGGTGTCGATGGTGTTGGTCTTGGCCATGGAGTATGTTCCGAACTCTGAAGGGTAATTGAAACCGCGTCGCTTTCAAACTCGCTAATCTGGAAATCCCAAGTTGCAGTTATGACTATGTCGTCTGTACAAATCGTTAGATGCGATTCAGGATAGAACTGCCTGCCCAAGAATGGAACGTACTCGATGATGTTGACCGTGATCTTCTGATGTGTATCGCCAAAGAAGGTTCGAGCGCTTCCGACGATGTAATCCAAATAGCAGTAGTTAGCATGCTCATATATCTCTCCCCAAGCAGTGACCCCTACTAGTATGGTTGTATTGGCCTGTATTGTAGTCCCGAACACGGCATAACACGAACTAGTATACCAATCTTGATGATATTCGGATGTACTATTGTCTAGATCCCATCCCAATTCTTCCCAGTCTAGGACTGTGTAGTTGGCAAGAGTCCCATTGAGGCTGATTAGCATATCAGACCAAATCGAGTGAAATCTCTCTTCAGGGAATACAAACGCAAGGGTGGAATTCTGCGTGACATTGGTCCGAATAGTGAATAGACATGTAATGTTCACAAAGCACCCAAATTCATTTCTCGTGATGTTTATCTCAACATTGGCTTCAGGCATCATGAGAAAAGTGCCATTGTGAAACGTTCCGTTCGCACGTACATCCGTCCAGCTTGCCACATCGGCCACACACGTATTCGGATTTTCAAGAAGAGCGCATGTAACGAACAAGAGACTGATGATAATCAAGACACCCTTTTCTTGCCTCATTGACCTCTCGCCTCTCCTCCTACATGAGTGATGCGCCCCTCGGTTCTTCGTCTTTCTGCTCCAATGCATCCCACATACAGCTTCTTGGATTTCCGAGTTGTACATACCTATTCTTCTCCGTGAATATAAGCATTGGTTTCAAATGAGTCTTGAGAAAAAGAAGTAGAGAGTAGGACCCTCTAGAGTCCTACGTCATTGTTTACTAAATGATAGTGAGTTTCTTGCCGACCTTCTCATAGGCTGCCAGAGCAGTATCCAGCTGTGCCTTGGTCAGACCAGAGTTCATCATGTTCCTGATCCGTGCCTTATCACGGGCAACCATCGGGAAGACGATTGGCAAGGCAAGAATCCCCTGCTTGAAGAGACCGTCACTGAGGGCTACCGCCTTTGCGCTCTCACTGCACATTGCTGGAACGATAGGTGTCTGACTGCGACCTGTATCAAAGCCCATCTGTTGGAGGCCCTTTACGAAGTACTCTCTATTCTTCCAGAGGGTCTTCACATGCCTCTCTTCAGTTTCAAGGACATCAATAGCAGCAATACAAGCAGCTGCAGTCGCAGGTGGGTGCGATGCGCTGAGAAGCCATGATCGGCTCTTGTTCAAAGCATAATTCACCATGTCGCGACTACCTGAGACGTGGCCTCCCATGACTCCAAACGCCTTGGAGAAGGTGCCCATCTCAAAATGAACATCATTGTGTGTCAGGTTGAAGTGAGACACAATACCCCTTCCGCCCTTGCCGAGAACCGCTTCGCCATGTGCATCGTCCACGTATATCATTGCACCGTAGGGCTTTGCAGCCTTTACGATTCCATCGAGGGGAGCTATGTCTCCGTCCATCGAGAAGACTCCGTCGGTGATGATGAGCACCTTCTTTGGATTCTTCTTCTCTACCTCGACGAGAACTCTCTCAAGGTCTGCTACATCAGTGTGCTTGTAGACATAGCGATCAGCCTTGGTGAGTCGAACTCCATCGATAATAGAGCCATGATTAAGCTCATCAGATATGATTGCGTCACCTTGGTCGACAAGCTGCGGGATGAGACCTTCGTTTGTTGTAAAGCCTGCGCTATATGTGAGAGAGGCTTCAGCACCCTTGAACTTTGCGAGGCGTCTCTCCAGCTCCAAGTGCAAGTCCATGGTTCCAGCGATGGCACGTACAGAGCCTGAGCCTACACCATGTGTCCTGATAGCAGCCACTGCTGCCCTCTTCAGCTTTGGGTGATTGCTGAGGTTCAGGTAGTTGTTGGAGCAAAGCATGATGACCTCTTTGCCATCCATCTTTGCTGTCGGGGCGCTTGGTCCCTGCAGTTCTCTGATTCTCCAGTTCAAATTCTGCTCGACGAGTTTGTCGTATTCCTCACGCATCCAGCCGGTTGGGTCTCTCATCTATCTCACCATACTTCCGAAAAACGGTCGTTGTGCGCCAGTATTGCAGGCGCATGTAGATGACGGCGCGAATTATTCCCTATATATGGGCTTCGCTGGTGACCTTTGTGCTGGATTGAATGACACTCGCTATCCCTTGAGTATCTCAGTTTCCGCAAACGATGACAGTCCTGCGCTCTTGGGATTTAAGCTGAACAGTGCTTTAGCATATTGAATTGCGTAAGGAAGAACATCTGCCGCTTCAAGCAAATGCTTTCGATCCACAGGCTGGGGATGCCATACTGAAATTGGAGCCCACACATCCTCCTTTAAGGTGTCCTTCAGTTCTGATTCTTGCTCAGGACTAAGGCTCATGTTTTTGCTGAAGAACTCGAAATCGACTGTCTTCTTCAGTTTGACAAAGAGAACCATGGGGAGCCTCTTCTTTGAACCAGTGACTTCAGTAACGTAAGAGCGACACGCTAGGAGCTCTCCCTTGAAAGGTGCTTCACTGCCTGCGTCTCTCAGTTTTGCATCCACTATCTTTCCCTGCCTTATCTCTCCCAGTAATTCACTCGATTTGGACTCCTTGCTCCAGTTCTTGTAGTCGTTCTGGGATATCCAAGACTCCCTCCACTGCCTTATCTGTTGCATCTCAAACGGTATGCAGGACTCTAGGAGTACCTCTTCTCTCGCCTTCCCAAGCGGTTCCACGAACAGTCTGAATCTCATGCGCTCACTGGCCCTGTGAATTGGAATCCATTGGTGCTTTCTCATGACAGAAGATAAGTATTGCTGGATAAACGTCGCGTTCCTGCGCGTGCGCTCATGGATGCGCTATCCTGCGACATCGAAGGTCATGCATAAGTGGACTGGTATGATTTCAGAGGAATTGCCTACAATTCGATCAAGCACTTCTCGAAGTCTTGGACAGAGTATTTCTTTCCCCTCCTGAGTATCCTATGCCCCTCGCTCTCAAGTAGAGCTTTATGAGCTTCAAGGCCTCCAGGAAATTTCTCATTCAAGAAGCCGTCAGCCTTCAGGGTACGCCAGTATGGTATGTCGAGATCTCTTCCTTCCCTTTTGGCCTCTTCCGTAGCATTTGCCGCAATCGTGATAAAAATGCCAGCGGTCAATGAACAGCATCCCTCGACACTGAAATCGCGTGCAATCTTCATACAGATCTCTCTAATGGTTACTAGTTTTCCTCTCGGGACTGACTTCATCAATTGAACGACGTGGCTTGGATTGACCAAGACAACATCGTCACCTTCTTCAACGTTCATCTTTTGAAGAGCGTTGTAGCATGGAAAGTTCTTGTCCAATCTCAGTACTTTTGGATATCCCTCTTTGTCAACCATCTTTTCCTGCCATGTCTTCTTCATAGTTGTTGCTTCCTCACGATCGACCTAGGGCAACTAGCAGGCCGGGCGCTTAAAAACAGCAATCGTGAGTTCATCCGGGAACGAAGGTTCCCACAGTTGCCAGTGTAGAGTGTGATTTGTGCCCCATTAGTTGTTTGACCGAACTGGGCAACGACAAGGGAGGAATGAATCTTTATTAATCTCACAACCGAACCGAAATGAATAGTGATTCATGGTTTCCTACCCTCAAAGGGGCATCAAACCGACTTAGTGAAAAGGGACTCTGAAGTCCGATAACTAGCTTCTGGGATTACCATGGTCGAAAAAGCACGCATTCGTCAGGCTAGCATGAGTGATGTAGCAGAAATCATACACGTAGAAAACGAAACATGGCCACTGGGGGAAGCCGCGACCGAGGAGATGTTTCGATCCAGGATAGAGGTCTTCCCTCAGGGTGTCTTTGTTGCTGAATATCAGGGACGACTAGTTGGAGTGGTTGCATTTCAGCGCATGCACTACAACTTGGATACTCCTATCTCTACATGGAGGGAGGCTACAGATAATGGCATGACAAGAGCTTCCCACAACCCTGAGGGAGAAACAATATTCGGAATCGACCTTAGCGCTACACCCCTTGCCCCTCCAAAAACAGGTACAAGACTGTTGGCCGAAGTAGGAAGATATGCCATCTACCACAACTTGAAACGTGGAATACTCGGCGGCAGGATTCCGAACTACCGACAGTATTCGAACAGGATGACGCCAGAGGAGTACCTGGAGGCAAGGTATGCCAGAGGAGAACCTCTTGATCCGGAAGTACGTTTCTACAAGCGTGCGGGTCTCAAGATAGGGAGAGTGATTCCAGGATACTTCGATGACCCTGATAGTCTGAGTTATGGAGTGCTTCTGATATGGGAGAATCCCTTCTATGTTAAGAATCGTGTCTTAGTTGCACTTGTGAAACCTTTCGCGATTCTGGGATTCCACATCTACTTGAGAATCAAGATGTAGCCCGGCAAGCCTCTACTGATGTTTGATGAATGTTCCGTTCCGATATTCGCGAAAAGCCTGTTCTAGCTCCTCCTGAGTGTTCATGACAATCGGACCGTACCACGCTATTGGCTCACCTATGGGCTTGCCAGATATCAGTAGGAACCGTAGCTGGCAGTCTTCTGAAGAAACAACGATTTCATCGCCGTCCCCGAAGATTACAAGATGGTCTGATTGAATGATCCTCTCCGTGTCTTCACTGAAATGGCCCTTGCCTTCAAAGATGTAAACAAACACTGTGTGACCACGCTTTGTGGGATGTCTGAACTCAGTATTTGGCGGCAGTGTAACATCCAAGTATTCTGGTTGAGTGACAATCTCATGAACTGGACCCACTGTTCCTTCTAGCTCGCCGCAGATGATTTTGACTGAAGCTCCCTTCTTGGTTGTGACCTCTGGAATATCTGCTTCTTTGATTTCTCTGTAGCGAGGTTTCATCATCTTATGACGACTGGGCAGGTTTGCCCAGAGCTGGAATCCTCTCATAGCTCCGTCCACACCTTTAGGCATCTCTTGATGGATAATCCCGCTTCCTGCTGTCATCCACTGACAGTCCCCAGACTCAATTGTCCCGCCATTGCCCATACTGTCCTCATGATTTACTTTTCCCTCCAGCATGTATGTAATTGTTTCAATACCTCTGTGCGGGTGCCACGGGAAACCAGCTATGTAGTCATTCGGATTATCTGAACCAAAAAAATCAAGCAGGAGAAAGGGATCTGTGAGTTGGGTTTCTCGGTTGCTGAAAACTCGTTGCAGTCGAACTCCTGCTCCGTCGGTTGTTGTTCTGCTCTGCAAGATTGTCTTCACTTGTCGAACTTTCATACTCTTTCGAATCTCCGAGTAGGGTCAGAATCTGTAATGAGCTGCGACGCCTGTTTTAAGGCTTCCAACACCGGCAAAAATAAGATGGCCACACAGCATCGGTTTTAGTATGGCGTGAATCTTGATTCTTATATTCATTCGCGAGCATTATGCCTCAGGTTGTTCTCGACCTCAAGTGGGTCATCCTGGAAGTATCTTAAGAAGCCCGCTATCTCTCTCACTGAGGTCCGGGGTCGCCGATTTCCGGACCTCTGTGAATTCAACAATGTCTCAAATGGCTTTTCCAGACTCTGCCATCTACCAATCGTAATGCATAACAAGCCCCTTTGACTGTGCAATTCTCCCTCAAAGGCTTGGTGTGAAGAGCATGTACTATGGCGACTTGGTCTGTCTAAGAGCTGTGGAAGCATCAGATGTAGACAACCTAATAGAGTATTACAATCTGCTTGAGCTACGCAGATTCCTTGGTGTGCCACTTCCTGTGTCGAGAAACTATCTGGAGCAGTGGCTAGCCAAACGTGGCGACTCTGACCCCTGGGCAGACGGTCTGCTGGAGCTGTCAATAACTGACAAACAGACCCGAGAGTCCATTGGTCTGATTCATCTTGAGCATATTATCAAACCCCATAATAGAGCAGAGTTCGGTATCTCTATTCACAATCCAGACCACTTGTCTCATGGGTATGGTACTGATGCCATACGAGTGATTCTCTGGGTTGCCTTCAATATACTGGGTCTTCATAGTATCTACTTGGATACAATGGCTGACAATGAGAGAGCAATCCATGTCTACGAGAAGGTTGGCTTCAAACGTGTTGGCATCCTCCGTGAGAGCGAATTCCTAGACGGTGACTTCAAGGAGTTGCTGTATATGGACATCCTCCGTGATGACTTCGCCAGAGCGAATCCGGGATTCAGTGTCAGAACCAGACCTTGACCGGGCACTGTAGGACTTGAGCACACGCAGAACTGCGTCAGCTACATGCTGTTCTCTACTTCATTCATATGACCCTTTCATGTGGGCTACGCGGCGATTTCTCTCCCAGGCCCGAAACATGAATGTCTTTCCATTTTCCCTGCATTTTCAGGTATTCTGCTTTCTCAGCTGCATCATGCAGTTCTTCTACTATTGCGAAACATTCGCCATTTGATTTCCATATAGGATAGATGTATTCGTAAAGCATTCGACCCTTGAAGTTGACCCACCCCTCATAGTGGTCCATGACTCTGTTTCTGAGGTCTGAGATCATCTTAGCAACAGGAACCTCAGACACCTTGCCATGGCATCGCATTATGGAAGACCCAATCCTACTCTCTGGTTCCTGCTGAAGCATTTCTCCAGCAAGTCTGTTGAAGAGGATTATGCGGTTGTCATTGTCAACGACGACAACTCCAATACTCAAATTACTTGTCACATTCTTCAAGACATCGAGTGAATCTTTCACAGCGCTATCGCCTATAGCTTGGCTGTAGTGCCATTAGATAACATTACTGGTGCATCAGCATGGCGCTTCGGTAAATTCAAATGACTAGCCGCATACCTCAAGGGCAGTTAGGAGGTTCAATGCGATCAGCGCGCCACCCAATTCATCTGTCGAATTTGATAAGAACATGTATCTTGATATCCTCCGAGAGGACCCACCCCTAAAGCGGTTCGTTTCTCGAGGTGACATGAGAGATGATATCGATATTCCAAATCCTCACAAGAGCGCGGATCGCGCGATTCTAAAAGTCGTAAGGTTCACCATGAAGGATTCTACCCCGCGCTTCCAGCCTATATTGGGCAACGCTGGAATTGGAAAGACGCACCTGTACTGGGCTCTGAAGGATCAGGAGGATTACTTCTCGGCTGGCAGATTCCTTGCTGTGTATGTTCCTTCACCCCCTTCGCCCGTTCGAGTTCCGCTTCATCTGCATGCCTGCATTGTCGATGAGGCTGGTGACCGGCTCTTTGAACAGGCTATTGATATGCTGATAATGAAGTTTGGAGGAGTGAAGGGTGTATCTCATGATATGTATGACTATACCTACGCCTTCGAGAGATTATTGATCGACTATCCTGGCATCTCTGCAGACGTTGTCAAAGCTCTTCTGAGGTATCGCCTCGATCCTGCAACCCGAGATTTGGCCAGACGATGGTTGCTTGGAGACGCAATGAGCGACGATGACCTTGAGCATCTTGGAGTCCGCACCATTCTAGAGGAGGATGATGTTACTCTGGCAACGATCAAGCTCTTGGCAGAGGGCTCAGATGTACCTCTCCTTCTCTTTGTGGATGAGATGGAAGGACCTTACAACACCTATGGAGAAGTAGGTGAGCGTCACTTCCTAGAGGTTCTGAAAAGAATCTACAACGAATCAAAGAACATTGTACTCGTGGCTTCTTGCCTGACAGACGTATGGCAACGGATCTATAGTACTGCAGATGGACCGATGAGGTCTCGAATGGAGCCACCTGTGGAACTAGCGCCTTTCTCCCGCGATGATGTATCAGCTTTTGTCAAGGAAACTATGGCCCGATATTGGAAACTGCAGAATGTGGAGGCCCCTCCATCAGCGCTATTACCATTCGATGAGAGTGACATAGATGAAGCGTTCCAACGCTCCAATGGAATTCCAAGAGAGGTAATCAAACAGCTCATTCCGAAATTGGATGCGCTGTTGTCCAGTAAGCCGACAGAGGAAGTTGCCGCGCAAGATGATCACGTAATCAAGCTCACAGCGAATGTCTTAACGAACTCGATAGTCGAAGCCCTCACTCTTGCTGGAGCACCTCTTGGAATTGGTGTCCATCTTCAGACGACGTCAGACGATAGCCAGAAACAGAGGGCCGCAATTGTTGAGTTGTCCAAGGGAGAATCAATTCGGCATATCGGGATTGATCTTCCAAATGCAAAAGATTGGGATCGCAGCGGCGGAGTCACTGCCTTCTACGCAGGAAAACGACTCAAGATCATTCTGGATGATAGCACAGTGAAGCGTGCTATCATTGCAGTACCTGCCGCAACCAAGGGCGCCAAGTTCAATTCTCTCGTTGGAGAGATTAGTTCCAAGTTGCTTGTCCTTCGCATGGATAATGAGACTGCGATATCACTGGTTCAGGATACTAGCAACAGCAAACTACCTCATGGGTATGCCGAGGTTTTCACAAGCTTTGTGGACGCTCTATTTGAGGAATGAACCTCCCCAGCGATCTGCTTCGGAACGGGTGAATTCCCAAAGTAGTCGGCATTGGAATAGCATCTGCAATCTGTGTCAAGAAGACGCAAGGATAGGTACTAGTTAACTAGAGTTGTGCGACTGGTTCTTGAGAGGGTGGTTTCTTCTCTTCTTTCTTGTTCTTGGAGAGAAACTCCGGTAGAATCAGCAATGCGGCAAAGACTACAATCACTATAGCGATGCCGTATGGCTCATGAAGGAACAGCGTCACATAGCCTAGATACGGGATTGCCAGAATCACTACGCCAACTATATCCTCGTAGAGACGATAGCCCGGATCCCTGATAGAATTGTTGTCACCCTGAGTATAGTAGTGATACTCACTTCCAACAAGCTGCCTTTCAACGACTCTGTGTACGATTGGCTTGTTATGCCAATCTGCATTGTAGACGACGATATCTCCTACGTCGATAGCTTCTGGAGATTGTGCCTGAAGAATTAGCAAATCGCCCCTGTTTAGAGTTGGAATCATCGATTCACTTTCGACGACAACAAGGGGACTTGATGTTCCCATGATTAGAGCGAAAGCACCATAGGCGCCTAGAGTGGCACCGACGACTATCAGAATTACGAATGCGGTCTTTACAAGTTCCGACCGTTCATTCCATTTCAGGGCTTGACGTGCTCTCTCCATGATGCGAACTCCGCATTCAGCCTTTTAGCTGTTCTAATAAAACTGACGAACAAGGCGTTTTAATGCATCCATTTTCTTGACGCAGAATTGATGATGCTCAGAACATCAACTGCTTCAGCTCGCATGTCCGGTTCCCAGTTTCGAACATCCTCTACCTTCTTTACACCTTTTGATTTTGCCAAGAACTCCTTGATTATTCGAAGTCTATTCTCCTCTGCCTTAGCTGCACGCATCGCATCTGCCCCAGATGGGTATCCACCAGTTGGTATGTCACTCGTGGAAATGACGTACCAAGTGTTCTCTGCCACCTTGGTCACTACTATTTCGGGAGGACAGGGTTTGATGTCTTCTTCAAAGAGAATGGAGTCTCCTATACTAACGTCTTCTCCAGGCTTCCTTCTTCCGCCATTGGACGTAACAAGAGTTTCACTGAACTCGAACAAAACCTTCGCAGCGGCTTTTCTGATGATGTCCAGGGAAGCTTGAACAATTATTCCTTCACTTGTATCGAGTTTCCTGTTATCAGATTGTCCTTTCATAAGGTGCACCACGTTTTCACAACATGCCTTGGGTTTAACCTTTTGGCTTGTTATTCGGGGACTCTCGAAGCAGCAGACCTCATCTCTTAAAAGACGAGTCTGGGCAGGTTTCTGTGATTCCACATGGCGGGATGAAAGCCCGGAAGGCTCAAGAACCCCCTCAGGAGGATCGAAACTTGTATTCGCGGAAGCCCGCAGGTAGGTCAGATGTCCTTGCTAGACAGGGAGTCGTCGCATCCTCACAACCCCTCGCGACGCAGGCAGGTCTTGAGATTATACGGAGGGGTGGAAATGCCATCGATGCGGCAGTGACCACAGCTGCAGTTCTGGATGTTGTAGAACCTTTTAGTACTGGTTGCGGAGGCGATGCCTTCGCACTGATTCACCTTCCTGGAAGAAATCGACCGATCAGTATCAACGGCTCAGGGAGATCTGGTTCACTCGTTAGGCTAGATGACCTGCTAGAAAAGGCATGGACGTCAATGCCGCTGAGGAGTGGTGCCCCAGTCACCGTTCCAGGTGCAATGCATTTGTGGTTTCACTTGGTAGAAACCTATGGAGCCCTCGAGATGAGTGACGTGCTAGCTCCCGCAATTCAATATGCACGTGATGGCTTTCCGGTTTCGTCTCTGATTGCCCAAACGTGGTCGAAGCTGGTAGACGTACTTATCAATGATGATGCCAGAAAGACCTACACCATCGATGGTCGGGCTCCCAGACTGGGCGAGACGATGCGGAATCCTGACCTTGCACGAACATTCGAGATGGTGGCTGCTGAGGGGTTGCAGTCATTCTATTCGGGGAAGATTGCAGACGCCATTGTTACCACAGTTCAGGAACATGGTGGATTTCTCACTCTTGAAGACCTTCAATCACACACGACCCAAGAAACCTCTCCTGTTTCCACGAGTTACCGCGGAATGGATATCTTTGAGCATCCTCCAAATGGCCAAGGATTTGCCGCGCTCGTCATGCTCAACCTCATGGAGCAGTTTGATTTCTCAGAATGCGCCTCTCTCTCTGCACAGCGATATCATCTCATGATAGAAGCGAAGAAGCTTGCCTATGCAGACCTACACCAACACAATGCAGACCCTTCCTTCTATAGTGTGCCCATGGACGAGCTGCTTTCCAAGGAATACGCGCGTGAACGATCGAAGCTTATCGACAAGACAGCTTCAATGACCGAGTATACATCGGGAATTCCTGTAGGTGGAGATACAGTGTATTTTGCAGCTGCGGATGGAGAGGGAAGAGCGGTATCATTCATCAACAGCCTGTACATGGGCTTTGGCAGTGGCCTAGTCGTTCCTGGCACCGGAATCAAACTTCAGAACAGAGGCAATCTATTCTCATTGGATCCGGGACACCCAAACTGCTATGCACCTAAGAAACTTCCATTCCATACTATCATTCCTGGGGCACTCTACCGCGATGGTGATCTTGCCGGCGTATTCGGTATAATGGGTGGCGCACATCAAGCTCAGGCACATGCCCAGTTCGTGGGCAATCTCGTTGACTATGAGATGAAGCCACAGGCCGCCCTCGATCATCCCCGTTTCAACCATAGCCAAGAGAGAAACCTCGTGGCTCTGGAGAATGCAATTCCCCCTAGTGCAAGAAGCGAGCTTCGTCGTCTTGGCCATGTCATAGTACGTGAAGCAGCATCAGTTTTTGGTGGTGGTCAGGCTATTCTTCGGATTGAGGACTCCTGGATTGCCGGCTCCGACCACAGAAAGGACGGACAAGCTGCTGGATTCTAGAATCCCTACCAAGAAATTAATCAACTCAGCGCGTATTACACTGATGTCTGCTTTGGTGATGGAATTGAGTGGAGAAGAAGGTGAATTCCGGGAAGAAAGAGACCTACTTGGGACGAGACGGATCCCAAGAAGCGCATATTGGGGAATCCAGACTCTCCGTGCCCAAGAAAACTTTGGTGTATCACAGGTCGGCCTCTACAAATATCCCACCCTTGTTGTAGCGATGGCGATGGTGAAGAAGGCATGCGCACTGGCGAATCTTGACCTTGGACATCTCAGTCCTGACTACGCGGAAGCTATCGTGAATGCTTGTGACGAGATCATTGGGGGAGGCCTCCTCGACCAATTCATTGTCGATATGCTTCAGGGCGGCGCTGGTACCTCCACGAATATGTGCGTGAATGAGGTGATTGCCTCGCGAGCTAATGAGATGCTTGGAGAGCAACGCAACTCAATGACACCCATATCATCCCATGATCACGTCAATCTCTCTCAGTCTACGAACGATGTCTATCCAACAGCTATTAAGATTGCGACGATTTACGGATTGAGAGAACTGTCAGCGGGTCTCACTAGACTGATTGACGCTTTGGATGAGAAGTCTACCGAGTTCAAAGATATACTGAAGCTCGGTCGGACTGAGATGCAGGATGCAGTCCCTATTACTCTAGGGCAGGAATTCTCGGCGTGGTCTAGTGCTCTGAAGAGGGACCTCCAGCGAATCACTGCCGCCAAGGAAGTCTTGAAGACTCACAACATTGGTGCAACAGCAATTGGCACATCGTTGAACGCAGATCCGGAATACATCGAACTTGCTGAGAAGCACCTTATCGAAGTGACTGGTATTCAGGAGCTCACGACAGCTGAGAATCTCATTGACGACACTCAAAATTCTGATGAGTTTGTCCATGCATCAGGACTGCTTCGAGTCCTTGCGACCAATCTCGGTAAGATCTGCGGCGATCTCATCTTGTTGTCCTCTGGGCCAGTTGGCGGATTTCACGAGGTCATACTTCCACCAGTCCAGCCAGGTTCATCTATCATGCCTGGAAAAGTGAATCCAGTTATTCCTGAAATGGTCACACAAGTGGCATTTCAGGTCATGGGGCACGATCTTGTTATCACCATAGCGTCACAGGCGGGTCAGTTGGAGCTGAATGCATTCGAACCGGTCATAGCCTATAATTTCTTTCAGGCATTGAAAGTCCTGAAGAATGCAATTCCGATTCTTACAGAAAAATGCATTAAAGGCATCAAACCCAACCCCGCAGGTCTGGATATTGTTCATCGCAGTATCGGTCTGGTCACAGCCCTCAATCCAATCTTGGGGTACGAGGCATCAACGCGTATAGCAAAGAAGGCACTAGACACAGGTCGTCCTATTCGCGAGATTGTCCTACAGGAGGGGCTCCTGGATGAGAAGTGGTTGGACCTCATACTCTCGCCCAAACGTATGACACAAGCAGGAAACGTTGGTCATAGGCATTCCAAAAAGACCGACGATAGCTCATGAGAGATTTAGGTGTTCTTGATGACATCGTACGCGATGTTATCGGCATGGTCACCCACTCTCTCAAGATTTCGCAGGGTTTCCACAAATATCTGGTCGGCCTGAGGATCGCATATTCCCTCTCGCATACGTGTAATATGAGATTCCTTGAGCCTTCGCTCCAGATTGTCCACTCTGTCCTCAAGTCTCTCCGCCTTGGCTGCTAATTCCTTGTCCTTAGTCTTGAGCGACTCAATGGCGGTCCAATAGGTCTCCTCAGCGAGGTCGAACATCTGCTTTAGGTCACTGACTCCCTGATCTGAGAATGTCACACCGCTATTCAGTTTGTAAATGACGAACTCTCCGATATTCAATGTCAAGTCCCCGACACGCTCGACATCTGTGAGGATGGCCAGCAGCTTGACTCTCCAGATGATTTCCTCCTGATTGAGCTCTTCCTCTCTGATTCTGTCTATGAAATCTTCTGTGGACCGACAGGCTTCATCGACCTCATCTTCAAGTAGCATGACCTTTTTTGCATCTTCGAGGCTTCTATTGAGGAGAGCATTCTTGCTGAGAAGTATCATTTCAATTGTCTTCTCGGCTGTCCTAATCGTTTCACGTTCTGCCTCCATCAAGGCCAAGACGGGATAGTGCAGCATCTCATCATCGAAGAAGTGCTTTCCAATCACTTCTCCTTCCTTGTCTGGAATCAGTTTCTCGCAGAGCTTAACAAGAGGCCCGACCAGAGGAACAAAAAGGAAGCTCACAATGACATTGAATATCGTATGTGCGTTAGCTATTTGATGAGTGAGTTCAGGCGATGTAGCCATGACTAGGTTTGTATAATACCCCAGGAATGGCAAGAATATGGCCACTCCCGTGACGTTAATGAGCGCCTGAGCCACTGCTGTTCGTTTTGCCGGGCTCGTAGCTCCTACTCCCGCAAACAGTTCTAGAAAACACGTTCCAATGTTGGCACCCAAGACAATCGCAATTCCAGGACCTAGATCTATCGCACCCACCGCTCCCATCGCGATGACAAGACTGACTGCTGCAGCGCTAGCCTGTGTGATTCCTGCGATGAGCGCACCGATCAGAATTCCGAGTATCGGTATTGCTGCGTATTCATTGATGAGGTTTCTGAAGAACGGATATTCTGTTGTGAGTGGATATGCTCCATCCTTCATGAACTCCATTGATAAGAACAGGAGACCGAGACTGAAGATGACGGTCCCAACTAGCTTTACTTTTTCCCTCTTTGAAAGCAGCTTCATGAAGAAACCTGAAGCTATGAGAGGCCAAAACATGCCACCGATACTGAATGAAACGAGCTGAGCGACCGCAGTTGTTCCTATTTCTGCTCCCAGTATCATATTGACTGACTGTCTAAATGTCATTATACCTGCATTAACAAAACCAATCAATGTTAAAACCGTAATACTAGAACTCTGAGTCATGACAGTCGCAGCCGCACCTGCAGCCATGCCTCGAAGTGGATCATTACTCACTTTTTCTAGAACTTTGGCAACAGCCTTTCCAGAGATTTTACCAAGGGTTTCTCTGAGAAGATTGATACTGAACATGAATAGAGCTAGACCGCCGACAATCTCGAATACTATGAACCAAATCTCTGCCATTTCTAACGGGTGCCGCTCACGGTAAAGGCTGCATATGAGTTTTCTGGGTCGCCCAATTCCCCATCATAGAAGTAGAAACACCTAATGATACCAGTGGAGAGCGCGTGACTCGCTGGCTGTGGTCCTTTTGAGCGATGCAGTGGCATCCTCGAGAATCTACCTTCATTTCACTCAGAGCACTCTACCCATCACTCGATTGAGTATTTCGGATTCCGAGTAGCAGAGCTTGGATCTAATCCTATCAACAACTGCATGGACTAAAGCTTATCACTAGGTGTATCATCTTAATGGCTGGGTGAATCAAGTGTCTAAGGAAGATGCACGAGAAGTTGGGCCAGTATACAGAGTGCTCTCACAAGATCTCTACAAGACTGGATTTCATGGTGAGGAGATAGGCTATCGACAGGATGAGATGTGGCGCTCCAAGAGTCGCCAATTCTCCAAAGACGCAGATATCGTTGGCAAGATTGAGGAAAGTCGTCGTACTAGTGAAAAGGAAAAACTCCCTCCTTTGAAGAAGACCGGATTCTTCGTTCTCAGGCAGTCTATGTGGAGTCAAATTGATGAGCAGGACCGCAGGCTCGTTGTGAAGTTGTTCTCAAATAGTGGCGGCTGGATTGCCTCGCTGGAAGAGATGATTGCCGAGGAGTATGCATCGAGCTTTGCATCTGACCGGCCTCTTGTTGCATTCACTGTATTGACAAAGGAAAACGAGTTTGTTACCTGGGTCAAACAACTTCGCCGGGGCGGTCTCTCAACCGAGAACTTCGTTTTCTATATCCTTGGACCGGACAATACGTTCGATACGTACAGGATTGAGGGTTCACGTGGCACCCTCGGTGATGACTTCAAGACCATTCGTTTGAAGGGAAATCAGACTGTCGCTGAGATTGACAGTAAATTCGGCGATTTCGGTGGCGAATTCAGCGTCAAGATAAAGGACCCCGTGTTAGCAGAAAATGAATGGTTCTGCCGCATACTTCAGTGCTTCTCTATCATGATTGCCTACCGCGGAGATATCCATGGAAAAATCGACAAGGGATTTCATCTATGGCAGGGCGGCAAGAAATTTCCTTCTCAAGATAGAAATGAGGTGAGTCTTCTGGCCAATCCAAGAAAGCTCACTCTGAAGACAGATGAGCTTGAAGAGGTCTGATTCCCCGATTCAACCATAGTAGCGGAGTCATTATATCATTCGCGATTCTCATAGGAAAGGTGCAGGCCGGGACTAAGAGGAGGGAGTTGGAATGTGCTTGAAATCGCGGGCACGTGCAGCGAAACCAAGAGTAGCTGAAGGGTACTGGCTCTTCTCTCTATCATCTCACTATCTCTGATGGTCTGTCTTCTCCGGCCCAAGTCGCTTCAGCACACGGAGAGCTCGCAATGTAATCCATTTGCTAGGCATTCCCTCTTCCTCGATCTTTATCCATGCTCTCTTTGTTTCTGAGAAGTCCATCAGCCACCTACCATTTGACTGCATCTTCTCTCTGATTATCACCACGGCTCTATCCATTCTGGAGTCTCGTACTCCAAAAGAAGTGAGTATGTCAACGGCTTCCAAAGCATCGGCGCGCCAGTACCTGGGGAACGCAAACTTCAACCATGCCTTCTTTATGGCTGGTTGACCTTCTCGGTTCACCCTATAGTAGCATACCTCGTTGTCTAGGCACGTCTGGACCTCACTATCAATTATTGACCGTATCTTCTTTGAGCGTCTTTTGGGTGGGATTGCAGAAAACGCGCCAAGTGCCTTCATAGTCCCCATATAGCAATTCAAGGGGGTGACCTTCGAGGGATCTCCAGAATACGTTGAGCAGTGCCAGCCGCCCTCATTGCAGTGGGCGTCTTCGAAGAATTCTATAGCGTGCTGGATAGCAGGACTCTTCAGATGACCAAGTAACGCGCCAGCCCGAAGTACGGCTGCGGTGATACACCACATCCATGTAGATGATGTTTCTTGACTGCGAGGATTCCTAACAGGTCTGTAGGCGATTCTTCCAGAAGGTAGCTGATAGTGACTGTGCAGGTGGTCGAGTGCTCTCTCTGTAGCCACAGAGGAGTCTGCACCCAGTTCAGCAAGGAGAAGCAATGAGAATACAGTTCCCTTCTCCTCCCAGGTATCTCCTCTGGGTCCTCTCCAGCTGCCATCAGCCAATTGATGCCCGAGAATCTCCTTCAGGAGAGCGCTTCCTTGCACGGAACTGTGTGCTTCTATTACGTCAGGATGAGTACTCGGTAGAGCATTGATGTCAGTGAGTGTTCTGTATCTCACCGACGGGTCTGAACGTTGGAGTAACCATTCAATTGATGAACTATGAGTTCTGAGAAACTGATCATACAACTTGAATTCTGAATGGGGGTATCTCTTCCGATTGTGATAAAGTCTATGCAATTGCAGATTCGAGAGGGCAAGTGGCCGTATGATGGCTGAGCCATGTATTCTAGTAACTGCATGGTAACAAGATGGTGTAGTGTGGTCAGGGACAGTAGGACTTAATGTGGTAGGAGGGGGGGAGTTATGTAATGAGGGCATGTTACGAAAAATCAAGCCCTACTGATACACTGACCACATAGGCACTTGCGATTCTCCGCCTATTAAGGCTGCTGAATCACGAATCTGGAATTTGAGTCAGCTGCATGCAATTCATACCACTTCGTGGTCTAGTGCTTAGGAATGAGCAGTTCGAAGGTCGTCCTATTGTCGTTTCTCAATTGAATGTTCCATTTGTGGGCCTCGACAATTCGTCTGGCGATTGTCAGTCCGAATCCTTTTCCTGTTCTGCTGGTCGTAAAGCCCCTTTGAAAGAGCTTGGGCCGATACTTGCTCGGTATCTCTATGCCATCGTTAGAGACTGCGACGCAGTACATCCCTCCTCGCTCTGTCAGTTCGACACGTATGTGGTTTGGTTTGCCATGCTTGACTGCATTGTCAAATAGGTTTCTGAAGACCTGAGTGATCTTCATTTCGTCCGCCTTCACAACAGGCAGCGCATCCTGCGAGTATTCGATGCTCTCAGGTATGGTTGAGCTTGCCACGTTGCTCACCAATCTGCCAAGGTCCACATCGGTGAAATCCTCTTCAACAACGAGACCTGCATCTGCTAGCATCACTGAGTGATCCAGCAGGTCGCCTGTATCCCGAATGATGCCGTGAAGACGTTCGAGATGCTTGAGATCCTTTTCATCCTCTGCAAGCTCAATGAAACCCATCATATTATGGAAGATGCCTTTCAAGTCGTGGCTCATCGAATGTGCAAAATCACTCAGTTCCTCCCTCTGCTTCTCAAGCATTTCAACTGCCTCTTTCTGCTGCGTAATATCTGACATCACACCCTCAATGTAGCCTTCCTTTGATAGTCGATGCAGTGAGAATCTCATCCAGAGATGCTGCCCGTTTCTTCCAGTAACCTGCAACTCTGTCACGATGCGTTCCTCTTTCTTGAGTCGCTCCTTCAGATCCGCCCAATCTTTTGAACTCACCAATAGGTCCTTGAAGTGGCTCCATCCGTCGATGAGGCCTTGTCGGTTCTCAAAACCAAAGATCTTGCCAAAGTAGTCATTGCACTCAAGGATCATACTGTCTGAGATTCTTGCGCGAAACAGTCCGATAAGCGCATTGTTGTACAATTCCTTGTAGTTCTGTCTACTCTCAAGAAGTGCTTGCTCTGCAAGGTATGTATCGGTGACATTCTGAATATGAACGATGAATCCATGAAGTTCATCCTGCTTCCCATAGCGAAGTGGGGAAGCAACAGCATCGAGATACATGATCCCTGACTTGCTTGTCTTATACAGTCCGCTCTTCTTGACTTTTGAGAAATCGAATCGTGTTTTCGTTCTGGCGGCCTCTCCCCTACGCAGTTTCTCTTTGATGAGTTGCGGCGTATTGGGATCCGCGAAGAGGTCAAAACCAACGGCATCCTTCAAATCCTCCTGCCCAAAGAGCTGAAGGCTGGCTTTGTTTGCTCCAACCTGAATACCATTGGAGTCGAACAGCTCTATACAAATGGGCGACTCCTCGAAAATCGTCCTGAACATCTCTTCGTTGGCTCTTAGAGCAGCCTCTGTCCTACGACTTTTCGTCATATCTGTGACATGAAGGACGTACCCCTTCGTTTGACCGTCGGGGCCCTGAAGGACGGAGAGGACCACATCCATATAGATGACATCACTTCTTGATGTGTTCAGGATATTCCTTTCTCTTACATACTTGAAATCCCATTTGTATTCGAACCGTTGCGTTTCTCTCTTCAGCACTCCTTCCAGCACTCTCTCTGGGAGTCTGGATTCCTTGAAGAGATCCAAACCCAAAAGCGACTCACGATCCTTCATGCCAAGCATTTCCACAGCAGCCTTGTTTGCGTCAATGAGCAGGCCCTCGGAATCGAAGATACCAATGGCAGCTGGGGAGTTTTCGAAGACTCCTTGCCACCATTCTTCCCTTTTCTTGAGTTCGACATTCGTGTGTTCTGTTATATCTTGAACAATGCCCATCATCCTGACTGCTCTGCCTTTATCATCGGATGTTACCTCTCCCTCTTCGTGAACATGACGGATAGATCCGTCCGGACGAACAATCCGATGGTCTATGCTATAGGGACTCCTCTTATTCAATGCCTCGTCAACCGAATTCCTGACCAAGTCTCTATCGTCTGGGTGAACTGATTCTAGAAAAGCCTCGTATGTCGCTAGGAATTCCTGCGGTGCAAGGCCAAAGATACGATAGATCTCATCTGACCAGATCTCCTTGTTTTCGATAATATCCCAGACCCAGCTCCCCGAATGAGATATCCTCTGAGCCTCGGCAAGCCTAGCTTCACTTTCCCGAAGCTTCTGTTCTGACTCTTTCAGAGCTCTCTTTGTCCTGCGCTTCTCAACGGCCATGAGAATGTAATAGGACAACTCTGCATAGAGCCCTTGGATGTTTGATTCGCTTTTTCTGAGGTAGTAGTCAGCTCCAAGATTGAGTGCTTGGATTGCGAACTCCTCCCTGCTCTTTCCGGTGAAGATGATCAGCGGAATCTCATCACCGGACCTCCTCACGTGTTCGAGTATGTCCAATCCACTCCTAGTCTCTTCAGCAAGATCAATGTCGCACACAGCGGCATCGAAATTGCCTTCCTCAAGATGCTTGATGGCTTCAGCTGCGGTTTGGGCTGACACTATCTCAAAGTCTGGACTCTGCCGACGTAAGAACCGTTCACTGAGCTCAAGGTGAACTGAATCATCATCTACCATTAGAACACGAACAGCCATTGGGTACTTGTCCCCCTAACAGACTGCTCATCTAGTGAGAAACACCTTATTACTCTTCACTTGAGAAAGCAAATTGATTCCGCCAAAGCTTAAATCCTTCTAGCTACTAACGGTGCTCATTAAGGGAGGTCCCAAATTTGCATATTCCTATTCTCTCCACAATAGTAAGTGGTCTTGGTATTTTTCTTAGAACAAGAAGATACCTCGCCTACATGATTGTCTTTGTAGCCACCACGTTCTTTGCGCTGTTCGTTTCGTGGTTGATGTCAGTCACAATAGGCTCTCCAATTGAGAATACGCTGTTCTACTTCTTCGTCTATATTGGTTCCACAGGTACAATCTACTTTGCTCTTGGAACACTTTTCATGAGTCTAAGGCTGGATCGCCTCTGGATTACAAGGAGAGGTCGAGGAAGAGTCACAGAGCTCAAAGGAGTGGCCTGGATGGCAGTATCCTTCGCCATTACGGTCTTTCTGTCTATTCTGGCAGGCCCTCTTCCACTCATCCTCATTGCTATGTTTTGTTGGGTGGGTTGGATTGCTTTCCAAGCCTATCTATCTACAAGAACCAGTCTCAGAGTCGCCACTATTGCTGAGCCCAAGAAGGGAGGTATTTTGATTGGCATAGGCAGTTTCATCATACTGTTGATTGGGCTTGGTCTCATTGCTGTCGAAGCAGTCGCTGCACTTTGGCTGATACCAAACGACGTGTTCGGCTTAGGCACGATAGTGCAGGGTATTCCAATGCTGAGTCAAGCAATGGCTAATCTTCAGTTGCAGTCAACCTTCTTACTCCTAGCATATGCCGCTATGGGTCTCTTCGCAGTGATAATGCTGCTTGCGTTTCTAAGATACTCAGGAAGAGGAGCTGCACCGAACATCGCGATTCTAACTGTATTCATTGCAATCTACGCTGGCTACTTCCTCTTCAATGTAATGAGAAGAGCAGAGGTCAGTGGGATGGGTCTAGTCGATATTTTCATGTCACTCTTCTTCCTAGCATATGCGATGAGTGGAATCGGTCGTACGGTGACGGACTCACTTGAGGAGTCTAGGGCGCGTACGGGTGATTTGGGTCCCCTCCTGACATTCTTCTTAGCTGGCGGATTCTTCTTTGTAGACAGTATCATTAGCGTATCTGCAAATCCTTTGTCTCTAGTATTCACTGAATGGTTTGCTACAGGTACGGTGATTCAAACCAGTCCCTTCTTCTTGTTCCTATTTCGAGATGTTGCCAAGCTTATTGCATTCCCATTGACTGCAATCTTCACAGCTTTGTATTATCTTACTCATGAACGCACTGAGCGCATTGTTGAGCGCGCCAAGGAATCAGGCGAGACCTTCGAGCCCGGCAAGGTTGACAAGGACTTGGCCGAGCGAGCTCCAGCACCTGGCAAAGCTTGGCCCAGCGAGAGAGCCGAGGGCATCGAGAAAGGAAAACCCGGCCATGACCTTTCAGCACCTGATCCCAATCGCTTCACAGCTGAAAGCAGTCGCAGACTCGGCAAGGTCAAGCGATACGGCGAAGACGATGAAGATAAGGAGAAATAGACTACCAAGCATAGGGGGTCTGACGCGACCCTCGTTTCTATTTCTTGAAACAATCTCGTCAGTGAGATGAGGCACCTATCGTCTGACAGCTGTGCCAATCAAGAAGTGAATCAATCAGAAGATTATCATGGGCCATAGGTTGATAAGAAGGGTAACTTTACCGCTAGCCAGTCTATGCTACCATGGCAAAGAGAAGCAGAATGGTGACAATGACACCTGCGATGACGCAATTCACACAAGCGCCTTCTTCAATCTCTCTTTTGTCGCGTTTGCTCATTTTTCGTGACTCCTGAATTTCATCTTTGTCATCTTCGTTCAATGGCTTGCCACCTCAGACGTCTTCAACGCGCACCGTTAAAAACGTACGTTTTCATTCTTACTTCAGATCAATCTCCATCTCTATCTCATCGCGAATGGGTATTCCATACTTTCCTACAAATGGCAATTGGGGTTTCAGTTTCCTTGATTCTTCGGCTGCATATCTATGAACTGCAGCAATCTCAAACCCTCTCTTCTGGTAGAATCGAATCGCATCGACATTGTCATTCGTTGTGATTAGCCAAAGACGTCGACATCTGTTCTTTCTCGCGATAGCCACTGCCTCATTCAAAAGCGCAGTCCCAACGCCTTTGTCTTCGTCAAGAGCATTCATCGTGACGATTTCAAGTTCATGATTCTTTATCTTGTAAGTGAGTAGTCCTACTCTCTTTCCATCAATCTCCGCTATGATGCTTGGAAGCCGATCTGCTTCGTATGAAATGCCTCTGGTTACCACAATACTAGACGCCCAGTTGTCAAGGAGAACCTCAACTATCCACTCTCTGTCACTCTCAGTTGATTGCCGAATTGAGGAAGGCATGGTCCCTCTCACATCCTAATGGATAACTGCGAACCCATTTTCGAAGTTCTCAAAAAACGTTCCGGCTCCAAATGGTTTATGACTCATTGCGATATATAGAACACCTGTACTCCTTAGGAGGTATCTCCCATCTACAACTATGCTGAAGTGACCATCCGGCGTGCTAATCTATGCGAAGTTGATACCATAAAGGAGATAATTACCGAGGCTTACGAACCCATCAGGAAGCAGCTTTCACGAATGCCCGGCGCGCTCCAGGAGGGCTTAGCCAAGATTTCGCGTCATATACAGATGGGCGACCAGTATGTTGCATTGATTGGTGACCAAGTCATAGGCACGATGAGGGCCAGAATTGCAGGAAATGTGGGCGTCATCTCGAGAGTTGCAGTTCGAAGCAGTTTCCGAGGGCGACGAATTGGTTCGATGCTCGTAGAGTATGCAGAGAATCTCATGTCTCATATGGGTGCATCAGTAATTGAGATAGAAGTATATGGGGCAGTTGAAACGCAACTCTCTTTCTATGAGAAGATAGGGTATCACGAAACAGGTCGTTTGATGCGCCTGGGAGAAGAGATAGTAGTGATGCAGAAGGAGCTCGTAGAATCGCCAATGGAAGATGAGGACTAGGGGATGATTTCGCAGCCATTGTTATACCTTGGATAATCGAAGTCCTCGATGGCGATGTGCCCTTCGTCAATGAGTTTCTTGATCTCAGGAACGCGCGCTCTAATCGTGGAGATCAGGTGTTTCACGGTCTCACAGATTTTATAGAGTCCTTCCACGCCCCAGAGTCTTTCTCTGTTGGCAAAGAGACACCTGCCACCACAGACGCCATACTCCTCACAGGATGGGCAGGGCTCGCTGACTTTCATGATGGCACGTATGTCACTTGGCTTTGTTTCCCTGATATTCCCCACAATCGTAGATTCCCAGTCTGGAGAGATAGGGCAAACACCAATGCTTCCATTAGCATGGATAGCGAATGTATCAATTCCGGAGCCGCACCTCAAATGCGAGGTTTTCCCTGTGAGCATTGTATACGCGAGTGGCAAAAATGGGACGATTCCCTCAACTATTCCTTCATCCATCTTGGCCACCCACTCTGCAACCAATCTTGTAATTCCCGGATTGTAATAGTTCGCAACCCAGCTATTGAAATCACTCCAGTTATTCTCGGCATCCCATACAACATTGAGTTGCCAGTGGACATGGTCAAACGATGGATTCCTGAGACCCATCAAGTGATTGACGTCTCGGTAGATATCCGATTGTTGTGATACTGTCATTCTAGCTATGGTGTCGCCCCGAAATCCGATTTTGTCAAGCCACCGTACATTCTGCAATACTTGCTGATAGACGCCTTTTGACCGGTATTCATCCGTAACAGCTTCTGTTCCGTCAATCGATACCAGGATCGTATGAAGTCGCTCGACATAATCTGGTGGAATCTGATTTAGGCGCAGTGCATTTGTTTGAAGCGTGAAACGTGCATCCGGTAACCTGTCCATCAGCTTGCAGATGAGGGGAATCCGAATCGTTGGTTCTCCTCCATAGAGCATTAACTGGACATTATCATCTTTTTCAAGGAACTCAGCCAGCTCGTCCAGCGAGTAATGCAATTCTGTTTCGGGCCCCCTCTCCTCACCCCCATGGCAGTAGCAGCAGTTCAAGTTGCATCTTCTTGTCAAGATGATGTGATAGTTCAAAGGTGGCCTGCTCCATGTTTCAGTGCGGCAGTCTTGTGTGTTCGCGTAAATAAAGAGAACTAGCGCGGCAAATGCGGTTCTCTGCTTCAGGACATACGTCTGCCTCACTCCACATTTGTGATGCAGAGATATGGTTTCAGTTCTAACGGGACCATCGTTCTTACATCTGAACTTTTTCTTTTCGGCACGAATAGGACATTCGGTGTGCTATCGACAAGCTTATGATTGCTCCGATACCAGTTCGCAACGGAGGTCCCACCATTGAGGAAATTGCCAGCTCTCATCCTTGTTGCGGCTCTGATTATGCTTTTCCCTGTTTCCGCAGGCACGGACACTATGCCGATCTCGACTGAGCCCTCTTACTCCACGTCTGCTGAAGGCATGCTGCCTGCCAAATCATATGTCTGGCAGGAAATAAACGGCCTCTGTGCATGGGCTGCTATTGCAATAGCTATGGAATATGCTGGTGTTGATTTGAACCTATACGATGTTCTTGCAGCAACATCAGTTGGTTTTTCTTTTGCATATTTCCACATCAATGATACAATATTGATGTTCCCTGGACCCTTGTACACGCAAGCTGAACCCGCGAAGTTCCTTGCCGACTTATATGAAGTCAACTTTACTGTCTACCTAGGCAGTGAGGTGCCCTACCTCGATGAAAACGTCCAGGTCTGGGAAAGTGAAGGTCTTACAGTTGGAGTGATCAATGGTGAGGATGAAGCCTTTGATCTGATGAGAAAGACTATCGACTCAGGTTTTCCGTTGCTAGTGAGCGTGGACCCAACATGGCTTCCTGCATCGGATTATGATATCCTGAGAGAGGCAGATTTGACTGGCGGCGGTCACGGAGTTCTCATCGTAGGATACAATGACACGTCGGGTATTGCCACGATTATAGACCCCGGTGTTGGTTCTTTCGGGGATGATTTCGGGTATCCAGAGGATGGGCGCGGTAACTACACCGAAATTACATACACTGCACTGAACAGTGCCTGGTCCAATCGGTATTACATTTCGAATACGTTCTTTCCCATCGGAGAAGCCGCTTCAAGCATTGATGATCAACTGGGCCCTCTCATTCGTGACAAACTGCTTGGTGTTGGAACGATTTACTCGCCACTCAGTGCAAATGCGTATTATGGGAAATTCGGAGAAGTCGCATTCCGAACCATGAGTACCGACATAACAGCTGCAGGGCTCAAATCCTACCTTAGTGTTTTTGATGGCATTGCAGATGAACAATTCTTCAAAGCGGCAGTCATCATGATCATCGGACTTGGCCTTGAGGCTCAGGTCACGTTGCAGTATCTATCCTATAGAACTGCTCTGGCTAGTCTACCTGCGTTGATGGCAGAGACTGATTTATCTGATTTCGTTGAAGCGGGGAGACGGGCTCTTCCTTACTTTGACCAACTTGATGACAATTCGACTCTTGTGTACCCAGCGAATATAACTAGAGCTACAGGATATGTAGCGACCACTTTCAAGGCTATTGCTGAGGCGTACAACTCCACCGGTGATATTGACGGAGCATTTGCTCCCTATGAGTCGGATCTGAACAATATGTCGGAAGCTCTCCTTGGCATCGCTGATTCTTGGCGCGATGCTGGCGAAGCGCTTGCAGTAATCTGGCCGAACGATATGCTTACTCAGTATGGCCCCGTGATCGCATTTGCGGGCGGTGGAGTCGTGGTGGCAATTACCCTGCTACTCTGGTGGATCAGGAAAAAACCCTCTCAGTAGAGCGTGGTTGAGACACTCAGTCTTCGCCCAGAAGCTCAAGCATCTGCTCTATTGTGTTGGTCGGAAGCTTGCAGCTAGAATCCACACAGACGTGTGCAGTGGCTCTTCCCCGCAGAGGCGAATGGAACTGTGTGAAAGGAGCGAGTCTTGTTAATGCCTTTGCCTGTATCTCTGTACCTCTGAGGAGAGTGACTTCTCTCGGCAGAAACCTCTGCCTTAACGCACGAATCATTGACTGAGTATCTTCACTCTCGGGGTTTCCTGCTATGACTATCTCGAATGACGGCCCCAAGATGAAGTCGAGGGCAACCAACATCATCGAATGGGCTGAATGCGTTTGACTAATCTCGTTGGAGAAGGCTTTGCCAATTGCATTGGCGTGCTCTTCGAACTCATCATCACCGAGCAGTTTCGCCAGTCTGACCAGGTTCAGCATAGCAATGGAGTTACCAGAGGGCATTGCTCCGTCATATGCCTCCTTCCTTCTCGTAAGCAATTCCTCTGAGTAGGAGCCCGTGAAGAACAGACCTCCATTCTTGGTGTCCCAGAAATACCTCAGCATGTCTTTACTGAGTTCCCTCGCTTGTTCCAGATACATCGGATTGAACGTTGCCTCATACATGTCCAGAAGTCCCATTATTAGGTAGGCATAGTCGTCGAGGAATGCTCTGTAAGCGACTTCGCCATGAGCGTATCTGTGATACAGCTCCTTCCTGTTGAGAAGGGTTTGCAGCAGGAATGTCAATGCGTGTTCCGCTGTACTCACCATTTTGGCGTCATTCAGAGCTGCTCCCGCCTTTGCTAGTGCGGAAATCATGTATCCATTCCAATCTGTCAATACCTTTTCGTCCCTGTGTGGTCGAATCCTCTTCTCACGGACGTCGAAGAGCTTCTGCCTTCCTCTCTCAAGAAGCGTCTTTGTTGTCTTAGAGCCAGGGCTTGGCGATTCGGCAAGCTCACCTGACCTGCTGGTGACGTGGAGAATATTCAGACCGGTTTTCTCTCTCGTAGCCTCTTCCGTGAAGTTGCCCTCTGGCTTGACATTGTAGTATCTGAAAAAGACAGCGCTTTCTTCCTCGGTCAGGATGCTCTTAATCTCATACTGTGACCAGACGTAGAACTTGCCCTCAACGCCCTCGCTATCAGCATCTTCGGCTGAGTAGAACGCTCCTTCGGGACTCATCAAATCACGAGTGACATACTCATGGATTTCTCTGACTACCTTTGCGAAGAAGGGATTCTTCGAGGCTTGATACGCTTCCGTATAAGCAGTCATGAGACTTGCCTGATCATATAGCATCTTCTCAAAATGAGGAAGTAACCAATGCGAATCAGTTGAGTACCTGTGAAACCCATAGCCTATCTGGTCAAAGATGCCACCTTTCTTCATCTCTGTGAGTGTCTTCTCGACCATGTGAAGTGCCCGTGCATCACCTGTTCTCTTCCAGTAACGCAGTAATAGCAGTAGATTGTGAGGCGAGGGGAATTTTGGAGCGTTGCCGAATCCCCCATGTTTGTCATCGAATCTTTGCGACATTTCTGTGAATGTCGCCATGATATCATTCTCTGAAAGATCAGAGTTGCCCTTCTGGGCAGATGTATCTTGAAGCGCGTTTTCTATTCTCTTAGTCACTTCATCAATATTATTTCTATCCTCATTCCAGAGTTCAGCAATCCGTGGAATAAGGTCGAGCAGTCCGATTGTATTGTAACGGGTGGTCTTTGGAATATATGTCCCGGCAAAGAATGGCTTTTTGTCTGGAGTCATGATAATGGTCAAGGGCCAGCCACCGCGACCTGTCATCATCTGAGCTATTTGCATATATACACCATCAATATCTGGTCGTTCCTCACGGTCCACTTTGATATTGACGAATGTGCGATTCATAAGTTCCGCAACCTTCTCGTCCTCAAAGGACTCATGGGCCATGACATGACACCAATGGCAGGTGCTATACCCAACTGAGAGAAAGACTGGCTTCTGCTCGCTCCTAGCCTTCTCGAATGCCTCATCACTCCATGCATACCAATCTACGGGATTTTCTGCATGCTGCAATAGATATGGACTCCTCTCGCCAGCCAGTCTATTCCTCTCACGGTTCTTTTCGGGTGATGTCATTATCTGTCGTACTATGCAAAAACAGAGACGCTATTAACTATTGTTATGCATAAAGAGCCCATACGCGAAAACGAATTCTTATGAAGGCTCGATATACCAGTGAAATGGGTGTGGTTAGTGGATAGTGATGAGCATCAACAGACAACGAGCAAAGACAGTTTTGGGTTGCTGAAATCAAGAATCACGAGTGCAGCAGCACTTCTACTCCCTTTGCTTGCATCAATACCTCCTCTCGGTGTATGGGGCGGCTTGATGACAATTCCATTCTTGATGTATCTGCTGCTCATGATTGGGAGTCTTGGTAGTGTTGTACTCGAACCATTAGACATTTTCAACATAGCCGGATATTCAATCGGAATAATCCTCTTGCTCTATTCCATAGCTTATCTCTGGAAAAAGAAGGCAACAGGGCTAGTCACTACTGGTCCCTACAGCATTGTACGTCACCCTCAGTACTTCTCAATAATAGTCTTCACAGCAGTTATGACTTATCAGAGCGTGTGGATACTTCAGCACACCTTTGGCTTTGGGTGGCTGTCAGTCGAACAGACCAAAATCATGTGGTATATTATGCTATTCGCGTATGTGGTAATCGCGGATATTGAAGAGAAGCATCTGGAGAAAGTCTATGGGTATGAGTGGATTGATTACAGGAACAAGGTAGGTTTCTTGATTCCTTTCGTCAGATTCCGGTCGGGAGTTGGATTCCGATTGCGATTTCTAGAAGAGCTAGTCTGCATGCTAATTCCGATTGTTGCTCTGGATGCGCTTCTCTATTTGACTGCCTAGAAGCTGCAGGAAGGCAGCGACAGACTCATAACGCGCTTTCGCGCTCCATCATCTGATGAAAGTTGCAGTGACGGGCAAAGGTGGTGTCGGAAAGACCACCATAGCCGGAACACTGGCGAGACTCCTCGGACGTGACGGTCTGAGAATCCTAGCTGTCGATGCTGATCCAAACTACAACCTCTGGTCAGCAATAGGCATGGATGATACAATTGCCAGAAGAATACAACCTCTTCTTGAGAATGAGGAACTTGTCCGTCAGAAGACTGAGATGAAATGGGTCGAGGCTCTTGGCAACTTCTTCCAAATACACCCAAGCGTCAACGACTTGGCTGAGAACTTTGCTATCGCAGGCCCTGACAATGTCAGCCTTCTCGTGGCTGGCACAGTCAATATGGGGGGACAGGGCTGCATGTGCCCCTCAGCTGCCCTCCTCAAGGCACTCATCAACCATCTCAGTCTTGAGAGCAATGAAGCGTTCATCATGGATATGGACGCAGGCATTGAGAACTTGGGTCGAGGGACAACACGCGGCATGGACGCTCTTCTTGCAGTTGTTGAGCCAGGTCGGCGGTCGCTCGACACGCTCGAACGAATCAAAGGGCTTGCTTCAGACATTGGACTTGCACGTGTGTTCGCAGTCGGAAACAAGGTGACAGATGAGAGTGATGCTGGCTTCATCTCGGAAGCGCTGAAATCCTATAGGATTCCGTTGATTGGAATGGTTCCCTTTGACGAAACAGTGCGTGAGGCAGATCGACACGGAATTGCGCTCATCGACCTCAATGAAAACAGCCCAGCTGTTCAAGCAATCAAAGCCATAAAGTCTGAATTGGTAGGGAGGCTAGAGGAACTCCCGTCCAATACGTTTCTGAGTGAAGAATCATAGAGCAACGTATCGCTTCTTCTTTTCCTCAATCAGACCCCGCGAAAGAAGTGAGTTAACATGATGCTCGATCATCCACGTTTCAAACTGGAGGAACACGGGGTCGGTGAGGGAGGGATAGATGATAGGATTCAGGGTGATCTCCGGAACAGAACCTGCTCCATTCATAATTGCAGCCAGCACAAGGTCCTCACGTATCTCAATCTTTCGCTGGTATGATGCCAGTGCGGTCTTGTAGTCTTTAACGAGAGGACTGCCAAGATGCCCACTGATGAGGCCATCGTAGTCATTGTGCTGTAACCTCATAATGGAGTCTTGGAATTCAGGGATGGATGAATTAGGATGTCCGTAGTAAGGGCCGAACTCTGTAAGGTCTATGTCAGCTGCGAAGACGAGGTTCGGCTCTAGTATCTCAATGCACATATGGTCCGGAAGATGCCCTGGGGTATAGAGCATTCGAAGGGTGTGCTTACCAAGCGCAAACTTGTCGCCATCGCCAAGCTCTTCATCAATATGCCCCTCCTCCAGTGCACCAAACATCTTCGAGTTCACCAGTCTTTCCCAAAGCGGTCTGACAGGATTAGCCCTGTGAAATCCGAGGAACTCCTTCATTTTCTCCTTGTCGTTGAAGAGAGGTGCTGTGATTTCATTAGCTGCAATCCTACAGCGTGATAGTCTATTGAGCCGTGCTGCATGCGTAATGTGATCTGGATGTATATGACTCAGAATGACGGTCCCGATGTTGTTGAGTGCAAGATTCTTGGTCATCAGGAATGCTCTGAGGTCTTCAATTCCACAGCCCGGGTCTATGACGACAACCTCCTCATCAATGATTACTATTGAGTTGCATCTTGGAAACGATCCGCCGACAACGACATGAATGCCATCTGCTAACTCAACGTGAGTCATCAATCAACACCTCATTTGAAGTCAGTGAGAAATGGCTAGTGCACCCCAGGTTACAGACAAACTGCCATATCTCTACGAAGATTATGTTCCAGTTGGCCGGATCTTCATCTCTGCCTCGGCCCTTGCAGTCTGACGCCAAGTTCTGAAACTGCCCCACATAACCGGAAAAGCAACGGACAGCACCAAGATCATGAAGAGCATTATGATGACAAGTTCTGATTTGTTTGGCGAGCCAAGTGTGTCATTCCACCGCCCTAGCATCATGAGGAGCCCAAGTGGAATGAACGATAACATGAGCAACAAGAAGATAAGAAAAGCCCTGCGGGGCGAAGCTTGAATAATCCTGGCGAAAGCACCCAAATAGCGATGTTTCTGCCACCGCGACCCCTCGTGAACTATCCAGAATATCAAGAACACTATGAATGCGAGGAAAAACGGTATGATGGTAATCTCTAGCCACATAGTAGAGGCTCCTTCGGATTTTTCCCGACTGTATTCCCTATAAAGGCTGTGGTCTGCGATGCTCCTCAACGGAGCATTCAGGAGTCTGGTTCATCGAATGATGGTAGTTTGGCCGGAGCGCCAATGATGACAAGAAACGAATGCAAGACAGAAGAATCAGCGAAATCACCGCGCCTTGTAGCGAAATTGGACGTCAAATGTGGCTTGCAGTTCCTTCAGAGTCGTCGCATCTTCTGGTTTCTTGTCATCTCGAATGCCAGTTATTCGGGCGAATCTCAAAGCCAATCCAGACTCGTATTTTGGACTCTCCTGAATTTCAGCTGCAAGGACTTCAACTATAATCTCAGGTTTCACCCTAACAAGACCTCGACTTCTTGAAAGCTCGATACGTTGGAGTCTGTCGGTCATCGCTTGAAACTCAACATCTGTCAATCCCTTGAATGTTTTGCCAACCATTGTGTACTTGTCTGTTTCTTCGTCGAGGACTGCGAGATGATAGTCTGAAAGCCATTTACTCCTTCTACCGTGCCCCCACTCGGCTGCGATAATCACCAAGTCCATTGTATCAAGTGTGTGCTTGATCTTTAGCCAGTGCTTTCCACGCACACCGGGTACATAGGGAGAGGAAACCATCTTGGCAACAAGCCCCTCGTGCCCGATCTCTTTACTTCGAAGAAAGAAGTCTTCTGCGACGCGAAGTCTATTCGTCACAACCCTCTCTGCAATCATCGAATCAGGTAGAGTACTTTCGAGTTGTTCTCTTCGTTTCCAGTATGGTTCATCGATGAGCATCTGCCCATTCAGCAGAAGGATGTCAAAGGCATAGAGAAGCAGCTTGACTTCCTGATTTGTTGTTTCAACATCTCTGGTTCTTCCGAATCTTTGCATGACCACTTGGAATGGATAGGGTTTGCCCGTCGGGTCAACAGCAACAACCTCGCCATCCAAGATGAAGCGACTAGCTCTGACTCTCTTGTTCACCTCCTGAACAATGTCAGGAAGGCTTTCAGTGACGTCATTCAGTCCTCTCGAAAAGATCCTTGTATTCCCTCCCTCTTTATGGATCTGCACGCGGGCACCATCGAATTTCATTTCGAAGGAGAGTTCGCCCCCTTGGCCAATCTCTAGGGCAGATTTCAAGTCACTGACCGGGCTCGCTAGCATTGGCTTGACAGCAGTCATGGGTTTGATATTGACCTGTTTGAGGCCCCGGTTTCCATATTCTGCTGCCAGATGTGCAACTCCGCCCAAATCGCCAGTGAAGTACCATGCTCTCCTTACATATTCTATGTCAACAGAAAATGCCTCTGCAATACACTCAACAAGCAAGCCATGAGAGAGACCTGTTCTCATATCATTGAGAATGAGCGCAACGATGTAGCGCATCTCCCTCGGTGCAGCTTCTCCAAGAAGCGCAGATATCAGCGACTGTTTCTCTTTCATCGAGCCCTTTCCTGCAGCAAGAGCAATCTTTGTGAATCTATCGCTGACCGATTCTACTGTGAGTGGCTCCTGGAAGAGCACTGATTGCCTAGTATGAGCCTTTGACTCCATCAACGCCGCAATTGCTTCTCCTGTGTCGCCTTCATAGAACTTGCTGAATTCATCATCCCTGAAATCAATGACATTGTGGAGAGCTCCAATAAGACCACTCCATGACACATTCAGGGTGCGTTGATCATTCTCAGGAAAGAATCTTCCCGCTAGGAAGAGCGCTGCTTCACATACTTCAGATAGCTCAGCTTCTTTCAATAGTCTGGCGACTAGACTGATTTTCTCTTTCCGCTTGGTCGTCTTGCTTACTGCATCCAAGGTTGTCGCTAGACTCAGGAATCTCATAGGTGTTTCCGTCTTTACGCGTTTTGATTATTCGGCTGTCCTGGATAGGGTTCCATCGTTGGCACTACGCATTACATCGTTCGTTATAGATATAACACCCAGTTACAGTTATTCCCCAAGGTCGATTATTGATGGGTAGTATCTGGTTCAGCAAGAAGACTTTTCTCTACTTTGGTGGAGCTCTGGTCATAATCCTGGGCGGTCTAATTGTAGTACTGGCTCCCTATCACTATGTGAATTTCTCAGTCATACAAAACGACCAAAGAACTTTCGAGGTGTATGGCGAGGCGAACTACTACCCTCAATTTGAGGTTTCCGTTTCTTTGCGACCAAGCAATCAGACAACCATATACTTGGATATGTCAATCGTCAATAATATGACACTCGAAGTTATTCTTGTCAACATGACTCTCACTGAAGAGAATCAGATCATTGGACCTGGGCAAGCCATCTTCTATGAAGAGAGTCTGCTAATTGACATTGCCACTGGTAACTACACACTGACAGTGGACCGTGTTGCAGGTGCAACACGTTTTGATCTTGGTCTAAATCAGGCAAGCAACTCACGTCTATTCATTGTTGTAGGCGGCATGCTGAACATACTTGGAATTATTATGGTCATAGGTGGTTACTGTCTTCCAGGAACCCTCTTCCCCTCAGATAGTGACACTATCATTTCATGGGGATATGAAGAAGAGAAGACTGGGGAACCGCAACAATAAAGATTGCATGCATCAGTTGGTCAGAACGCCTGGGACTCGTGTTTTGTAGTCATGCATTTTAATCCAGACTTAGTGTTACGCTGGAATGACGTTGGTTGTACACAGGCTCTTGTTCATCTTGTACTTCGGACTATCGTTGAGGACTATGGAGAACGACGAGATGAAATGGTTGCTCAAAGGAAAGATTGTCTGTGACTTCAGAGGCTTTCCACTTGGACGTGTAAGGAAGATTTGGTTCGACGAGAGCAGCGGGCCAATGGTAATAATCGAAAAAAGTGGATCCTTGGAGGACAAGACGCATTCTTGGGAAGCCATTCCATTGCGGGCAGTGGACTCCGTATCCGAGCATGTCCGGTTGAAGCCACCAGTTTTTGCAGAGTGAGATTCCATCACTTCTCTAATGGAGGCATAATAATGCAACAGAGAATTAACCTCAACCTTGAGGTTCGCCAGGAACAAATAGTGCCTATTGATGGACCTGCCCCGCTGAGAATTGACGTATTCACAAGCGAGTATTGTGCGTTCTGTGGAGAAGCTCTTCAGGCAGCGAAGTCAGCTGCATGTCGCCTTGCCTATCTCACGAATTCTGTCGAAGTGAGAGAAAGGCCTGTTGATAACCAGCCGGGGCTTATAGAGAAGATGAATATCATAGCACTCCCTATGATTCAAGTTGGGCGTTCAAGAGTGATTGGACTCCCTAGCCCAGAGGATATTGAACGTCTTGTACACGAAAGCGTACTGACTGGGTAGGGTCTGACCTGAACAGATGATCATGAGAAGCTAACGCCCAATATCACCCAGGCATTCTCCCTCATGACCAATCTCCGTGTTTCAATATTCAAATCAATCAGGTTCAGAGCTGCCATCATGTCCGGATACTGACTATGGAAGCCAGAGCCAAATACGAGCTTTCGCACACCAATATCTTGAACAATCGCGTCGAGAAAGACTCTAAGGGGAGATTCTACAAGCTTTGAAAATGTGGTTGAAAGCTCTAGCCATAGATTCGATCGAGATATCAGAGGAATGAGTTGTGGAAAACCAAAGAGTCCTCCCATACTCAACACAACGAATTTGCCTTCGGGGTACACTGTTGTGATTGAATCCAGGAAGGATATTGTTTCGCTGGTCAGTTCGTTGCTCTGAAGGTAAACGGGAATGTCCTTTGCAGCAGCTGCATGTACCAATGCAAGAGCTGCCGGGTCGAAGGGGTAGTAAGTGTCGTCACTGAGAATCAGAGCCTTGCATCCCTGATCGACGTATTCTTTTAGCTGTTGTTTTGCCCTGTCCATTGGTCTTGGAATAATAGAACACGCAGAAAACAGCCTGTCTGGGTAGATATCGGCAGCCTTGATGTAGAGGCTTGTGGGTACTCTCGGCTCATTTGGTACGAGCACTGATTTGTCGATTCCAAAGGTGTCCATTCGTGATATTAGCATGTCCACTTCTTCAACGAGATTCTCTGAGTTGACAGACAGAACCTCATTTGGACTTGTCCCCAAGTGCGTGTGTATGTCAGTAGTCATCGGACACCATCAAATAAACCATGCATATAGTCCTTTTCAGTAAATGTATGATATGTCCATGTGGCCAGCAGTACCTCTATATGCAGTCCTACGCCTCCGTGTTTGACTGATATTGACCGAAGAGAGTGAGAAACGCTTTGCCACGCTGGAGAGAAGGCTTCGCAACATTGCGGGTGCTATCCAGCAGGACAAGTATATGCTAATGGAGTACCTTGGACCTGTTGTAGATGGTTGTCGAGCGGCCCTGAACACCAGCCTTGAAGAGGCAAGACATCTCGATGAGCTATCCGATGAGAGATTCGAAGAATACATGCAGACGACAATGGAGTCCTTCAAGAATCTGACCATATGTTTCCGAGCAGCTGACATTGATGAGATTGCATCGCTCGTCTTCGACAATGGGAAGCCAGAAGTATTCGATGAATGTATCGAGCCCGACGTTGAGATTGTCGCCACACTTGACACGCTACTTCAACTTCTTGATACTGACTCAAGGATAGTGCCATCCGAGAAACTTGGCACTGATTTTCAGATAAGAGGCGATGACTCTCTTGATGTAGCCCAAGGTCTTGGCCTATTGTGCTACCCGTCACTTCTTCGCGTCGCTCAGTCTGGAATTGATCCTTCTTCGCTGCTATCAGAAGATGCAGACTCAGTGATTATGGCTGCCGCTTCAGACCTTGTTATCAAGATGATTCGCAAATGGATTGATCTTCAGATGAGCGGCATCACTCGCTAGTTGATTCCATCACAGTGAATGATATGGAAAAACCAATTCCTCCACTCTGCGAAGGGTTCTCTCAAGGTCCAATGATACCTCCTCCCGCGAGAAGTACATCTGAACAATTTCGTCCTCGTCTCTCATCGTTTTCGGGCATCCCTCAAATCCCATTGTGTTACAGATGTCGATGAACTCCTCTGGTACGTCCTTCGGTATCTTCTCATCAAGCATAATCGAAAGGAACAATGTCCAAAGGCGAGCTACATTTGCGGGATGGTACCCTCCACCTCCGACAGCAAGCCAGCCTAGGGGACAGATGTCAGAAGCCAGGTCTCTCAAGCCTCGGAGAACCGTCTCGTATCCATAAGTTGTATAAGCCAGATGTGCTAGGGGGTCCATATAGTGACCATCCACACCCAGCTGCGTTGCCAGCAAGTCGGGTTTGTAAGCCTGAAAGAGCGGTACTACTATTTCTTTGTAAATCTTGATGAGTTCGGGGCTTGCAGCTCCGGGCATTAGTGGTACATTTACTGAGTAGCCAGTCCCCTCTGCTCCTCCAGTTTCATACACGAATCCAGTGCCGGGAAAAAGGGTCTTTCCTGTTTGATGGATTGAAATCGTCAAAACGTTCTTGTCGCGATAGAATGCATTTTGAACCCCATCGCCATGGTGTGCATCAAAATCAAAATACAAGCATCGGATGCTATCGCCTTTCTTCTTCTTAAGATAGTTAATCGCGATGGCAATGTCATTGAAGATACAGAATCCCGATGCGGCACTTCGCTGTGCATGATGAAGCCCTCCTGATATGGAGAATGCATTGGACGCTCCATTAATGATTCTCTTCATTGCATCGAGCGTCGCGCCCACATATCTCGCTCCTGTTTCATAGATTTCGGGGAATACAGGGTTATCCGGAGTACCTAGACCGTGCTCCGGATCTGAGCCAAGAGATGCACCACACCGTTGCACAGCATCTATGTACTCGGATGAATGAAAGAGCTCAAGGTCAGCTCTAGAGGCCGGCTCAGGTTCCAGTTGATCCACTTTTCTGATGAGTCCCAGTTGTTCGGAGAGAATATGAGTGAGCTTCAGTCTCTCCGGTCTCAACGGATGGTCCATGCCCAATTCATATCCGAGCAGCGCATCAGAATAGGGGTAGACAAGTTTGTGTCGCATTGCATCGTGATTTAGCAAGATGGCCTACATTAGCCTTTCTAAAGATGAATGTCCAATTGCACCACAATTGAGTTGTACGGATTCGATGCTTCTGGTTTTCATGCGAACTCTCGGACTATTACGCCAATCACAACGCCGAGAATGCTAGCGACCACGACTAAGATGAAGGCCCCTACTGCAAATGCAATGCCACTGATTATGAAGTCAGTGATTCCCAATTCCGGAAGCAGTATTCCGGGAGAAGCCAGGAAGATCACGTAGAAGACTATGAAGAATATTGCGCTAAGAAATGCACTAACTAACGCTGGACCTGTTTCCGATACTGCGAGGCCAATGGGTATCGCAGCTAATGCCGGCAAGAAGAACATGTATGTCGCACTTGTTTCGACTGCGCTAACTATAACGAAGGAGTAAATTGCAGTATCAATTAGACCTGTAAGCATCGGCATCAATAGTATGAGGAGAATGTCTCGATGCTTTTCATACATCGGGATTCCAAGGAGTCTGACAACAGGCTGGGGGCGTTTGCCATCTGTTTTCCTGAATTCTTGTTCGGGTTGAGGAAGTGGTCTAAAGAGCCCTTTCTTCTCCTCCTTCTCTTCCACATCCTGTGGTTCGACTCGATACTTCTCTTCGTCTGCCATCTTGGACACTTAAGCCCTAGTCAATGCAGGACTGGAATAAAGCCTTCGCATCACGCAAGTGCCATGCCTGACTGAGCCTCTGCAAACGAACCGTAAGTGCTATTTGCATTCTTGCCTACACCTCAGTCACGTTCGGAGGCAGACCGATGGCTCACGACAGACTCTTTGGCCTAGACGAATCGGATTATGAAGAAACTGAAACATCACTAACGCGTCGGAGAAAGATCGAACACATCGAGATATGTCTTGCTGAGGATGTTCAGTGTCGCAGGTCAACTATGTTCGAGGACATCGATCTCGTCCACAATGCACTGCCCGAGATAGACAAGAGCAAGATCGACCTGACATCCAACTTCTTTGGGCTCAGAGCTTCTGCTCCGCTCGTCATTGCAGGAATGACAGGGGGCCATCCAAAGGCTCTCAGCATAAATGAACGTCTAGCAACAGCTGCAGAGGAACTGGGTCTGCCAATAGGAGTTGGCAGTCAGAGGGCTGCACTTGAAGATCCATCGCTGGTTGACACTTACAAGGTTGTTCGTGAGAATGCCCCATCGGTTCCTCTAATCGCTAACATCGGAGCAACGCACGTGGATTTGGCTGTTGATGCTGTATCGATGATTGAGGCTGATATTCTTGCAGTTCATCTTAATCCGCTTCAGGAAGCAGTCCAACCTGAAGGTGAATGCAATTCTGAAGGCGTACTGGAGAACATAGCCGCAATTGTCGATTCTGTGGATGTTCCCGTGATTGTTAAGGAGACAGGGGCTGGCATATCTTCGGATGTTGCCTCTAGCCTTGAGGAGATTGGAGTGGACGGCGTCGATGTCGGAGGCGTGGGTGGCACAAGCTGGGCTGCAGTAGAATACTTCCGCGCGCTCAAGGATGATGATGATGTGAAAGCTCAACTGGGCCTTCAATTCTGGGACTGGGGAATCCCAACAGCCCTGAGTATCATTATGGTTCTCGATTCGACTGAACTTGATGTGATTGCAACAGGTGGTGTCAGAACAGGTCTTGACATTGCCAAGGCATTGAGTCTAGGAGCCATCGCCGCAGGCGTTGCACACCCACTCCTACGGCCGGCGACATTTGGCTCCAGTCTTGATGTGGTTGTCGAGCTAGAGCGTATGCTTGAAGGTCTCAGAGTGGCAATGTACCTGACAGGGTGTTCAAGCGTAACAGACTTCTCATCCAGACAATTGATAATAAAGGGACGGCTAGTTGAAGCACTGCAATCTCTCGATATTGATTACAAGAAGGTGGCAGGCGGAACCTAGCAAGCACCTATGCTCTGCAGGAATTTGGTCCTCTTCCTGATGCCATTCAGCATCTGGACTGCTTCTTCAATGGTATCCGCAACTGGAACGCCATTCAGCTCAAATCCCCTGATAATGACCTCGTACTTCTCTAGGTCTGGGACATAGGCTACTACAGGTTTCGCTTGTTGTTTTGACACGTTGGCAACTCTCGCGCCAATCTGAAGAGAAATACCAGGCGCATACGGAAGCAACAGCAAGAGACCTGCGTCTATCTTTTCAATCTTGAGCATCCTGTCCAAAACTCTTTCGAAGTCGATATCTGAAGCACTTCCGGTGAGATCACATGGATTTCTAAACGACGCGATGCTCTGATAGGCGGGTGTCATTACTTCTCGCATCAGACTTTGCTCTTCTGCAGAAAACTGTGGGAATTCAAGCCCATAGGGAGAGGCTTCATCACTAGCTATGACCCCGTGGCCGCCGCTCACAGATAGCGCTCCGATTCTACTACTCTTCATATGTTTGGGTTCGAATGAGAAGACTTTTGCGTACGCCATCAGTTCATCTTCATCCCTTGCATGGATCAATCCATACTGCTGAAATGCAGCTCCTGCAACAGCTTGGTCTCCGGCCAGGGAGGAAGTGTGGCTTTGAGTAGCTCTGTGACCGGCTTCTGACTCTCCGCCCTTCAAAACGATTACTGGTTTTTCAACCACTATCTTTCTACAGGCTTTAACAAACCGGCGTCCGTCTCCTTCTCCGAATCCCTCCAAATAGCAAACGATGACATTCACGTCATCATCGTTGCCAAAGTATTCAATGAAGTCGGTTACCTTGGTCTGAGCTTCATTTCCGATAGAAACTGCCGCTGCAATACCGACTCTTCTTGCTGCGAACTCCTCTAGCCTCTCAACGAGCCAACCCCCGCTCTGTGAGATAATCACGGCGTGCCCCTTTCGAGGTCGAGCAACACGTTCTGAAGGGAGGAAGAATGTATCCAACACATCTGGGACATAGACCCCGATGCAGTTTGGCCCGACCATGGAGATACGGTATTCATCTGCAATCCCCACAATCTTTGACTGCAGATCTACTCCATCTCCTCCAATCTCTGCAAAACCGCCAGAAACCACGATGACTGCTTTGATGCCTTTCTCGCCGCATTCTATCAGTGTCTTTGGCACATACTCTGCGGGAATAGAAATGACAGCGAGATCGATCTCACCTGGGGCTTCCGTGATTGACTTGTAAACCTCAACTCCCTCTACAAGACCCCCCTTCGGATTAATTGGATATGTGCGGATACCGTTTTCGAAGGCTAGTTTTCTAAAGATGACATTGCCAGGCGAGAAGGGATTTGACGTTGACACTCCCACAACAGCTGTCGTTTTCGGGTTCAGCATAGTCCTTATGCCGGTCATATCTCTCCCTCGTGTATATCAAATCTAGGTGCAGTATTGCTTATATGAGCTGTGCATTCAAGCCATCAGAACTCATCATTTTCGTGTCTATGGCTTCATTTGCGTGAACATCTCTTGAAGTCGAGCCTCGGCCAGAATTGCATGCTGGAGCTTGCATAGCATCTTGGTAACCTCAGCGTAGATGACTCTTCTCGGTTCGTCCGTTGCAGATTCAGCATTATGAAGAGCCTCCTCGCATTCTTGATTCAGTCTCTTAATCAGCCGTTTCTCAAGTTCAGGGCCACCCCATCCGAATCCATCAAATGCAGTTTGTGCTTCTAGAATCTTCTCCTTGGCATCCACCTTGTCCTCTTTCAAGACCCCCTCAACGCCGGCGAAATACTTGGCTACTGCTCGTTCAATTCTCTCAACCTCAGAGCTGCTGACATAGCTCTCCTGTTCACGATTCTTCATGAGTTCCTGCAACAGTCTAGCTCCTGGCGCCTCTGTCAATAATCCCTTTATGATTTTCGCCAAGATTCGGGACGGTAGCTCAATAACATCCCCCAAGTAAGGTGAATCCGACTTGTACTTGTGGATCTCCCTTAAGACCTCCAACCAGAAAGTTGGCAGAAGGACGTGCTCTCTCTGACTGTATTGTTGAATCAGGCGTTGAGTCTGCCCAATGAGACCAAACATATCATCTTCCACATCGACCTTTTTGTATGCCTCTAGGGGCTTCATAGGTACTTGTACTGCGGGTGGAACTAGCTCGGTTTCAGTACCCTGTGGCTGAGTTGGCTTAAGCTGCTCAGCGCGACTTGTTTCGTGTCCTGAATCAAGGAGGGACAAAATCTCGCGTGCCGGGGTTATCTCTGCCTCCTTTGCCTTACTGGATAGCTTTGGTAATAGACTTTCAATCTGGGCAAGACGTTTGACGATTAGACTGAGAATGTTCTGAGTTGAAGGAGGAACGCCCTTCATTGTTGTGGCTTCTTCCATCCATTTTCTTGTTCTCAGCAGTCCCTGTGTGAGAGAATCAACTCTATCCGGATCTACGACCTCCTCAACCTGGATGCTGAGGAGGAAGTGGATCAATGTGGAGTTCAGCGTCACAATGAGCAGCAATCTGTCAATCAGGTCCGCGGAATGGAAAGAAGCCTCATCCGACAACTACACACACTCCACTACTCTATTGATTCTCCGGGACTCATGTAGTAGCTAAACAGCTCACGGAAGTCATTTATTGCGTCAACCAGCTCTTTTCTTGATGTTCCTTTGGACCGCATGAACCAGCCTTGTTTCAATGGCGATGCGCCACTGTGCAAGTTCACCAGCTGCGTGGCTTCATTGATGATAGTGACTAGTTCTGGTATCTTCGGAAGACCGAGAAGAAGGAGCAAGTTTGTCTTTGCATCAGGAACGTGGTATTGCACATAACATGGTGTTATTGCGGCTCCTGGCGCGATGAATTTCTCCAGTGCTTCTTTGAGGTGCATCCCATACTCAGCTTTAGCAATATGGGTCGGACCAGACATCACATAGTATACACTCTCTGCGTTTGGCTCCTCCCCGACATCTGCATAGCTGCATTCCTTCACTGCATAGTCAATCATCGTTCGAAGTTGTTTTGGCATACTACCTGCATCAGGGATGAGACCAATATCGGTGTACAGAGCTGGAACAACTACCGGGTCGAGCTTTCGTGCGTAGTCTGCTAGATCCGTGGTTGGGAAGACATCCTTTGCGCTCTCCCAGACACCAGGTGATAACATTGCTTCAACAACATCAAGCGCAAGTGGGTTGACAAGCTCGACGAAAGCTTGTTCTGTTCGAGCCTCAGCAGCACTGGCTTCATCAAGTGTCGAGGGAACCATGCTCTCGATGGAGTCGATGTCTGCTATGTCAACTGCAAGTTCCTTTCGTAGGTAGTCGACGGTA
>PRDH01000018.1:0-10627 GCA_003345545.1 Candidatus Thorarchaeota archaeon
AGGATAGAAGAGCCGATATCGTGTCGAATGACAGATTTTTGGACTGGATTGGTAGATATCCATGGCTGTCCAATAGACTAAGGAAATATCGGATGACTCCAACAGGTCTCATTCTGCAGTGAGATGTAGAAGTTGCATGCACTGAAATGGATTCTTCGAAAGCGTTAAAATCAGTCAGATACTGAGCAGTCTGACCTGCAAGTCATCAGAGATGTGAGCGGCGATGCAAATAGATAAGCTGAGAAGAATCTACCTCGAGTTCTTTAAACAAAAGGGCCACACAGTCATAGGTTCTGCTTCGCTAATACCAGAGAATGATCCGACTGTACTCTTCACGACTGCAGGTATGCATCCGCTTGTTCCGTATCTTCTTGGTCAACCTCACCCCGCAGGAAAGAAACTTACGGACTGCCAAAAATGTGTGCGTACTACTGACATAGATGACGTAGGTGACACAGTACATCTCACTTTCTTCGAGATGCTCGGCAATTGGAGTCTAGGGGACTATTGGAAAAAGGAGGCAATCACTTGGAGCTATGAATTCCTGACATCAAAGAAGTGGCTAGGAATCGACCCGAAAAAATTGTCCGTGACCGTTTTCGCTGGAGATGATGATGCAGAACGTGATGAAGAGTCAGCCGCAGTATGGAGGAGTATGGGCATACCCAAAGAGCGCATCTACTACCTACCGAAGGCTGACAATTGGTGGGGTCCAGCAGGCATGACTGGTCCATGTGGACCCTGTACCGAGATGTTCATCGATGTGGACAAGATTCCCAAATGTAGCCCAGAATGCAGACCAGGTTGTAATTGCGGACATTATGTCGAGGTATGGAATGACGTCTTCATGCAGTACAACAGAGTCGAAGATGGGACCTATAGACTCCTTGGCAGGCGAAATGTGGACACGGGTATGGGTATCGAGCGTACTGCGGCGATGCTTCAGGGAGTGCCAACGGTCTATGATACTGAGGCCTTTGTGCCCCTCGTTAAGAGAATCAAAGAACTATCAAAGAGAGATACCTTCTCCGATACCGACAATGTCTTGATACGGGTGGTTGCGGACCATGTGAAATCTGCAGTCATGATCATGGCAGATGATAGGCATATTGCACCCTCTAATGTCGAACAGGGATACATCGTCAGACGCCTGCTTAGAAAGGCGATACATATTGCGGACCGACTTGAAATAGCCCCCGGATTCATGAATGAGTTGGCAGAGATTGTCATACGCATGTTTGAGAAAGTCTATGATGAGGTTGTGAGAAATCGCCAATTCATCATGGAAAATCTGACCGGAGAAGAAGCGAAGTTCAGAAGAACCTTGGGCAAGGCACTTCGTAAGTTTGACAGAATGTTCGCAGAGAACGGGAAAGTAACAGGAAGCGACGCATTCCTTCTGTTCACAAGCTTTGGGCTACCCCTTGAGATGACAAAAGAGCTGGCAGAAGAACGCGGAAGCGTCATTGACATGAACGAGTTTCGCAGACAGTTCGAGGAACACCGAGAAACATCTAGAACAGCAACCGAGGGAAAATTCAAGGGTGGCCTTGCAGATCACAGTGATGAGATCACCAGACTCCATACCGCCACTCATCTGCTGCAAGCGGCGCTCAGAAGAGTGCTAGGAGAATCCGTTCAGCAGAATGGTAGTAATATCACTCAAGAACGGCTCAGGTTCGACTTCACATTTCAAAGAAAGATGACCACTGAGGAAATTGAACAAGTCGAGAACATGGTCAATGATGTGATAGCAAAGGGGGTTGCAATGGAACATACCTTCATGCCCTATGATGATGCGATAAAGCAAGGAGCATTAGCGTTCTTCAAGGAGAACTATGGCGAGGTAGTCTCTGTGTATACCGTGCCAGGATTCAGCATGGAACTCTGTGGAGGACCGCATGTTGAGAACACTGGTGTGCTTGGCAAGTTCAGAATCACTAAGCAGGAAAGGATCGGTGCAGGTATCCTACGTGTCAAAGCAGTTCTTGAGCCGAGTTCCTAGGTTTGAACTGGGGCACAAGCACTATTTGTCGTGTCAGCCATCTTGGAGCGGTAGTCTGTCTTGGCTAGCAGCAGTATCGGTTTCAGCATCATTCGGGATGATGGTGCTCTGGGTCATTTAGTTTGTCCTTTGCGAAGACCAAGATGGTCCTTCTCATGAATTATCAGTTTCAGGAATCCGATGAATTAGAATGTAAGCCCTTGCCAGCTCACCGAGTTCTGTGGCTTCTTCGACAGATAGATGAACGCGCGCTCCAGTGTCTGGGGTGACTGGATGTGTGGCCTCCAAAATTGCAAGGTCAGCATTGGTCACAGCCATCTCAACACCACTGCAGACCCTTGTATCGCCGGAATATGCTACGATAGACTCTCCGACTTGGACTCTGAACCCCAGCGCAGGCATGAGAACCTCGTTTTCGGTGTTGCATTCCGTTCCAAAGTGCTCGACTCCGAAGGATTTGACTTTGAAGAAGTCGGTATCGAACTCAGACCCCTGAGATGTTTCATGATACCAAATCTTGAACGGAAGGCTTTCAGGATAGCAGTCACGGAAACCCTTGATGATCCTGATTGCCTCTACGCAGTGAGTGGGAATGAGAATATTGAGAGGCTCTTTTCGCCCCAGCATTCTCATGAATCCAAGGAGAGTGTGAAGACCCCCAACATGATCAAAGTGCCCGTGAGTGATAGCGATAAGATCGATGTCGAAAACAAAACTAGTGGTTCCAGTTGAGTCAAGGAGGTCTCGGACAGCGCCATCCCCCACATCCATGAGCATGATTCTTCCGGTGAATTTTGACGTTAAGACAACTGTTGTGCCAACACCAGCGGCACTGAAGGGGACATTCACAAGTACCTCAGAGTTCTCCCAGTGACTCTGATACTTCGCTCGTTGGTCCATCCATCTTCCATTTCCTTTTGCATGTATAATCCTTACAGGTATGATATGATGAATCACCGGTATATTATATGTATTGAGATGAACTGGCCATTGAGAGAAGCCTCAAGCTGACTCTCGACGTCATTATCAATCATAACCGAGTTTGGGCACACGAGCCAAGAAGTTCATGAAATAGCCTATCAGTACGGACACAACAAGACCAGCAGTAGTGGTCAAGAGGATTGTGGCCCAGTCAGGCGTGGCTCCGCCAATAATCTGCATCCATGACCAATAGACTCCAGCCAGGGTCATGCCAGAGAATGCCACCTTTTTGAGAGGGACCTTAACGGACTTCGTCTGGAGCACACCCATATCTACGAGGGCACCGGATAGAGCTCCAGCCTTGTCGGGCTTCAAGTGAAGCCTCTTTCCAAGCTGACCGACTGTGACCTTTGACTTTGGTTTAATCATGTTCAGTGCCTTTGGAGCATACTCTGCTATATCCTGTGAGAAGAAGGTGATTGCATTTCCCGTGTCAATGCCACACTTGGAGCATGTAGGTGAGTTCTTTGGCCATTTCTTCCCGCACTTCGGGCATCGTTTGTTATCCCAAGAACTTCCGGCAGCCTTACTGACTCTTGATACAAGTTCATTCTTGTCAATCTTCTCACCGCCTTTCTTTGGCATTCGGCGAAGCACGACTGGCCGTGGGAATATACCAACATCAGAACCTCGCGTCGCACCGCGCATCTTGCGGGCCGCCATGATTCCCTGCTGGAACTCGTCCAAGGACATGATCAGAGTGAACACAGACATCACTGTGAAACCAACCGTAATGAGCCCGCTCACTGACAGAATGGCAGCAGTGCCCGTGGGCCCCAGCCGAAGAACAAAGTCCTCGCTAACCGTTCCGTTCACACTAGGTGAGGTTGAGTTTGAATATACAAAGGAGAAGGCACCTGTGATTGTTCCTGAAATCAGACTGAGGTTTCCGACGCTCATGAGGCTAGCCAGTGGGATTGATGCGTTGAGAATGCTTGCCGTGTAGTTCTCAGGGATTTCGCCATACACGCTTAGGTCGAATAGTTGATTGATAATCGGAATCGAAAGGTAGGACATCGTGAACCTACCAGACTGTACTGTCAAGTTTGTGCCAGTATAGATTTGAAGTTCGATTGAAAGGTCAGAGGAAACATCTATTGGAATTGGATTTGCAGCATCAGACTCAGCGGCGTTCACTCCGTTGACCTCAAGCAGAAATGATAGACTTGAATCCCCACTCCATCCGACAGGGGGGGCAGCGTTGACAGGCATAAAAACCATAGTCCATAGAAGACAGGTTATGGTAAAGACAACAAGAAAGTGTGGTAGCGTTCTCTGCAATCACTAGACCTCCAAGAGCCGCAGACTGGAAAACATCACGAACTACTCCCTTTAACTCTTATTGAGAGAAATAGTCTGCCACTGTATGCAACTCTTCTCGGTCACTGCTTTCCACCCAGCGACTCCTTGATCTCTCTATCGAACTCCTCGTCGTCATCCGTTTCATATATGATGTGGCTCTTGCGTACAGGCTCCACAGGAGGAGTCCAATTATAGAATAATCCGAGAATCGCTCCACCTAGGACTGAGAGAGAAGACAACAAGACCGTAAATGTCGAGATTGGGACGACGTAGGCAAGCGGAATGAGTAGAATCACACCGCTAATGATGCTGAGTATGAGAACGAGTGCAGCTCTTCGAGCAATTCCATAACTTCTCATCGTACCTATGGAATACCCAAGCATCACTCCAAGAAGAATGCTGGGAAGAATCACAGTTGAGATTTCCAAGGTATTGATTGGCTGCATCAGGTACTCTCCTCATTTGTATTGTTCAGCTTCGGAACATTAAGTCTTTCGGACTCGATAAATCGAATATACACTCAATCGACTTCCTTCTCTTACCATTTGTTCCAATGCACAATCTCAGATAGTGGACGCCGCGTACGTGGTCTACTTGCTTTAGCGCGGGCTTCCTCATCCAAGAGCGTGATATCTCCTTCATACCCAAAGAAGACAACAGTGATAATTCGATACTCTTTGGGTATTCCTGTGATCTCCTTAAGCATGGCTTCATCCCACCCAGCAGTTGGATGTCCCATCAATCCAAGATGTACTGCCTGAAGGAGCATGTTTTGGACTGCAAGGCCGACATCCATCGCAAAGTATGGGAGTTCATGCATGGGGCATCCTCCATCTTCCTTTGCAGCAACAATGATCATCACAGGAGCAGCCTTTGCATACGCGTTGCCCCGGCTCAGTGCTTCATGGACCTCAGCAAGGGCTTTCTTGTCGCGCATAACCACGAAGTTCCAGGCTTGTGTGTTCGAGCAAGAAGGAGCCCATCGACCCGCTTCCAGTATGGAATTGAGCATCTCACCTGATACCGGTCTGTCAGCAAACACCCGGCCACTATGTCGTTTCATAATCTCCTCTAGAATCATGAAAGGTCATCCCATATGCTCCTCTCTCTATTACTTCAACTTCATAGATGTTCCGCAATGGGTAGGGATATTCTGATGACCACAGGCAGGGCCCATCCAGCACACAAGCTGATTTCCTTCGATGTGCATCTCTCTCCCACAATGAACTGGCACCGATACTCTGGCACCACATTTCGGACAAACAAAATTACTCATTCTTCTTCCTCACCTTGCTGTTGTAAGTCGGAGCGGCTTAGCTGATTGTAAGATGACTTGCTCCTCTATACTTGTTAACTATAGTTAGTATTTGAATCTATGCTTTGCTGACATATCACGTTACTTTGGATAGTGCTTTCGCGGGTCCTCAGTATAGACTTTCTCCTTGGTCTTGTGAGCACCAGGAGTGTCAAGCTCAACGTCTCGCTTGTCGGAGCGGTCCTCTGAGAGAATCTCCTTGAAGATCTCATTCTGAATGATTAGCCGTTGTACCTCATTACTGCCAGTCCAGATTGTCGCAAGACGCGCATCTCGATAGAGTCGTTCAATAGGGTAGACATCAGTATATCCAATTCCGCCTAGCATCTGCATCGCCTCGTGAACAGCATTGAAGCCGGCTTCTGTCGCGAATACTTTCGCCTGTGAGACCTCCTTTCTGCACCACTCTCCCGTGTCAGCTTTCTTTGCAGCCCTGTACACCAGACCCCTTGCTGCATCGAGCTGAGTCATGCAGTCAGCAACTTTGAAACTGATGCCCTCATAGCTCTTGATTGGTCGACCGAATGCCTCTCGTTTGTCTGCATATCTTACGGCAATCTCAAGGCAGGCACGTCCCATGCCAATAGGCCCAGCAGCCGAGGTGAGCCGTTCAGGCACCATCATCGTATTGAAGACTGCATTGGCATCATTCAAGTTTCCAACAATGTTGGATTCAGGTACCTCGACATTCTTCATCACAATTCTGGCTGCTCCCATCCCACGACAACCCAGGAGCTCGTACTCCTCCTCAACCTTCACGCCCATGTCTCTGTCCACTATGAAGGCACTCAATGACTCATGTGGTTTTGCGGTGAAGTCAGTCTTTGCGTATATGAGAAAGTAGTCAGCACCGACGCCACCAGCCACGAATCTCTTCTCACCATTGATTACGAACATATCACCCTTCTTCACAGCAGTTGTGTTCGTGCCAAAGAAGTCCGATCCGCCCCGAGGCTCAGTGAGTCCTTCTCCGCAGATCTTCTTCCCTTGGAGCGTAGGAAGGAGATATTCTTGCTTCTGAATTGGAGTACCATGCTTGTTGATAGATTCTCCAATAATACTGGGAAGAGAGAACGCACAACCAAGTGCAATACCTAGGACACCAATCTCTTCAAGTGCGACCATCTCTGACACCCAGCCAAGTCCTCTTCCTCCGTATTTCTTGGGGAAGCGTAAGCCGAGAAGATTCTCTTTTGCTGCAACCTTTATGAACTCGTATGGGTATTCCTTCTTCTTGCTGTCCATAGCAATGATTAATTCACGGTCTACTTTGTCACGCACAAAAGCACGAACCTCATCCCTGATTTTCTTCTCTGCATCACTAAGAAGCTCTTCGAACATCATCCTGACCTCTCATTCCGTTTCTCCGGTACCTTGCAACAAAGACTGTAATGTATCCTCCGAGCCACCTTCGCGTTCAACAGCGATGGCTTCAACAGGACAGACAATCTCGCAGACAAGGCACAAAATACAATCTGATTCCCGAATCGGGTCAACAACGGAATTTCCTGCTGTATCTCTGCTCGTTACGAATACATCCGTTGGACAAGCCAAGACACACTTCTCACAACCATAGCACAGGGACCAATCGACTCTGACTATATGTCCATGTACTCTGCTCACGTTGTCGCACCCACAAATCAATCAGATTGAACAATGCTACGCTATGATGTGACTCCTTTTAGAGAATGCGTATTCTGGCATGATGCCAGGTCGTAATATGTATAGACTTGTATAGAGGCTTCAATCCTAGAGTCTATGTTTCACGTCAAGCTCATCGATGCGATTTCGTAATTGGTTCAAGACGACCTCCCATTCCTCCAACTGATTTTGAATCTCAGCCGCAATGTCGGTTCTTGCTTCTTCTTCTGCAATTGCCGCCAGCTTTGCAAGTTCAGTGTGCAGTGTTCTTCCCTCATCGTAAAACGTTTCTGCGAGGACGAGCTGGTATGAGATTGGATTAAAACCATGCATGGCATTGCTCACATACCAGACTAGACTGTTCCGCTGAGACAGCACCGATTCGTCATAGAGAGCCCACACATCTCTGCACTTCATTCGTGCACCCAGTTGGGTGGCTATTATCAACAGAATCATCAATACTGCAGCGGAAGCCACTACAAGTAGACTGGATTCAAAGACGCCGACAATCGCCAAGGCCCCAGTCAATAAGAGAGCAAGGTGTGAAATCACACGAAACATAGCTTCAGTTCTCAACCTCATATCCTCTCGAACACGAAATATGCAACTACACTTAACTCTCCTACTTACGGCGCATTGTACAAGATAGACTACGGCTTTTTTCTCTCCGAATCTCGAAAAAGATAGTCTATCACACTCTGCCAGATAGTACCATCATTGCGTGCCTTGTTTTCGAAGTTATTTGTGTTAATCCATTCAGCAAGAGCTGCCTTAGCCCGTTCAGGGAATACTTCGTTACTGAGTGCATCTAAGTATCCTAACGATACGAGAGCATGCTGAATCCTGATGGAGAGGTCTCCCTCAATCCTTCGCAGGTTGCTCGGTTCTTCCCTGCTGAGAAGCGTCATGTCGTATATCTTGAAAATGCGCTCAAGCTCTTTGATGGGGCTAGGATGTTCATCAACGCGAACGTCGACGTACCGATCATTTCCACCCTCATAGCCACCCTCTTTTCGTACAACAAGTATTGCAGCAGACTGCATCCCCCGACGATCCCCTCCAGCAGACTGTCCTGCGTTGAGCGCAGCAAAGAGCTTGTCGATTATATCACCGTCAGTCGTTTCATATGCACTGGCCATATTGGCTACCACATCTTCGCCAGCCAAGATGTTGCCCTGACAGGTGAAGCCTTTTCCGACAAGATGGCCAGCCCAACTCATACACTCCTTGCCGGTGTGTGCAACAACACGACCTTTTCGGTCTACGATACCGACTTGTCGATGCTGTGCACCTGCATCATCCTTCAACATGCTTCTCAGAGTCTGAGAAGCACTCTTACCTGCCGTGAGAAGATCTAATCCTCTTGGGCCATAGGACACGTTAGCCCAAGCCTGTGTTGCAACAGCTCCAGCCTCTGCCCTAGCCCATGGAACAACAGAACCCACGGCTGGGAACTTGGACTGGACTATGACTCCAAAATCGCCATTGGAGGGGTCCCGAGCTACGACCGAGAAAGTCGATGGATGACCAGAACCGACCATATCTTCGTGTTCCTCCTTGTAGTGCAAGGCAATTGGGCCAAAGACTCCTATTTAGAGGGTCCGATTCTCAAGCGATGCTGAGAGTCCATCGGACTTGAGCCACTCGTACAAGTATTGGCTAAAGTATGATTGAGATGAAGGCTATTCCTTTTTATGGAGGCATTCCATGGGCAAGTGCGACCCGAGTAGCATGGGAGGAACGTGATAGTGGTATCCGAGATATTCATCAGGTATGAAACAGCTACCGGCCTCGAAAAGACGGCAAGGTTCAGATCGGATGAAACAACAATCAACTTGGACTTGAGGAACATAGCCTCAGTCGATCTACTTCCGATTATCTGGTGTGAAAACCTCGAATGCCTCTGTTTACGAAATAACGCCCTTGCTGAAATCGACCTCTCAGCCCTTGAGAAAGCCGGCAAGAAACTGAAATCAATCAGATTGAATCACAATCGTCTTCAAGAAATGGATTTAGGCCCTCTCAGCTCATGCCCGAATCTTGAAGAAGTGAATCTGGAGAATAATAGACTGAAACGTATTGATCTATCGCCACTCTTTCAGTGTGCGAATCTCAAGGAGCTTGCCATTGACAAGGACGTTGGGTTGACTGCGGACCTCCTGCTCAGGTCTGTCGGCAGCTGGCCAGAGGTGCTTGTGGAACGATATCACAAGATCCTTTGGAAAGCTAGCTCGACCGAATGAACGTCCTCATCATCTAATTGAAATGGAACTAATAGTGTGTCACATAGTCAGTAACAAGAGAGGGAATATCATGGACACAGGACTCTCGAAAAAGCATATAGTAATCACGGGAGCTTCCGGCGGGATTGGTATGGAAACTACCAAGCTATTCCTGGCGGAGGGTGCAAGGGTCACTGGCACATACAACTATTCAAAACGAAATCTTCAGACTCTGAAGGACTCTTGGCCAGATCAATTCCTGATGGTAAGGACAGACCAGACAAAAGAGTCTGATGTAAAGGAGCTGTTTGACACTGCCAATCAGACGTTCGGACGGGTCGACGTGCTTGTGGCTAATGCAGGCATATCGATTGCAGAGGAGAAAGCGGTTCAAGATATGGCCCTGAAACAGTGGGAGAAGACACTCTCAGTAAACCTCACTGGCACGTTCCTCTGTGCAAAATACTTCTTTGCAAACCTCGAGAAGTTCAGGGGCGAACATGCATCACTGATTATGATTGGATCCACTGCAGGATATTTCGGAGAAGCATGGTTCTCTGACTACTCCACTACAAAGGCAGGCATGCATGGTTTGCTCATGAGTCTGAAGAATGAGATAGTTCATCTCGCTCGCAATGGACGGGTGAACCTAGTCAACCCAGGATGGACTCTTACGCCAATGGCTGAGAAAGAGCTCGCTGACAAGGACAAGGTGACGAGAATACTACAGACGATTCCTATGCGGAAGACTGCGGTTCCGCAGGATATTGCTGGCGTAATCCTCTTTCTAGCATCGGACAAACTTGCGGGCCATGTCAGTGGTCAGACAATCAACGTAGCAGGAGGTATGGAGGGTCGTGTACTTTTCACTCCGAGTGAGATTGATTCCGTTAATCAGTAGTCTTTCCAGCGGCTGCTCACTGGAGATGTGGCGGCTGTCAGCCCGAATACCTTTTAGGGATACACATGTACTGGAACTCTATAATGAGCACTTTTGACGACATCTCGTTGGCTTATGACAATACAATAGATTGGAAAATTCGACTCAGCCAAGAAATACCATTTCTTCTATCACTACTAGACAGTCCAAAGGGGAAAAGGGTATTAGATATGGCATGCGGAAGCGGGCGTCATTCTGTTTCGCTGGCGGGACATGGGGCG
>PRDH01000018.1:10916-13438 GCA_003345545.1 Candidatus Thorarchaeota archaeon
GTTTTCCGATGAAGACCGGCAAATTGAGCGACGGAACAGAGGTGACCTTTTCAAGACAATTCGAGCACACGGACTATCCAGATTCATCGACACTGATTATGTCTGTCTTCAAGAGCAACGAGGGAGAGTGGACATCAGAGGTGTCTACACAGAAGGTATTGAATCTGAAGTATGACCTGATGAATGGTGCCTTGATTGAAACAGGTTTTGAGAATACGGAATTCTTCTCGGACTATGTGAGAAGTCCATTTGAGAGAAAAGAGAGCAGAAACATGGTCATACATTGCGTCAAATGAAACGAAGCCTGATGGATCCCATCAGGTCTTCGATTGCTGTGCTGTTTCATGAGTCGGGCCTGGAGAGGCTTCGCATCCCTGCCCAGACAAGAAGTCCTCCTATCATCCACTCGATAACCAATCCTATGAAGGTTATGCCATACATGAAGTTGCCGGGACCAAAGAGGCCCACCATGACTCCCATTAGGTCGATGTTGAACACCAATGTAAAGATAAGCCAACACAAAAGACCACCCATGATGGAGAACTCTGAGAGGAGTACTGATGCCATCATATTCGCCTGATGCGCTGGAGACTTGGTGTCCTCGTAGTTCGGATTGAGAGCGGTCACACCTGTGGCGATAAACATAGCTCCAAGTACTGCCATGCACCCAAATCCCAGAACCATCAGCAGCTCCCACAGCGTCATCCGAATGAAGAAGGACATCACTATTGGTGGGACTAGCGCGAGTGGAATGCATATGAGAACTTGGGCTGCAATCCTGCTCCTGACAAACCTGCGCCCTCCAGATGGTGCACCTTGGATAATCCAGAGCTGATTCTTGCTCTCAAGGAATCCAACGCCTGCAAATGGAAAAGAACCAACCAGTGACAGCATCATGATGATCATGAAGAATATCTCACTAAGTTGTCCATACTCAACGTTAATAGATGTCATGATGACAGGTAATATTGTGGCCAAGACAATCCCGTAGAAGACCTTCGATAGATTCTGTGCCTTGCGGAAGAAGTCCTTGAAGTTCGTGACCATCAGTGAACCGAATGAGCCAGGACAGATTCTTCTCAATCCACAGAAGAATACGTTCTCCTTTCCTATTGTGGTGATGACCTCAGTGCGTGCTCCTGCATCAATTGTGAATATCCTGTCAGCCGCGACTAGTGCCGCACCAACGGTCGCTAGAACAAAACCACCCATTAGGAGTGATGATGTCAGCAGGTCTAACTGGAGCATGGCATCATAGACAACTAGATCGCTGATTCCGACACCATTGAATGTGACAGCAAGCCAGCTCATGGTGTCTGCAAACCACGTTGAGGGCAACACAAGAAATGCGTTCATACCCATTATCTCAGACATTGCAGGGAGGAAGAACATCAGGCCATACATTGGGATGATGACAATTATGCCTATGACCATTGCTAAGGCCTTGGCCATATCATTCCCTCTCGATGAGTCTCCAAGTCTTGCCTGAACAGCACTTGCGATGAAGTTCGAGAGCCATATCGTCCCGAGAGCCATAACTATGATTACGCCGTAGATGAGAGTCTGTCCAAGGATATTCACCTCGAAGGCCAGTGCAAGTGGCGCGATTAGGAGAGGCGCTAGGAAAACCACAATCAGTCCAAAGAGCGGAATCTTTCCCAGGAATGTCCCAGCCATGATCTCCCTGGTGCGGACATTGCTTGAAAGGAATATTTCCCACTGACCAATCTTGATCTCCTGAAGGGCGAACGACAGAGGGAACAATAGCAGCAGCATCCAAATGAATAGTACCACTGTTCGCATAAGGCCGGGAAAGATCAATTGTAGGAGCGGTTTCAAAGAATCGAGGGGAAGAATCATTTCGATAATGCTCCCTATCAGTATAGGGGCACCGATCAAAGCCCAGATGAATGCCAAGGCTGTGATGAATCCCACGTACGCCTTCCTATGCGACCTAATGCCTGATGACAACACCAAGAACTCAGCCTTTGCAATGGCAAACCAGCGCCGCGTCACTGACCCTACCTCCAGGCAAGTAGGGCTGCTTTGTCGACATGACCGCCAACAATCTTCAGATAAGCTTCTTCCAAGTCACTAACGTTCAGATTCTCGATAATCCCAGCAGGTGAATCATGGGCTACAAGCTGACCCGCGTTGAGAATTCCGATCACATCACACACATCCTCTGCAAATGAGGTCTGATGCGTGCAGATGAAGAAGCTAGTTTCTGTTTCTTCTGCAAGAACTAGGATCAGGTCTTTCACTAGTGCGCTTGCGGCAGGATCCAGTCGAGAGGTGGGTTCGTCAAGAAAGACTAGCCTTGGCTCGTGAAGAAGTGTTGATGCAACAAGCACCTTCTGCTTCATACCTGAGGAATAGGACTCAAGTAAATCGTTCTGTCGACCTTCCAATCCAAGAATGGAAAGCAGACTGTCAATGCGTCTATTCAGAGCCTCCCCATTCCGACCGTGAAGTGCTCCTATGAACTCTAGGAATTCCACGGCAGACAGCTTTGAGTAGAG
>PRDH01000019.1 GCA_003345545.1 Candidatus Thorarchaeota archaeon
CTATAGCAGATCCGATGAGCACTGCCCAGACGCCGAAGAACGGTCCCAACAAGAATCCCATAATGGGTGCCGATACGAGTCCAAATGAGATTGTGGCTCCTCCCCCGACACTGATAGAGAAAGGGATAAGCGTAATCACGAGATGTACAGCAGCGAAGATGCCTAGGAGTGCCATTTCACGTACTCCAAAACGCAGTCTCATCGACCTGAAAGATACGTACACTCTAAACATGATTATTCTCGCTCCTTCTTCTAGCGCTGTTCAGCAGACCATATCGGCACTATGGGCATTGATTCGCCATTGTAAACGGATATTTGAAGATGTTCGGACCGTTGAAACGAAGCCAACTGCTCATCTTTGAGCATATTCACTCACTTCTCACTGGAAGGAAGCCTAGAGATGAATCCGTCCGGGCAATACTCGCATCACAAATCGCTCGTAGTGTGCTTTCGAGCATTCATGAGGATGATTGTCGAAGGCTCGACTACTAGAGGCATCTATGAATGCCAAGTCAAATTTGAGGGGAGTCACAATGGTAGGACTTAGCTACTTGAGGATGCCGCAATCCAGAAGAACAAACCGCCCAAGATCCAAACGAAAAGACCTGCACCTAGTAGAACTCCAAGCGTAGCTCCCATGCCGGATGAGCCAAAATTCACATGCATGTTTGTGAAGCTCTTGAAGCCTCCGACATATTTCGTTTCATAGTCGCAGTGAAATTCCTTGTCAGTAACTGCTCCGCATATCTCACAGACATATCTATTCTGAAAGACTGCTCCGAGAACGCTGTCAACATTGCAGCCTATGAAGCCAGTCAATACAGTCAGAGGTATGAGAAAGTAGACTTGGTCAACTGCTGTGACTGCTGGTACCCAGCCAGGGGCAAAGACTGAGAAGAGAACTGCAATTACTCCAATCGTAAGACCTGCCAGAATGGCAACAGCCTCACCAAGCAAGGAAACTCCGCCAATCGTACCAGTCGGTACCTTCCTTCGAAGATTAGTGATCAATCTCGGCTTGCTCCTGCTGAAGACTCCTAATTCGCTAGCTAGGGTATCCGCGGCTGTAGTTGATACTGCTCCGATATAACCACCGAAGAGAAAGAACGGCCAACCTGCAGCCGCCAAGTCTGGGACGAGACTGGCAAGGTACATAGCAACCGAGAACATCATAGGAATGAGTCCGCTTCCGAAGACGTTTTTCCATGATCTCTTGCCTTTTCCTTCTTGAGCACAGTTCCTCTGCATCTTTGCCTTGTACTTATATTTAGTAGCAATCCCTGCGCTCAGGAAATAGAAGAGCACAATTACGAACGCCGAAACGCCACCAGTGTACCAGATGGTGAATCCCACAATGAAGGCACTGATGAGTCCAGAAATATCGACAAAGTGGAGCTTATAGGCCAAGGCCCCGAAAGCACCCATCACCAATAGTCCGGAAACGGCCGGATGCGCAAGTATCTCAAACATTCATTTCACATCCATGAATCATCATTAGCTCAAGCTTTGGTAATGTCATTGCGGTCTAGTTCGAATGTTCTATGAGCATATATCATAACCTAATCTACACCAGATTAACACTCTGCCGTTCCGATTTTGCATTTATAGCTTTGCCTTAGGTATTGCTCTCCTGCAGCTTATCTTCGTCAATATGATGCCTTTCATGAATAATTCGGCACTAGACGAATAATGAATTTTCGATGTTTATATCGGCAACTGTCGAAATCACCCTTTTCCGGGCGTTGTTTTTTTGTGCTCACCCTCTGCCAAACAGAGGATTATGAATATCAATGGTCGTGAAATCATACGGCCACCTAATAGACTGTGAACTGCTTCTTCACTATGTCTACCGCACGATTTGGAAGCGGACGACCGTGCTGCGAGATGACTGCATCTAGGTAGTACCCTGACACAACATCGATCGGTGGAGTCAGCCATCTCACAGTCATTGTGTTCTTCTCTCCGCTAGGTAGACGGATTTCAAACTCCTTGACAATCTCACGTCTTGACATCACTCTGAGATTGACTCTCAGGTCCTCCAAATCCTCTCTCGCGCTCTCCACATCCACGACAATATCGACTGGAGTGAGTCTAGCAACAAGACCCGGAATCTCATCACCTGTTTCGCTCTTTATTGAAAAGCCGACCTTGAAGAATGGCTTTTCGATAGCCTTGACCTTAAATCGTTGGCTATTCTCATTCGATTGTGTGCCACAAGTTAGGCTCGCCTTCAGGTGTGCCGTACTCATTTCCGCACCGAGAGGTACTCTGAACTGGACTGGAATCATTTTTGCCTTTTCAGGTTCTAGGTTGATGTTTCTCTCAATCAGGCTGAAGTTACCAGCAATTGATTCAAGGCTGACTGAAAGACTGCAATCTGTTGGTTCTATTGGGCCGCCCTGGATTTGTATTGTCATCTGAACCATTTGGTCAGGTAGAGTGTAACTGGGAAGCCCGATGAACTCGATCGCCGCAAAACCTGCTGAGGGACCACCAACGATGTCTATTGTTGCCGAACGCCTATCCATCTCCATATCTGCATAGCTGAGGATTGCAACAAGCGAAACCGTCTTTGGGTTTGTGGATGACTCCGGAGCTGGAACTGTGATGGGACCGAAGGCCAATGATAGGTTCTTGCTCTGCTTTACAGGCTGTCGAAGGACCATGTGCTCCTCGCCATCAGGAAAGACGAATGATAATGAGAGAACAGCAGGATCTCCCTGCTCCGTGTTCCTCCGGATTCGTAACCATCCTGACACTTTACCTCCGATGTGAGAACGTTGGGGAACTCGAAGTGAGTCTAGATTGATGCGAGTCGCAACCTCGTCTATGCTGAATCTGTCTGACTCGACCGATGCCATGATACCTCCCCTCTCAATTACACGAATGCGAATTACGCCAACTCTGTCCGACTGAGTCATTTTCTCCACATGAGGGACTCTCCACTGAAAAGTCGCTGTTGTGCCCATGAACTCCCCGAATTGCAGGCTCTCAATTTCAGTCGACTTCTCTGATTCTGAATAGAAGTCAACAATCATCGTTGCTGATGTCCCAATCACCTTGCTCCTATCACTTACGACTACACTCCCCGTCACGAATTCGCCGGGCACGTAGCTGCTTTTCAAATCTGACTCTAGGACGGCTTGCGGCCCCCTTCTCACAAATCCCACGTAGAAGGGCTTTGATGTTCCTTCAGCTATTTCCATATTCTCTTCGTTGAGCAAGCGTATCTGGAGAACACATCTCTCAACACCTTCAGCCGCATCAGGTGGAATCATCAGAGGCGGGAGGTGTGAACTCTCAAGGACTGTGGTTTCTCCTCCCTCAATCTCAAGCATCTCTCTAGTTCCGACAATGACGCGCTCGAGATTGGGGGCAAGTACATTGACTTGACAGCTGACGAGTGATTTTGAAGGATAGTTGGTTTCGATCTCTCCGACAAAGAGAACAGGCGTCTTGCCATCTGCAAACTGAGTTGTCGTGCCTGGTTTGATTGATGCACTCATCCAATATGTGTTGATGGTGCTAGTAAAACTGATCTGACGACCTGCAAAACCCACATCTGCAATCACGTTATAGGCAGTCGTGTCCTTTCGAGTTCTGAAGACAACCTGAGAAACATGTATTTCTCCAGCTTCAATGCTGTCGATTGTCAGAACATTACCATCCACAGTATTCCTGTGAGAGTCTTCTATTGAGTATTTCACAGTCAGGTTCTCGAGACTTCTACCAGTACTGTTGCGAACGAGGATATTGAATTGTGCGTCTTGCCCCGCGAATGCTCTATCGGCGTCTATGACGATCTCAGGTTCAAGGCCCTTCCACCAACACAGCCACGTAGGAAGATGTGGAGTTCCTTCAATCGGATCATAGAGCCAGTTGGTGCAACACTCCCTCGTGACCTCTGCCAGACGTTTTAAAAGTGCAACCATATTGAAATCGGACTTTGCATAGACATCAAGCTGAAAGTCTGCCTCAGTTGTCCTCGGGTTTACATACTCACTTCCAAATATCGAAACAAGCAATGCCTGAATGAATGGATTCTCAATAACCTTGAGGTCGTCCAGCTCATCGCGGATCAGGTAGAGCATCGAGACAATTGCATCTCCAATGTATCTGTTCCGTCGTGTTTCGTCAATAATTCCTGAGTCAGACACTTGGTGATTGTAGATTGTAAGGAATTCACCTCCACCCTCTCCCGGCTTGAATGGACCCCATAGTCCGGCAGCCACTGCGGATGCTCTATTCGCGCTAAGTGATTTTGCGCCAACATCTGGGACTATCTTGCCTTGATTGACCATGCGCTTAGCTTTCAGAGCAAGAGCCTGAAGGATTAGTGCGAGTCCCATCCTTCTGGGAATACTCAACTGAGTATCGAACACTCGGAGTTCAATCGTTCCGTAATCCGTGTAGGGATAACAGTCCACCATCCTTGCATAGCTTCTGTTTACATGCTTAGCAAATGCTTCCTTATCAGCTGCCTTGACGTATGGAATCATTTCGAATTCGTTTGTTGGACCCATTTGTGTTGTGTTCTTGAAGAGTCTAATCGACCTCTTGCAACGAGGTGCACGGACCACGCCCTTATCATCCATTGTTATTTCGTCACTCGTTTTCTTGTTTTCGAATGGCGAGTTCACTGATAGTGCTATGAGATGTGGAATGAAGTTCCGTATCATGTTATAGACAGCGATTTTGGTGGTTTCATCAACTTCCGGGCTGAGAATGTGATGATGCTCACCAAATGACAGATTGCGCAGGTACTCCTGTGTGGGATTCAGGCCAGTTGATATGAGAATCGCTTGGGAGTCCTTGGGTAGTGACTCATATGAGATAGCTATCAGTGTCTGTACCCACCATGCGAGCTCTTCGAGTGTCGTGCATGGAGGCGTTGCGACTTCGAGAATCCAGGTCAAGCTGACAACGTTCGGGTCATGTCCTAGGAGAGTGTATTCTCTTAGTTGTCCTGCGGGATCCTTATACGTGGCAACTATTCGTGAACCTCGTTCTCCTTCTTCTGTCTGCGCCGAATGATCGTATTTCTGTCTGACAGTTTCCACTGATGAAGACCTGATTTTCTTGTCAAGAAGCCCCTTTGCGCTCGCGACTATCTTGTCGAACAAATCTAAGATGTCTTCTCCACGAATCCAAGTACCATCTTTGCGAATGACTTGGAGCTCGACCTCTATGCCATGAGGAAAGGGCAACTGCATCTCTGAATCATTTGAGGTCGGGATCATTCCTACCACCTAGAGGGTCGTGATGGTTTCGAGAATTTCGGCAATCTTTGGTACATTCCCTGCAAGTGTTGAGGAGAGTGTCATTTCTAGGACCACCACATTTTCAGCCTCCCTTGCCAATTCAGTCAGCTTGTATGTGAGCAATCCTCCCCCGAATTCACCATCATCATCAAGCACTTGGAGGTTCAGCTCTCTGAGCTTCTCCTTGAAAGTCGATATCTCTCTCGGACTACCATGTTTGTATCTTGTTCCTAGGATTACTGCTCTGTTGCTATCTATGACGGTAGGTAATGGCGACCACCTCAGATTGATTATTAGTTGGGATGTCTTGAGTTTGAGTTGTGCTCTGATGATTCTCATGATGGAATCACACGTAGCCTGTGATTCGCTTCGGTCTGAGCCTTTTATGATGACTGGCAGTCTGAATCCTCTTCCTCTGAGGCTTTCAAACGCGTCGTGAATTGGGTCTCCCTTGATGTCGGCGGTCAACGCACATACAATGCCAGTCGTTGAACCTTGGACGATGAGGACAGTCGTAGAGAAGTCATCCACTCGCAGGTTGCTTTCAATGGATTCCAAACTAGTGTGGAGATTGGATAGTCGCTGCAAGAGACTCCCAAGAATCTGCTCTGCTCTTTCTAGTTCTTGGAGAAGGACTGCTCCTTCACTAGCACTGGTCATTGATAGGTTACCACTCTCTGAGTATTGCTCAACAAGCAACAGTTCCGCTCATTCGTTATTATCTTTCCTAGTTCAATGCAGTTCCAAGAAGGACTAGGCATCTGCAATCAAACTCATCAACTCATCAATCTTTGCCCTAAGCTCCTTCAGACGATACCAAGTTGATTCTCGCCCACTTTGGTCTGCAAGTTTTCTCACAATGATATTGTAATCCACCCCAGCAAGATCACCCAACAATACGAGCGCACTCTTTGACTTGAAGTGAGACTCATTCACTCTACCGTTTCTGAACCTAGTAATAAGAGGCTCAAGTGCTCGTTCTGCTGAATCAATCTCTATCAATGCACCGCGGTAGCTGCCCTTTGGATCCTTGATGGCATACCCTCCGACCAATGGAGTCATTCCCATACCTAGTGAACCTTTCCCAATATCATCAAGTGTATCCATAGCATTCTGGAAGAACTGATCCCCGTCCCCTAGACACTTCTTGATTGCCCTCAAGATTCGAGGTCGTTCGATAGAGTCAATCATGAAATCACCTTAGTGAGAAGTGCAGAAAAAGGAAGTGGATACGGGTGCTTCAAGGGTCACACCCGTGGTTCGGATTCTATAATTGGACTTCTGGCAGCTCACCGGCGAAATGGCATGCTACGATATGTGCATCGCTGATGTTTCTGTCTTCGGGTATCTCCCTTACACAGATTTCCTGTGCGTATGGACATCTAGGGTGGAACCGACAGCCGGATGGCACATTGATAGGACTTGGAGGCTCGCCCTTCAAAGACTCGATACGTCGTTTGATGGTGGGGTCTCCAGAGGGCACTGCTGAAATCAATGCTCGAGTGTACGGATGCAGTGGACTGAAAGCCACATCGTGTGCTGGCCCCAACTCCATGATTCTCCCAAGATACATGATTCCAATTCTATCAGCAATATATGTTGCAACAGCCAGGTCGTGGGTGATAAACAGATACGTGAGTCCGAGCTCTTCACGCAGAGTCAACAACAGGTTCAGGATTTCTGCACGTATGGACACGTCAAGCATTGAAACTGGCTCATCAGCCACCATGAACTCAGGATGCAGAATAAGCGCCCTGGCAACAGAGATTCTCTGTCTCTGTCCTCCAGATAGCTCATGGGGATACCTGTCAATATAGTCTTCGGCCGGAGTCAGGGCAACGCTCTCCAGTGCTTCGAGGACTCTTTGGCGTCTCTGACTTGGCATCAGCGGTATCTTGTGAACCATAAGCGGCTCTTGCACTATGCTGAAGATGCTCTGCTTCGGGTTAAGGGATTCGTAGGGGTCTTGGAATGTAATCTGCATGCGCTTCCTGAGGTTCTTGATTTCATTTCTGTCAAGGGTCGCCAAGTTCTGACCTGCATAGAATACCTCACCATCCGTAGGAACCTCCAGGTGGAGAATGCATCTGCCTGTTGTAGTCTTCCCACAACCAGATTCTCCTGCCAGAACAAGTATCTCTCCTTTCTTGATGTCGAAAGTCACTCCATCGACTGCTTTCACAAAGAGCTCCTGCCTATACAGCATTGACGATAGGAAACCCGTATTGACTGCAAACCATTTTCGCATGTTCCTGACGGCAATCAGAGTATTGCCATCCTTGACTTCCTCGGAACCCTGTAGAACTCTCGATTCATCTGTTGTCATCATCTATCACTCCAAGTCTATTTCAATCTCGCCTCTAAGCTGCTCAGCAAAGTGACAGGAAACAAACCTACCCGGTTCAACCTCCTGAGCTACCGGGTCATCCTTCGTGCAAATGTCTTGCGCATATGGGCATCTAGGATGGAACCTGCAGCCCGTTGGAGGTGAGATTAGGTCTGGTGGAGACCCTGGAATCGAAGTGAGTTTCTTCTTTTCTGCCTTCACCATACTCGGGATTGCACCCACTAGTCCAGTGGCATATGGATGAATTGGGTCCTTGAATACTGATACGACATCAGCCAGCTCAACGATTTTGCCAGCATACATGACTGCGGTCTTATCACAGGTTTCGGCAATGACACTCAGGTCGTGTGTGATGAGAATGAGCGACAAGCCAAGATCTTTCTGGAGCTTCTGCATCAGCCTCAGAATCTGTGCCTGGATTGTGACGTCAAGTGCAGTGGTCGGTTCGTCAGCTATGACGAGATCGGGATTACAGGCAAGAGCCATAGCAATCATGGCTCTTTGACGCATTCCTCCCGAAAACTCATGGGGATAGTTGTGAATGCGACCGGGGTCAAGACCAACCATCTCGAAGAGCTTAGCACAACGGTCTAGTGCCTCTTCCTCGGTCACGTTCTCATGCATGAGGATTGCTTCTGCAATCTGTTCTCCGATTTCAAATACGGGGTTCAGCGCATTCATGGCGCCTTGGAAGACGATAGCTACGTTCCTCCAACGGATGTCACGCATCTCCTTGGCGGTCTTGCGAATTAAGTCTTCACCCTTGAAGTACACGCTTCCACCAATGATATTTGCTGCAGGCGGGAGAAGTTGCATAACTGAATATGCCAAGCTTGACTTTCCACAACCACTCTCCCCAGCAAGTCCGATGGACTCACCAGGTTCCAGCGCCAGGGAAACGTTGTCGACTGCTTTTACAAGACCCTTCTGTGTTTGGTAGTACATCCTAAGATTACGAATGTCCAGCAAGGGCATGATTGTACACTCCATCGAGCCAATAGTGGCCCTGGGCAGGGCATCCGCCTCGCCCTTCTTGGGGTACGCCTGCCATGAGGTCGGCTTAAATATGTTGCTTTCAAAGACATTCTTCCGAGGGTCGTCCGACAGCAGCAAACGCAATGGCATTAGAATAGAATCACAATAGTGAAGCTATTCTGATATCTACTATTGCCTTAGTGTGAGTCCAATAATACGCTCGTTTAGAAAGAGTAAAAGCACTTCGATACGTAGTTGCCTCTGAATCAAGATGTCTAGAATGGCAGTCAGATCCTTTCCAAGGACACACAATAAACCCCCAAAATGGATTCTCCTAGTCCCCTTCATTCTCATGGTAGGTGGCTGGGCTATGACATTCGTCTACTTCCTCCAGTTCCTCGGAAGCATCATTGCCCTCACAGGAGCCCTGACCATATTCCTAGTAGGGGCAGTATATGCAGATCTTTGGGCCTCATATCGAAGGACGCAACAGCTAATCAAAGGCCGTCAAGAGGAAGGTCGTGTTACTTCTGCTGCTGCGGACATACCTCCAGCCGAAGATCCTTTTGAAGAAACCTTTGGTGAAGAGTAGTCCCAGCGAGCTGCGATGTAAACGGCAATGGCTTTCAAGGGAATTAATCGGGTACCCGAACCAATTCCTTTTTTAGGCAATCTTTCAGGGTCGTCATCACCTATACGAGACAAGAGGACTTCTCGGATTCATTGAACGAGTACAGATTCGCTCACTTGAATGCGATTCGTCCTACCAATGGAGGATGACATTTGTCCGGGTCCCATAAGGGTTGGAAAGATCGTAATTGGTACGTTAGTATCACTGGTTTCTGGAGAGAGTATCGCAAACATAAGATTGGATTAGTCGGCCTGGCTCTAATCATAATCTTCCTGGGCATGGCTGTATTTGCTGATGGGATTATCACTCATAGTCCATCGCCAACCGCGAAGGTCGCTCCTGCCTATCTCATGCCATCATGGCTGTCAGTCTTTGATCCAAATGGTGTGATAACGGGCGAAGTCTTGCCAGATGCGGATCTCGATGAAACGCCAATTATCCAGGCAAATGGAACCAGTTCTGAATTCAGCGGACTGCATGTTCCCCGAGGCGAGAGTGTCAGTGACAGTTATGTGAACTTGACATGGACGCATACAGCTGGGACTCAGCTTGACTTTGGCATTGATCCAGACGGAATTCGAGCTGACTATAGTGATTTCGTTTACTTTGAGCAGGATTTCACTTGGCTCTATAATAGCCCACCAAGTGATGTGAACATGTCTATCTTCTATAGCACGAGTCTAACTGGTGATTTTGTTCCAGGTGCTCAGGAAGGAAATAGTCTGATGTTGAGAGTCTATGTCTGGCTTATTGACTCCTCGGGCGAATGGACAAGAGTGTATGAATCCCGAGATGCTGCGTATGTCGAAGAGCTGCAAATGCGACGCATCAGTATGAACCCTGTCAGTATCGAGTCTGTCTTTGATGGCATGGCTATGACGAATGGTACACAGGAAGATCCTACAGATGTTGTCCGACTTGTAGTCGGTCTTGCGCCTTATCGTTGGTTCGACAGTAGTTTCTACAGCTCTGGTAATTACACCTATCCTTGGCAGTACTACAATGGCTCGGTAACGGTCAAGGTCACCAAACTGCAGATGGTTGCCTACGGGGAGTACTTTGGAGTCATGGGCACCACGAACTGGGGGGCCGATGCCTATTCGCAGTTGATATATGGTAGCAGAATCTCCCTCACTATTGGTGTTCTTGCCACTGGCCTCTCGACCCTAGTCGGTGTCATTGTTGGAATGGTTGCTGGCTATTTCGGTGGCAAGGTTGACGAAGTGTTGATGAGAGTCGTCGACTTCCTGCTAGTTATTCCAGGTTTGCCTCTGATGATGGTGCTGGCGGCGTTTCTGGGAGCAAGGATAGAAAACATCATCATCGTCATCGCAATATTGGGATGGACCGGAACGTCGCGGCTCATACGGTCTCAGGTCTTGGCCGAGAAGAATAAGGCCTATGTCGAGTCAGCCCGAGCGATTGGTGCCTCCGACACCTACATCATGTTCAGGCATATTTTGCCCAACGTGACACCAATCCTATTTGCCAATATCACTCTAGGTGTCGTCGGTGCAATTCTTTCAGAAGCAGGACTATCATTCCTTGGCCTGACCAATCCCGAAGACCCAAGCTGGGGCAGAATGCTTGCTGATGCTGTTGCCGGTGGAGCCTTTAGTGGTGGTGCATGGTGGGTGGTTCTCTTCCCTGGTCTCATGATTACTTTGCTCTCGCTTGCTTTCACATTCGTGGGGCATACATTAGACCAAGTGCTCAATCCACGACTGAGGGAAAGGTAGGAGTAGGTGTCGAGATAGGAAGCAGTTCGCTTTCCTATCTCTATCCGCCCTTTTGTCAATCGTCACTTACGTCAGCCGAGAGCACTACGCTTATTAGGTAGTTGTTTGACATTTTACTTGTATCGGTACTTAGTATCTCTATGTAGCTCGAAAACTGGAGTGACTTTGATAATGGGACTTCGAGAATATGTCATTCGACGATCAATCTACATGTTTCTACTCGTAGTAGCTGTCGTTTGTTTCAACTTCTTCCTCTTCAGACTCCCGACATTCATGTTCGGGGCCAATCCAATCAGCCTGATGCTCAGCGACGAGCTTCGCCAGAACCTGACACAGGAGCTCCTAGAGCAGATGTTCCAGAACTTTGGCCTTGTACCTGATCCTGATATTTTCGATTGGATCTACATGTTCTGGAGATACGTTGTCAGCATGTTCTCGGGCAATTTCGGAGTTTCTTTCTTGACCCAACGACCCGTGATGGATTCGATTGTGGAACGTCTGCCTAACACCTTGTTATTGATGGGCACATCCTCAATGGTTTCGATACTCCTGGGAATCTGGACTGGTGTGAAGGTGGCTGCTGACCCTGGATCACGAAAGGATGTCAGTGCAGTCACTGTAGCTCTCTTCATTTATGCCTTGCCCGTTTTCTGGTTGGGGATGGTGCTCTTGCTGTTCTTCGGTTTCATGCTTCCAGAGTGGACACAAGCCGTGTGGGGAGTTCGTATCGGGTTTCCGCAGTATGGCACTATCAGCTATGAGGTCTGGGAGGCCGCCAGAAACAACCCGCTGGGCGCCCTCATGGTCGCGGGCGACGTGCTTCACCATCTCTTCCTACCAATGATCACTCTTGGGATAGGTGGATATGGGGGATACTTCCTCTTTATGCGGAACAACCTGATAGATGTAATGACAGAGGACTATATCTTGACAGCGCGTGCAAAGGGTCTAGACGAGAATCAAGTGCTCTACAAGCATGGTCTAAAGAATGCCATGCTTCCTATGGTCACTATCATTGCGATGAACTTTGGTTTTCTCATTAATGGAGCGACACTCACAGAAACAGTGTTTACGTGGCGGGGTCTAGGGCGTTTCATATTCGACAGCCTATTGCTTATGGACTACCCTGTCATCCAGACAATCTTCATGATCATTGCAATCACCGCAATATTGGCAAACTTCGTCGCAGATTTACTCTACGGAGTACTAGATCCTCGAATCAAGTACGGGTAGTCGATGAACTGGGCGGGGTCGTGCTCTGACCGATCCCTCCCTTGCTTTTGCTGATATTCAGAGTACATTTAGCAGAACATCGACTACAATCATTTCGTTGTTCTACTTTTTTATTCGACCGACATCTAACTATATTTCCACCATGTTCAGATAGACGCAGCGCTTACAGGATACGCAATGCTTTTATTGACCGCTGGCAAAAGCCATCCATCCGAATTCGACTCGGAACGGAAAGGAGATAGAGAGAAAATATGCTTTCAAAACGTAATACAAGGTTGGTGGCTATCACCTTTGCGGCAGCTTTTCTTCTCATGGTAGCATCCCCTGCTTATGTACAGGCAGTGGATCCTACTACAGAGAGTTTGAAGATTGGCCCGTATATAGACAAAATTGTATACCAGGTGATTACTACCCAAGATGCAAGGGTTCTGGCGATGCAGGCCGGGACGATTGACATGGACAACAGTTACTTCGACCCATCGTACTATACTACCCTTGCTGGAAGTCCAAACATCGATATATACAGTGCCCGGCGACTAGGTTATGGTCATATCACGATCAACTGTCGTGATGCTCCGTTGAACGAGAGTGTGCTGAGAAGAGCCTTTGCCTTCGCGTTTGACAAGACCAGAGTCACTGATGAGGTAATGAATGGTTGGAACCAAGAACATGATTCCTTGGTACCTTTTGACAATCCTTACTGTATTGAGGATCAGCTGTTACCCCACTACTACACTGCTATGGTGACGGAGGGTAACGCACTGCTCAACGCATCTGGAAAATTCCCATATCTGGACCCAGCAGCCTCAAGTAGCGTGAGGACATACAAGGGTCAACCAATAGATCCTATCAAGATTGAGTACTCCTCAGTTGATGCTATTCCACGTGGTACCGCGCAGATCGGCGTTGATGCCCTACTCGCACTCGGCATCCCGGCTATTCCAGGACCTGCGAGCTTCAACGAGTACATCTCAAGACTGGACCAGCATGGCGATTATGACATGGTCTTCTACGCTCTCAACTACTTGTCCGACAGTGTCGACTGGCTCGCACGTACGTACCGGTCAGACTGGGCTGATGTTAACTACCAGAATCCATGCAATTTCAGGAACGCAACCTTCGACTCAATGATACCTCAGCTTCTCTACAGCACGACCACAGATGCAATTGCCAATGCTTCAGCTTGGATGCAGAAGATTCTCCATGAGCAGGTTCCAAGACTTGTCTGCTATGTTAACACCTATAACATGGCCTACAGGACTGACAAGTTCACTGGGTTTGTCGCTGACGCTGCCAGATACATCGTAGGTCCCTGGACCATGAGAAAGATCCACAACATTGGTGGCACTTTTGGTGGTACACTTACAGTCGCCCTCTCTCAGGAACCTGACAGCTTCAACATATTCGTCACAAACTCTGCCTACGCAGCAGCCGTCCTGGAGAACCAGTGGCCACAGCTCTACATGCGTGGTCCCGACCTCAAGCCATTCGGAGATCTGGCTGAGAGTTGTACCACAGAGACACATGCTGACAATCCTGACGTTCCCAGTGGTCATACTCGGTTCACTATCGACATAGTCCAGAATGCAACCTGGAGTGATGGCGTGAAATTGACCGCTGATGACGTAGCATTCACGAACACCTATTACTTTGAAAGCTACCTCTATGGGAACCCGGCTGGAGCAACCATGGGTGACCTGGTTGCAGCCTATGCACCGACCCCATACAGAGTCATCGTTGAGTTCAGCACCGTGTCATACTGGCACTTCCAGAACTTCGCCTATAACTCGATCATACCCAAGCATATCTTCAAAGAGGGTGCTGGAATAGGTTATGCAGGATGGAACATCTGGAACCCGGGATTTGACCCAGCCCAGCCCAACGTGAACTGTGGACCCTTCCACCTCACCAGCATGGAGGCCGGTGAGTTCTATGAGGTCTCATATAACCCAACCTTCTACTACGCCCCTAGCCGCCCAACGACTACGACCACACTCCCAACTACAACACCTGGTCCAGATTGGACATTGGCCCTTGTAGCTGGAGCTGTAGGAGCCGCAGTTGTGATTCTCGTTGGTGGCTTTGTTCTGTTCAGGCAGAAGTAGGTTAGTCTAGCATAAGGGGACAGCTGTCCCCTTCCCCTTTTCTTTTTGTTCACCTCTCAGGTATCCTAATAGAATGAATGGATTCATTCATTGCGTTGAAGAGAGCCTCTTTAATGGTAAGAGCACAGGACCCATGAGGAATGAGAGTGATGAATATCAACCGATCACGGCTGACGATACTAGTTGTTTCAGCACTTCCTTTGGCGATTGGCTCAGTCTTGGCGATTCTTGTTCTCGACGCTGCCACAATAGGGGACATACTGCTCATCAACACGCGACCAGTTACAATAGATGAACTTGTGATTCAGACTGGAGTATCTGTTGGCCTTGGAACATTGATTGTCTTTTCATTATTCTATGCTATTGAGCGACAGGGACCTGGTGCAAGGAGAGCATTTGTAGCTCTTGTAGTTTCACCAATCTTGACTGCTGCATTTTTTCTCTTGGGGCAATCGCTGCTATTCGTCCTCTTCAGAGGAACATCAACCTCCATAATTCCGAGTATCCTCTCCTTTGCCTCTCTTGGTGTTTTGCTCATGTCATTCGTATTCATTATGATAGATTCCGTTCCACCAGTGATGAGGAACGTCTTCGTAGCGTTCTACGCGAGTGTCTTTGGGACATTTCTAGGAGTAATGTCGATAACGCCAAGCATGTTTGTCTTGGTTGTTGCGGTTGTCTTGGAAGACTTCCTTCTTACTCGCCATTCTCCTGCAGCCCACGCTGCAGCATTGACAGATACACCGGGAGATGATCCTTTTGACTACACAAGAATACAGACCAAGAGGGTCGCTGTCGGAGCTGGCGATTTCATTGCCTTCTCACTTATCGCGGCTCACTCTTTCATCTTCTTTCCAATCTATGTCTGGGCTATGTCAGTCGTGCTGGCTCTCGTAGGCATCGCAATCAATGCAGCAGTTCTGGCCGAGGAGGACAAGATTCTCCCGGGGATTCCACTTCCAGCAATCCTCTCCCTCTTCCCATGGATTGCCCACATTGTGAGCTACACTCTCCTCATTTGATAGCTGCTTGAAGCGGAAGCCAAATATGTGCCACGCGAGAAACAGAGGCTTGAAGTAGCATGATTGCCAGCGGACGATTCCAGAACATCATTATTGTTCTTACCATAGCAGTTGCGATTATCAGCTCTGGATTCATAGTGACGAATGCCTCATATTATGGAGGTACCTACGTCTTAGCTGAGCGACTGGAGGTTAGTCTGGCAGAAATTCACGTGAGCAACGTTGACCCTGGTAATTCTTCGGTGAACCCTCTAATCTCTCTTGCTTTCAATATGAGAATAGATGTACAGGCTGTAGGGAATGTAAGGGTGACTTTCCTTGGTGCAACATTATGGCTGAATAATGACCTTCTATCATACACTTCCTTTTCGCACAGTCCCACTCTTGTCGACCAATATCTCCATTCGGACTATGATAGTAATGTCACAATGAGTCAGAGTGTGACTGATGACCGACAGACAGTCTTGGATGCATATCTTTCCTCCACTTGGGCATGGAATGTTACCCTGAGGTACTCCTTCATAGTCTTTGATGTACGTGACACAATCGCCTGGCGCTCTCTTGAATTCTACACCACCGAGTTTACCTTGACCTAGTGGAAGCAACTAGCTTCGCGTGGACAGCTTCTTCCTTAGTAGGCTAATCCTTTCTACGCTCAGAGCATCCACTCTCTGCATTTCTGCGAGCTCGACGGATAACATGTCGAGATAATGAGTCAATGTGAGCATCCTTTCGACAATCGATCTGCCAGATGCTTTCAGACTGATAGGATCTAGTTCCAGCTCAATACAGAGATCCACGATAGCATCCAATTGCCTTCCCGCCTGAAGTGGTTCGTCTTCGTATCTCAGGAAAACGGGGAGAACGAAACCTTGATGTTTGCCCTGGAGTCCCTCGATTTCATTGTGCATCGCTTCAGGCACCTCTGAACTGAAAGCCATCATCTTTGAGTTTTCATTGACTTGACACTTTGCTCGATATGCAACAGGTTTCATGTATCGACCCCCAATGAACAGGGGAATTCTGCCATGAATTTTGCCAGCTGTCGCAGATGGTGAGGGAATCCAATCTCCCCATTTCTCTGCCGCAGTCGTCAGCCCCTTGGCAATATCGTCAAGATTGGTGGGATTCAATCCGGTAAGCGACTGTGAAATCTCCAATGTTCCAGAAAAGAGAAGTGGAAGTGCAGCTCTTGGCTGCAATCCTTTCTGAATAAGGAGTTGAGGATGGTGGCTGTACTCACTTTTCATCTGCCCCCCTGAGGTAATAGTGAGTATCTTTGCGCCTCTCTCATTTGCCTGTTTAAGAGCAGAGAGTGTTTCTTCAGTATTACCAGAATAACTGACTGCAACAATTGCCCAGTCCTTCGTCACATACTTCGGGAGAATGTAGTCTCTTACAGTGCAAATCGGTATGAGTGCTTCGTGACACAGAACTTCTCTCACATAATCACCAACTATCGCGCTGCCACCCATGCCTACGAAACAGAGCCCCTCGATGCCCTGCTCGTTGAATTCTCTGGCTCTCTCAATATTCTCTAGGTCGATATCAGTAAGTGTCAGCAGCTGCGCGAAATGAGAAACCATACTTCTCATGTCTGTCAAGTCTAGTGATTTTGGTAGCTTCCTCATAGCAATCTCAATAGGCTCTCTTTCCTTAAAGGTAATCGCATCAGTACACACCTCCTTTCACCACAATAAACAGAAGACTAAAGTACGGGATTCATCTTCGTCGCGCTCTCAATAGCTTGGAGGATTCAAAATGGGTTTCATGAAGACAGCAGCAGTAAAAGGCATTATCCCGGCTCGCAACAAGGTCGGAGAACTGCGGTCGAATATTGTTCGGCTGATAAACGAGACCTCAGGAGTTCTTGAGAAACGCTTTGGAGCGGCTGGCCTTGAAGCAGCTGAGGAGATCTTTGGAAGACTGGGCGAAGAAGATGCGAGGACCATGAAGACGCGCTTGGGTTTTGGAGATACACTGAGAGACTCTCTTGATGCTTGGCTCGTAATTGCCAATATTATGGGTTCTAAGATGGTGCCAAATTGGGTTTCAGAGAATCGGGTAGAAGTGAGCCACAGCTATTGCCCACAGTATGAGGAATTCCTCAAGCACGGGAAGCTATACTGTACACACGCCTGTCTTCCCTATGTGGGCGCGGTAGCAGAGAATATTGGCAAGGGTGTAGAGATGGAAGTCGTACGAGCTTCTGATGAGAACGCACCGTGTGTCAAGGCCCTATTCGTTCCCGCGAAGGATGCTCACTGAGTTGAAGCGAGAGAACATCAGACTTCCTGTCGCTGGTTCATCACTCGCTTGTGTTCTATCACGACCCGGCGAAGAGCCTACTAGGGCAGTCGTTCTGCTCCATCCTCACCCTCTATATGGAGGAAACAAGGACAATCAAGTAGTCAGAAACCTGGACAAGATCTTTCTGGAACTGGGCTACACGACATTGCGGTTTGATTTCAGAGGAGTTGACGGAGGATATGCTGGGATTGCTGGGGCTGCCGACGATACTTATGGGGCGATTGAGCTGCTCGAGAGCTACGAACCTTTGACATTGGGATTAGCGGGCTATTCCTTTGGAGGTTCGACTGCAATACATGTAGCCTCGTCTAAATCAGTTGCTTTCTTGGTGTCCTTGAGCGCTTCATTTGACCTTTTTCTTGAAGGCGGTTATGATGCATCATCATTATCTGAAATACACTGTCCAACTCTTCTCTTCCATGGTCAATCGGACACATTTGTTCCTCATGCTGATTTGCAGTTGTTCGCCCGGATGATTACAGGTGCTAGGGCGATTTCATTACAGAAAGAGAATCATTTCTATCAGACATCAATGCAGACCGTAGGTGATGAAATTCGTTCATTCGTATCTGGACTGTCAAGAAGGCTGCCTGCTGAAAGGTATCCTTAAGTAGCGATTTTTTTTGAAATCAAATGGGTGGCCCAAGTTGTTGAAGGCTTTGATTTTTGACTTGGATGGTACAATAACTGAGCTATCCTTGCCGTTGGAGGCAATGAGGCAAGACACTAAGACCTACTTTGTCGAAAGAGGATTTCCGGCAGAATCGCTCGAACCCGCAGATGGAATCTCGAGTTCTACTGCCAAAGCGAAGGAGTATTTCCTTTCTCTAGGTTTATCGCAAAGGGAATGGGAGCAGATGGAGTCTGAAGTTGACGAGATGCTCAGTCGACATGAAGGATTTGCCGCTGTGAATGCGGCACTCATCGAAGGAGCTTTAGAGATAGTGCATAAGATCAGAAATCTGGGTGTTCGTACTGCGATTTACACTAATAATGGCAGACCGTCAGTCGATAGGATAATGCAGCACATCCCCCTTGCAGATTACTTTGACGTCATACAAACGAGACATGAATCGCCTCAACCAAAGCCATTTCCCGATGGACTATGGAAGCTAGTCTCTGTCTTGGGCGTCCATCCCGACGAAACTGCATATGTTGGTGACGCGCTTATAGATGCTACAGCTGCGAAGAGAGCAGGAATTGAATTCTGGGGCGTAGCGACAGGTGAAACTCCCTCGTGGGTTCTCAAAGATGCTGGTGCTTCTGTCGTCTTTGAGTCACTTGACGGCATTCTCGATGAAGTACTTTCGAGAAGATGAAGTCTGCTCCAGTCAATTGGCCATTTGTTAAGTCCACTGTATGATTAGTGACTTGAAGCGATTTTGACTTCTAGTAAGAGTATTCGCATTCTAGAACAACTCATGATCGATTCCATCTCGCGCGCCAATTAGGCGTGCAGCTTTGTTTCAGAGCCTTTTTGCAGGGTCTGTTTTTCACATGTGGTCGAACTGAAGGTTATATACGCTTTCGTTACTATCACTACTGTGACAGGCAGTATTACCGTACTTGAACATGCGGATCGCACGCCAGAGGTCACAGACCAAATGACTATAGATGAGGGAACATTCTTAGTGCTACGCTCAGCTTCAGGCGCGTTTACATGCAGATATCCGCCTGTCCCTCGTCACTGGAACTCACTCGATAGACCTCACGTTGCGCTACTACTGCCTGATGCAAATGGTATCTTCACTGTCTTTCTCTCTCAACCTGAAGAGAAAGAACCATTCAGCCCGCAGCGACTTCAGACTGTGGATCTCAATCGGCTTCCTGCAAAATCCATCATCGAGATACGACACAGTAACGCACATTATGCATACTATCGCCGAGATGATGGCTCATGGACGAAGGTGGCCGAGGCGAATGATCCCTTTGTTGTTGAAGTATTCTCTCATGGCTATGCCCCTATTCTCATGGATATGATTCCATCTGCCTAGGACGAGTCCCTTTGTTATGAATGATCATCCGGGTTGTTCTAATTTCAATGCGGAATGCAACTCAATGTTCCCAGAGATGCTCAGAATGAGTGAGAAAGAGGTCTGTGTGGCTACTCTATTGAGAGGCGCCCCCACGAGCTCAGGATGCAGCTGATGATAGCACAGAAAGCTAGTAAAGACATCCACTATGCGACATTTGCTTAAATGTATTCCAGACTAGTAGAGTCTAGGGGCCCGGGGCCATTCTCTCTCAAAAACAGTTTCTCTCCTCCTTCCATGTTCTCTTCGGCCCCCCCTCTCTCTTTTCTCAGACTTGATTTCCTTGATGAATCGAGTTGAGGAACGTAATGGAAATCACCACTGGCAGCCCGAAATCCTTGTTGTCAGCTGTCAACGAATACCAAACTACACGATCGCTGCAAGGCATTGCCTCGGCTGGTTCATTACAGGAATACTTATATGATAATATACTGTAATATATCTTGGATAGGGGGTCCAACGCGACCTTCATGAGTCTGTTCAATCTCCTCTCTCTCCCTCCCAAATTTCCGACCCGAATGACGTACATCGTCTCTTTCTCGGACCCCCTCCTCCCTCCTCTCATCGTTTTTGAAGAACACTTCTTCATGATATCGCTCTCTGTTTGGCTCATAATAGCCTGGTACATTGCTTGTTAAGCCAGCAAGTTTTAAAGGAGTAGACTCTGGAGCCATGCGAAGGCGAGCAAGCATGTCCACAGCAAAGAGTGCAATTGACAGTACTTTTCGACGGATACTGAAATACGCTGCTGAGATCATAATATCGGTCATCCTGCTTGTGATAATCTGCATACCCCTAGCATTCACCATACCAGGATGGTTCCAGCATGTGTTTCTAGGTACTCCAAGAACTGAATTGACACTCAATCTAGTGGAATGGTTCGGCTATGATGGAGCTCTCTGGGTGACACTCCTGCTTGGACTGATCAGCTTTTCTCTTGGTTACTTATACATCTCAAGAATGAAGGCGGGCGTCATATCTGCTGCAGAAGAAGAAATCGTCGAGGAAGTGCCCGAAGTTTCTGAAGAAGAGCCTGAGATTACTAAGGCTGAAGATGTGGAGGAGGAGGAAGAGATAGCAGCTGAAGATCAAGAGGAAGATGAACATGAGGCAGAACTTGATCTTGAAGGAATAGAGGACGCTCTAGATGAATCAGTGAAAAACGACGAAGGGAACGCGAGAGACGATTAGCTTATTCGTTCCTCACATCATCATGCTACATGAGTTTCGTTTTTGTTGCGAGCTTTTTCACGAGTACTGCAAATGCCCTAGACGCTTTTGAATCTGGATCTGCCAGAACAAATGGGGTGCCATTGTCACTTAGAGTAATCACTCTAGGGTCTAATGGAAGAGTACCGAGATGTTCAATTCCATATTCCTTTGCGGCTTTTCTGGCTGCTCCTTCTCCAAAGATCTTGTAGGACTCGCCGCACTTCGGGCAAACGAATTCTGCCATGTTCTCCACAATACCGAGGATACGTATGCCCATCTTCTCAACAAGCTGAATCGCTCTCCTAGCATCGAGCACTGCTACTTCTTGAGGCGTCACCACAATGACCACACCATCGATATCTGGGATTGATTGCAGGATGCTCAATATCTCATCTCCAGTTCCTGGCGGAAGGTCTACAACAAGAACATCAAGCGATCCCCAATTAACATTGGAGAGGAACTGACTGATTGCCTTTGCGACCATAGGCCCTCGCCACGCAACTGCATCATCATCGTTTCTGAGGAGGAAAGCCATACTCATGACCTTGACACCAAGTGGTCCAAGGATGGGATTAATGAAATTGCCCTCTGCAGTTGGATGTTTGCCTTCTAGGCCGAGCAGTTTCGGTATATTTGGCCCATAGATGTCGACATCGAGGACTCCTGCTGCCTTACCTTCGTGTGCGAATGAAACTGCAAGGTTAGCAGCGACTGTTGTCTTTCCGACTCCTCCTTTTCCGGACAAAATGACAATCTTGTGCTTTATTCCTTTCATATTCTCTACGACTTCTGGAGGTACAGGTGATTTGGCCATGACAATCACTATGGGGCGCCTTACTAGTTCTAAAAAGACTTTGCATACGTTTGAGAACTAAGGGCGTTCTCGAAGACCCTTGAGTGTGTCTAGAATCAGGCGAGCGAGCTCTTCGTTCGAAGCAGCAACGAAATTCATCATGACACCTTGTTCCAGAGGGCAGCAGAATCTCTCTCCTCTTTGGTCAAGTACGAATCCTCCTGCTTCGAATACCATATGTGTTCCGCAGATGTGGATGACTGGCAGTCTGTTCCTCATATCGACCATTCCATCAAGTAGGCCCGCTGCTGTCCAACAGAGGTCAAGTAGATTGCTTCCGGTTCTTCGTATATCATGCACTGCGCTCATTATTCTCACGGAGCTCTCAAGAAAATCAGATTCCCATGCTCTCTTGGTGTCATAGGATATGACAGCATCTGCCAGATTGACCGGAGCCGCTGTGGTTAGTTTCGTTCCATTTCGAGTAACCCCTTCGTTCTTTATCGCGACATAGGTTTCATTTGAAAACACTGATTCTATGACACTGATTTCTGCATCATCTGAGGTCATTCTGGAGTCGAAAGGCACAATCGATATTCCAATAGACGCAAGAGGAATGCCTCTCCTCAGGTTTGCCGAACCGTCAATAGGATCGACAATGGCAAGATACTCCGGTTGTCTGGCGGGCTTTAGAAATCCCTTCTCTTCAGTCAGAATGGCAAATTCCACGTTCGAGCTTTGAAGAACTGAAATTATCTCATCTTCTGCCCTCAAGTCCGAGACAAGTGTCCGGTCACCGTAGGGATTGATTGTGCCTGTGTACTCATTGGCACAATCCACATTCTCGAGGGTATTCCTCTTTGCTGAATGGGTGGCGGCTTTGATGGTCTTGAGCAAGGTCATAGTATCTCATCGCGCACACTAGTCTTCTTTGTCTATTTCACTTAAGCGGTAGGAATGCCATCACATACAATGCGACGGTGCTAACATGAGTTTTGACAGACCCAACATTCTTGTGATGGAATGTGTGAGTTAGACAATACCTTAAATGGTTCAAGGCATGAAATAAAGACGTAAGGCACAACATGGTGGTTCTCATGGGTTTCTTGAGCGGTAGAAAGAAAGTCGACACAGAACGTGGAATCCTAGAGATGAAGGGTACAATGAATGCATTGACCCTCAGAGTCAGAAGACTAGAGACCAGAATGGCTGAAGAACAACAGTCTGCAAAGGAGGCTATGTCCAGAGGCAACCGGTCCATTGCTCGGTCTCATCTCAGTATTGTCGTGGACCTAGAGAATAGGAAAGCCCGATATCAACAGCAGTATCTAACACTAGAAACAGCGCTTCTCAACCTCGAGGAAGCAAAGACTCAATCAGAGGTTCTTAGGGCATTCAGTATTGCCAATGATGCCTTGACAGAGGCACGGACTCTCTTGAAACCCGAGGAAATCCAGGCACAGCTCGATAGGCTCTCTGAATCTTTCGAACACATTTCCATAGCGGGTGAACTGCTCTCGGAGGATCTTAGCGGGGCTGAGTCCACTGTTGAAATGGAGGAGCGAGTTGACCGCGAACTGGATGCTATGGAAGCAGAGGTTCTTCTTCAGAAAGAGGGAGTTCTTCCACCACTCGAGGTTGAAGGAGGAAAGAGGCCCAAGGAGGCGACTGCCGAAAAGGCAGGAGAGAAACGGATTGACGCCCTCCTTGCAGACTTGGAGAAAGAAGCTCGTGAAGAAAGAGAGCGAGAAGCTGAGGGATAGTCGAGTCCACAGAGTCTGAACTTATTCTACAGGTGCATGTGACGTTGAGAATAGAACTCGTAGTGTTTGATGTCGATGGGACGCTCACCCAGCACAGTAGCGTATGGTGGAGACTTCACGAGCTTTTCGGTACAACCAAGGAGGGTCGAGTCTACTTCGACCAGTATTTCGCTGGAGAAATCAGTTATCAACAATGGGCTGACTATGATGTAGCTCTCTGGAAAGGACAAGCAGTCAGCCGTGTGTTGAAAGTCGTACAAGACACGCGGCTTGTTGAGGGCGCCAAAGAAACTATCCAGACCCTACAAGATCATGACATCCACACAGCAATTCTTTCTGGCGGACTCGACATAATGGCCGAGGACATCGCGCGCAGGGTAGGAATTGAATTCGTCCTGACGAACAGACTTGTCCATAAGAATGGTTACCTGACAGGTACTGTTGAGAACGTTATCGGATGGGCTGAGAAAGCAAGTCATATTCAGAAGGTTCTTGACCACTTTGGTGTCGAGCGCGAACAGACCGCCTTTGTTGGTGATGGTAGGAATGACATGAGCGTCTTTGCTGTGGTCGGCTTCTCAATCGCCTTCAATCCCGCAGATCAGGAGGTAGCAAATGCAGCAACGGTCGCTGTGAAAGAGAGCGATCTTCGAGCAATCCTCCCCCATATCATATCGGGGTACCAGCGATGAGAAGAATGAACACATAGACCTGAAGCAGTATGATCATTGCACCCTCAAATAGGTCCAGCTTTTGGTCGTCGGTAATCGCCCGTTTTAGAAACCACAGACTTCCTGCTATGACAATGATTTGAAAGAGCACATACCTGTCCAAGGGGATGAGGACAAACATCCCAATTCCGCCCATGACCAGCAAGACAATCTGAAGAACACCTCCAATGAGGTTTCCAATTGCCAGACCTACTTTCCCTTTCGCCGCTGCAATTAATGCAATCCCATGTTCTGGCAATGCTCCAGCAGCGCCTAATATGAGGGCAGCAATTGCCACGTGATTGATTCCTAGAGCTGAAACGGACTCGCTGAAGCGATCAAGAAACAACTCGACAGAATCTGTCAGAATCTCGCCAGCAAGGAATATGCCTATGAATCCCATCAGTGCCAAGACCAGAGCACTCCTCTTCCTATGAGAAGGCTGTGCCTTCCCAGTGGTATCAGTCACACCACCCTTAGCTAATGCTCCCGTGTAAATGATGTATGATAGGAATAACGTAAACGAAGCGACCGCTGGGAATTTTGGATTCAGAGGAGAGTCTGGACCGACCATGTCCAGGATTCCCAAGGCGAACATGCTGATTAGAGCAACGATAGTCCACCTGATTAGCACAGAGTCTTTCCTGATTGCCTCCTCTGGCACTTTCAAGGGCCCTGATTTTCGAGTGGATATGATTATTGTCACTCCTAGGAGCAGCATGTTGAATCCTGCTGCAATTAGAACAGACAAGACAGCAATATCCTGCAAATCGGGTTGATTGTTCGTCCAACCTGTATACGCAGCTATTCCGCTAATGACTGCCTCAGGCATGTTGCTTGCGAGGCTTGAAAGTATTCCTGCCATGTAGGCAGTGTAACCCAGATATCCTGCGGCACTCTCAATGCCCTCAACAGCCCATTCTGAGGGTCTGAACGCCAGCCAAATCCCAACAAGAAATCCAAGAGAGAGAACCAATACCGGTTCAATCCCTGCCAGTCTCAAGTAGAAGTAGACAACCAGTAGACCAATAACCACAGCAAATTCTTTCTTTCCTGCAACGAGCGAATCTCTGACTCCATGCAGGTGAGGCTGATCGTTGTCTGCAGACTCGATGATTGATGGTTCCCCCATGAATCTTCGTTGAGGACTTTCTCTCCACAGATTCACACGGGTTTTTAATGATGGCGATTATTCATAGCGCTCTCATTTGAGATTCGTATATCGGGCTCCGCTCCCAGTATTGAGAAGAATGACATCTTCGTCAAAATCAATCGTACCTGCATCGATGAGATTCCTCAGGCCTGCAATCCCGACTGCACTCTCAGGACAGATATCCAATCCCTCCAACCTCGCAACCATGCGTCGGATTGGTTCGATGTCATGTTCCGCTACTGCTACAGCTCCGCCGCCTGAGTTTCTTATGGCGTTGAGAATCTGCCTTCCAGCGAAAGGACTGGGCACACGAAGACCGAGTGCCATGGTCTTTCCGTTCACCCAGGGCTCCAGATTGTCTGTTCCCTTCTCTATCGCTCGCACAACGGGAGCACATCCACCACTCTGGGCAGCATATATTCTTGGACGTTCACTTCCTACAAGGCCCAGAGTTTCAAGCTCCTCAAATGCTTTCCAAATGCCGATGATTGCTGTTCCACCACCAGTAGGACAGACTATTGCATCGGGGACCGACCAACCCATCTGCTCAGAGATTTCAAAACCAAGAGTCTTTTTTCCTTCTACTCTGTAGGGCTCCTTTGTTGTTGAAAGGTCTGTCCAATCACCGTTTCTTTTCCTCATTTCTTGTCCTGCGTCTGATATTGTACCGCGCACTCGAACTGTTTCGGCACCGAACAGCTCGCACTGTGTAAAGAAAGGTTCAGGAGTATCATCCGGCATGAAGATGTGCGCTGACACTCCAGCAGCCGCGCTATATGCGCTCGCAGACACAGCGGCATTGCCAGCTGAAGGCAGGGCGAAGCTCTTCGCTCCGAGTTCAAGGCTCTTGGATATAGCTGCGCTGAGTCCCCTATCCTTGAAACTCCCTGTTGGATTTTGGGCTTCATCCTTGATTCTCAGCATCCTGAGACCCAAGTGCTTTCCCAGCTGTCTTGATAGCAGAAGTGGTGTCCATCCTTCACCAAGACTAATGACGTAAGATGGGGACTTCACAGGCAGAAGTTGTGAATATCTCCACATCGAGTTAAGGTCTGAAGGGAACTCTCCGGAATCAATCTCCTCTTGGACGCTGCCCGTGTCATATACTGCAAACAGGGGTGATCCACAGACGCAATATGTGCTGAGGTGGTCAGCAGAGTGCTCTCTTCTGCATTGCGGACATTTAAGGTGCGATATATGAGAGATCAATGAGTTCACCTGAACTTAGATTACATGATATTCCGTGCAGTTGTACATAAGCATGTAGGATTGATTGAATGAACACCCTTATTTGTTGTATAGGCGTTCTTCTGCTCTGAGAGTATTCGGACGGGATGTATCTGGGCGAGCTCAAGCGGATAACGTTGCCCTTCACAGCCATCGTCGGCCTAGAAAAGCTAAAGCTAGCCCTACTTCTAAACGGTGTGAATCCTTCTATCGGAGGCGTGCTCATCTCAGGTCCGAAAGGTACAGGGAAGACGACTGTTGTTCGAGCACTTGCTGATCTGCTCCCTGAAGTCGATGTGGTGAAAGACTGTCGTTTTGGCTGCAATCCGAGTACTCCGGATTTCTTCTGCGAAGAATGCAAGTCTCGTGTGTCAGGTGGTGCAGCGCTTGAATCTACCAGACGGAAGATGCGGGTTGTGAATCTGCCTCTATCGACCACTGAGGATCGCCTTATTGGTGCATTAGACATCGAGCAAGTCCTTCAGGAGGGGATTCGTGCACTCAAACCAGGGATACTTGCCGATGCGCATCGAAATGTTCTGTATGTTGATGAAGTGAACCTATTGCCAGATCACCTCGTTGATGACTTCCTCGATGCCGCTGCGACAAAGGTCAACACGATTGAACGCGAAGGAATCTCTATTTCGCATCCCTCGGACTTTGTCCTTATAGGCACAATGAACCCAGAAGAAGGCGAGCTCCGACCGCAGCTATTAGATCGATTCGCTCTCCATGTTGCAATTGGCTCGAATCACTCAATCGAAGAACGGATGGAGCTTGTAAGAAGGAATCTTGAGTTTGAGAGAGACCCAGATGGATTTCGTGCACGCTGGTCGGATGCTCAGCAAGAGATGCGAGAAAGGGTCGTTCGTGCCAAAGAATCACTGGAAAGCGTAGAGCTAGACGATACGAACCTACGCGCCATAGCAATGGCCTGTGATGCATTAGAAGTCGATGGTGTTCGACCGGACATTGTGATTAGCAAGACAGCAATTACACATGCCGCATTTCAAGGCCGCGCACAGGTCACTCTTGAAGACATGAAGCTTGCTTCGCAACTCGCCTTAAGTCATAGAACTCGTAGAGGTGGTCTCTTGGAGCCTCCCTCTTCTGACGATATTGATCGGGCAATAACAAAAGCGGTAGAAATTGCAAAGAAGAATGACCGCAGGAAATCACCCACTGAAGTTCCGAAGGAGGATGAAGAGCCCGCTGAGCAAGGAGAGCGGCGAAGCGGAGGTCGCTTTGGCCGGCAATCAAGCTTTGCTCAATTCGAAAGACAGGAGGGCAAAAAAAAACTCCCGGAAAAATAAGAAATCCAGAGGGGAATCCCATCAAGGGCACAATATGTGCGGTGATGATGGTCGTTGTCTTCAGCTATTTTCTCTGGATTTTTGTAAGTCCGTTGAATTGGCTGTTTGGTTCCTGGATTCTTGAGTTTCCTCCTCTCCATGTCATCATTATTGACACCATCGTCTATATCCCTCTTATCTGGCGACTCGTTAGGAAATGGCTTGAAGTCATGACCCGGCGAAAGGGCGGACCTACAGCTGGAATCGACACAGTGGAACCAGGTCGCGCCTTGCCTGAATCTGGTGATGAGTGGGGACTTGCGACAAGACCCTATGTTCCAGAAAAGCCGAGTCTGATTACAGGACCAAAATCCGACATTAGAGAGTCTCCTTTTGGGCTGAACGATGATTTCTTTGTCAAAATGCCCGATATCGACACGGGAGAGGAGATCTTCGATAATGAAAAGCTCCGGATGAGAGCCATGATTCGTTCTAGAGTCACAACTGGGAACTGGATCAACAAACGAGTAGGTTCACGAGCAATGGGGTCTTTGAAGTCCTCAGGTGCAGTGAAACACGGACGGCCTATCCGCTCCCGAATGCCTAACCGAGAAATCGAGAGCATACATGTTACTTCAACAGTACTTGCAGCAATTGCTAGAACCGGCGATGCACAGCATTTGCCAATTCGAATCACGCGTGGTGACCTTCGTGAGAACATGTTCGCTGGCAGGTGCCCTCTAACGATTATTCTTGTCATCGACGTAAGCCTATCAATGAAGGGCAGCATGGAGGAAGTCAGGCAGCTTCTCGAACGCATTGAAGGCGAAACACGTGGTTCCAAGGACCGGACCGGAATCATAGCCTTCAAGGATAGCGGAGCCGTGGAAGTTCAGGCTCCTACAACCAATTGGAATAAGATCTACAGAGCTCTGGGCCGACTGAGGATATCTGGTCTGACACCGCTTGCAGACGCTCTCCGAAAGGCGTTTGAAACTATCCAGAGAGAGCGAATGAGGAATCCTGATATCGAGCCTTTTGTCATGATTATCTCAGATTTCTCACCAAATATCCCGCTAGCTCAGTCCGTCGGACCCGGTGACAGTCAGTATACACCCGTGCAAGATCTCATCAGGACTTCTAGAATGATGCGCAAGGCGAAGATTCGCTTCGCCGCTATCAATGTTGACCCGGAGCAGAGTAGATGGCCAAGATTCCTTAAGCGTCCTTATCATGAAGCGCTCGAACTAGCAGCAATGCTTAGAGCCAGGAAGGACGGTCTTGATGATCCAATCGAAGCAGTTCTTGCAGTGGACGAGTTTAGGAGGTCTTTCGGTGCCTATCTCGTAGCTAGGGCCGGTGGCGGTCGAGCACACCTTTCACGAGAGCTCATGAAGGAGAAATCGATACTTCGGACTCTCTTGCATACTGGTAGAACTAGAACACGACTTCGTGAGGAAGACCTGAGTGAGATTGAAGCATATCTTCCAAAATGATTGCACGGTTTTGCACTCGCGATTAGATTATTAACGGGGGCAGTGTTCTTGACATATGCGCATGGCTGATAGATGTCTTCTGTCATAGTGAGCGAGGAGAGCCCCGTACGGGTTTCTGTGAATTTGCTTTTCATGCACCAGACACAAGTCGTGCGCACCCTTCAAAACAGAGGAGTTCAATGAATGCTTCCGGGTAAAGTTCCACCAGATATTCTCAAGAAGATAGTGTTCTCTCACCTCGGTGTTCTGGACCCCAGTGTTCTACTCGGGCCGCGTCTTGGAGAGGATGCATCTCTCATTCAGATTGGGGACAAGGTGATTGTCGTGTCAACTGATCCTATCACTGGGTCAGTAGAGGATATTGGATGGCTGGTGGTTCATGTCAACGCGAATGATATCGCCACCTTTGGCGTGGCTCCGAGATGGTTGTTGGTTTCAATCATGCTACCCAGCGGCTACAAACCGCTGGAGTTAGCGAAAATAATGAAGCAAATAGATGAAGCCTCGAGGGAGCTAGGTATTGCCGTCGTAGGCGGTCACTCAGAAGTAACAGAGCGAATAGACCAGCCCATCATCGTTGGTTTCATGATGGGTGCCACTGAGAAGGATAATTATGTCACAGCTAGTGGTGCGCGAACTGGGGATGCAATACTCCTGACCAAGACTGTGGCCATTGAAGGTACTGCTATTCTTGCAACTGATGGATATGCAACACTCTCTAAGAGCATCAGCGTTGACGTCATAAGAAAAGGTCGCAAACTCAGAGAGCAAATCAGTGTAGTCAAAGATGGCGTTGTCGCTTTTGCGACTGGGCATGTTCATGCAATGCACGATCCCACTGAGGGGGGTCTCGCAGGCGGAATTCATGAACTGTGTGATGCCAGCCATGTTGGTTTCGAGATTAGAAGCGATGACATTCCCATCGGCAGTCCGACAAAACGAATCTGCGAAACTCTCGAGATCAATCCCCTTGAGTTGATAAGTAGTGGTTCCATGATTGTGAGCTGTGCTGCTGAGAATGCGAATGAAGTAATACGTGCGCTTGAATCGGAAGGAATAGCAGCGACACGCATAGGAACAATAGTGAGCGACCCAGATCATCGCAAGATTCTGATTAGTGGTTCATTAGTTGATATGCCTCGACCCAAGAGCGATGCGCTATGGACGGCGCTCAAGAAAGTTACTCCTTCATGAATCTCTTTAATCGGTCAATCTCCTCATCATGGATGAACTCAATTTTCACCGGCGAAAGTGCGATATTGTTGTTGACCGAAACTTCGTAGGCATCAGTTCCTCTAGGCGCCTCCTGTTCAATGCCTAGATACCAATAGTACGGCCGGCCATTTGGATCAAGCCTGCGTTCCACCTCGTTATGCATCCGAACCTTTGTCGGTTTTGTGATTACTACCTTGCTCTTTTCTGACAATTCGCCGGGAAAGTTCAGATTCAGAAGATCAACACCTTGGGGCATTCCTCTGTCCAATACTCTCATCACAAGGTCTCGCGTGATTTCGCAGATCTTGCTGCAGTCCTGCGTTGTCCCTGTTGAGTCAAACCACTCTTCGGGTATTGCTTGGCGTGATACTGCAATGGCTGGTATTCCGCGCAGTGCAGCCTCGAAGGCGGCTCCCACCGTTCCACTTGTTAGCATACTCTGATACCCGACATTCGCGCCTGTGTTTATTCCTGATACAAGCAGACCTATGTCTTTGTAGAATGACGCTGCAAGTATGATGGAGTCTGCGGGCATTCCATCGTGAGTCACAAAACTGTATCCATTTATGGTATGCTGCTCGGTGATTCGAATCGGCCTTGTCAATGTGAGGGCCTTTCCAGAAGCACTCTTCTGGACATCCGGAACCATGACAAAGAGTTCGACCTCTCTACTCAGTACTTCAGCGAGTTTTAGTAGTCCCTCACTGCGGGGTCCATCATCGTTAGTCAGACACACTCTCGGCAATCAGCATTACTCCAGTTTTGGAATCAACTGATTGTACTATGACTTCTTGATAAGAATAATGATATGAAAAAGAGAGGGCTGTGAGAGCACAACTGCTCTCACTCCCGGCATCAGAGTGCTTCCCTCTACAAGTCGTAGGGCTTGAGCGTCTTACGCTTGTTTTCATTTGTTCTGACAGCGGCGGCACCAAGGATCTCACCGATTTTCTTATCGAGAGCCCCGTAGAAATCACCGCTCACTTGAAGGTTCTTTTTCTTAGCAAAGTCTTGAATTGCTTTCTTAACGACAAAACTCATCTTCTGTGTTACCTCCGTAGAGTGCCCTAGATGGCCCCTAAGTCGTATATAAGGCTTTACAGAAAAGTCACTTCTTGGGCGCCTTTTGCCTGTTTTGATGGATTTGCGCATTTTCAGCAATTGGGTCGATGAATATACAGCGAGATGCTTCAGCATCACTCGCTCGGCCCCTAGGACAATGATAGCATCCCACTGATTCCTCCGCAATAATCTCTTTTGAAGACCGTTGAAATACAGTGGTTCGAGTTTCGCTTCTAAGAGAGCCTGATAATGGGTTTCTCAAAACATCTAAAAGACACAGTCGTCAAATCAACTCTAGAGCATTAATGTCAAGGTGAGATCGAAGCATGAGGTATGCGCATGGAATCATCTTTGGTGCGATTATTCCGGGCATCATTTTCTTGGGAGCCGCCGTTATCAAAATCGCTGGCATCGGTGCTGACGCACTCACTGTGGATGCTCTCTGGGATACCTATGTAGTGTGGTTCCTCATAAGCATCATTTTTCCGATTAGTCTCCTCCTTATGATACGCTTCGCAAGAAGAGATCTCTTCAGGGAGGTCCTGATCTTTATGGCCGGAGGCTTCTTCTTCTTCTCCCCTCTCTGGCTGTTTTTTGCTACAGAGATTTCAGGTGACTCTTGGACGGATCTATTGCTGAAAGGAGTCACTCGCGGACTGATAGGCCCCGGGCCGGGCACCACGATTATCGGGATTGATATTAGCAATGTGTTTCTAGTGCCCTTTCTGATTCTGTCGATGATTCTTGGAGTGGTCTTTCTTAATCCCTCCTTCGTTGCAAAGCACACTGGTCCTATGGAACTGCCAGAGCTTACTGCATTGAAAGAAACAGCCCTGGGATCGGAGGAGGACTCGTTTGAAGCCGAGATGCCAGATGTAACTCCCCCAACGACGACTGTCGACAGTGTAGCAGCCCTCAGAGATGTCTTGATTGAGTTGGGCACGACGGATCCCGTGATCAATCTCATTCTCAACTCGGGGATTGGAACCATTACTGACCTTGTTGCTACAGGCCCGGACCAACTCTCGAATATCTCTGGACTTGACAGACACGCAGCTGAGAACCTTCTGATCTCGGTGCAGAAGCGACTCTGGTTCAGTGATATTTAGTTACGCGATGGTTCCAGAGATACTAGCGCATCAAGCGCAATTATTACAAGGTCATCGATGGGCGGTTTTCCCACAATCTTCGCTTCCTTGGCTACATTCTCGCCGATTACAACACAAGCACAGCCTACTCTGACTCCCCGAAGATGACCAATCACGAACAGGGCTGCTGACTCCATTTCTGTCGCCAAGACTCCGGCCTTTCTCAATGTAGACCATCTCTGACGCATCTTATCATCTTCCGCGACATAAGATGGATGCTCGCTATAGAACGCGTCCTTGCTGTGTCCGATACCGACATGGTATCTCACATGTCTCTTCTCGGCTGCACGGTCGAGCGCTCTCACTACTTCTGGATGAGCAATTGCAGGGAATTCGATCGGTGCATATTGACGCGAGGTTCCGTCATCCCGGACAGAGCCACTGAAGATGACTATGTCTCCTGTCGTGACTTTATTGCTGATTGCTCCGGAGGTACCAACTCGAATGAAGGTCTTGCAGCCGACTTTGACTAGCTCCTCAAGAGCTATGGCCGCAGAAGGACAGCCTATGCCCGTTGAGCAGACTCCAATAGGAATGCCTTTCCACGTTCCACTAAAACTCCAGTATTCACGTCGCTTGGCAATCTGAGATGGAGTATCAAGGAATTCTTCGGCTATCTTCTTTGCACGATCAGGGTCTCCAGGTAGCAAGACTAGTTCTGGAATCTCTCCTCGGGCAATCCCAATGTGATATTCCTTCTCAGATTCCATGACAAGACCACAAGCGAGGGATACTGAGCGTGAGAAAAGGATTTCGTAATATACCCCAAGTACATTGCACTCGAAAAGGGCCACTTCCGCGATTCCCGACGATATTGATGGGAATCATCAGATTGAATGCACAAGTGTATCCACGATGTTATAGCAGAGGTTTGGATGCTCCTTGGAGAAGGCCTCTGTGAATACGGTGTTAGATGTTACGATTTTTCCGTTGCACATCTCAATCAGCCTCTCAAGGAGTTCCTCTCCCCTCTCCATGAGGGGAAGCACATGGGCGACTGCCAAGACCACCTCCTTTGCGCCCTGGTCAAGTAGGCGGTCTCTGGCCTTCAGAAGTGTGCTGCCGCTTTTTGTGAGATCATCTATGACAACGACGTTCAGACCCTTGACATCAAGGTCTCCATGCAATTCGACTCTGAAGGAGTTCGTTCTACTCTTTCCAAAACCCTCGATTTTGTATCGCTCTTGTGCTCCTTCATCAGGCGCGACAACGATGCATTTTCCAAGTTTGAACTCCTTCTCTGCAAACTTGACAAGGTCCGGTACTACGTCGATTATTCTGTAGAGCCCCTTCTCCTTGAGACTCCGGACCCAATCCAGACTGTCTGGTGCATGAGGGCTCACGACATGAACCTTGTTGCATGCCTTTGCAATCGTTTCGATGGCCCATCTCGCCGAGGAGATCTCGCCTGTTTCAAAGCACTTGTCCTGCAGTGCAAAGGGCTGGAAAGTGAGCACGACTTCGACTGTTTTCGGGGGTTCAACTGGTGTACAGAGATACTGCTTGTGGCCGCTCTTCTCCACTTCGAGAGGCCTTGAGAACATCTCCAGCAATAGAAGAACTTCAACAACGCGGTCTGATGTACTGTATTGCTCATTTTCAGCTGGACCTGAGCCGGTACAGCTCTGAATCACGATGACTCTCCTCCCGGAGAGCTGAGTGATTTTCCCTATCTTGACATAGATGTCCGCATTCGGAAACATACGTTTGTTGTCGTAATTGAGGTCCGACGTATAGACTCGGTATCCCAGCTCTTCAAATCGGTTTCGAAGGTGCTCAGCTCCACTGGCTAGGACGACATCATAGTCTTTCATACTGTCGACCACCGAATGTGGCCGAAGTTCACGCCCTAAAGAGGTTTGCCCCTTAGAGGGAAACAAGTGATTGGGCAGCCTGTATCCAGTTCGTCCGAATCTGTTCCGTGTACGATGAAGGAATAACCTAAAATGATGGTCTTGCAGAGTTATTCTGCCACTACAGGTCTGTGCTTTGATTGAGTCTGACTGCGAGAGAACTCCTACAGAGGCTTGCAGATGACACGGGTCTCCCTTATGATACCGTAGCAAAACGTGTCAATCGCAGGATGGAGAAAGGCAAGGGTTTCCTTGAGGCTGTCACAGAGATTGCAGAAGAGAACAGACTTGATCCTGGGAAGTACAGCATTGATCCTGTGAAGATAGTCGCCGAGGTTGAGAAGATACTTCGTGAGGATTATACTCAGACTCTGATGATATCCGCTGTTCTTGGGCAAATGGTTGAAGCCCGAGGAAAGAAGCGTTTTCCTCCTCCTGCATTCTTCGCCTTCATTGAGATGCTCTCGACGGTAGTCGATGCCCCACATGACACACGCTCCGAGACGTCAACAGAGATTGAAGAACAAGCAACTCGCATAATCGAACTGATGACAACTCTCGTATCTTTACTCTGTGAGTGGTCTGAACAGGGGATAATTGGAATCTCTGATGATTGCCCTGAGGCGCTTCGAGAGATTGCCCGTGCAGTCTTCAGAAAGACAAAACTTCTCCAGGGTGGGCTATGGACATGCATCTCGTGTGGCAATATCGTTGAGGCAAAAGAAACCCACGCTCTCATGTGTCTAGAATGCGATAAGAAAATATCCTCGGCCCATAGCATCGAAGCGCGGTTTGGAAGACTGGGTGAGAGAGACCGCAACGGGTATGGATTCACATCTGAATAGCGTTTCTGTACTAGAGAGATAGATTCAGATTGAGTCCTCTCTGAAGAAGTTCGAGAGCAACGTCAATCTCAGATTGGAAAACAGATACGTCATCTACTTGGAGTACTAGCTCTTGGTCACTCGACTCTTCCAAGAACAGAATGACTGGATCAAGACCAGCCACAGGACCTGCGCTAATCAGTGGTGCCGTGATTCCGTCATAGAAATCAGCTCGCCCGAGAGGAACATCCATTCTCTTCAACAACCGGTCCCCCTTGGAAGAGAGCACCTGTCCGCATGTAGGTCCATCATGAGTCATCACGGACACGACAAACCGTGTGGGAACATTGCCTCTAAGATAGAAGAGCATGTCCGTCATCCAATCGTATTCCTTGAAAACAACATCTCCAAAAACAATCATCAAGTCATCGGCTACCATTCCATGGACTGGTACGACCGGGGCTTTGACATCCACGGGGTATCGATTCCAGGGCGAGAACGCTGGGGAATTGAAAATTAACAAGGTATCAAAGCCATTCTTTTCGTACAGCTGCCTGCACAATGCTTGCCCCATCGGATTGAGACCCAAGATGACCGAGTACGTTTCAGTTATCTTCTGCTTCTTGTACACCTCAAGGACTGGTGAAATCCATTCCTGTTCGAATATTGGCATAGCAGTTGCTCCGATCTCCTGAATAGTGAGCTCTTTAATGACTGTTCGTGTTACGAACTCATTACAGTCATAGCATCGCTATTGGTTCATTAGAGGATTATCAATCGATTCATTTATACGGGCACCTCGTTTGAGGCGTTCTCGTCTAACATTACCGGTGAGTGCGAGTATGAACAAATACATAGAGACTGTCTACAACAAGCTTGTCGAAAAAGACCCCGATCAAAAGGTCTTTCATCAGGCTGCATTGGAAGTACTCGAATCCTTGGAGCCTGCTATCAAGAAGTATCCCAAGTACCAAGAATTCTCGATTCTTGAGAGGATTACTGAACCAGAACGTTCTGTTCAGTTCCGCGTGCCTTGGAAGGATGACAAAGGCAAGATTCAGGTGAACCGAGGGTATAGAATACAATTCAACTCGGCGATTGGACCTTACAAGGGTGGTCTTCGACTTCATCCTACTGTCAATCTGGGAGTTCTCAAGTTCCTAGGATTTGAGCAGGTATTCAAGAATAGCCTGACAACGCTGCCAATGGGTGGTGCCAAGGGAGGTTCCGATTTTGACCCAAAGGGTAAGTCGGATGCTGAAGTAGAGAGATTCTGCGAGAGTTTCATGTTCGAGCTCTACAGGCATATTGGTCAATTCATCGATATCCCTGCTGGAGACATCGGTGTTGGTGGACGCGAAATTGGCTATTTCTATGGAGCCTACAGAAAAATCACTAACAATCATGGTACAGGCGTACTGACGGGCAAAGGCGGCGGATGGGGTGGCTCGCTGATTCGGCCTGAAGCTACAGGTTACGGTGTCGTCTATTTTGTCGAAGAGATGCTCAAGACCAAGAAACATGATATAAAGGGAAAAACAGTATGTATCTCTGGCTCCGGCAATGTAGCTCAATATGCAGCCGAGAAGTGTATCCAGCTTGGTGCCAAGGTCGTCACATTAAGTGACTCAAATGGATGGATCCATGATCCTACCGGCATTACAAAGGAAAAGCTTGCTTGGGTCATGGACCTTAAGAACAATCGCAGGGGGAGGATTGAGGAATACGGTGAGCAATTCAAAGTAGACTACTCAACGCAGGGTAGTCCCTGGAGTGTCAAGTGTGATATTGCCCTCCCATGTGCAACCCAAAACGAGGTCGATGGAAAAGAAGCAAAGACGCTTGTTGATAATGGCACAACTGCTGTTTGTGAGGGTGCAAACATGCCCACGGTGCCGGAGGGGGTCGAGATATTCATTGAGAACAAGATTCTTTATGGCCCCGGCAAAGCCGCGAATGCGGGAGGAGTTTCTGTGTCTGGCCTTGAAATGGCACAGAATAGTCAGCGCATCTTTTGGAATCGTGAAGAGGTGGATGCTAAGCTGCAAGAGATCATGAAGAGTATTCACGCTAACGCATACAAGACCTCAGAGCTCTTTGGGGCAAAGGGCAATTATGTCATTGGTGCAAACATTGCCGGATTCCTGAAAGTGGCTGATGCGATGATCGATCAAGGTCAATACGCTTGAGCAATCAATCCACGCAGGACTTCCTCAGAGTCCTGCACTTTCCTTTTTCTTGTTTCAGGCTCAGAGAATCAACTTCGTATGATTTCGAGTAGCTCCGCCAATCTACGTTTTATGTCAGATTCCACAGTGCGCAACTCCGCTAGCTGCCGAATCTGGTCAATCCTTCTCTTTCTGTATTCTGCTTCTGAGACCTTTCCACTTCTTCTCTCACGTTCTATTCTATCAGATTCTGCATTTATCTCGTTTCTTCTGGCTTCGGTCAACTCAAAACCTTGTTTCAGGCTCATCCATTCAATCATCGCATGGCTCCTTTCTTCTTCCATTCTCTCCCGGCGCTGTCTTTCAATCTCCATCTGTTTGAGTTGGTTGTTTGCTGCTCTGATCTCCTTTTGAATCTCGTAGAGTCGAGCTTCAACTTCTCTCTTCACCTGAATCATCTGAGTAGACATCGCCCACTTCTCGCGGTACTGCACGATGTGTTCTGATTCCGTAATTCTCCCGGCCTTGAGTTTCATGTCCAATTCGTTCAGTTCCCTCTGAACATCGCTGAGTTGTTGCTGCAGCTCGTCGTAGGACTTCTTGAGGGAAACCCATTCGACACTGTACTGGCTCAAAACCTCTCTCGGATCCATGAAAACAGAATCTTCAGGTGACGCGCCTTCACGATGGCTCATGCTGGAACTGACTCCATTCCTTCGTTGGAGTTTCAAGAACAAGTAGTCACTTAAGGCATTTCCTTGAGCCTCCTTCTACGAGTTTTTTCCCGATAATTGGAGGAGCGTTAACCCGTCATCTTAAGAGGCGGCGCTGTCCATCGAATTTGCTGTGAGCGGAATGGAGATTGAGATGGATCTTGCCCCTTCCGAGGAGATGAAAGAAAAACCATCTGACGTTCTGAAAGTGCCCTTTGGAACCGTGTTTACGGACCATATGTTTTCCATGCGATTCTCAGCGAAGAAGTGGCATGATGCTCGAATCCATCGCTATGCTCCACTGTCACTTAGTCCAGCAGCACTCTGTCTGCACTATGGGCAGGGCATTTTTGAAGGCATGAAAGCACACAGACGTGGGCAACGCATACTTCTGTTTCGTCCAGAGAAGAACTTCTCGCGACTGAATCAGTCTGCGATTCGAATGGTGATGCCAGAGGTGAATATTGATTTCGCCCTCGAAGTACTGAAAGAGCTGCTACGCGTTGAACGTTCTTGGATACCTGAAGTCTCAGGAAGCTCTCTCTATATTCGCCCAACAATGATAGGCACTCAGGAGAAGCTTGGTGTGAAACCCTCTGATGAGTACCTCTTCTATATCATATTGAGCCCGGTCGGGCCGTACTTCAAAGAAGGATTCAGTCCGGTCCACATCTATCTGAGCACTGACTATGTACGTGCTGCTCGTGGTGGAACTGGTGCCGCCAAGACTATGGCCAACTATGCTGCTAGTCTGCTAGCCGGAACAAAAGCCGCAGAGCTAGGTTATTCTCAGGTCCTATGGCTGGATGCACTGGAGCGGAAGTATCTCGAGGAAGTAGGCACGATGAACATCTTCGTCAAATTCGATGACGAACTCGTTACCCCTCCTCTGACGGGCTCGATTCTTGCAGGAATAACCCGTGATTCCGTTCTAACTCTCACAAAGGATATGGGGCTGAAAGTCAGTGAGCGCCAGATCTCTATTGGCGAGGTGATTGATGGAATCAATTCAGGAAAAGTGACTGAGATGTTTGGCTGTGGCACGGCAGCAATCATTGCTCCGGTCGGATCTCTCTGGTATAAGGGCAGACCGTACACAATAGCTGATGGCAAGATTGGCAGATTGACTCGCCACCTCTTTGATGAGCTGACTGGTATTCAGTCCGGGGAACTAGAGGATCCCTATGGCTGGGTTGTGGAAGTAGAGCATTAGCTATCTGCATCTATAGCTTTTTTCTCTCAGCGTCTGAAACCTCTGGCTCTTCTGACTCAAGCCTGTCCCAATCAGGAGGAGGCTCCAATGAAGTATCTACCTCTTCAGTAGGTCTTTTGTATTGCTCTACAATCTTGGGGGGCTGCTCCACTTCTTCTCCCCCCTCTTCCTCCTCTGGTTCTTCTAGCCTGAACTCCTTGACGAGTTTGCCTTCTTCGATTCTCTCGAGGAGCAATCGAAAGAGTTTCTCAACAACCAAACTACGACCTTTGGCTTCGAACTCGATATTTCCTATTCCGAATTCAACTTCAGCATAGTCCGATTTCTTGCCTTTCTTGTCCTTTGAATCGTCCTCCGACATCTTTTCGACCCAAAATGCGTTATACCTTCAGCCTTAATAAATCGTGTAGGCATCCTTGAAATATTGGACCTGCCGAAGCATTTTAGAGAGATTGACGCTCATCAACTACTCTCGAGGTGGTTCATCTGCCATCGCAACTGGTTGTCGATATGAATCGATGCACTGGGTGCCGTCTATGCGAGCTTGCCTGCTCTGCAAAGCATGAGGGCAAGTTTCAGCCTAATCTTGCTCGACTGAAGATTGTGCGCTATGACGATTTGGGCCTAGATATTCCTAATGTCTGTGGTCCCTGTGAAACTGCGCCCTGCGTCGACATCTGTCCGGTGTATGCCATGCGTCGAGATCCTATCACCAAGATGACCTTTCTTGATGAGGATAAATGTATTCTATGTAAGTCATGTGTTGGCGCTTGTGTCAACGGGGTTATCCTGCTTGATACCGTCAGAATGAGAATAATCAAGTGCAACCACTGTGATGGCGCACCTGAGTGTGCAAAAATCTGCCCAACTGGTGCTATTACCTACAGCACTATAACATCTCTAGCTCCTGCTGATCGCCACGGTAAGATTGTGAGTTACTTGAAAGAGATTGATCGCGTGAGTGCCCCACAAGAAGCAAGTGGAGCTGATTGACGATGGCAAGTGGCCATATGGGAATGATACTACGTGTCAATCTGACGGAAGGAGAGTTCACCACAGATCCCTTACCCAAGCGGTGGAAGAAGGAGTTCATCGGAGGAGACGGTTTCGGGGCAAAGATACTCTTCGAAGAAGTACCCGCACGAATCGATCCACTGAGTGAGAAGAACAAGCTCATTATCGCTACCGGGCCCATCACAGGGACTCTATGGCCGATGAGCGGCAGAACCGTATTCATCTCGAAGTCACCGCTAACGGGAATCTGGGGCGAAAGTCATGTGGGGGGATTCCTAGGCCCCGAGCTCAAGTATGCGGGGTATGATGTGCTTGTCATAGAGGGAATGTCTGAAAAACCGGTCTACATCAGTATTGATGATTCAGACTTGCAGATCAAGGATGCACGACAGCTTTGGGGACTGACGACGGACAGACTTACCAGCGCTATCAAAAAGGCACACAATGATCCTGATATTCAAGTTGCAGCAATAGGTCCTGCAGGGGAGCGACTTGTTCGGTATGCGTCAGTGTTGGTTAACCATGCACGAGCTGCTGGCAGAACAGGCATGGGTGCTGTTCTCGGCAGCAAGAAGGTCAAGGCAATCGCGATCAGGGGGCATGGTGCTGTCGAAGTCCACGACCATGCCGCATTTGTAGACCTAGCCAAGGAAGCTCACACTAGAGTACGAAGCAATCCTCAAGCCCGAGAAATGGGCAAGTATGGAACTTGGATACTGACTGCGGTGAAACAAGAGATTGGTGAGTTGCCAACCTATAACCATCAGACTGGGGTCTTTGATGGCTGGGAGAAGTTAAGCGGTGACTACATTCGCCCCAAGTACACCGTCAGAGACAGGGCCTGTTTCGGCTGCAGTCTTGGCTGCAAGAAGCTCAACTATGTCCGTGAGGGCCCATTCGCGGGAACTCTCGAGGAGGGTCCTGAATACGAAGGTCTCATGGCATTTGGAAGCTCTCTGGGCGTAGATGATTACGCCACGGCCCTGAGAGCCAATCAGATTTGCAATAGATATGGACTGGACATAATCTCTGCAGGCGCTTCGATAGGCTTCGCGATAGAGTCGTTTGTCAAGGGCGCAATCACAGCAAAGGACACAGGTGGTCTTACGCTTCAATGGGGTGACAGGGAACAGATAATCAAACTGCTTCAGATGATTGCTGACAGAGATGGCTTTGGAGACCTCCTTGCAGAAGGAAGTAAGAGGGCTGCAGAAACCATCGGCCGTGGTACGAATAAGTATGCTATTCATGTAAAAGGTATGGAAGTGTCCGGGCAAGACGGGCGTACCCATCGGAGTATCGCCCTAGGACATGCAACGGGTGCCCGCGGTGCGGATCATCTAAGAAGTCTGGTTGTGGTTGATCAATTGGGCTACAAAGACGTAGCGGCAAGAAGATGGGGAGCTGATAAGCTTCCAGAGATTATCGATCCCTATAATGAGAAGTACAAGGCCAATGCCGTATTCGAATCTGAGAATGCGTACTGCATTCGTGACACTTTGATAGTGTGCTGGTACTCAGTTTCATGGCCTCCAATCTTCTGGATGGAGGACTTTGCCAAGATGCTTCCTTTGGCAACTGGTGAGACGTACCTCGGCCAAGTGAGAAACCTGACAACGATTGCGGAACGTCAGGTTACCCTAAAGCGCTTATTCAATGCCAGAGAAGGAATCACAAGAAAGGATGACCGGCTTCCAGATAGGTTTACCAAAGAACCCATGCCAGATGGTCCCGGGAAGGGGCAGATAGTAAATCTCGATCCTATGCTTGATGACTACTACACTCTCAGAGGATGGGACGTGGAAACAGGTCTACCAACAGATGAAACGATAAGACGACTATCATTGGAGTGGACAAGAGCCCACTCCTAGTTGGCCCTCACGGTCACATTCTGACGTAGTCCACTCGATGTGTTGCTCCGCAGCTTGGACATGCGTATTGGTCTGGCCCCGTCCAATTAATCTTCTCCCAGGACATCGGAGCGTTGCAGTTCGTACAGTTGTCTTTGATTACAGGCCTAACAAAGACCGTATTAGCTGCTGCACTAGCCGAGCTCGCTTCCATTTCCTGAGTCGTTTCAGTCGCTGTGTAAGTGGGTCTGACACTGGCGGAGTCACTAGTTTCATACTGACTGAGTGGATGATGGGGCACTATGTAGCTGAAAGGTCTAATCAACCAGTCAAGCTTTTCCGCTGGAGTGTTACTCCACGCACGAGTCTGCCAAACTCTTACCATATGGTCTTGTCTTGGTACGCGCCCTCTCAATTCGAACTTGCCATTTGTGGCCTTTATCTTGATCTTGTCTCCTCTGGACTCAAAGGTTTCGACCATGTGGAGTGGGAAGATGAACAACTTCCTGCTCTTTGCATCACTCTGATAGAGTCTGTAAGTCGTGAGAATGAAGCCCCCCGGATAGTATGTGAACACCTCTTCGCCCTTCAGCCAAGCGAAGGTCTGGTAGAAATGCATCGAGAATGGCTCATGATATCCAACGGATATCCATCGATTGTATGGATGGTCGGGATGTACGAAGGGCACACCGCTTACTTCGCATATCTTCCTCTGACCTCCCACATTGAGCCGCTCAAACTCCCTTAGACCAAGGGCAGCCCGCATTTCCTCTTTCTTCGGCATAGCTCCAACAAGGTTTACAATTCCATTGGTTACCTTGAACATGGCTGAGTTTGGAGTGAGCTTGTACTCTTTGATAATATGAAGAGGAAGAGTGACGCATGTCTTTGAGCCGCGACAGAACTGAATCAGTCTATAGTTCGTCACGATATACTCCTGATGTTGAGCAAGAACTCGCTCATTCTCGACTGGGATGTAGGTCACAAGTGACATTGTAGATTACACCTACTACATTGAACTATCTATGAAGGCCACTTATCAGAATTAAAACATTGGTTGTACGTGGCCAGAACGTGCAAGGATGCTCTATTGTTGTGTTGCACTAGGTATTGATATGTACAAGACATCTTCGAAGCCCAAAATGCCATGCCCCATTGGGTTCACAAGTCTGACATAGTCATCGTAGACTTCCTCGACTCTTACATTTGGGATTTTTGCGAGCGTATCCTTCTGCATATATCTCAAATAGACTGTAAAAGTCTGTCCGGTTGTCTTCAGATCTTGGAATATGCTATGCCAATCCGGCAAGTTCAGATTTCCTCCTTATCTGCAACAACACAGTCTTTACCATTTAACACTTGCTGCTTAGGCGGTCGGAGTGGAATCGTACCATCGCATGTGATTTGTGGCTCGAATTCAAGTTCTTTTAAGACCTTCATCAGTGTTTCTTGAGGCCTCTCGATTTTCGGACATTGGAAAACATGGGATATGCAATGGTTTGTGCAGTCACTTGAGCCAAAACCCTTAGGGCCTGGAATGCACTCCATATTCTTTTCGAGAGCCTCTGCGATCTTGCACTCTGCTCGACTTGGGCTTTCAACGATGATGGCCGCCTGCAAGAACGCTGTTTCAGATAGCAGGTAATCAATGTGCCAGTGGATGTTCTTCCGCGATAGAAAGTGTCTTCTGACTCTTCTCTCCAGGCTTGTCGATCCGTTACCCATTGCCGAACCCACATACAGCCATGTTCCCTTTGATAATACATGAGTTCCTAGCGACCCAATTGTGACTGATAGGTCAAGTGGGAGCTGCAGTATGAGAACGTATGCTCCCTTCATTCTTCTGAGTCACTCTCCATATCTGGGACACTTTTGACAATGGTCTTGATATACTCCAGAGCTTGACCTGTCGTCAGAATTCCTGCCTGCAACTCTCTGAGAACCCTATTGATTGACGGTCCCATATTCATCCATCCATTTGCGTTAGTGTCAGCAACAAGACGACATCCAAACTGCTTCCGAGAGATACTTCTTCCGTAGGTTTTCGAAATATGTTCTGTCCTGTGCTTCGTCAGTGACAGTGCTGCAGGAAGATGAATTGTCAATAATCTGCCATTCTCAACGATGGCCTGCCTTCCTGCGGGTAGCAATTCCCCAGTTACAAGGACTGAGTGATTGCTTTCTGTTGCGTATCTCAGGAAACAGGCAAGAATCAAAGCATGGCATTCTCCGCAGGGGTGAATCTTACATTCTCTTGCTCGCCGAACTACCTCTGAAGTGGCTTCGTCTTGGGGGATGCGTGTGAGCTTGACGTTAAGATGAGAACACCATTCAACCATCTCAGCCATCTCTCTTTGGTCAAGGAATACATGCTGAAGATCAACGACAATCGCCTCCGGCTCGAAGCCACATTCCTTGAGAATGACCAGTGCTGCACTACTGTCGATTCCGCCCGAGAATGCAACTGCCACTCTTTCTCCATGACCTATCGATTTTTCGAAGACACAACTCTCCTCTGGGAATTTGAGTTCTTGAGTAATCAGTTTTCGGAGTCCCTGCAAAACTGACCAGTGTGCCTCGACACCAGTTGAAGATGTTAGTTCTTCGATACGACGGAGGGTCAATTCGAGTCTGTGCTTCTTTAGAAGAATTTCATCCGCTCCATAGATTGTGACAGGTTGCATGACACGTTTGGCCAACTCAGCTGCCACCCTTCCCCCGGGACCGAGCAGAAGGCTCTTTTCTGATCTATCCGACGTGACAATATGGAGACTGCCGTCAGGATGAGCAAACACCTGCCCGATTATTGGACTCACTCCGCGGTCCAATCCAAGCTCATCTCTGATGTCTTGTACAAGGGCTAAAATCAGTTCTGGCTTCATTGATTCACTCTTAGATATGTTCCTCATAAGCATCACCCATTGTCGATACGGTCATAAGGGCAAGAATGTTCACTCATGTGGGAATATGACTGCCGCAGAGATTATCCCTGGTGTTCATGCTATTCGAGGCAAGTTCGCTGGAGAGTTCGGATTCATCGCTAGTTATCTGATAGTTGATGAAGGGGAAGCTCTCGTCATTGATCCAGGCACAGCCGGAGACCCGGGCGAACGAATAGAGAAGGCTCTGAAATCGTTCGGTCTGAACCATAGAAGTGACCTTATCGGAATAGTCTGCACGCATGGGCATCCTGACCATGTTGGGGGTGCGAACAGACTGAGAAGAGCAACTGGTGCGCCGATTATGATTCATGAAAAGGATGCTGAGCTGCTTAGAAATCCCCAATCATTTTTCGAGGAGCGTTTGCTGATGGATCGTGCAACACGCCTTTCGATGAAGCTCGACAAGGGCCCTCTTCGTGTCAATTATCGAGGGTGCGAACCTGACAGTCTACTCTCTGATGGTCAGAATATACAGATAGGGAGCACATCACTTCAAGTCATACTGACTGGAGGCCACTCAGCTGGACACTGCGTTTTGCATGATGGCAATAGAAAACTCCTCTTTGCAGGCGATGAGGTAAACAACTTCCCTAATGACCCCCGAAAATTCTACGTTGACTTGACTGGAAGTCTCGTTTCCAGAATGGCTGCTCTTGAGAGGCTTTCAAAGATGGGCATAGAGCATCTCTTACCCTCTCATGATGTTCCGTACCTATTCGGTGAAGCTCGTCTGCAATTCGGAGCTGCCAAGGACGGCATTATGCATCTTCAGGATACAGTCCTAACGCACCTTGGAGATAGGGGTGAGGCAGATGTTGAGCAACTTGTTTTTGATGTGAGGCAGTCCAGAAGTGTGCCTATTCCAGAGAGCCTTGATTCACTAATACAGACAACGATTCAAGTGACTCTCCAAGGGCTCGCAGAGGCTGGGCTGGTCAAGTCCCTTGGCAAGGGTGTTTGGACCAAGGTATAGCCGAGGAGCTACGCGCAAGCTAGATTCAAATGAAAGAACACCGGTTCTCATATGACAGCTAATCCTCAAGATTGTCCATACCTTGGCAGTATTCGGGAGATGGCAAATGTGAGCAGGAAGAGCAGAAAAGATGTACAAGCGCAGAGTACTGTTGAAGCCATAAGAATGGCCTCTGCTTCAGTGTTGAGCACGACGACTGGCTTAGGCTATCCAGTTGGAAGTGCAAGAGGCGCTGGAAGCATGCTTGAACAGCATTCCGAAACAGTGTCCATGAGTATTGCACCTCTAATCTTCAACGTGCGTGATACCTTGAACTCGTCTGAAGGGTTGGAACTGCTCTCTATTGAGTGGAATCTCGAGAGAACTCCCGGCCCCGGAGTCTTGCCGGAACAGCTCATTGTTGTAGGCGGTTCTGAAGGTGGCGTCGGTTCTCACGTCTGTGTCCTGTGCTGGGAAAGGGGTGTCGTAGACCCGTTCAGGATAGATCAGTATGTGAAGGTCATCGCCAAGAAACTTGGCGATATAGAGGCCGCTGTCATCAACAATGATCTCAACTACGACCTCGATGGCCTATCCGTTATCCGACGTTTTGCTGACCGCCTAAACAGCGTCTTGTTCGTAGACATGCTTGACAGGCGTTTTCAGGGTACATGGGATTCACTTCAAGTCAAAGATGAACAGATGGCTGTCGAAGCCATCGCGAAAATGTCAACGTATGATGATTTTACGCTTGTTCCTCCAGGCCTAAAGATCGCTCGGCGCAATAGCCTTGAATTCAGGCTGCCGTCGTCGTCTAAGGAAGATTTCTTGGATCAGTTTCAACATCGAGTATTGACTCCCAGCGCAATAGAGATGCTGACAAAGACAGTCCCTGAAACAGGACAAGCAATACTTAACGAGTTGAATACCTATGCATATGCGAGGGAGGAGGCTGATGTTGCCGAGGGGACAATCTCAGTTCTGAAAGAATACCTCAAGAGAGACACCGTGAAGCTGTCAGACCTCCAGTCCATTAAGAAAGCAACAGGTGAGTTTGTCGGTCATCTCAATGATACCGTCGACTCGCTTGAGTCAATTGTTGATCAACACTCGAACTCTGGGAAGGCTTTGACTATTGCAGGACATAGAGACGCTCTTCTTTCAGATATTGATGCAAACCACGAACGATTCGATGGTATCAATGGCACACTTGCTCACATGCTAATTGTTCAAATCATGAAGTCTATTGGGCGCGAATCATTTGGAGTGGAGGATATTCGTGCATGGCAACTACGAAGCGCTCTAAGCTATGCCATTGCATATGCAAAGAGAGTTGCACAGTACTTTGCTGAGGAACTCGATCACTACCTGATTGCTTCTGCCGCAAGAAAGGCATTCTTTGTCGCGCTCCGTGATTTTCGTCAAGAAACCGTACAGGTTGGAATGGATTCAACTGACCTGATGCTTTTCGAGAAGTTCTATGCTGAGGTTCAATCTCAGCTCAATGCATCCTTCTCGAGAAAATCGTACCAAGGTGTGCAGTATCATGATTTCATTCAGCTAATGGACACGATTACGCGGGAAATAATCGAAACCTTCAGGCATATCGATGTATGGAATCTAATCAATTTCTCCGACGTTGCGGATATTGCTCGTTCTGAGATACAAAAGAGACATGCAGGCCAGTCAAGTGACGGAGCTCTAATGTCGGATGGCAATGCGCTCATGAGCCTACTGAACGCGTTTCAGAACACTGTTTCTGATATTATCCCTGATGTGGCCGACACTATTCTATCAAAATCTCTTATTCGAAAGATGATTGAGAAGATTAGGTCTGATGGCACAGGTCTGGGTAATGAATTGGCATCTGCGATTGAAAGTGTCGGCGAGAAGTCCCAGGAGTGGAAAAGAGAGGCTGTGGCCTGGGTAGAAGGCTTTCGAGATAGTGTAGACCCCACACAATCCACCCCCGTGAGTCTGCTTGCGCTGTTGCAGTATATCCATGAGCTATTGGACCAAGTGGTATCACCAAGTGCAATGGCTGATCGAGTAAAGGCAGAGGCTGACGCGAAAGAAGCTGTCTACCAAGCCAAAGTCAATGATTGGCAATTCGCCTGTAAAGAAATCGAAAAGGAGAATGTGTCAATTCGACAACGAAACAACAGACGTGAGGAGCTCATTGCAGAAGCCACAAGGCAGTTTGAAATGGAGATGTCTGCATTTGAGCAGCAAGTCCGTGATTATCAAGAAAAGGTTGAGCAGAGAGAGTCTCTGGCAGCAAGTGCAGCTGGAGCGCAGGTTACATTACCAGCATTACCTCTGGAACCAGTTCGTCCTTCTCCTCTAGGGCCGCGAGTTGACAAAATAAGAGGAAACAATCCAACTGAGCTTGAGAAATCCTTCCCGCCTGAACCGCAACCTGAACCAACACTTCGTTACTACACTGAGTTGCGAGACCTTCTATACGATAAGCTGAGTGAGATGAAAGAACGTGAAAAGAGCATGGAAGAGACATTTGCTCGGAGAGTCTTACGGCTTCAGGCAGAAGGCATGGGCGCCATTGGAGAGATTGACATCAATATCGGTGATGATTTTCTGCAGCATCTGATGGACTCGCGAATTCGTACTCTGGGCAGGCTACTTCCTCGTATCTCTCGCGTTTTCTTGAGGAATCCGAAGATACCAGGCCTCCTCTATCTTGTATCATATGCGTACTATAAAGAGGGTTTGACTATGTCGATTGGGAGCACGTTTCTGAGGTGATTTGATGGCAAGTTCTTGGGTACTTAAGACACGACAGGCAAGCGAGGCTGGCAAAGAGATCCTGCTGCGGGAGGCTCTTGTTGCTCATATGCGAAGTACGAGAGACAGGCAGCTCTTCACTGGGATATTGACTGAAACTCGGCCGCTAAAGGACGTCTTTTCGTTTTTTGCATCTTTCTATCTGCACAGCTATCAGGGAATAAGATTGCTAGAGGCCGCAGAATCTCCTGAACTTACTGCTGATGGTAAAGATGACCTTGGTCAAGAGGAACGCCATCAATTGGAGCTAGAAGTGCGTAAGCTCTTTGGCGATAAGCAACGTGAGGAGATTCACACAACGCGTATCATGAGTGAACTCGCGATACGTTTCTGTGATGAATTGGGAGGCAAGCTGTCTTCCTCCCCAGATCTGCGCGAGAAGGTGCTCTCTCTCCTAAATGAGTATCTTCAGAGAATTCCATCAGAGTACTCTCCTAATCACGACATTGACTTCGTTGTTGAAGTCACTGGCTGGGGTACACAATGGCGTGATGAGCTCTACACGAAGGCGTCAGGATTGAAAGAGAGTGCGCTCTCGTTGAGAGAGGAGTTATTGAGAGACCATCCTTCAGAAGTGCCTGAAACAACCGTCCTAAGAATGGGTCTTGAACGCATCCATGGTCGAGCTGAGTTTGCAAGGGGTCGGCTATCTGATGCTATTATTCCTTCTCGCAATTGGGATGGTATTGCAGATGCCATCATTGGACGTTTCTGCAGGGATGCGGACGAAGTCAAGTGTCTGAAGCAAGCACATGAAATCCGACTCGCCCTGCTGAAGGCAGTTGAAGAGAAGTACGATACGCCTACTACGATCGAGGACTATGAGCAAAGGCTAGGATCTGTTGTCGCCGGTCCAATCGCTGACATCCTGTCCTCTGATTCATCTCTGGTACTAGGCATATTATCCAGTCTTCTTGCTATTGATTCAGATGAACTGAAGGCGCAGCTTCGTCGGAAGGGTATTGACGATTTGTCCATCATTGGAGAAGGCCTAAGAGCGCTCGCAGATGTTGTTGAAGACGCCCCATCAGGTCCACAGATCAGCAAGCAAGAGATGGAGCTCCTTGAGCGTTCTCTGAAGACTCTAGAGAAGCTTGAGCACACTCTCGAACATCCGGTGAAAGGACTGTTGAAGGCTCGGGGCCTTCGAGCCTCAGAACTTGACAAGATTTCCGTGGATCTCCTTGTTAAGGATCGGAAAAGCTTGGTGGGGATTGAAGTTGAGGTTCTTGATGAGTTGGCTAAGAAGATGCGAGTTCCGCCTCCGGAAGAGGTCAAGAGGCTTGTTGAAATACGGGGCCAAGTAAAAAGTGGCGCCTTAAGTACGCTGGGCATATCTTCAGCCCGTGATTTTAGCAGACAACGCGTCGAGGAAGAAACAGTCAGGTCAATCAAACTTGACATAATCTGGCACCTCACGACTAGCATTCTAACAAACCTCACTAGGATAGTTGAGTCCTATATTCGGTCGAAGCAAGACCTGCTTCGTGTCAAGGCACTATTGAAGAGTATATACGAAGACACAGACCCAAGTCTGCAGTTTCTAAGAGAAGAGATTCTGGTTGATTTGGCTGCCATGCGTATCCATGAGTTTAAGGTAGTACACCCTGAACTTGATACAGCAAATATCTGCACATGGATGCATGCACGTCTCTCGAGTAAGGATATGACGGCTGCACGAAAGGATCTTGATGCTACTCCGAGTCCTGCTTTCGAGGGTATTATCGACAAGCCGCTTGAGATGAGTGGTCTAGAGTATGATAACTATGCTATTGCCTTTGATATAATGCAGCGTTTCTTGAAACAGGAGCGCCTCGAAAAGCTTGCCAAAGATGAGTACGCGTTTGAAACCAAGCAAAAAGAGCAAATCCTCCTCGAGTCAAAACGGGAGTCTCTCGATGTTCTGACGTACTTGCATAACAAGGCTCAGACCGTGTTTCGTGCCATAGGCCGTGTAGGAACCAAGGGTCTGGAATGGTCTCAGAGCGATACCTCAAAGTGTTCTAACCTACTGGCATACTACATCAAAACTGGTCGTGGAAGGCTCATCTGTTCTGCATGTGGCACTGTTTCAAAGGAGAAGAAATGCCCACAACATGGCACATCCTTCATCAAGGAAGCAAATGACATGGATAATCTAGCGATATTCATGATGAGAGCGAACTATGAAATTAAAGATGGTCTTGTTGGGAGGAGTGCTGAACAGATGCCTTGGGACAAGGCAAAATCGAGCATCGAGCGCGAAATAGGCATCCTGAAGCGAAAGGGCAAATTGACCTCAAAGGCCAATCTAAAGGAACTTCTCCCTGGAGAGATCAACTATGTGATTGGTCCTGTTATTTGCGAAATCATTGGCAAGTACTTCAACGAGTCACTAGTCTATGCAGCTCGTAGAGCCGAAGTGGCTTAAATCTTGGCTCTGTACACAAGATTCTGAGTGCATCATGTCCCAGGCAAAATAGTGCAGTAGCGAAGCCCATTTATACCAACCTGCTCGGACTGGCATTGGTGATTTCATGAGTAGATTCGTCCCAAAAGGAGTCATGCCGGCCCTCGTAACACCATTCACCAGAGATGGCGACATCAACGAAGAAGGCTTCAGACAGGTTATCGACTACACTATCAGTAAAGGTGCAACTGGAGTCGTACCAGCTGGAACGACCGGGGAATTCTCGTATATGCGTACTGAGGAGCGTAAGAAACTACTGAAGCTCACTGTGGAGTATGTTGACGGTCGCGTTCCCATTATTGCTGGCACCGGCCAAAACAGCACCAGAGCGACTGTACTCTTGACCAAGTACGCTGCAGACATCGGATGCGATGCAGCCCTCGTGATTTCACCCTACTATCTCCGGCCTGGTGACAAGGGATACTATGAGCACTATGCAACAGTGGCACGTCAAGCTGACCTGCCAGTGATTCTGTACAATCTCCCCCAATGCACTCTCGGAGTTCTCAATTCCAATGTAGTAGAAGATCTCTCTGAGATAGACAATGTTGTTGGCATAAAGGATAGCAGCGGTAATATGCCATATCTTCTAGAATTGCTCGAGAAAGTGCACGGCAGGATAGAAGTCATAATCGGAGCTGACGAGTGCTTCCTTTCTGCAGTAGCTGCTGGAGTGAAGGCGGCGATTCTTGCTACAGCAAATCTCATTCCCCATATTTGGCTTGAAATCATGCACAAGGTCCAGAAGGGAAAGATCGAAGAGGCTGCGAAGCTGCAGAACTCTGTGCAGACATTAGCACGTCTTATACTGAAGAACGGTGCTGCGCCTCCTATTAAGGCAGGTCTACGCATGCTGGGCATCAATGCAGGCAAGAGTAGGATGCCACTTGATACTGGAGGCACGCTCACTCCTGAAACCAAAGAAGAAATCCGGCTTGAGCTCCAGAAACTTGGAGTCCTAGAAGAACTCAAGCATCCTTCAATCCAGCGAAGCATCCAGATATTTGAGGCATTGCTGCAGCAAGGTTTCACTATAGATGAGACGTCGAATGTCAAACAGAGCTCCGGTTCGAATAATACTGTTTCTGTGGCCATCGCCACAGGAAGCAAGAATAGCCCTCTGGGCGGAACCTTCGTCAAGCTTCTCACAATGCCAAAAATAGGTCACGAAGCCCTCATGGTTATTCTGGAGCCCAACCTGGCTGTCCGTCCCAGTAGCATCATGTTTCCAATGAGGAGAATCGAATCGATGCGACAGGCATCCCTATTCTATGGTCCAGTTCAGTCTGGAGCTGCGCGAGCTATTGCTTCCTATCTTGAGAAAGGCAAGATTCCAAATCAGTCAATAGAAGATGATGTGATGGTCATGGCATTGGACGTTGATTTGAATTCGAAGGACCGCCGACAAGTCGTTGCAGCGACACAAGAGGCTGTTGAAAAGGCCCTAGCTGGCATATGGAGGTAGGCATCATGTACAGTGGTAGCTATCGTTTTCAAGGCGTCTATCCAGCGTTAGTCACACCGTTTGACGAGAACGGTGTAAATGAAAAGCAGTACAGAAACCTCATTGAGTATACGATCAAGGCCGGCGCCACGGGTATTGTTCCCTGCGGGACAACCGGAGAATTCACCAGCATGAGGTTTGATGAAAAAGTTGAAGCCATCAGAATTGCCTGTGAAGTGGCAAAGGACCGTGTTCCCGTTCTTGCAGGGACTGGGGCTGCCTACACAGGCGATGCAATCAAGCTGACACGACGAGCTTCCGAGCTAGGAGCTTCAGGAGCTCTGGTGGTTTCTCCATACTTCTTGAGACCTTCAGACAAGGAGATATTCGAGCATTTTGAGAAGATTGCGAATAACAGCGACATTCCCATCTTCATTTATAATATCCCTCAGGTAACTGGTGTTCCCATCCATTGGACGCTTGTCGATGGTCTGCGGGAGATTGATGGAATTGCAGGACTGAAGGATTCAAGTGGTGACCTGATTAATCTGACGACAATCCTTGTTCGCAAACCCGAGAGCTTCCAAGTAGTTGTCGGTCACGATGAGGTAGCACTTCCTGCTCTCGCATCAGGTTGTGATGGGGCTATACTCGCAAGTGCCAACGTTTTTCCCGATAGGTACATCAAGATGCAGACTGCCTTGGCGAGTGGCTATCTCAAGGAAGCCATGATTATCCAGCGAAGCATCCAGAAGACAGTCCGCATCTTTGTGAACAGTGGTGGAGGAATGGCAATAAAGGCGGCCCTGAATATGATGGGTATCCCTGTCGGAAAGGCGAGGCCCCCTCTCCAGATTGGTGATTCTCTCAGCTATGCTGACCTTGATGAACTGAGGGCTTGCCTTGAGGATCTGCAAATGATTCCAAGAGGGCCAGTCACATTCAAGATGAGGGGCAACTCAGTAGTTGCAGAGAACTACCCCAAGGCAGTGGGGCAAGTACCCGACACTGTGGCAGACTTGACTCTCCTTCATGGAGAGTCGTTATTCGGTTCAAATACTGAAGTGGCTCATGTCGACCTTCTCCTTGGAATAAGAGATGGCCCAATAAAGGAGGCTCTTGCCAATGCAGGAAAGATTGCTGATGACCGGCATCCGTCCAATGTGATAAAGGATCTTGAGCTCACAACTGTATTTGCTCCGACAGTGACCATCACATCTGAGAAGCACAAGAAGCTGGTCTACGATGTCGCCCAGAAGGCGGTCAAAGATGCAGTCAAGCGTACCATTACAGATATGATTATCCCAGAAGAGCTAATCCCTGACCTTGTGATTGCTGTGAATGTCTTTGTTCACCCGAGCGCAGCGAATCCAAGGCGAGTGCACATCAATAATTTCATTGCTGTTCGCCATGCCATCCGACGTGCAATTGAAGGTCGTCAGAGTGTTGATGAGATAATCGCGCGTAAGGATTCTGCCAGGCATCCATTTGCCTATAACCCATAAGCCTGCTCTCAGTGTAATGTGAGGTGGTCATACGCTTGACCGTAGCATCAGTCTCTGCCAAAACATCATTGGCCATTTGTTAAGTCCACAAAAACTGGCATTACACTAATCAGAACTTCTAGGTACATCCTAGGAGTTCCAAGAAGAGTGCGCCTTCAGAATAGCCCCTACCCCCTGTTTGGGCGCATTCCACGGTGCATTTCTGTCTGGTTCCTCTATATATACTTCAGTGTACATGTGTTGTACAAGTCTTGCATCCCTCTTAGACTGCCGCGTCATCACCACATCCGTCGGAGTAAAACAGGAATGGCTGAGAACTACATCATTCGCATTGGCGATATTCCTTCTCGGAAAATCCGCAAGAGTGTTCGCGGATTCTTGGAGGATGAAGATGTCGCTGTTGTGGTCAATGATGGACAGATATTCGACGTAGTGCTCGAAAAGAATCGGCTTGTCATGAAGTCTGACGAACTCTGGTCAGTTCAGAAATAGTCGCGATTTGCTCTCGAATCTCTCCCCTAAATATCTGTCCAGTCGTTGAAGTGTGGATCTCAGCCCAATTCCTACCTCATTCTTTCAAAGAAAAAGTGGCAAATCTCAGCCTGCTCTTGGCTCGTCATCGCTAATGCTCAGACAGGGGTAACTGCCTCATCGATTGCCATCTCTACTAGCAACATCTAGCCTTATGAAAGTGTTCAAAGCTGAATCAGAATCTTCTTAGCGATAAAGCTACTCAGCCCATCTCGGTGTTGAATCCGTGCTAGAGTCTAGAGTGCTCTCACTTCTGAGGGATTTGGTGGCAACGAGCTCAGAAAATCCTCCTGGCCGTGAAGACAAAGTCGCCAAGGTGCTTCGCGAGCATATGGAATCGCATGGAATCGGCTGTGTGTCAGTTGGTCCAAGCAGGCGCCCAAATCTGATATTCTCAAGTCATGATGGTCGCCACGCCGACTTGGTCATGCATGGTCATATGGATACTGTGCCTGTTGGCAGGCCAGAGAGTTGGTCTCACGATCCCTTCGGGTCGGAGATTGTTGATGGGGCGTTCTATGGAAGAGGAGCCTGTGATATGAAAGGTCCACTCGCGGCACTCGCAGAGACCCTTATCATCTATGCTGAGGAACATCATCATCAGCCTCTTCTTGTGCTCAACACGTCAGATGAGGAGAGAGTCTTTTCAGGCGCAGAAAATGTGGTCAAGAGTGGGGAACTTGCTGGGGTACGATACGGAGTCTGTGCAGAACCCACCAATTTGCAGGTCCTTGCTGGGGAGAAGGGCCTATTCTGGTCAAGGATTGTGGCGACTGGAAAATCCGCCCATGGTTCGCGTCCGGAGCTGGGAGTGAATGCAATCAGCGCCTGCATTGACGCAATTGATGTTCTACTTTCTGATGAATACCCATATGAAAAAGACCGACTGCTAGGCAAACCCACAGTAAACGTTGGATTAATCCGAGGCGGTATCATGGTCAATGTTGTTCCAGATAGCTGCGAAGCGCAGCTGGATTTTCGGACTGCCAAAGGGCAGAGTCCCGAATCTCTCATGAAGTTGATGAACGAACGGCTGAACTCAGCAGGCCTATCTAATCGAGTAAAAGTTGAGTATATGCATGGAAAGCCAGCGGTCTTGACACCCCATGATTCAGTCATAGTCCAAGTCGCAGTTGAGGAAGTAGAGAGAGCGACCGGAGTTCATTCCGCACTGGGAGCTGCAACATATGGCACAGACTGCTCCGTCCTGCAGACGAAGGCTGGAATCCTCAATGTCATCTGTGGCCCCGGGATGATAGAGCATGCTCACCAGCCTGATGAGCATATCAGTCTGAATCAGTTGTACAAGGCTGTTGACGTCTTTCTAGGAATAGCTCGGAGATTCGATCAATGAATTAATTCCCTACGCAATTCATCTTGGCGATAAGCAGACTATCGATGTAGCTCCGAGTCCATAAATGGCACTCACGACATCTCCCCATAGTCAGTATTCCTATTGGTTCCTTTATATCCGTCAAGAAACGTCGTAGCTATGAAACCGCAGTCTCCATCAGGGGAAGCTTTAAAGTTGGCGTTGTGTTGAAGGAGCCTGCTGCGTTGTTGTAACAGAGCAGTGGGGCAACCTTTGATGCAAATCACCGTACTCTTTACAGATCCGCTATTCCTGATTGTTTTGGTTTGGATACTCGCAGCTATTGCTGCAGCAATCTGGGCGCGCCGACCAAGAACCAAAGTGGCCAAGGTCAAAGGGCCTCTGATGAAACAGATCGGGAAGATGATAGGTGAAACAGAGAAGGGTGGCAAATTATCCGTGCCTGCTGTGAGAACGAGGCAAGAGATAATCACACGCATGTTTGAATCAAAGATGGATGCAATCGGTCTAGAACCATCCAAGGATGGCGGCTATATTCCTGTATCCACAACACCTCTAGCAAGATTCCTGAAGGACCGCGGTGTGCCAGATGATACTATCGATGCGATTCTCGCCGGTCTAATGGAAGAGAAACAAGAAACCGAAGTGCGAGCCATCATTGACGCCGCAGCCGATTCGCCAGAGATTAATCTCGTTGGTAATGAATTGGACAAGGCAAAGGATCTTGCTGTGGAAGAATGGAAGAATCTCCGTGCGTCTGGGAAAGCCTAGGAGGGCAATCGCAGATTGACTGAGCTTTTGCATATGAGAGACAATTATCAAAAATCATTTGATGCTAAAGTAGTTGCATCGGGGGCAGACTATGTCACTCTCGATCGTACTGCATTCTATCCGGAGGGTGGCGGTCAGTCCAGCGATGTTGGTGAACTCTCGGATGGTTCGCGTACCGTTCACGTAAAAGAAGTACGGAAAGTTGAGGGGGAAGTCCTCCATAAAATAGACGGACCTCCCTTTGCAAAAGGCACATCCTTGCATGGCGAAATCGACTGGAACGCTCGATACAAGTGTATGCGTTTTCACACTGCTCAACATATTCTCTCTCGCTATCTTCAACTGAATTACGGAGTCGAAACGGTCGGTAACAGTATCTCGTCTAACGAGAGTAGAGCCGACTATTCGCCCCTAGATTCATTTGAAGACGAGATGAAGAGAAACGTTGAAGCTGGTGTGAACGGCCTCATTCGGCGGAATATGGATGTCGAGGTTAGGTTCATGCCACGCAGTGAAGCTATCTCCTACTTGGAGCAGAGAGGATATCAAGCCCGATATCTGGAAATGGTGCCCAAGTCCGTGAAAGAGTTTCGTATACTACTCATTGGGGACTATGATGCCGCATCATGTGCTGGGACTCATGTTGCCAATACAAAAGAGATTGGCGGAATCCAAATTGGCAAGTCCAAGAATGTGGGAGCCGGCAAGCGACGCATATATTTCCAGTTGCATTCTCCCTAATTGGTACAAATTCATTACAGGACTAACAGTTTTATGCATCAAAAGACTGAGCATAAGTAGTGTGAGCATAATGAAGGCGCTCGTGCTTACTGCCGGAGAAGGACAACGGTTGAGACCCCTAACATCCAACCGTTCAAAATCAATGTTGATGATCGCAGGAAGACCGGTCCTGCAATACATCATTGACAGTCTTGTCGCAAATGACATCCATGATATTGTCATGGTTGTTGGACACGGACGTGAGGAATTAATCGACCATTTCCAAATGGGTGACGGTGAAGATATCAGGATTTCATATGTCATTCAGCATAAACAGGAAGGCGCTGAGAACGCCATTCTGACTGCAAAGGAAGAACTCAAGTCCGAAGAGGAATTCTTGCTGATAAATGGTGATGTTCTCGTTGAGCCCGAAATGGTAACTAGAACTCTCTCCAATCACGAAACGACAGGCTCGAATGTGACAATGTTGGTCACACTAGTATCTAATCCTGAGCAATTCGGGACAGTCAAGATAGGCTCCGATGGTATTGTTCAGAAATTGGTTGAGAAGGGCGGTCCAGATCGCTACCTCAGTAATTACGCAGTAGCAGGAGTATCTGTCTTCAGCAAGGAGATCCTCGGGCTTCTAGAGAAACATGGCAAGATGGAAACGGCCTTTGAAGAGCTGATTGGCAAGGGGGAGAAGGTCTCTGCTGCGGTGTGGGAAAAGGAATGGGCTGAATTCACGTGGCCTTGGGACATACTGAATGCAAACAGAGTCGTAATGGACCGCCAACTTCGAGGGAAGGGGAGCTTCATCGCAGAGTCAGCAGAGATTCATCCGAGTGTTGTGATTGAAGGCTCGGTCTTTATTGATGAGGGTGTAATCGTCAGGCCTAACACAACTCTGGTTGGTCCCATTTATTTGGGGAAGAGAGTCTATATTGGAAACAACTCATTGATTCGTGACTATTGTAGCCTCTGTGATGGCGTACGAATCGGCTATGCTGTCGAGGTGCGAAATAGCATGGTCTTTGAGCGCGTCAATGTTGGCCGGATGACCTATCTTGCAGATTCAATAGTCGGTGCTGACACCTGCATCGAGGCTGGAGCGCAACTCTGGAATTGGAGACCCGGAGGCGAACCGCTCTTCCTAGAGAGCGGAGACGAGCGCGTTCAAGTGCCTTCAAGGAAGTTCGGAGCGATTATTGGCGACAATGTTGTCATCGGAGTAAATGCATCTATATATCCTGCCACTCGAATTGGTGAGAATAGCATTATCTCTGCTGGATGTGTAATCGAAGATGATATTCCCCCCAACAGCGAAGTCACGATGCAACAGAAGTTGAAAATCTCAGGCCGTAAGAATGTCAAAGGTTGCGATTAGATCTTCGAGTTGCTGTAGCTTCCGATTTCCTGACCATCTGCGTAAACACGGGTGATTCCTTCTCGAGCAATCAGCTCTATCTTGGAATCTTTGGTATCACCAGTCACAGTGAAGACGTTTCCATCGACAGCTATGTCGATTTGCTTGTTTGAATGGCGAATGCTTACCTCATGACTCAGCAGTTCACGCCCTCCCTTCTTGCTAGGGACAAGTTGCATCTCACGTAGGAGTGCATCCAACTGGGTCAATTCAAGTCCAAGGAGATGCCCCCGAATCGTCCTATAGCCTAGATACCTATCCCTTCCGCGACTGATGATGTAGTCCTCATATTTCCCAGTAGTCGCGCGTTCAGCAGCAAGGTAAGGTCCTAGACCTCGTTCAATGACATCGATATCCGTGCTTCTCTCTGTCGTGGAATGATTATCTTGCGCTGGATGGCTAAGTTCATGAGAAAGCAATCCTAGAAGAGCTGCTTCATGCCACTTCTTGGTCTGAGTATTGCATGTGATTCTAATACTCCCCGGAAGTGAAGTCCAGCTCACTGTGCCGAAGAATGATGTTCTCTTCCATCCGACATCAATATCACTAGGTCTTAGTTCTGGGTACGCTTCTTCTACAAGCAGGCGGATTAGCTCCTGCAAATCTCGATGTCTGTCCACCATATCTTCGTCATTCTGATGCTGAAAGACTGACTAATGAGCATATTTAAAAGTCAGACTCCGGTTTTTCGCGCCGACCTAGTCAGCGTTATCTAGGAGAGTAATCATCATTAGCAGAAAGAAGTGGGGCAAATCAACCGTCAAGACTGAGAAGACAATACGTGATGCAATTCCTAGGCCCGAGGCTCTAACTGGAATCAACGAGTACTTGGCCAAGGCTAGGTCTGTCACCCCCTACGATCTTGCCAATCGTTTCAACATCAGGATGAGTGTCGCTCGGCGAATCCTCAGAGAGAAGGAGGCTAAGGGCGATGTCATTCCTTATGTGCGGGAGAGCGGTTTTGTTGTTTACACGACGCCGGCGGAAATCCAGAAGAGAGAGGGCGGCGTCCCGATCATGATTTCTGATGCACTCGCAGAAGTTGCATCTTCAGTGAGTGCAGAACCAGTGATTACTGAGGAAATGGAACTGGCTCTCTTGGCTGCAGGTACTCCTGGAGCTGTCAAACCTAGTATGCTAGCCAGAAAAAGAAGAGAGGCTGGCGAGAAGAAAGCTCGCAAAGACACCAGACCTGAAGTGATTGTAGAACCTCTCGATATTGCTCTTGTGCGCGGCCCTGAACATGCATTCGAGGCCACCAAGAGTACTGCGGCAGGCGAAGCGGCTCCTGTAGAGGAAGTTCCAAAGAAGGCTGCTGAGAAGAAGGAAGAGAGGCCCAAGAAGGAAGTTCCGAAGAAGGCAGTTGCAAAGAAGGAAGAGAGGCCCAAGAAGGAAGTTCCAAAGAAGGCAGCTGCAAAGAAGGAAGAGAGGCCCAAGAAGGAAGTTCCAAAGAAGGCAGCTGCAAAGAAGGAAGAGAAGCCCAAGAAGGAAGTTCCAAAGAAGGCAGCTGCAAAGAAGGAAGAGAAGCCCAAGAAGGCTACATCAAAGAAGAAGTCTGAGTAATCACAGTGCACTAGTGCACTCATAGTGACACTGGATGCTCATCTATCTACATGGCGCTGCAAAAGATAGTCTGTGGCTCATGCCTTAATTTCTGGATATGACCAGGAATGTGCCAAGTATGAGCCGTTACTTCGGTCTTTGCCTAACACAACAGCTTCAACTACTTGAGCGCAGTGATTTGCTTATCCAGGCCTTCGAGTTGAGCATCAAGATCTGCTTCTTTTGACTTGTACTCGTCCTCTGGAATGTACCCACGCATGTAGTCGAATCGAAGGTCCGTCAATTGAGCCTTAAGGCGGTCCTTCTGTTGGAGGAGAAAATCAAGTTGGTCGCTGCCTTCTGCGGCTGGAGCTAATTCCACTTCTGGTTCGTAGGCTGGCTCGGGTTTTGGAGCCGCTTTTGGTGTTGGTTTCTGAACAGCTTGAGGCGCTGGTTGAGGCTTAGGAGCTGGAGTTGGCTTAACCTCCGGCGCAGGTTCCGGTCTGGATCTAGGTGCCGGAGTTTCAAGTTTTGGGGCTTCTGTCTTGACACTCTCCATCTTTTCCATATTCTGCCTCAGAGCTTCAATCTGATCGGCTATCTCTGCGAAGCTATCATTAATCGTCTGATTAATGTTCATCTTCATCCTTGCGAAGTTCTCAGCCAACGTATCCGCGAGCTTCTTTGTTTCAGCCACGTTCTCGGCAAAGTCTTCGATTTCCTTCAACTTCTCCATGATGGCGGATAAGTCAAATGACATTTTCTTGCTCACCTATGGTCGCCTGTTATCGATAATTCGTTTGTTTGATTCTTAACCTTTGCCTTGATGCATCTATACCGAAAAACGGGCAGTCTACCTGTCATTCATACCCCCATGTAGTAATTGTTTTTTCTACGGGAGTTTCTCTCCGTGAGATGAAGTACACAAAAACCACTACATACATCAGGATATGTACGAGACCAACAGCGGGCCAAATGTATACGGATGCCACAGTCACACCAGAGGCAATATAGAGTGCTCCTGCTGCAATAGCTCCATTCTCGATTCCTGTACGACCTATTTCAACAAGAATTGATAGGCCTGCAGCCAACATGAAAAGAGAATACACTAGATGTGTCGTCGAAAAGTAGTTCGTAAAGTCCTTGGGATAGAGAACTTCCTCAATCATTACGAATGGTCCATTTACAATGATGTCCATCACTGAGACGATCTGCAATAAAGCTGTTACAAGACCGACAACGGCCACCTCAATTCCGAGGTTCCTGTTGATTGGCCTGTTTATTGCATAGAATCCGAGCGATTGGAGAATCACTGCGATTGAAAGACCGGCAAAGTACATTGGCAATGGAGGAATGTACGAGGGCAGGAGTACCTGACGATGCATCAGGTCATAGAGCATATTGAACTCAACTGTCATCAGGCCAACAATGCACCCAATACTCGCCAGGAGAAAGAAAGGTCTTGCTGCTTGACTGGGAATCTGCCTTTGAGAACGGGCACACTCCCTGCATGATATTACCCCGCGATATCGAACAATTTCCTCTCTGCTCAACTTCCTATTACAGAAGACACACCTAATCTCACTTTTCTCTTCAGTATGTGTCGCCAAACTTATCCCCCGATTTCACTACCTGCAGGGGCACTCTCTGAAGATTTACATGCCCTAGGGGCAGATAAAGATTGGCACCCAGATTGTATCAAACATCGAGTCGGGAATGCACTATGCATTCTTGACCTCTGCTTTACCTTCGAGAATTGCCCTCCTGATAATCTGAATCAGGCGGTCTCTGTATGAGATATCGATGGCCACGAGTTCATATGTTGCTACGCCAAGTATCTGTCCCACTCGTTCAGGGGTCAGAGCAGTTGGAAGGTCTTGCTTATTGGCTATGCCAATTACCTTGGCATCAGGAACCTCATCTTTTACGAGAGACACGAGTTTCTTGCTTCTAAGCACATTTTCCAAGGTGCTATCTGTGACTATCACAACAACCTGTGCGTTCGCAATCATCTTTGCCCATAGGATACTGAATCTTGACTGTCCTGCGAGATCCCAGAGTACGATGTTTGCATTGCTAATCTCTTCCGGCAGTTTCTTGATGCTAACACCAATAGTCGGATCATGGACTAGGGGTAGTGTTTCACCTCTCAAGAGATGAAGTGTCGTGGTCTTTCCAACCCCTGCAAATCCCAAGATTGCGACCTTCACCATCGTGACAGCGATTTCATCAACTTTCTCATCGAATCCTGCTAATGACTGATTCGCTAGGGCCAGATTCGAATAGTCTCTCAGGAATGAATCGACAAGTTGCCCCATCTTTTCCTCTATCTGTGTAGCATCATCGGCCTTGTCAGCCACGAATATGAAGGTGAAGGGTTCTCTCTGGGAGTAGAAAATTCTTGAGCCTGCAACGTTCATGAATTCCGTCTTGCTCTCCAGTTCCATAGTCTTTAGAAAATGTGTTAGATTGACTAAGAACTCAACAAGATCCGCTCTTGTTTCGCTCTTTGTGTACTCCTTTGAGTAAATCATGTTCTCCTGTTCGCCAAGTACATAGACACCGCGGATCATTTCGCTTCACCCCAAGTCTTCATGAGGAGTTCGAGATGCCTGCGTGCGGCCTCGGGAGTTATCTCTTTCGTTGATAGCTTCTTATCGATGATGGGCAGCACATATTCCGGCATGAATGGTTGAATTTTGGGATTCGTCAATAATGCCCACAAATCGTCTTGGTCAAAGTGCAGGGCAACTTTGTCTGTTTCTAAGGCCCGTAGAACCTTCGTCACGACAGATAGTGGAAGAGCAGTATTTCGGGCAATATCTGCAGGAGAGAGTACTTGGTTTCTCAGTGAGGCAAGTACTCTATACTGAAGCCTCTCTGACAGTATTTTGGAGATCTTCTCTCTGTCTTCAAGTATAGGTGAGTTAGGATCATCTTCAGGCAACGTTGGATTGTAGCCCTTGCTGGGTGGGGCTGGCGAAAAGAACTCTGATACATATTCCATGTATCTCTGTGCTATCTGTGGCGTCGTTTCCTTCGCCTTCTTGATTGCATCCATTGGTGGCTCCCGATAACCAACGACGTCCTTCACAAGAAAGACAATTTCGGAAGTCTTGCCAAGAAGTTCCACTGTCACAACACCCGACTGGATGAGGGGTGCCATTGCCTCCCGCAAGTCTACTTCATCTTGAATCTCGTTCTTTAGCCAGAGCGACAGTTTTGCAGCTTTCTCAATTCCCTCTGTCTGCATCCGCTCCAGTAGGAGTGCTGAAGATGGAGTAAGGAAAATCTCTGCGAACTGCTGTTCCTCAGTAAGGTCTTTGAGAACACTCCGACTCTCCAAGATCTCCTCTAGGGAGAATGCTTTGGGGTCTTCGCTGATTAGAGCCAATATCAGTCTACCTGAGCCCGCAAGTTCGCCACGCAAGAGATCGACATTCTCATCAGGACGAAGAACGCTGCAAACCATCCAACCTGGATAGAGCGCAGAGGCGTAAGTTGCGATCTTCATTCCTTCGATTTCAGAGTAGCTTAATTCCTCCTTCTTTTCCTTCTCCTGCTCGTAAAAGATGAGGTTGAGCACCTTTTCATTAAGCGAGAATTTTGAAGGGTATCTCTGGGTGACTAAGAACCCCTGAATATCGTCCAAGTGGACTACGAACGTTGCCTCTGGCATGTGACGCCCCGCTCAGGAATCGCATTTACTCCATAAATCTTTGACTCTCATGTAGTTAAGATGCTCAAAATGCGCTCCATCTCATTCTACTCGTCATGTTTTGGGCCCGAATAATGGATTTGGCAGGTGACTTGTCCCTTCTTGTTGAAAATCCAGCAATGCTCACAGATAATCTCTCCACAAATGACGCATGTTCCAAGATGCTGATTCATGCTCGCAAGACTTGTTTCATTCATACTCTGTGAGTGTGTATCGCAATACCCCTTGCCGCACCTGCAGCAGACAGCTCGAACCATTTCTCCACAGATAATGCATCTTCTCCGCTGGTCCTTCAGGTTCGAATCGTGCACGATACCCGCCTTGCAGTCAGCATTCCTGCATGTCCCCAATCCTTTGTATTCTCCGCAGTACTGACAAAAGGGGAGGATGTTTGGAGAGTTTCTAGGCATACTTGTGCACCAGTGTCCGGAGCGCGCTCATATTCTCTCCATAAGAAAGTGTGAAAAGCGTTCCGATGGTTTGAACATGGTGTGAGATGAACATGGATATTGACCGCCAGAACCTCATCATACCTGCAACGGCCACGAGAAGATTGCAGCTAGCAGGCGGTCAACCTATGGAGCAGGCAGTCCCTGAGGACTACGTCTTAGCCGCAATGATCCTTCGCGCGATGGAGAAGCGAGAGGGCCGTTCGCTCGAGTTCATACTGAAGAGCTATCTGCCGGTTGCAATCATCAGTTCACCGCAACCTAGTCGCTTTTTCCTAGTGGAACTGCTTGGACTCACATCAGAATCCGTCTTACAAATCCGCAGGCCTGACCTGCAGAAGATTCAGGAGAAAGTAGACAAAGCAAGTACCTCTGAAGAGCTGTCCAAATGCATACAGACTGCTCGAGATGAAATCAGGAATGTGCTCGAATCCACACCGTCGACGATTGTTGGTCTCCTTGCAGGGCTGATTGCCCGTGGAGTCTCCCAAATTCTGGACCGTCCTTCAGGGCAGAGCACCGAAGACTATGCAGTCACACTCACAGGGATCATTGACACTTCAGAATTTGATAAGTCCATTCGAGTACTTCAGGAAACAGCAGAATCGCTTGCGTCCGTCGAAACCATTCTCACTGGATTTCTTGATGCGGCAGTGCCTAGGATTGATGCACTTCTTGGCACTCACCAAGCTGAAGCATCGCCAGTTCTCTCACGCCTTGCTCTTCGAGTAGAATCATTGGAACAACAGATAGAGTCACTTGAGTCTCAACGGACAAAGACTGCGGCCATCGCATCTCGCGATAGAAGTACAAAACTGAGGGAGCTTGATTCTCTGTTGGGCGCACGGAGAGTGGCGCTCGAACGTGATAGAAAGCGCCAGTCAGATATAGTTTCAAGTCTTGAAAGTTCTGCTCATGAGCTCATTGTGAGTCGAGATGAACTGACTGCAGAATCTCGGAGAGTGATTGATCAGGTTCATGGGCAGTTCGCGACTCTCCAGGACATGCTTGTTTCTGCCAGATTCGACGATAGCGGCGGAAAGAAGAAGTCCATCATAATGATACCCTTCTTCATAGCTGGTTTCTCAAGAAAAGACCAGCTCCATATTGAAGTCTACCCCCTATCTTATTTCCAAGGCAACGGACTGCGAGTGAGTAGACGTCACGATTTTGTCGATACCTTCTTGTCGCCGTCCCGGGCTATTGATGCGCTCTCAGCACTCCTTGAGGATAGAGCCAACAACGATGTTGCATTCAGGAAGTTCATCCGGGACTCGTCAATAGACCACAATTTAGTGGCTGATGCGAAGGCGAGAGAGCTAATCAAGACTGGAACCGAGTCACTCTTGGGAGATGCTCTGGTCAAGAGACCTCTGGCCGATGAGTTGAATGACTTGCTTCTAGGAATCCCAGAAACGAAGGTTCACAGAAAGAAGAGGCGCGTCATGACTCCCACCATTTCAGACGGCTCTCTATGCAATGTCAAATTCCACGTTCAGAATGAGGCAGGAAAACCCGTTGAAGGTGCAGAACTCGAACTCGGAGCACTGCTAATTACCTCGGACGATAATGGCATAGCAACGACCTCCCTGCCTCGAAGTCACTATGAAGGACTTGTTCGAGCTCCTGGTTATCTTGAGAAGACAATTGACTTCTCAATAACGACCTCTGGCGATGTTGTGATACCAGTAGTCATCGTGCCACTGGCTCATGAAGAACAGCTTGCCCTACGACTCGACGAGCTCGTTGAACGTGCAAGACGTCTGGACATAATCCGTGACCGACTGTGGGACGCATTTGAGAAGCAGGGACCAACCCTTCTTGGGATTCCGGCCTATCGATCTGCTTTGATTGAACTACTGTCAGAGCTAGGTTATGAACCAGAGGCATGGATAGCAGAAGCCAAACAGAAGACGGGGATGGTGAAGCGTCTTCTCAAGAGAGATAATAGAATAGATGGACTTCGCCGGGACATTCTGAGGATGGCTGAGGAGTCGAAGGCATTCGGGGGCATAATGCTCTTCTCAGAGCTACTCGTACGTCTGGACAACCTTGGCTGGAGCACTAATTCTGATGAGATTGAAGGAATAATCAACGATATGTCTAGGGAAGGTCTCATCAGAGGTCTCTCCCCTCTCGATAGCGGAGCTCTCCTCATCGAATTCGTGCCCGTAGCTCTGACCAATGATCCTCAGATGATTCTTGACTTGGCTGCGCGTAGTGAAGGAAAACTGACAATCGAGGACGCTGTTGTAAGTCTTGGTTGGAATGAAGAACGCGTCAGAAATGCTCTAGGCCTATTGATTAGCAATGGTGTGGCAAAAGAGCAGCGGAGTTATTCAAAGAGTACACAGTATTTCTTCCCTGGACTGAGAGGGGAAAGAAATAAGTCCGATTTCTAACTCTGTTTCTACTGTACTTGCTGGGAATTGGGGATTGAAGAATGAATCGAGTTCCTCATATGCTATTTCCGTTGGCGATGTTTGTAGGCCTATACTCTCTGATCTACGTCTTTAGTGTCTGGCAGTCAGACCTAGGAACTCTCCGCGATCTTCTGTTCTACTATATCGCGGGCGGTATTGCACTCTCAATCGTTTCTGTACCGATTCTCTATTACAAGGCGCCTCATAGGGGTATGATGGCCCGTACCACAAGTAATCGTGGATCTGTGTCAGCTATCGTGTTTGTCACTTTCTGTCTGGGGTCTCTAATTGGCACAATTGTCCATCAGTGGAATACCGGCGTTGCTATCATTGGCAATATCTCTATTTTCATCGGCGCTCTCATAACTATGACCGGCGGTCTAATGCCTGACTGGGATATTCCTCTCCTAGGAATCTCACGACACCGAAATATCATATTTCACTCACTTGTGCTTCCTCTCTTGATTGTTCTGGGAACCTTGGTGAATGTTACTTCTCGGATACTCTCTTCTACAAGTCTAGCTGTTGGTGCAGAGATAGAGTACTACATAACTGCACTTTTCCTTCTGGGCTATGCGTCTCATCTCTATCTTGATGTTTATGATAGTGATGCAAACCCACTGGAGATTCTATGGACCGCGGTTGATCCCGAACATAAGGCGTCATCGGGTCTGAAGCCTCTTGGTCCGATTAGGATAAGCCAGAAGAATGCACGCGGATGGCTTGTGGGCAATGCAACATTCCTCGTAGGAATCGCCCTTGCGCTATTTGCTCTATACTTCTACAATATTCTCTCATAATCCAAGAACATCAAAGCTGCAGTATTACCACTCCTCATCCTCTTCTTCAACATCGAGGTCCTCTTCCTCTTCCTCCTCCTCTTCAACCTCATCGTCAGTATCTTCAACGGCTTCACGCTCAGGGGGCAGGTCAGTCAGGTCTTCTTCCTCTTCGTCTTCCTCGAACAAGAAGGTCTCAGGATCAACTTCCGCCTGGACTTCTTCCTTCTTTGGCTTTGCTTTCTTCTCTGGACCCGCCATGCACACCATGTCGACAGGATCGAGATGCTCACACTCTACACAGCATTCACCCTTATGGTCGCAAGTTAGGAATGCACCACACCTCTTACAGCATTTCAGTTCGGACACGATTTTACCCCAGAGTAGAGTTTTGACACATAGGAATCCCAAAAATCACCAAATAAGCGTCTCGCTGAGGTATTGTTTTGTAATTGATAGGTATTTGCGCCTTCTCAATCAAGGTTAAATGATATCCGCCGACCACTGTACCGGAGTTGCTGTCCGTGGACGACCTTGAAACTGAGATAAGAAAGGCAGTGCTGGATAACGCTGTCAAGTATAATGGGAAACCCAACGTCAAATCCGTAATGGGATTCCTCCTAGGTTCAAGGGCCGACCTACGTTCCCGTGCAGGCGAAGTCAGGTCGATTGCCGAGAAGATTGTTGCTGATGTCGAAAAGATGTCAATCGAGGAGCAGGTTTCTGAATTGAAGGAGATCGCTCCTGAACTCCTGGCAACACCCGATGTTGTCGAATCGGAGGAAAAGAGAGAGCTCCCTGATCTTCCCAACGTGGACAGGTGGCCAAAGATAATCATGCGCCTCGCACCTTTCCCATCTGGTCCGCTTCACATTGGCAATGCACGAATGGTCATTCTGAATGATTACTATGTCAAGAGGTATAATGGTGAGCTGATTCTGGTCTTTGATGACACCATCGGATCCACGGAGAAAGTGATCGAGCCAGATGCATATGATCTGATTCTTGAGGGACTCGATTATCTTGGTGTCAAGTTCCACAAGACTGTCTACAAGTCCGATAGGATGGAGCTCTTCTACCGGTATGCAGTAGACCTCATCACTCGCGGAGAAGCCTATGTCTGTGACTGCAGTGCTGCCCTCTGGAGGGATGAGCATAAGATTAAGGGAATCCCTTGCGCATGTCGCGGGCTGAGCCCCGAAGACAATCTTGTCAGATGGGAGAAGATGCTGGATGGAACTTACTCCGAAAAAGCAGCTGCAGTCCGTTTGAAAACTGGGATGAAAGATCCCGATCCTGCGATGCGAGACCATGTGATTCTTCGAATATCTGAAACTGATCATCCACGCGTGGGAACCAAGTATCGTGTGTGGCCACTGCTTGAATATTCATGGGGAATCGATGACCACGAGCTTGGTGTGTCGCACATCATTCGAGGGAAGGACCTAGTAAAAGAAGGGAAGGTCGAGCAGCACATCTGGAACATTTACAACTGGCCTCATCCGGAGTTGATGTACTACGGGCGACTGAAATTCGAAGACGCTACCTTAAGCAAGAGCAAGTCCCGGAAGGAGGTTCAAGACGGAGTGTACACGGGTTGGGACGACCCACGCACCTGGAGTCTTCAATCTCTCAAACGCAGGGGTATCAGTGCAGAAGCACTGCGCAAGGTAATGCTGGACTTGGGCCTAAGTATAGTTGATATCTCGATTTCGATGAAGTCAGTGTATTCCGAAAACCGAAAGCTTCGCGATGCAGAAGCACCACGCGCATTCTTCGTTCAGGACCCAGTTTGGGTCGCTGCTGAAGGTCTGGATCAGGACATGACTGAGGCCCGTGTCCCTGTTCATCCTGATTTTCCCAAACGGGGCGTAAGGAGAATCCCTATCCATCCAGTAGATGGCAGATCGACCTTTGGCATACAGAAATCGGATCTAGAGAAACTCAAAACTGGTGTGCTTTTTCGGCTCAAGGATATGGCGAATTTCACACTGAAGAAGACAAGGCCTCCACTTGTTCGTTTTCATAGTATGAATGTAGACGAGGTCCGGAAGGTCGACGGTGCCATCATACATTGGATACCAAAAGAGGGGTCAGTACCAGTAGAGATGGCCCTCGTTGATGGCAGTACTGTCACGGGCCTTGCTGAACCTGGAGTTGCGAAGATGAAAGCGAATACTTTCGTTCAGTTCGAGCGCGTGGGCTTCGCCCAGATAACAAAAGCGGGTGTCCCAGTTCAGGCTTCATTTGCTCACAAGTAGGTCGAACTGCGCCGCCAAAGGAAACATATAGTTGTATGCCTTTTGAAGCACAGGAGGTTTCACAATGGCCAATAAGAAAAAGAAAACCGCAGCAAAAGCCGCAAAACTCTCACCTACAATGTTCAAAGTCACAGGTGTAGACTCACCGCTGAAGGTGAACGATAAGAGCCAGAAGCTGTACTATTTCACAGCAAAGATAGATGCAGAAAAGGCGAGAAAGGTTGCGACGACAGAAGGTGCTGATGTCCTCGGAGTATCAGTAGCAAATGCGACTGCAGCAAAGCCGGCGTTGAAGTATGATTTCTATTGCACATACGATGCAACCCTCGAACGGAAATTCCTGAGATCTCGAAAACAAGAATTGGGCGTGAATGATCAGGTGAAGGGGGTTCTCGTTGGCAAAGAGGTAGTCACGCCTGGGAAGGGCGACGATGTTCCTGGCAACTCCGTCAAGCTCAATGTAATCGAGCTCTTTGAAACCACACAAAAGGATGGCATGACACTCGATGGACTTACAGGTGGTCCTGCAAGAGAAATCGAACCACTGCTGAAAGGTCCAGGCAAGAAAACAACAGCTCCCGCGTGGGTGAAGAAGAATTCTATATCTGCTGGACCGTTTGCTAGCGTAGACAAGGTAGTCAAGGCTGTTAGCAATATAGCTGCCTCACGACCTTCTGACGCAAAGCGTGTTGTTCTTCAGGAACTGAACTTCAAGGAACTAAATGGATTCTATGTTCCCACCTATTACGTCAAGGTCACTTCAGGCAAGAAGTCGAAGACCATGAAGATCAATGCCATAAACGGAAAGGTCTCAGTTCAAGTATAGTATAAGTTCTACCTGTCAGGCGGAGGCATGCCCCATCCGCCCCTGCCTAGGTCTCTGTTTTCATAATTGCGCCCATGGGAACTCTGACAGTGGACTCTGACTGAAGATGCAGGGAGGTTTGCGACACTTCCGATTTGAAGCCCTGGCTAAACATGAGGTGTTGATTCCTTAATGCTTATATTAGCTGGCTGTTCTCGAATCGGGGAACCATCTCATGACAGACACCACCTCACTAACACGAGTCTTGCTTGTATCATCACTTCTCATGGTCTTCTTGCTCCCGACCGCCGCCTTGATTGGCAATGAACCGACGAGCCAAACGATACTTGCGAATCAAGAGCCTCTCAGCATTATCCTGATGATCGGCGACGGGATGGGCTTTGAACACGTCAAATTGGCCCAATTGGTCGAAGTAGGCGAGAACGGTTCTCTGGCTATGCAGCAACTGACATGGAATGCTTCAGTAACGACACATAGCGCTAATGCTGCAATCACAGATTCTGCGGCTGGCGGCACCGCAATTGCGACTGGATACAAGACGAACAACGACATGGTTGGGATGCTTCCAAATGGAACTTCTGTAGAGAACATACTTGAGTTCGCACAGAGCCTCAACAAATCCTCAGGTGTTGTATCTACCTGTCGTATTGTCGATGCAACCCCGGCTGCTTTCACAACCCATGTTCCTGATAGGAATGACAGAGATGAGATGGTGCTTCAATTGGTTGAGGATGCTAATGTCGATGTACTTCTCGGAGGAGGTTCAACGTACTTCTCAACAGAACAAATCAATGCAATGGTATCAAATGATTATTCCGTCGTCTATGATCGTTCATCAATGATGGGTGTCACAACAGGTAAAATCTTGGGCTTCTTCGGAACCGGTGTCGATCCTGACCATATGGAATATGAGATTGACCGCAATTATGCAACGACGCCCTCGATTGCTGAGATGACGAACAAGTCCATCGAGCTGCTATCGCAAGATCCTGACGGATTCTTCTTGATGGTTGAAGGAGGTCAGATTGACCTTGCAGCGCATGCTGAAAACAAAGTGAACAACGCTTTGGAAACAATTGAGTTCGACAATGCCGTGAAAGTTGCTTTGGACTATGCCAAAGCTCATTCAAATGTGATTCTCATTGTGACTGCTGATCATGAAACTGAGGGTCTAGTGGTTGTCAGCGACAATCTTGGCAGTGAGCTTCCTTCAAGTCTTCTCACACAAAATGAGAACGAAACTCTGAGAATAGCACGGGCTAACAATGTCACCGTTGATTGGACAGCAGCGTATCACACTGCTTCGCAAGTACCGCTCTTCTGTTATGGGTCTGCCTTCTCTGAACTTCCACTAAACGTGACGATTGACAACACACACACCTTCACTCTCATGAAAGACTACTTCTTGGGGAATCCACTCAATGTGACTCCTGTTGAGATACCGACGACTACAACGACGACTACTACCACTACAACAACGGGTTCTACGAATACTACTACCACTCTGGCGTCCACGACACCAACCGGAACGCCGTTTGATACCAACATACTTCTTATCGCGGCAGTTGGCGCAGCAGTGGTAGTTGTGGTTGTACTGATCATCATCCGACGTAGATAATCAGTTGCGGTCCTCAGGTGCTCCACGAGTCCCTACAGCTATTGAGATCTGTTTACCTAGAACCTACAATCGACCATTTGGATAGGCCACTTGGCTAAGTTCATAAGACATCCTACACGCGTTGATTTCTATCAGGTGTTCATCTTTTGCCAATCGAGTACTCGTCTGTGCTTGTCCGTTTCGGAGAGATAGGAATCAAGTCAAAACAGACTCGTCGCCGGATGACGAGAATGCTAGCAGACCACATACGCTCAGCACTCGATGAGAAGGGAGTCCCCTATTCTGCTGTCCGCGATGAATTCAGTCGTATCTTTGTCGATACCAATGAAGCGATAAGAGCAGCAGAGATTGCGGCCGGAATCTTCGGCGTCGTTTCTACATCTCCTGTAGTGGTCACCTCTTCAAGCCTGCATGATATACTGGAAACAGCCGAGACCCTTGCTCGCGCCAATTTCAGGAGAGGCCTTTCGTTTGCAGTCGGCGCCCGCAGAATTGGCGATCATGCGTATTCAAGTCAAGAATTGAGAAACCGCTTGGGTGAGCGTCTGCTTGAAGGCAACCCCGACTTACAGCTCAAAGTGGACCTGGAGAATCCAGAGCAATCAATCTACGTTGAGGTGCGGGACACAACCTCTCACATCTTCACCGAAACCCTGAAGGGCGTGGGAGGTATGCCGACCGGATCACAAGGCAAAGTCGTGTGCACGATATCCACAGGACTAGATTCTCCGATAGCTGCTTTCAAAGTCATCAAGCGAGGAGCCATTCCCATCTTTGTGTACTTTGACAATTCTCCCCACTGCGATGAGAACTGCACCGAGCTTGCGATACGACAAGCACAGCTGCTGGCAAATTATGTCTATGGTCACACAGTCAAGATGTACATAGTCCCTCACTGGCCTGACCTTGAGGATGCGATAAGACATGGTCCTGAAAAGATGACATGTCTCTTCTGTAAGAGGAATATGATGCGTATAGCCCGTGAGATTGCTCTTGTCGAGGGCGCAGACGCGATTGTGACCGGAGAGATTATCGGTGAACAGGCATCGCAGACCACAGCGAATCTCAGGGTCATCGATGAAGCAGTAGTGGACTTTCCGATTCTGAGGCCTCTTGCGGGTGATGACAAGGTTGACATCGAAAGAATTGCTCAGGAAATAGGAACCTATACCTTTGCTGAGGCGGGACTCCAGTGTTGCGATCTTGCTCCCAAGTACCCTGCTGTTTCCTCAACGGTTCAGAAAGCCATTGAAGGCGAGAGAACCATGGATTCAAGTGTATTGAAATCGGAGCTCGAAAAAGCAAGGGTGCTGATTCTCAGGAAGAAGTGATAGCGAAAACTCCCCTATCATGCCTCTTCTTGCCCATTTGAACTGATAGCGCCCTTCAAGTCAAGCTAAAAGGTGTTGCACCAACTCTTTCCGGTAATACAAAGTTCTTAAACTAATTTGCGTGAGGAACGCGTGTATAAGACCTGTTTATCCCAGAGGAGTGAGAGAGGTCTTGCCCAGATCAAAGAAAGACAGAATCATCCCAGTAGCACCAATCGATAAGCTCATCCGTAGAGCGGGGGCGGGACGCGTGAGTGACAAAGGAGCTGAGAGGTTAGCTCATATTCTTGAGGACGTCGGCGAATACCTAGCAGCAAGAGCCTTCCAGATAACTACCCACACAGGACGGAAGACAATCACTGATAAAGACATAGAGCTTGCCTACAAGCAATGGGGCAAGCCGACCTGAGAATAGGCTTCTTCCGTGATGGTTTTCAAGGGTATTGCTCCATAGGATCATGGAGATTCCAATTCTGGTGATGTAGTGTGAGAGAGGTAGTCGAACCCGTGGCGGACACCATAGCACTCCTCTCCCTGCATGATATCACACCTGCATATGAGGATGACATTATCCATACCTATGACCTTCTTGCTGGGCTCGGCATGGAGAGCATGACTTTGCTAGTCACACCATTCTATGGAATGAAGAAGAGCAATTGCTTCGTCAAGGGTTCGCCCTTCACTGAATTCCTGCTATCGCTTGACCTTGAGATCTCACTCCACGGATATTCTCACATTACCAAGTCTGGAGCACCATGTGAGTTCTGCAATCTGACAAAAGAAAGAGCGGTGGCGCGCCTGAAGGATGGAATCAGCCTCATTAAACAGGGATTCGGGAAGAGACCTGTGGGATTCATTCCTCCAATGTGGGATGCGCCTCCACGTATTGCGAAGGCAGTTCGCGAAGTCGGACTTGATTATTGTGTTATTGGGGATAACCTATACAGCTCTGCGGGCTCCAAAATCCATGGTACCGGAGCACGGATAATCAGCCAGGGTCAGAGGACTGTTAATACAGAGGCCGCCATGTTTGAGATTGAGCTGGGGGGTGCCCTGCAGGTAGCGGTACACCCCTTTGATTATAGGATGAATAATCTCTTTGAATTGCTGGCTGACCTGAGGGACCGCCAAGGCTATCGTTTTCTTGGCTACCGCGACTTCATGAAGTCTATTCACTGATATCCAGTTGCATTGTGTCGATAAATGGTCGAGTCTAATCTGAAACGGAATCTATTTACAGAAGATTTCTTCTTATACACGTGATTCAATGCAATAATCGGTACGAGCGGGTGTTCCGTAAGCACGACGGATGAATGCTCGCTCAAGTACTGTACCATTCGAGAGGAGAAAGTCACCTCATGAGGAGATGCGGTCTAATCTGTATTCTGTTGATAGTAGTCTTTCTAATTCCCGTAACAAGCCCATTTGCTGGGTCTGATACTAATCTGAATAGACTCCCAGAGCTGAGCCCACTAGATGGAGGATCGACCGTATCCCAGAGTGGGGACTTGAACTCAGGCACCGGCGCATCTCTGCCTGTTTTGATGAATGGCATTGTGTCCAGCGTAGGCGCTGGTTCCATGCAAATCACCTCTGCGAGCCCAGGCACAAGCTCTGTCACACTTACAGATGGTTGGTCTGGCACTAACCTCGCCGCTCAGATTGATGCCCTGTCCTTTACCACCAGCAATGTTCTTAGAAACGGCAACTTGAACAACTACCATACAGAGAGGTTCATTGTAAGTTCGACCCCCACTTACAACGATGATGCAGTCTACGTGCCTGATGGTTGGACTCTGGTCAAGAGTGTCGCATCTGACGACCCTCACCCACTGTACAATGTGTATGGAATCCGGTCAGATGCAGGCGGATATGGCGGGACTTACGGCGTTTCTCTAGGGTCCCAATACTTGGCTAGCTTTGTCCACAATCCGAACGATGAGGTATTCGTTAGCCAGATGGTACCTACCCCGTGGAGGCAGGTCTATTCTGCCACGATTTCGTTCAGGTATTATGTTCATTCCAGTTCGACCATGACTGACACACTCCATCTATTCACTAGGCTCGGAGGCTATGTCACCAAGTACCACGTATTCGAATCTAGCGACGCCAAAACCACTTGGCTGACTGCATCCGTGACAGTTCAGGCTGCCTCTTTGCAGGGTCTTGCGAATCGTGTCTTGAAGCTTGATGTTGGTCTGGCATCTGACCTCACCGGTACTCAGACGTCGGCAGCTACTGCCATAGCCTACATTGATGACCTGCAGTTGATGTTTCTAGCTCGACCGTTCCCTGAGCAGGTTGACCTCAAGGCAAACGGAACCATCGTCTGGGGTTCTACCTCGGGGAGCGACTATCCGTATGTCCCTGACGATGCCAATCGTGATTGCTGGGACTACTCAAACGAAATCGATCTTGATGGTTACAATAATGATGGCAATATTGAGTTCGGTATTTGGGGCAGCGATTGGACTGTAGACGCCGATTTCCAGATTGGCATTCAGTTTCCTGTGGCTGTTCCACAGGGCGCGATAGTTACCTCTGCATGGGTGGAGGTTGAAGCAATCGCCTCTTCAAGCCCCTTCATGTATGGTGCCCGAGTCTATGTTGCAGATGCTGATAATGTGGCTGCTTTCACAGCAGGACCTCCCTCTCTCGAGAATCGATATAGTTGGGTGCCAACCAGTATAGATTGGACTTTCAACTCATGGGTCACGTCTCCTGACACCCGATACAAGTCTCCTGAGATAGGATCACTTGTTCAGAAGGTTGTCAGCCGATCTGGATGGTCCCAGGGCAACTACATATGCCTAATGATTGACTACATGAACTCTGACTATTTCCAGAGATACAGCAACATTAAGGGAAGTACGGGCTGGGGCCAGGAGGACCTTGCAAGACTCTATGTTGAGTATGTCATTCCAGAGACTGAAGACCATGTTGTCATGTACGACTATCAAAAAACCATCACGATTGATCATACGCGCGTAGCTTCCACACTAGCCAACTTCCCAGTCTTAATCGATCTCGTTGATACCGATTTAAAGAATCGTGTCCTCGCAGGTGGCAATGACATTGCTTTCACTCTGAATGGCCAACCTCTTGACTATGAGATTGAGCTTTTTGATCAGAACTATAATGCCACGCATGCTCATCTCGTGGCATGGGTCAAAGTTCCTAGTTTGTCTAGCACTATTGATACGGCGATTACCATGCACTATGGATGTGAAGATGTACCATCGAGCTACTCCACTGGTGTGTGGGACAGCTACGAGATAGTCCAGCACCTCAATGACAACCCTGCGGGTATACAATATGACAGTGCAGCCAACAATCACCATGGAACATCTTACGGTAGCATGGTGAGCGAGAATCTGGTAGCTGGCATGATTGGTAATGCCATCGAATTTGATGGCGCTGATGACGCCATCTCTGTTGGTCAGATTTACACTGATCAATGGTCACAGCTTACTATGAGTGCATGGATCTATCATGACCTTACTTCGGATGACCGAATCTTCTCGAAGGCCCCTAGCACTGTCACAGCTGATTGCATTATGCATTTGGCTGTGAATTCAGCTGGCAGAATGCGGGTCAGGCTTAGTACGAATACTGGATCTACTATATACCCTTCAGCAAACAACGATAGCATATCAATACCAACAAACACAGCTTGGCATTACTTGTCCTGGACTTGGAGTGCAGCATCGCAGACAGTGCTTCTATATATTGATGGTGTACTTGATAGAACTTGCTTAAAGTATGGACAAACAGTAAAAGATTCTGACCTTATGTTCATCATAGCTAATTGGGAAACTGGTACGAGCGATTCAAGGCATTGGGATGGCAAGATTGACGAAATCAGAATGCTGCCCACGCTTCTCTCAGGCAATTGGATTCTCACAGAATGGAGAAATCAGAATAGTCCATCAACATTCTACTCTGTAGGAACAGAGTCAAAGAATCCTGATGTCTGGACCGATGCCGGAGAAACGAGTGTGCTCTTCACGACAGATTCTACGGCACCAGTCACATTGGATGTCAACCTCACATTCGATATCGGCGGGAATGGTCAGACCCTCGATGAGGACCTTGACCCCGGTACAAGTTTCTTCATCGAGAGTGGAAGCAGCATTGTCAATTGGACCGCAAAGGTCATGGTGTCACCCCCTGCTGGCGCGACCTCGTTTGGTTTCAGTGTGGAGTATCCTATGGCTGAGTGGAAACCAACAGCAGTGCTGAATCCATTCAGCAATATCAAGAGTTACCCGCAGGACTGGTGGTATCAGGCAGGAACTCTGTCCATCAATTCCTCGGCTATCGATTTCTGGGGTATCTGGACGCTCAAATTCATCAGCTGGAACTTTGCCCAAGACCTGACCTTAGGAAGAACTGGTGAAGCGCTCTCGACCACAGCGACTTTCAACATTGGCGACTCCATGAAGTACTTGGCAACCACTCCCACCGTCCAGGGAGCAACTGTCGGGCTTGTGCTGACTGATCCCAGTGGCTCCGTACGGTATTCTCTCTCTAATTCGACAATCACTAATCCATCGCACAAGTTCCCATCATTCCAATATAGGAAGGACTTCACGATTGTCCCAACCAACAACGTGTATGAAGATGTGATCAACTTCCCAATAGCTCTCGATTTCACTGATACTGACCTTCACAGCACAAGCAAGGTTCGAGCTGATGGTTCAGACATCATGTTTGCCATGGGCAGCGCGATTCTCCCTCACCAGATAGAGTACTTCAAGCAGGACTACACTGTGACTGACGCTCGTCTGGTAGTGTGGGTCTGTGCCAATCTCTCCTCTACTGTTACGAACACATTCTCAATGTATTATGGAAGTCCAATTGTCGATAACCTCGAGGATCCTGAAGGTGTCTGGGGTCCGAATATGGAAGCAGTCTGGCATCTTGGTGAGGATGTAGTTGACGAGGCCTCGACAGGCACACATTACGATGCGACAGGTCATGGATATGATGGCATTCAACATGGGAATGTCGAGACTCTGACAACGCGAGTGGGCTATGCTCAGAGCTTTGACGGTAATGATTACATATCACTCTCCGAGTCTCTTGCCCCTGCTGATGATGTGATGATTACGGGCTGGTTCCGCCTCACCTCAATACATAGCCCCACATCACCGACCACCAAGGTAATCATGGAAAAATACCTCGATATCAATCATGATATGGTTATTGCGCTCGTAGGCCAAGACTACGGGCAGAGTCAGGTCCCGAATGGCTCACTTGTATTCAAAGTGGAGAGCTCGACAAATGCGCCAATGTATTCATGGACCTTGGGCCCCTTAGGGACTGGCACATGGAATGCCGGATGGTACTATATCGGCTGTTATTCTAACGAATCTGATCCTTCAAAGAATAAGATCTTTATTGGATATTCACAAGCATCGTATGATGTTACGGTCGGACACTATGGTTCAACAACACAAGCTAATATGAGCTATATCGAAGAATGGCAACTTGGTGGAGGAAACTTTGAGACTAGCTATGAAGGAACCGGTTGGTTCACTGGCCAAATGGATGAGTTCCGTGTAGCTACAATATACCGTTCTGAGGGATGGCTCAAGACCGAGTGGGATAACCAGGCATCACCTACGACATTCGCGTCGAAGGGGACTGAACAGGCCCGGACGTCACCCAATCATACATTCACGCAGACTCTCCTTTCAACTGCTCAAGCAGGTATCTGGACAGCTTCTGTCTACTACAATGATACTGGTGCATCAGTATCGACCCGAACCGGTCTAATCGAACGCACCTTCACAGTGAAACGCAATACATACCTCACGCTCACCAAACCAATCGATGCAGTCGGTGATCGCCTGTCCGTAAAGACCGCTGGCGATGCAGTGATTGTCGAGTTCGAACTGAAGGACACTCTAAACAGTACTCAACTAGTCAACGGTGCAACTGTCACTATCAACTGGACTTCTCCGAGCACGGTGACTCTGGACTCCTATGGAGGAGGAAAGTACGGTAAGGTGCTTGATACAAATGACCTTGCCAGTGCGAAGAGATGGCGCATCAATGTGGCATCAACTCATCCGTACTACAATAATGCGAACGAGTATTTCGATATTGACCTCTATCACAACACAGGGCTTGACTCTTCAGGTGTATCGACAACTCCCGTTGGTGAGGACTTCACCGCCACGCTCACTTTCATAGATTCTTACACAGGTACTCCCATTCAGGGAGCTACTATTACCTTTGGAGACAACTCGCCTGTCCAATCCTATGTTGACGAGGGCAGTGGTGTCTATACTGTGACTGTTGATTCTGCTGCTCTGAGCCTTGGTGATCACATATACACTCTCAAAGCCACTTCCAGCAATACCTATCTGAAGACTGCCACCGTCACTGTGACATTCACCTTGAGGGCGCACTACACTTCAGTTTCAGTTCAAGGGGATTTTGTTACACCGTATGGAAGTAACACACAGGTCACCGTGGTCTTGATTGACCTAGACACTGGATTGCCGGTAGCGATTGGTAGTGTTTCAACATTCTCGTTTACAACTGACTCCTATGCAGCCGATAACTTCGGTTCACTCTCCAGCTTCACACAGATTCTGACAACAAATGACTGGTTGATAGGCACAGAGACCGTGACTCTTACGGTCACGATGTCCAGCGCAAATTCCTTGGCTCCTGACCAATTTCAATTTGATATAACAATCAGGCGCCACAGGACTTCACTGACCGTAGCTGGAGTCGTAACACAGCCCTATGGAAATCTGACTCCACTCACGGTAATCCTCACGGATCTTGATAATGGCACTCCTGTGCCTGTCGGTGCTGTGCAACAAATGCTGTTCCAATGGATTGGCGGGTCCCAGACCCTAAGTGGGAGTTACACGGTGTCCTTGGGCACCAGTGCATGGCCGGTGGGGACAAGGATTGTCCAAGTGATTACCACTATGTCTAGTAACAACTATGATGCGCCCCCCAACTATCAGTTCACGATAACTATCCGCAAGATGGCAACTGTACTGTACTACGATCCTGCGAGCTTCGTGTTCCCCAAAGGGTCCGATTTCCGAGTCGGCTTGCGGCTCAATGTGAGCGAACCTGGGCAGTACTATGGCAATCCCATCACAGGTCGAGCTGCTGGTGAGTTCTCGGTACCATCCTACGTGTTCTCGCTTGATACCACACAACACTCAATCGGTCGATACAATCTGACGATTAGTTCCTCCTACTTCCCAGGAGGCACGTATGAGATTCGAGTGTATTTCCACTCAGCTGATAGTCGCTATGCTGATGCGTCTATCCTGATTCGCTTTACTTATCGCGAAATCGTCAGCTCTCTCACTTCACCCAACTACCCACAAGTGACCACGCCATTCGGCATGAATGTTCAGATTACCCTGAACTATGTAGATGAGGACTTTGGCACTGGTATTGTAGGTGCAACAATCTCATCCGATCCGACCTGGGTCTACGGCAAAGTTGACTTGACTGGCGGAGCCTACACCGTCTGGATTAATGTGACAGGTCTTGCTCAGAGTACATACTACATCAATATCACCGCTTACAAGGCGGGTTTTGTCGCGAGGACACTGCAGTTCAGGATTGTTATCAGAGCCGCCTACACATCAGTGATTCCATCAGTTGGATCGCTGGTGATACCCCTTGGCAGTTCTGTGACTTTCTACGCAGATTACACGGATCTTGATAGGCTGTTGCCAATTGACAACAACACTGGAGACACCGATGTTGTATCCACTTGGGGCAGGTTTACAGTTGAGTACGTAGTAGGGATACAGAGATACAGAATAGTATTCCAGACTATTGATTCGGATGGTATTTCGTCAAATGTGATACGCAGTTTCACCTTCTCAAAGGGAGCGAACTACCAGACTGCGAGTTTCAATATCACTGTCACGATTCGGACACACAATACTGACTTCCGACTTGTCAGTTCCATTGAGCCCACCAGCACTATTGGCATATTCAACATCTCAGTCTACTACGGAGACTTGGACAATGCTGTTGGTGTCAAATCTGCTCTTGTGATCTTCTCTGTCCAGAACGCATCTGGACTTGTTTCCTCAAGTTATGAATACGATTCGGTGCTTGGTGACGGATTCTACATTATTCGAGTGCCAGCTTCACAATTTGGTCTTGGCCTCCAGACCTTCACCGTGTACGCTGATTGGACAGGTCCGTATTCGAAGTTCCAGGACAAGTTTCTCGTTGCGACAGCGAACGTTGTCGGTCGCGAGTCTGCTCTCACGCTCCTCCTTTCCTCTGAACCAACACCCTACCTTGGTACAATGAGTTACACCTTCTTCTTCAGTGATATCTTCAGCGGCATTGGAATTGATAATCTGACTGGTCATGTCTTCATCTTTGTCAGTTTCCAGGGTGAGTCCGTGAGTCCCTCGGGCATCACCATAATTGACTGGTCTGCATCACAGCCGGGCAACTACTCGATTCAGTTCAACACCTCTGTCTTCAGCAGGACTGGCCTAATCTACATGGACATCTCCATGGAGTGGGCGAAGGGTGTCTCACCTTACTATGCAAACCGCACTGATGTTGTATCTCTAAGGGTGCTACAACGGGACACCTTGCTGCAGACTACACCTCCCTCTCCCACGAGTTATGGTGAAAATGCGACCTTCACGTTCACATTTGAGGATGTAACTGGAGGACTGAGCATCCCCATCAATGATGGTCCCTCATTGACAGTTCAATTGAGTCTTGCCGACTACTCAGTATCGTACAACAGTACATCACACATATTCACAGTGTCGTTCAACACCGACCAGTTCGGCACGACACTAGGTTCACATTCATTCACCCTCGGTGTCACTTGGAGTGGTGTACCGTTCTATGCGAGTCGTACTGGAAAACTCGTATCTGTAACAGTGATTGCTCGAGAAACATTTATGGAGTTTCTCACACCTGCTCCCACACAGTACATGGATGCAGTCGTGTTCAATGTCACATGGATAGATATCACTGGTGGGGCTTCAGACCCAATTTCCGGTGCAGCTCTAGTTCTCTACGATGGCTTGACTCCAATCAATGTCGGCAAGTACAGCTATGCCGAAATCGCATCCGGCATATACAGAGTCACTCTCAATACAACTTACGCCCCATCTCCAGGAACGTATCAACTGCGCGTGGGACTCAACGCCGGAGTATCATACATCGCTCCCGCCTACATTATTCGCGAATTCAATATCAGATACAGAATCACACTGCTCTCTGCAGAACCAGTGGCAACAGTCCCCTACAACTCGCCGGTCCAGGTCATTCTGTACTACCAAGACTTGTACACTGCGGGCTTTATTGCGAACACGTCAGCTGGCTCATATCCCGTGGAACTGCAGTTTGTCACTGGCAGTAATTGGATCTATTCAATCGTCTGGAATCCTGTCTTCAAGCACTATGAGCTTTCTATTGAAACTTACAATCAAGGCTTTGTCATCGGTACCCCTGTGACCGTGACGCTTAGGATGAGTTATGCAAGTCAAGCTCCCTTTTATGCCTCAGATGATCTTGTTGTGCAGTTTACGTTGCGGCTACGGTACTCTATCTTGACTCAGACCCTAGAGCCTGAAACAACTCCTTATGATGACAATGCTCAATTCAGAGTCTTCTTTGCTGACACTGATGCAGCAGGTGCCGGTATCGCGAATGCGCAGATTGTTGTTCTCAATAACTCTGTACCCTTGTTATTGAACACGCACTACACGCTCTCCCAGGGTGTATCCGGCGAGTACATTATTACGGTCGACTCTGAGTTCCTAGGTGGCCTGGGAACCCGTTCACTCACTATCAAAGCGAATTGGATTGCTGGTTCTCCCTATCATAGCAATGCGACCCGGGTTGTCAATATCCTTGTACGTCAGAGAGAAACGAGCGTTGCCGTGACTGTGCCTCCGTCTCAAGTGAAATACCTTGATAATGTTGTATTCACTTTTGTCTACACGGACCTAGATGCTGGCATTCCTATTACATCAATCACGACATCGAATATTCATCTCAGGTTTGCCAACGGCACGGAGATTACGAGCGGTTTCACAATAACCCCTGTCGGTTCATCTTTTGAAGTAGTGATTTCGTCGGTCACACTCTCGAAGATTCCAGTCACTGGTCTCTCCCTCATCGTTTCTGTTGATTGGCTAGGCTCTCTAGCACCATTCTATGCAGATGCTACGACAACGCTAAAGATCACGATAGTGGGACGTAGCATCCTTGTTGAAACAGGACAGCTAGACCGAACCCCAAAAGGTGATACACTCTCGATCATCCTGGACCTCACTGATCTTGATAGTGGAAATCCTGTTTCAGGGGCTATCATTCTCTTCGGTTGCCAGAATGAAAGTTTTGTGCAGGGTGTCAACTACGACATCTCTGAAGTGACTGGAAGATATACCATCAGTGTATACTCAGGCAGTTTTCCAGGTACAGGCGTATTCCTATTTGATGTGCAAGTTCGTTGGAATCCACTTCTGTCACCATTCTATGGGAACAAGACAACAATCACACTCAATGGTCTTATTGATATCATGAGGGCATCGCTCCAAGCTGGATTTCCTGCTCCTCCCACAGTACAGATTACTGGAAGCGTATGGCTCATAGTGACCTATACTGACCTTGACCATGCACAGCTCGAAATCGGCGGAGCAACAATCAGCGTCCAATACTATGGAAGTGCACTACCCGTTCAAGGATGGACTTGGAATCCTATTGCTGGACATCCAGGTCAGTATAACATCACCTTCAGCACCTCAAATCTGCCCAGTACGGGAAGTTACACCCTTCGAATATCAGCCGTAAAGACCTACTATGCTCAATCACAGGTCACTCCATCGTTCAGTGTCACTCTAATCAGCACAAGTCTCACACCGAATGAGTCTTCGATGCAGCTCAACTGGACCAGTTCTGCACATGTATTTGTTTTCTTCCAGAGTCTACTGACAGGCTCCGGGACAACTGGAGCAACGGTCACATACTCTGTCTATGGCCTCCCAGTAACTGGCATGACACCCACTGGCACTCCAGGTCAGTATCAAGCCGATATTGATACAACACTTATAGGTGCTGGAACGAGAGTGGTCACCATCCAAGCAAGCAAAGACCAACATGTCACAGCCACGACAACGATAACCCTTGTCATCCTCACTCTGCCCAGCGGGATGAATATCATCGCGCCTACCGAAGAGGTATTGGTAGTTCCACGTGGTAACTCTGTCGCTGTCAACATCACACTGACTGATATTATTCGCGCTCAGCCCATTCAGAATGACTTGGTAATAGAAGTCTACATCACTTTCAGAGGTCAACAATACTATCTCGAACCTATTAATTTCACTTCGATTTGGACGGGAACCATTCCGGAGGGAGGACCTACAATACTAGATCCTGCTTCGTACGATGTCAGAATTACTGCAGTCATCACTAACTACAACCCTGCTGTGAGCCAGTTCAAAATCCTTATTGAACAGACCACGACCAAAGTAAGTCCTCTATATCCAGCAGATCCATTATTCGATCCCGAGAGCCCGCGTATAGAAGCTGTGTACTCAGAAATCATTACTTTCAGGCTCAACTTCACTGTTCCTGCGATAAACAACACTCCAATGACTGATGCCCTTGTCTATTGGACCGATCTCCGGTGGGGACTCAATCTGAATTTCACTCACATAGGGGGCGGAATCTGGGAGCTCACATTCGACACAACCCAGTGCGCATTTGGTACTTGGGGCATCACCTTTGCAGGGATTCCCGATGATCCGATTTATGCGGCAGCACAGGTGAGTCTAACTCTCACCATCAAGAAGATAACTACTGAGGTTATCGGGCCATTGACCACAGAGTCCTATGCTTGGGGCTGGATTGGCAACATCAGTTTCTTCTATGATGATACGTGGTTCCATACAGGTATCGACAATGCGTCTGTAACCTTCGAATATGGTCCGTTTCCAAGCTTGTCTGCATATGACCTCGGAAATGGTACCTATTTGCTCGAAATCGATACTACATACTTGGAGTCTGACACTCGATACAGGATCACTGTCAGCTTTGCGAAAGACAACTATGAGGAAAGAACTAGTGGCGCGAATATCTTTGTGGATCTCCGAACTACAGCACTTTCAGTGATTGTTGGCGATGATCGGACCTATCAAGCGAGTGATGATCCAAAGTTCTTGCAAGTGCCTATGAATGATTACGTGAATATTACATTCTTCTATAACGATACGAGTCATGTTGGTGGTCTATTCGGCGGCATAAACTACGCTTCAATTCAGGCAACACTGAGAGCACAGTCCTATTTCCCGGAGGTAAGAAATATCACATTGGTAAGACTCGGCAACGGATACTACTGCTATATCTTTGACACCAATGATCTATCGCTCTATTGGTATAACAATGCTGTGAAAGAAATCTACTCGGACTTTTTCTACCTGTCAATCCATATGAGCTATGAGAATCGCATATCCAGAGATGTCATCATTCGTATCGAGATTATTCCTGTGCCGACTGAGATGGTGTATGATGGTCCAACGGAATTCGATGCAATTCATGGCGATGAGATTGAAGTCTACTTCACATTGAGCGACACCTGGCATAATGAGGGTGTGCTAGGTGCCAATATATCGTATCCGACCATACTCTCTGCCTCAGCTAGGGCGACCGAATCCAGATCGCTTGGGAATGGTCAGTATTATGTCAAGATTCTTGTGGTCGGTACCAGTGGAGATTCGCTTATTCGTTTGACTCTCCAGACTGAGTTCCATGTTGATGCTGAACTCCTGATTACAGTAACTGCCAGCCCCAACGACACAGACATCTTGATTGGTCAAGTAACGGAGATTGGACTACCCATCAGCCTAGTGGTCATAACTCTCCTTGGACTCTACGTAAAAGTGTGGAGCGTGCCGAAGCGAATACGCCAGATAAACAAGCAGATAAAGTCGATAAGGAAGAACAAGATACCCAAGCCAATCTCCGATGTGAAAGAGAGAACTCAACTCATCGCCAACCTGTTCAATGACACATTCGCGGAACTCAAGATCACTCGCACTGCTGCAGATATGCCCGAGGAATCCATTCCGATTCAGGTGCCTGAGATGGGCGAACTGCTCATGCAGCTGGCTATCCTCACGAATCTCAATCCTGATGAACTAGAGGAGTTCAAGGCGGACATCTCGAAGATGAAGACGAGCGAGCAGGCTGCCTTCGTGAAAGAAGTCATCATGCAGGAGGCCATGAGGGCCGCTCGACGTGATGGCAAGACCATCGAGGAAACACTTCAGGCGATCCAAAAACAGGCAGGCAAGCGTCTGAGCGGCGAAGAAGCCGCCGAAGCAGCCGCCGAAGCAGCCGCTCCTGTCAAGAAGGCTGCAGAAGAGCCTAGGCTGTTGCCTCCAGAGGAAGAACCAGTAGAACCCATAGTCCCAGTCAAGAAGAAAGCAGTACTCAGAAAGGGTGCCGTCGAGGAAGAGGCAGAGGCGAAATTCGAGCGGATGAGTTCGAATGAAATCGAGGAGTTGCGCAAGGATCTTGAAAAACGAGGAGTTCCTCCATACGAGATTGACACCATCCTTGAGCAGGCCCGCCAACTTCCAAGAGAACTGGTGGAAGAGCTAGTAAAGAGCCTCGAAGAGAACAAGAAGTAGCAGAGTTAACCTCTGCTTCCTCTTTCTTCGCCCACAAGTCAGTTGAAGACCGATTTATCGAAAAAACGGCGCCTTGGCGATTTTTGGTGGCGCAGTCTGAACGACATGAATTATTATACATCAGTTAGCAGAGCTACACATTGTTTCAGATTGTAAGTAAGAATGTGACAGGCAGTAAGATATGGTGATGCAACAATGAGGACCGTTAGAACTCTCACTCTAGTATTGATTACGTTGTTCATTCTCTCACTTGCAGATGTCTCTGGAGATA